>NZ_JBIWFD010000003.1:0-414952 GCF_044762875.1 Peribacillus sp. NPDC096379
CTCCAAAAAGTGTTTGACTTGCTCATTGTTTTTATAGTGTGTACTCACTTCAATTAAAACGTTGGCGCTTTGTTTTGTTCAGTTTTCAAAGAGCAATTTGTTATCGTTTATCTCGTAAGCGACTTTATCAATTTAACACGTTAACTTATGTACTGTCAACATATTTTTCAAAAAAGTATTTCGAGATGTTTCTCCGCCGCTGTGAAAGCTTGTGCCCCTCAGCGACGTATATAAATATAACATCATACAAACATAAGGTCAACATCTTTTTTAAAATAATTATCGAACTTGATAATTACGATGATAAATTTCATGCCCCTTGGTCTCAATTTCAACGACTTCAACTATCGTCTTATGTATTAAGTATTCTAACAACACACTTAAATCAACTGCATAATGGGCGATTTCAGGATGTTCCATTAATTCTGATATGCTCCAGTAACCTTGTCTTTCTTTCATTATTTCTAATAAATGCTGTGAACCTGTATTAGTTCTGGAATAGATAAGAAATTCACTAGCGAGAAACAAAAGTTCAAGCCTCTTCTCGATAGTTTCCTCACTGTTGACAAGCTCCTCATACAGTTTAAAAATTTCTGGTTCTATATATTTCACTTGATTCCAGACCGTTACTTCTGGATAAAATCCTTGTTCAATCACTTCTAATCTAGCGAGATGGTGCAAAGAATGGACCACGTGATTATAAGCGTCTAGATAGTGTCCATCTTCAAAAAATGCTTTTCCATCCATATACCTTCTTATTAATTTCGCAAATTCGATACCGATCTTAATTTTACGTCCATAGAAAGGGAACTCACGAAGCTCCGTTTTAAGATTGTAGAGATATTCATTACGATCATATAAAACCTTTCCATTTTGAAGCCAATCGACTACTTTTCGATTCGTGCCAAGCAATAACCATTCTTTTAATTGATTTTCGTGGACAATGTGCAGAGCTGCTTTTTGATCTTTATATGTATAATGTTTTAAGAAAACTGGTTCTTCCGCTTCATTTACTATTACAAATAAAATATAATCGAAAGTGTCTGTATTAGAGCTTGTGTTTTTTCTTTTTTCTATTAATAATATACCTAGCGTTGACTTTAAGCTTGCTCGCTCTTGATAAATCGGACGAAGAATATCTTCCATTTCTTAATTCCCCCAAAAAATTGTGGTATGTTTACTTGTTCGACATTCCACCTGTAATCCCTGCATTAGAACAATCTTTTATAGATACTTTCCCGTTTCTTGATTTGCTATATTTTTACTGCATGTTGTTCTTCTTTTCCAATAAAATATGATATAGTAAAATTTCAGGAGGGACAACTATGGCGAAATATTCTAGTAAGATAAATAAAATCAGGACATTTGCTCTCAGTCTGATCTTCATCGGTTTTATTGTGATGTACGGAGGGATCTTTTTCAAATCCCATCCAATTGTTATGACGATTTTTATGTTACTCGGTCTTCTATTCATCGTAGCTAGCACGGTCGTCTATTTCTGGATTGGTATGCTCTCGACAAAAACGGTGCAGGTGATTTGCCCAAACTGCAGTAAGCCTACAAAAATATTAGGCAGAGTAGATATTTGCATGCACTGTGATGAATCTTTAACTCTTGATAAAAGTCTCGAAGGTAAAGAGTTTGATCAAAAATATAATCGTAAACAAACTCAACACGAACAATGAGAGGCAGCATCACTGTCTCTTTTCTTCCTACTAGTAATCTACTTCACCTTGTTCTACCCATAATTCCAACATGTAATGTCATTATGCAGATAGCTTACTGATTTCTAAACATAAAAAAGTTCCAGCCTTGGTAGGCGGAACCTTTTTTAGTGCAAGCTTTTCCCTTGGCAATCTGGACAGTCTCCGTAAACCTCTAAACGGTGGGTATTCACTTTGAATCCAGTGACCTGTGAAGCAAAGTGCTCGACTTCATCTAACGCTGGATAGTGGAAATCAACAATTGTGCCGCACTTTTCACAAATCACATGGTAATGGTTTGTTGTGACAAAATCGAATCGCGCAGAAGAATCCCCATAAGTTAATTCTTTAACCAGACCAACTTCACGAAATACTCGCAGATTATTATAAACTGTTGCCACACTCATATTTGGAAATTTACCTTCCAAAGCTTTATAAATATCGTCTGCCGTTGGGTGAGACATCGAGTTTATTAAATACTCAAGTATTGCATGACGTTGAGGGGTGATACGTACTCCGGTATCTTTCAATGAATCCAATGCTTCTTTTAATAGCTCTTGGGACACCGTAATGCACCTCTTTTTCTTATCAAGTAGATATTCTTACATTATAATATTTATAATTAGTGTACCTTTGATTGACTCACTTTGTCAATGCTTCTCCTATGAAGTCTTGACAATGCCTTGGAAATTCATTTAATTTTACCATATCGAGCACTTGTCTTTAAAACCAAATTAATATCCTTTTTCTGGATCAACCTTATTAACAAAATTAGATTTGCCATCGAGATAACTAGAAAGATTTTGTTCAAAAATCCGGAACGCCCGTGGTAGATATTCATAGGATCTGCTTGATAAATGAGAAGTTACGGTCACATTATCCATTTTCCAGAATGGATGACCCTTTGCTAATGGCTCAGGATCGAATACGTCGAGAATCGCGTGGGCAATCTCTTGGTTAGCAAGTGCCGAAAGCAAGATATTCTCGTCTACTACGTCTCCTCGTCCGATATTTACAAACACAGCCGAATTCTTCATCACCTTAAAGTGTTCTTCTTGAAGGAGCCCCTTTGTTTCATAAGTGGACGGTAAAATGGATATAAGATAATCCGCTTGTGGAAGCGCAGGAATGAGAGCATTCTTCTGAATGATTCTGTCGATATATTCAGTCGGGCTACCACTTCGATTCACGCCTACCGTCTTCATGTTAAATGCTTTAGCCATGCGGGCAATTTCGCCACCGATTGCACCTGTACCAAGGATTAGCATCGTCTTCCCATTTAGTTCCCCTACTTTAATGTCACGGTCCCATTTTTCATTCCTTTCATTTTCAAGCAGCAACCGCCCTTGTTTTTCGTGAAGTAGAACCATAGCGAATGTATATTCAGCCATTGGGGTTTTATGTATACCCCGGGCATTTGTTACGAGAATACCTCGTTCAATAATTGCGTCAAAGGGCATTTTTTCAAGACCTGCAGACATGACCATAATCCATTTAAGCTTGGAAGCTTTTCGAATATGCTGATTTTCTAAATCTTCACCGTATGTAATTATAACTTCAGCTTGGGATAATTCACCTACCGCAAGTTCCTCTTGATAGTGAAATTCAATATTTGGGAAGTTTGCTGCGATATCAGTTTGAATCTTTTTGGATGGTACAATCGTTGATAATACAAGCATATGAATTCCTCCAATAGGCAATTGTTTTCTCTTTATATTATTTACGCATAGTCGATTATTTTTTTCATAAAAAACCGCGAGCAATTGGCCCGCGTAAGTTATTCTGAGGAGGTATTCCCATACTTTAATATATTCAATGATAGAAAAGTTGAGTTGGACAATAGCCTTTCCCAAGAAAAATAGGCAGGCTATTTTAGTTGATCAGGGTTCAATCCTACTAGCTCTGGCAATGTAAATAGACCGTCCTTGCGGATACAAACATCATCAAAATAGATTTCTCCTCCACCATATTCAGGTCGTTGAATTAACACCATATCCCAATGAATACTTGAACGATTTCCGTTGTCCGCTTCTTCATAAGCCTCACCTGGCGTGAAGTGTAGACTACCGCAAATTTTTTCATCAAAAAGAATGTCACCCATTGGTTCTGTAATAAATGGGTTTACGCCAATAGCAAATTCACCAATATAACGGGCACCTGCATCTGTATCAAAAATTTCATTCATTTTTTCCGTTTGATCAGAATTCGCTTCAATCAGCTTACCTTCTTTAAAGGTTAATGAGACGTTTCGAAAAGTCATGCCTTGATATGGACATGGAGTATTAAAAGTAATCGTTCCATTGACACTATCCTTGATTGGAGCCGTAAATACTTCCCCATCCGGAATATTATTTTCACCTGCACAAACAATGGCTGGAATACCTTTTATTGAAAAGGATAAATCCGTTCCTGGTGATACGAGACGAACTCGATCAGTACGTTCCATTAATTGCTTCAGCGGCTGCATGGCACTGTCCATTTTTTCATAATCAGCTGTACTTACATCCAATAAAAAATCCTCAAAGCGGCTTAAGCTCATGCCAGCTTTTTGTGCTAAACCCATTGTTGGGTAGTTAAGTAGCACCCAACGACGATTATTGACATAAAAGAATGTCGGCTTCTTCATCGCTTCACCGCGAATTCGATGCTTCTCTGCTGGCACTTCTGAAAGCTCAGCATCATTTTCTTCCCCATAAGCAATGATGACTGCATCTGTATCTTCATATTTTTTCATCATCCAAGAAGCAAGTGTTTTAAGTTGTTCTTTTTCGTAGCCCATCGCTAAATGACGGTTCAATTCGTCATCCATAATATCGATGTATGGATAGGCTCCTAATTTATACGTTTCATCAATTAATTCTTTCATTAACGGTTTTGCATTGTAGTGCCCTCTTATTAATACACGCTCTCCCGCTTTTAGTTTTATCGAATGGGTTAGCAGGACATTCGCCAGTTTATTCAGTCGTTCGTCTCTCATCATATCCCTCGCTTATTCTGCTTTGTTTCGCAAGTATTCGAGTGCTTCTGCAACATGGCCTTCTACCTTAACTTTACGCCATTCTTTGACTAGTGTTCCTTTTTCGTCGATTAAAAAAGTCGAGCGCTCTATTCCCATATATTCTTTGCCGAAGTTTTTCTTCAACTTCCATACTTCATATGTTTCAGAAACTTCATGATGTTCATCCGCTAATAATGTAAACGGCAGACCGTGTTTGTCGATAAATTTCTTATGGCTTGCTATTGGATCTGGACTGATTCCAAAGATAACCGCATTAAGCTCATCAAACTGAGCGTGCTGATCCCTAAAATCACATGCTTCCGTTGTACATCCTGGTGTCATATCCTTCGGGTAGAAAAATAGTACGATATTTTTTCCTAGATAGTCAGATAATGAAACTTCCCCGCCTTCGCTTGCATGAAGTGTGAAATCTGGTGCTTTTTCTCCTACTTGTAATGTCAATTTGATACCCTCCAGTTTCTATTCTATAGGTTCTATAAATTAGGGTACCTAATTTTTTCAGCAAAGACAACTTTCATTTCTTATTTCGCTCATACTGGTCCAACTCGCTCACCGTTCGAATTACAAAGGCTACCGGCAGTGCATAGCCGATGAACGCTTGAATCGTCGCTACCATTCTTCCCACTCCAATTGGACTGATATCCCCGTAACCGACAGAAAACATCGTCATTGCACTGAAATAAAACGAGGTATGTAATTGTTGGAAGAAATCCCCTTCCACTCTCTTGCCATTATCAAGGATCACGGAATGATTTTGCAGTTCAAACAAGAGATATATTAAAGCAAAACCAATTAAGATTGTCGCATATAGATTAACCGCCCACCCAAGTGTTTCCAACGAAAATCGTTTCTTATCTCCAGTAGTCAAGAATAATGTACGGATACTCATGACCATACAAAAAATACTAGCAATGAACAATGCATAAAAAGTCATCCCCATTCCTCTTTTCACGATAAGGTGAAACTTCCTTCGGCTAAACTAGGATAAAACTCCCTCATACTATACCTACTCCTTGTCCAGCTCATATATGCGAAAATGAACGAAATTGAGGTCAGACCCCATCCCCATCAAGCTAACACTGAAGAATAGTTAGATAAGAGCTATTTTTATAAGACAATCGTCCATACTAATAAAGAAAAACACGCTAAATATTCCTGAAATAGGTCATTTTTCTGTGTTATGCTGTTTTTGTAAATCTAGATTTGAGCCACTTGATTTTCAAATTTACCACCCACCCTTATGATATAAAGTGACGAAACGATCTTCATAGGGAGTTGCAAATGTAGCTTACATAAAGTTTGATTAAAAACCCTCGTTCTACGGAAAAAAAGACCCCATTTTGAAAGATGTAGATCAAAATGGAGTCTTCTCTTCTTTGAACATAGGTGGACATTAGTCAAGTAGTCCCAGGGGATTTAACTCAAAGCAACTCAGCTAAAGCATCCTGCCCGTCTTTCTCCAACGCACGCCTCCATTTCGTTCCAGCCCGGTATTATCCGAAGCCCAGCCTTCTATTCGAGGGAGCAGATCTTGGAGGCTGATTCAGGGAGTTATGCTCAAGGAAGCATTCATGCGGGAAGATTCATTCTGCAGCCATGACCGCAGCTGATTCGGGGAAGGAAAGCTAATCATCGCTGCATGGAAGCAAAAGCAAAGAAGCGAACTCATAGAAGTCGATCACTCAGTAAACTCAAAGCAGCCGATCCGTCCTTCTCTATGAACAAATCTAATGATATAAAAATGTGATTCATAGCCATACTAATAAAGATTAAAATTTCATTAGGAGGCAATATTATGGGAAGATCAAACAATCAAAAATCATCTAGCAGTAAAAATTCATTACCTCAAACTCCAAAAAACTTAAAAATAGAACCGGATCGTGTGGATCAAGAGTTTTCTCGTGAGCTAGGTGAAAGTGGGAAAATAAGAGCTACAAGACCTAAATGAAACTTTTTTTTAAAAAGGAAGTATTTATGCGAGCAGATTCATTCTGCAGTCATGATCGAAGCCGATTCGGTGAAATACAGTTGCCCATCGCTGCCTTGAGAAAATAATGTGTATTTTATCAACATATAGAAAACAAAAAGAAGTTAATCATCTATATATAGTAGGTGATTAGCTTCTTTTTCTCATTATATGGACTTTTTCAGTGTCGTCGATGAAAGCTCGGGTACCTTTTTCCCCTCGTTGTCCGAAATTGTTAACATTATAAAGATTAATGATGGGATAGCAAAAGCTAGGTTTACCATGATCCCTGCAGATGCTGCCAATTCTGTGTTTCCAGTTGCTACGATTGCACCATAAACTGCTGTTGAAATCGCTATACCAAATGAAAAACCAAGTGAGCTGGACATTTTATAAATTCCTGAAGCAACACCAACTTTATCTTCTGGAATATTTACTACGGCAGTATCAGTAGATGGAGTTGCGTATAATCCAAGTCCAATACCCGAAAGCATGAAACCAATAAAGACGGTGATTACATATGCTAAGTCCGGTAAGAATGTTAGCGCTGTTAGACTAATCCCAAGAGGAGTTATTATTGAAGCTGCAATCATTGGTTTTCTTGCACCTACTTTTTGCAACATTTTCTCACCTACACGAATCATCACGAGCACAGCGACTAAGTTACCTATTGTTAATAAACCTGTTTGAAAGGCTGTAAACCCTCTCGCTACTTGCACATACGTATTCGCAACCACAACTGTTCCAGCAATTGCATTTTGTAAAAAATTAGAGGTTACTGCTCCCGTATATGCTTTAGTTTTAAATAAGGAAAATTCAATAAATTTATTTGATTTTTTTATTTCAACCATAAAGAATATAGCACTTCCAATGATAATTACACTCATTAAAGCAACAGTAAGCGGACTCATCCAGCCAAACTCGTGTCCACGTGTAACTACTAAATTTAATGCCAGCATAATGATAATAAAGATGAAGAGACCAGTAAAATTAAATTTAGATGTGTTTGATTGTTCAGCTTTACTTTCTGGTGTATCTTTCAATAAGTACATCGCAACTAAAGAAATAACAATGGACAAGACAAAAATCCATCTCCAGCCCATATACGTAGCAATCGCACCACCTATTAAAGCACAACAACCGGCTCCTCCCCATGAGCCAAATGACCAATAACTAAGAGCACGCTGTCTATTTTCTCCCTCGAAATTCGCTTTAACTAAAGCAATAGTTGACGGCATAATACATGCTGCAGAAATCCCCTGGATGATACGCCCAGTGATTAAAAGTGTAGCATTTTGTGCTAAAACAAGGCATAGGGATCCAATAATGCTTAAAATCAGTCCTAAATAAGTCAGTCTCTTACGGCCAGCTTTATCTGAAATTCCACCAGCTGCAACAATAAACATACCTGAAAATAAGGAAGTTAAACTGATGGCAATATTTAGAGTTCCTAAAGATATACCTAAATCTGCTTGAATTGCTGGAATAATATTTACCATTGACTGAGCAAACAGCCAAAATGTAAGTACAGCAAATACAATGCCGATAATCATTTTATTTGAACCGTGGGCGCTTGTTTCCATTATGTTCCCCCCTATAGTCTAGTCTAAAATCTTTATCTCATTTTTATCTGATACCCCGAAGTAAAGCGCTTTCATATTTGTTAACTAAAAAAAGATTATGAATTAAATATCTACTTAATATGTCTCACTTGTTCATAATAGAGATTTTTAATGGGGACTACCCAATAATGTAACATACTTATTAATGGACTTGATGAAATAGAGAAAGGAATTTATATCTTTCTCTATTTCATCAAACTTACTTTTATCTATTTACTTGTATAGTTGAAGCTAGTTGCAATTTATTTTCTTTTTCCTTTAATATAAAACTAATAAAGTCAAGAATAAGCCTTGCCCCTACCTGACTCGTAATACCGGTAGGGTCGTACGGAGGAGATACTTCTACTAAATCGAAGCCAATTACATTTCCTCTTTTCGATATTCCTTCCAACAGCTCATTCACTTCATCATAGTACAAACCACCAGGAGAAGGCGTGCCTGTTCCTGGTGCCAAAGAAGGGTCTAGTCCATCGATATCGATTGTTACATAATAATTTTCCCCTTCAGGGATTAGATCTAATACCGAATCGATTCCCATTTTTCTCATTTGTCTTGGTGACAAGATTTCGCTGCCATAATCTTTAGCGGCATCTACATCTTCCTTTTTACTACTACTAATACCACGAATGCCAAATTGGAACATTTTATCGACATGATCCATTTCTGCTAAACGACGAAGTGAGCTTCCATGCCCGAATCTTTGCCCCGAGCGGTGATCCGCCCAATCCAAGTGGGCATCTATTTGGATAACGTGGAACGGACCAATGGAATCTAACGCTCTTCCGACTGGAATGGTAATGGAATGATCTCCGCCCATTACGACAGGCATCACTCCTTTGGAAATGATTTTTCTAATCGATTCTTCAACATTGTCGAAGCTCTGCTCCAAATCACCATGTACCATATCTACATCTCCACAATCGACTACTTTGCAGTCAGGCCCTAAATACATAATATCTTTTTCAATATCATAGGCTCCATCTAAACCGAAACTATATAAAGTGGAACCTTCTCGTATTCCACGTGGTCCCATCCTTGTACCTGATTTCCACTGCGTACCCATATCATAGGGCACTCCAATAACAGCCACATCTGCATCTAGTTCATCAAGGCTTGTACAGATTGGATACTTGCCAAATGAGCAAATTCCCGTAAACGGAAGGTTAAGAACTTGTTTTTCATTTTGATTAGTCATTATAAATCCCCCTCATAATATAAAAGTTTTCATTTCAAGAAAAAAGGACTTTGTAAGCACTGTCTTTCTTGTTATCTTTATTTAATGCAAGTTCCATGCCAACAGCAGAGATAAGGATTTCACCAAAAAACCTAGTCAACTTTGACTAGGTTTTCTTAACATATTGATTGATTTTTCGATTGGCTGTGGATTGACTAATCCCTAACTTCTTTGCCAGCTTAATACTGCTTGGATATTTTTCATACATCCGAACAATATAATCTCCTTCAATTATCTCGATATATTGATCTAATGTCAGATCCCCTTCTTTTGAAGGAGAGATACCAACTTGGTCAACGTCAATAAAGTTTTCATTTGAAGTAATTAATATGCGCTCTATGAAATTTCTAAGTTCCCTTATGTTCCCCAGCCACTCCTGTCTGTTTAGCCAAGAAATCATATTTGCGGAGAATTCTTTATTCATATTGTGTTTATCGTTAAACTCATCTAACAGGTCAGAGACTAATAGATTTATTTCTTCCCTTCTTTCACGTAAAGGGGGAATTGCAATCTTTATGACATTAATTCTGTAATATAGATCTTCTCGAAATCTTTTTTCAGCAATTAATTTTTGTAAGTCTTGGTTTGTGGCGCATATTATTCTACAATTTAAATGAATGATTGAATGGCCACCCACTCGCTGAATCGTTCGATTTTGGAGAACGGACAATAGATTAACTTGGAGTTTGAGCGGCAGCTCAGAAATTTCGTCAAGAAAAATGGTTCCTTTTCCTGCAGCTTCAAAATATCCTTTCTTTCCACCTTTTCTTGCGCCAGTGAACGCTCCTTCCTCATATCCGAACAGCTCTGATTCAATTAATGATTCAGGAATGGCTCCACAGTTTACTTCGATAAAAGGCTCATTCTTCCGATTGGATTTTTGATGAATTTTCTGAGCAATGTAGTTTTTTCCAACTCCCGATTCCCCTTCCAATAATACTGTGACATCTAAGCTGGAGACTTTTTCAACAATACTAAATACTTGTCCCATTTTTCCTTTATTAATAGGGGAAGCGTACATTTGTTTATTTTTCATCTTTTCAATTTCTTTTTCATATAAAAGCATCGTTTTAGCCACTTGATCATTTGTTTTTTTGAGATAATCAAGTTCTGTAATATCCCTTGAAAAGCTAAGGGCCCCCCAAAGCTTTTGATTTTCATCAAAAATTGGATAGCCAGACACAACTAGTTTTCTCCCCATTGCAGTTTCTTGAATGATTGTTTCAATTTTTCTTGTTTGCAACACTTTTCCAGTAACCGAAGGAGACAGTATACCATTCTTCTCTAATGTAAATACATTTTGATTAATAATTTTCTCGGTATCGATTCCAAACAAATCCTTAAATTTTTCACTTAAAAATATAATGTTGCCGTATGCATCTGTTACAAAGATTTCGTCAAATGAATGTTTAATAATTTTTTCTAAAAGTAGATGATTTTGCTGTGATGAAAGCATTCATTATCCCCCTAGTCAGTTATGACTACATATTATTCTAAATTGACTATATATTCAATCATATACTGGCGACATTATAAAAAAATATTTATTTCAACCATCTTTTAATGCAATTAATTTCATTTGTGAAGTTTTTAGCTTATTAAATTAAAAAAATAGCGAGAGCAATGAAATAAATGTCATTGTTCTCGCTATAGGGGTGCCGTCACATAGCCATCAAGCTAACAAAACGAATTCCCCCCAAATGAAAAAAACGTTATTCTTTCAGAAAAATACTCGAAAAGGATGACGTTTTTTTATGAACCTCTCGCTTTCTGAAGAATTACAACGCTTTCTATCTCCAATAGTCCTACAAGATATCGCCAAACAAGTTGGCTTTGTACAGCGATCTAGTAAGTATCAAGCCAACGAACTCATTGCCCTTTGGTTATGGCTCAGTCAGGAAACGCTAGCCATCACTTACACAATTGTGCAGTCGGTTAGAAGCTTCTACTGTTAGCTTGATGGGTATGTGGGGTCAGACCCTATTTCCCAATTTCCTAAATACACAAAAACCCCTGTTATACCAAGGGTTTTGTGGTCTTATGTAGGGGTCAGACCCCATTTCCCAGGTTAATTCCCGGCACCTCGGTATTTACGAATTCCTCTGTTCCAGATGAAGATGGATAGTGTAAAGAAGATAATTCCGATTAGCGGTGTTGCGAAAGAAAAGGCGTACCATTCTTTTTTACCAAGGAAGTAGGCGGCTGGGTATACGCCGACAAAGGCAAATGGTAGAACCCATGTTAACAGAAAGCGAATGACTTTATTGTATATATCAACCGGATAGCGACCATAGTTACCGATATTGTACATCATCGGCATAATGGAGGTTTTGGCATCCGACCAAAAACCAATACTCGCAATGGCAATGAAAATCGCCGCATATGCTAGTGCCCCGCCAATCGCAAATAAGATAAATAAGAACGGATCATACCAATTAATGGCTAGGTCTAAAGAAGAACCAGCATAGATGACTATTACAAGTCCTGTCACAACACCAAAAAGCGATTCAAGCTCCATCCTCTCAAGAATAACTTGAAACAAACTATGTATCGGCCTTGTTAATATCCGGTCCATCTCCCCTTTCACAATATACCGTTCATTAAAGTCCCATATGTTAAAGAAAGAACTGAATAAAGCAAACGGAATAAGAAAAAAACCATAAATAAAGATAATTTCGTCACGGCTCCAACCGCTTAAAAATTGCGTATGTCCAAATACAACAAGAATAAAAACTAAGTTCACCGCCTGATTCAGAAAATCAGAAATCATTTCTACAATTAGATCGGCTCTGTATTCCAACCGAGTTTTCATATATTGGCTCATATATTGAAAAAACATCGTTACGTAAAACATCACTTCAACCTCCCTGTATGATTAGCTGTTTTTTCGCGGCTGTCCAAAGTAGTCGAATAGGTATCAACAAAATAAGTACCCAAACTGATTGTTGAAGTAATGCATAAACGATTTCACTACCACTAAAACCATTGGTGAAAATCATACTCGGGACATAACTAATTCCTTGAAACGGCAAATACTTCATAATATCTTGAGCCCAAAATGGATAAAAGCTAATCGGTAAAATCAAGCCCGAAAAAAGGTCAATGATTACCCTTTTGGCCCGAATTAATCCTGCGTTATTATAAAAGAAGAACGCTGTAATTCCTGTAAGTAGATTAATCTGTGTGTTAATAACAAAACTTAACAACAATGATATACCGAAATATCCCCAACTTACCGGGTTATAAGGGAGTTGAATCGGAAAAATGAGCGCAACCAAAATCATTCCTGGTATTGAAAAGAAAAAGAATCGGAAAATTCCTTCTCCCAACCCTTGCATCGTTTTCATCCCTAAGTAGTTATAAGGTCGAATCAGTTCAATCGCTACTTTCCCTTCTTTTATTTCAGCTGCGATTTCACGATCAATGTTGTTAAAATAAAATGCACGCGCCATCCATGCAATTGCTACATATGTTGTCATTTGGATGCTCGTTAATCCTTCAATAGAGGATTTTTCTCCGTAAATCGCATTCCATAAAAAATAGTAAGCACCAATATTAATACTATATATTAATATCCCCGTATAATAATCTGTACGATACGCCAGCATCATCAAAAAGCGCATTCGTATCATCTCTACATACTTATCCAAGATTCGAGCTCCTTTCTATTGAGCATTTGAACGAGAAATTCCATACAATCAATTCATGCCTTTTTCATAAATATTACGGACAATCTCCTCGATCGATGTTTCATGAATTTTCACGTCTTTAATTTTAAACTGAGAAACTACAACTGAAATCAGTTGAGAGATATTTTCATCTTCTTCTTTTAAATAAGCAATATAGGTTTGGTTTTTCTCGTCATATTCCCATTCGGCAGAAAACGTGAGTGGTAGAGACTTCAGCTCAGATAGGTTTACATGATTCATAAACTGAAAGTGGATTTCTTTTTGTTCAGCCCAGTTATTTTTCAAAGAATCCAGCTCACCATCATACACAATTTTCCCTTCATCAAGCATAACCACTCGGTTACATAGGGCTTCAATATCCCCAAGGTCGTGGGTTGTTAATAAAATGGTCGTATTGTACTTCTCATTAATTTCTTTAAGAAATTCACGGATTTTCAATTTAACGAGTACATCAAGTCCGATCGTCGGTTCGTCCAAAAACAATAGCGGTGGATTATGTATCAATGCTGCAGCTAATTCACAGCGCATGCGTTGACCAAGCGAGAGCTTCCGAACAGGTTTATCTAGTAAAGGACCGATGTCGAGCGTTTTGATGACATGACCCATATGCTCGTCATATTGCTGGTCCGATACTTTATACACTTTTTTCAGTAATCTGAATGACTCCTGAACGGCAATATCCCACCATAATTGAGAGCGTTGTCCAAATACAACGCCGATCGTCCGTGTAAACTTTTCTCGTTCACGATGTGGATTCATCCCATTCACGCGTAGTTTTCCTGAGGTGGGCTCTAGAATTCCAGTCAACATTTTAATCGTTGTCGATTTTCCTGCTCCATTTTCGCCAATATAAGCTACCATCTCGCCTTGTTTTACAGTAAAATTAATATCGTTTACTGCTGGGACAATTTTATAGTTCCGTGTCAACAAATCACGAAATGCACCTCTTAATCCTGTACGGCTGGAATACGATTTGAATTCCTTCCGCAGTTGAGTTACTTCAATTGCATTGTTCATGTACTATTCCTCCAATTGCCTTAGTTACCCAATGAATTAGTCTATCCAAAGCTAAGTTGTAAAACAATAAAAATGCCTAAAAGGGTTTAAAACCCGTGAAAGCGAGTTGAGTAGAATGAATAAAATCGGTTCTGTACAACAATTAATCTTATCACAAGTTGAAAAACTAGCTCAAAATAGCGGATACGATTTTCTTTTTGAATCAGATTATGGAGAACTGCTAGGACAAATTATTGAGAGAGATGATTCTGGTTCCATTACCGAAACACCTTTTAGCTTCAAATTATTTATTAATGAAGAAAAAGGTACTGGAAAAATTATACCCTACAATCCCAAAGGAGAACTACGCCATCAGGAATTTAACATCCAAAATCCCCAAACCATTATCGCACTTCTCACCTTCATTCAGACGCATCTTTAGGGGGCAGACCCTATTTCCCGAACTTTCTTCCCCCTCGTAAATACACTTGTAGCAAGGGGGTTGGAATGTAAAGGCAGGGGGCAGACCCCATTTCCCGGATTAATGGTATGATAGGGAATGACGTTATTTTAGGAGGTTGATTTTGAATGAATTTTACGAATTCGGAGCGTTTACATAAGGAAGCGTTAGAGCATATTGTTGGAGGTGTGAATAGTCCTTCTCGTTCATACAAAGCGGTTGGCGGTGGTTCTCCGGTTGTGATGGAGCGCGGTGAGGGTGCTTATTTCTGGGATGTAGACGGCAATAAGTATATTGATTATCTAGCTGCATATGGCCCAATCATTACAGGTCACGCACACCCTCATATTACAGAAGCGATTAAGAAAGCGGCTGAGACAGGAGTCCTCTACGGAACACCTACTCCTCATGAAGTGAAGTTCGCGAAATTGCTTAAAGAAGCGATGCCATTTATGGATAAAGTTCGTTTTGTCAATTCAGGTACTGAGGCAGTCATGACTACAATTCGCGTAGCACGTGCGTATACAGGCCGCGATAAAATCATTAAATTTGCCGGTTGCTACCATGGTCACTCTGATCTTGTTCTCGTTGCTGCTGGTTCCGGCCCAGCAACACTTGGAACACCGGATTCTGCTGGTGTAACGAAAGCAATCGCGAAAGAAGTAATCACTGTACCATTCAATGATATCGAGCCTTTTAAAGAAGCACTAAAAACATGGGGAAGTGAAGTCGCAGCTGTCCTTGTCGAACCAATTGTCGGCAACTTTGGCATCGTGGAACCGAATCCAGGATTCTTAGAAGAGGTCCTTGAATTAACACACGAAGCTGGCGGACTTGTTATATTTGATGAAGTCATCACAGCATTCCGTTTTTGTTACGGCGGCGCCCAAGACATGCTCGGAGTGCAGCCAGACTTAACCGCGCTTGGAAAAATTATCGGTGGTGGTTTACCAATCGGAGCATATGGTGGTAAAAAAGAAATCATGGAAACCGTTGCACCACTCGGACCAGCCTATCAAGCTGGAACAATGGCTGGTAACCCAGCTTCCATGTTATCAGGTATTGCCTGCCTAGAAGTCCTTAAACAAGAAGGCATTTATGATGAACTCGATCGACTAGGTGCAATTCTAGAAGATGGTATCCTAAAAGCTGCCCAAAAACACGATACAGAAATTACGATTAACCGTTTAAAAGGTGCTTTAACGATTTTCTTCACAAACGAAAAAGTTGAAAACTACGAGCAAGCTGAAAATACAAATGGAGAAGTATTCGCGAAGTTCTTCAAACTTATGCTTCACCAAGGCATTAACCTTGCTCCTTCAAAATACGAAGCCTGGTTCTTAACAATCGCACATACAGAGGAAGATATCCACAATACATTAATTGCAGTTGATCATGCATTTAAAATGCTTAAAGAACAAAAATAATGGTATAACTATACTCTTTCGTTCAAATCTAGAAGTCAATGACTTCTAGATTTTTCTTATTAAGAAAAAACAAAATGAATCGTCGACCAATTCCTCAAATTCATCAATACTCACTTACCATTAACTGCACCGAACCAGCTATGCCAAGTGTCATCTAAAGAACAAATGCAATCTACCCATTTTTTCAATTGAAGCATAAATTTTAGATTCATGGCATATATTTCAATTTCGATGCAAATAATCTGTTTCCGTCCATTTCCTACTATCTTAAGCCGCCTTTATTGCATATGAAGTGGTTCATCCAAGTGAATCTGTCAAAATCCTTGCCCACCTTGCATAGATCAGCCGTTTTTTCATATATCAGCCGAGAGTTGAATTCCAATCACTAAGTATAAGAAAAGCAGAAAACCCGAATTCCAACTCCTCACTTTTGAAATGATGTAATTGGCTTAATTTAAGCTTTACTATCCTTCTTTCTATCTATCTTTCCACATTTACCCGTTCATTTGTAATTATCACTTGAAAGTATGCTAATAACCATGTATATTACATTATTGTTTACTTGTAATCTTTTACGTGTAAAGTAGTACGTACATAGATGAATCCTTACTTTTATAATTAAATAATTATCGCATACATGTATAGTAAAATATTGAAGAAGAAGAAAGGAATTTAACTCATGAAGTTTGGTGCCCGCATTATTAAGACGGGAATCGCAATTGTTTTGGCATTATATTTAGCTCAACTTCTTAGCCTGCCAGCTCCAGTTTTTGCTGGAATTTCTGCTATTTTTGCTATTCAGCCGACGATTTATCGATCATTTAAGACAGTTATGGAGCAAATACAAGGAAATATTATTGGGGCAGTCGTCGCGGTTTTATTCGTATTGCTTTTTGGAAATAATTTTTTTCTCGTCGGATTGGCCGTAGTGGTTGTCATAACGATAAATTTAAAGTTAAAAATGGAAAATACGATTGTTCTGACCGTTGTTACCGTGATCGCGATTATGGAGAACCAGCAAGGTAATTTTCTGGAATTCGCATCTTTCCGGTTTCTGTCCATTTTATTAGGAATTCTCTCTTCATTCCTTGTGAACTTGGTATTCATTCCGCCAAAGTATGAAGCGAAGGTTTACTCACAAATTAGTAGCACCACCGAAGATATCTTAAAGTGGATTCGAATTAGTACACGCCATGCCTCTGAGCATACGCTACTAAAAAAAGATATCAGCCGTATCAAAGATGACTTAATAAACATGGAGCAGCTTTTTTCCATGTTTAAGGAAGAACGCAAGTACAAGAAGGAAAACATCTCTACATCCAGAAAGCTTGTCGTATATCGGCAGCATATCATTACAACAAAAAAAGCCTATGAAACTTTAAGGCGGATTCATAAATTTGAAAATGAAATTAATATGATGCCTGATGATTTTGAGTTGAAGATCATTCAACATATCGATTGCCTCATTTACAAGCATGAAGAAATGCTACTGAAGCATATTAGGAAAATTCGAGTAGGGAGTTACGCAGAAGACTGGATGGAAAATTGTTTAACTAGGGAAGAACTGCTGGATTTATTTTTCAAACAGCATAATGAAATGGATCATGAACTAGCTGAGCTTTCCACTAGATTAGTTCCACTCATTGCATACATTAATGAGTATGACGAACAGCTCGAACATCTTGAAAAGTTAATTAACAGTTTCCAATCGTATCATAAAGATGAAAACCAGGTATCAGTTAATCTAAACGATTGAGAGAACTTAGATTCACGAATAACGAGCAAGAGGCTGACATATGTCGACCTCTTGCTCGTTATTCATTTTCTTTTTTAACTACTATTTGACATCAAAATCACGATATTCTCCGTGTCAATCAGCAGTTTGTTCTGTTAAGTTGAGTTGTTGAACTTGGAATAATTGGTAATAGCGACCTTGCAATTTCATTAATTCATCATGTGTACCGATTTCAGCAATCTCTCCTTGATCAATTAAGACAATTCGATTCGCATGAGTGATAGTCGATAGTCGGTGGGCTACAATAAACGTAGTTCTTTCTTTGGCCAATTTTTCGAGGGCTTCTTGAATAAGATGCTCACTTTCTAAATCTAACGCAGATGTTGCTTCATCCAAAATAAGTAACGGCGGATTTTTCAGAAAAACTCGAGCAATAGCCACCCGCTGTTTCTGGCCACCCGAAAGCTTGACTCCACGTTCACCAACCTTTGTATCATAGCCCTCCGTAAGATTCATAATAAATTCATGTGCATTCGCAGCTTTAGCTGCCTCTATCACTTCTTCGTCTGTGGCATCTGGTTTACCCATGAGGATATTCGCTTTCACAGATTCACTAAATAAAATATTATCTTGTAGCACCATCCCAATTTTGTCTCTTAGACTACGAACTTTGAAGTCACGAATGTCTTTTCCATCAATCAAAATGCTCCCTTTACTAACATCATAAAAGCGCGGAATCAAACTAATTAGTGAGGACTTCCCACCACCACTCATTCCAACTAATGCTATTGTTTCTCCTGCATTGACATCAAGGTAAATATTTTTCAACACATCTTGCTCATTTTCTGCATAGGCAAATGAGACATTGTCAAAAGTAATTCCACCTGCAACTTGCTTTAATTCAACGGCCTCTTGTTTATCATCAATGTCATATTTTTCATCTACCAATTCAAACACTCGATCCATTGAAGCCAATGTTTGGGTCATAGTCGTTGAGGAGTTGACGAGACGACGCAGTGGGTTGTAAAGGCGATCAATAAAACCAATGAAAGCCACCATCGTTCCCAAGGTCAAATTCCCGTTAATCACCTCATAACCTGCGTAGCCGATTACCAAAAGCGGCGCAATATCGGTAATCGTGTTCACAACAGCAAATGATTTCGCATTCCAGCCCGTATGCTGAAGAGCTTTATCAAGGAAATTCTTATTTTGTTTACTAAACCGCTCTTGTTCATAATCCTCGATAGCAAAACTCTTTATAACCGGCATTCCTTGAACTCTTTCGTGTAAATGACTCTGTAGGTCGGCAAGAGCTTGAGAACGAATTCTCGTATATCCACGTAATCTGCCAAAGAAATACTTGATTGAGAATACATAGAATGGCAACATAATTAAGCTGACAATGGTTAACTTAGCATCCATCGTATACATAATCGCCACAGAAAAGAATATCGTTGCAATATCTAGCCATAAGTTCATTAAGCCCGTTATGACAAAATTCTTCGTTTGTTCTACATCATTAATCACCCGGGAAATCACTTCCCCAGATCTTGTGTTGCTATAGTACTTAAAACTGAGCTTTTGAATATGGGTAAATAAGCTATTGCGAATGTCGTAGAGAATCTTTGTACCGGCCCATTGGGCAAAATATTGCCGATAATATTCAATCGGCGGACGTAGCACAACAAAAACAAACAGCATAATCCCAATGACCCAAAACAGCTGATTTGTTTTTTCATCCACAGACTTAGAACTTGCAATAATATCATCCACAACATATTTGGATAAAAGCGGGATTAATAACGGAATGGCAAATTTCAGCAAGCCAATTAATATCGTACCTGTAATCTGCCATTTATAAGGTTTTACAAATTGCAAATATCTTTTTATGCTGTCCACAGAAATCCTCCATTTTTTCTAAAGGTGATACTAAAATAAAATCACGCAATTTCACCAATCTACTGTTTTTCACTTACAACGTTGTTGATTCGAAAGTAAAAGGATGTCCCCAAAGGGTCTGACCTCACATTCTATACACCGTTTATTGTGTCATGTTCACATCTTAAACAATATATAGGAGATGTGGGGTCTGACCCCTTTCGCTATGGGACATCCTTTGATTCAACGATAAGTCAAAAATCTTTCATACCACGAATCGATAAATTCTGCAGAGAAAGGTCCTTTTCGTTGCCGAATCATATAAATCAAATAATCAACGTTCGTTCTCAATATTTGATCGATCTCTTCCGGGTAATTCATTTCTTTCCGATGCCTTTCATATTCATCCTCATCAAGCAGATTAAAGGTCATATCCGGAAACACCTTAATATCCAAGTCATAATCAATGTACTTAAGCGCTTGTGAATCATAAATAAACGGAGAACTGATATTGCAATAATAATAAACACCGTCTTCTCTCAGCATTCCTATCACATTGAACCAATACTTTGAGTGGAAGTAGCAGATAGCCGGCTCTCTCGTTATCCACGTTCTTCCATCAGACTCCGTTACCATTGTGCGATCATTAGCAGCGATGACAAGATTCTGTGTTCCCTTCAAAACGGTGGTTTCTTCCCAGATTCGGTGGATGTGACCGTTATGCTTGTAACTCTGAATTTGGATCCTTCCTCCTTCGGTGGGAATCTCCATATTAATTTCCCCTACTTTCTTTTACCAACTTCTGTTTTACATTCATGTAAGTCCATTTGTATATACGCCTGTCAAGTTCCTATATCTCTTTATTATAGCGATTTATCGCTGATTTTAAAACAAAAGAGATTAATCATTTAGTAAAAATGTGTAAAAAAACGGAGAAAGCAGTAAAAAACAGTGATTTTCCATGTTTCTACTGACTTTATACGCTTATACTCATCTTGACCAATAATTAATCTCTACATCATTATTTCGCAGTTGCTAGTTCTTTTTGATAATATTGGATCACTTCTTCGGTTTGTTTCTCAAACTGATTTTGAATATCATTTAGTTCTTGTTTCATCTGCTTAATTTCGTCATGTAGAGTACCCACCTGCGATTTTCGCTCTAAGTCATACAATTCTTTCTCAATCGCTTGGCAACGTTCCAGTTCTGTTTGTAGAAATAATAATTTATCCATCGTTTTTAATTGCTCATTAATCAGTCTATCAAATTCTCGCATTCAGGACCCCACCTCACCGAAAGAATATTTATCCCGCATTAACAGGCAGTAACCCCACACCCCAAAGCTTAGAGAAATCGAAGAAGCGTAGGTGGAGATAACTACCCGTAAAAGCCCGATTGGTAAGATACGGTGAAACTTACCTTTGTGGTTTTCAAAGGTATAGTTGAACCAATCAGGTTTGTAGTATCGCTAATACCTACGCTACGCGGAGGTATTAGCGATACTAGAACGGGACTAACAATCAGTGGGCACCACCCACTGATTGTTAGTTTCACTTTATCTATATGTATTCTTGCTTCATAGTAAATTTCCTTTAAAAGATTATGTAGGGATCAGAGAAGTTTTGTCGATATACATCGAACCTATTATTAAGACAACCTTCATCAAAAGGAAAAGACATCCTCATATAAGGATGCCTTTTCACTAGTGGATATGATTAGCCTTAAGATTGGCCGTTTCTGTTTTTTTTGGCTTCAGCTTGTTGGTTTTGCTTCTGAACTTCTTGTACATTCGTTTCACTTGCAAATTCAGTACCATATTGCCCTTGCGCTTGAGCGCTTGCTTGACCATAGCTTTTACCCGCTTGTGCTTGTTGATTTTGTTGCTTTACTTCTTGGACATTCGTTTCACTCGCAAATTCAGTGCCGTATTGTCCTTGAGCATTATTTTGCTTTTGCACTTGTTGAATATCTGTGCCTGCTTTTGATTTCTTTGCCATTCGTAATCACCTCCACGAATAATAAGTTAACCAAGAAAGCAGTTAGATATCCAAATTTTAATAACTAAATTTATCCAATTTTTCCGTTTATACTAAAAGAGATATACCGCCATCTACAATAATTGTCTGACCTCGGATCATGCTTGCATCTTCAGATATCAAGAACATGATGGTTTTGACCATATCTTCCATTGAAACAATTCGGCCAGCTGGAGTTTCTGCGGCCGCTTCCGCCAATAATTCTTCGCGGTTCGGAAAATGCTTGAGTGCATCTGTATCAATAACACCGCCTGAAACCGCATTAACGCAAATGTTCTTCGGTGCCAGTTCAACAGCAAGGTAGCGGGTTAGTGCTTCCAATGCAGCTTTGGAAACTCCAACAGCAGTATAGTTTTTCAGGTATCGAATCGAACCAAGTGAACTGATACTGACCATCTTTCCGCCACCGTTTCTCTCCATGAGCTTCGCTGCTTGTTGTGCACAGAAAAGGAAAGCTTTACTGTTAATATCCATTGTCCAATTCCAGTGAGACTCCTCAAGTTCCATCACAGGTCTCTGAACGCCTGATGCCGCGTTATTGATAAACACATCTAATCGGCCAAACACTTCTTCGATTTCTTGGAACATTGCTTTAATTTTTTCTACGTCTCCAACATTTGCTTTCACGACTAATGTTTTTCTGCCCATCGCTTCAATCTCAGCCGCTACTTCCAATGCTTTTGATTTACTACGTGCATAATTAATCACTACATCATAACCAGCCTCTGCAAGCGTCAATGCGGTGCTTCGTCCAAGTCCTTTACTACTTCCTGTTACAAGTGCTACTTTTTGTGTCATAGGTTGATCCATCCTTTCAGAACTAAGAATAAAATTTGCTTTTTAAATGAAAAATAGAATGATTATGCAAAAGGGAGTGAACAATATGTATGTTGGTCGTGATATGACAGAATTGTCGATGCTACAAAAGTCAGAATGGGATAAAGGTGAGCTTGCTTTTTTTCATCACTCTCTTCAACAAATGGTACCTTATTTAAACCAAGAAGGACAAGTGATTCATCGAGAAATTGTTGAAGAAATCGTAAATCGTGGTGGCTTAAATAATCTGGAAACAGATTATTCGAATACACATAAGTAAATACACGGAACCCAAATGATGCTAAGTCTAGCCTATTTAGGTTCTGTGTAATTTATTACTTTGCCTGAACAACCACACAAACTAGCAACTTTTCCAAAGAGTCTGACCCCGCACTAACTCACAGTTTCTAGCGATACCATTCACTTAATTTAAAATATAATGAGTGATTGCGCGGTCTGACTCTTCCTTATGGGGAAATCTTCCTCTATTTCACTCATTTTTTTTCTTTAAAAGCCGCCATCATTTTCTGGTGTGGGACAGGGAATGCATACTGTTCAAGATCCATCTCACTTACCCATTTGAATTGATGCTTTTCCATGATATTTTGGTCGATTTCTGCTGGAATAACACCAGAAAATGTATCAACATTCCAAACCAGATGTGAGAAGACATGCTTGATCTTTACCAAAAGCTTATCCAATTCTGATGTTACACCTAGTAACTCCTTCAATTCCTGATTGAAAAAATCTCGCTTTGCCAAAAGGCCAGTATGAATTTCAAAGTTAGGGAACTCCCAGAGATTAGCTAATAAACCTTCACTTGGTCGTTTATGAATTAAAAATTCACCTTTATGATTAATAAGTACCGCCGCCACAAGTGGTACCGTACGGGTTTTTTTCTTTTGGATTTTGATTGGCAGCTCTGATTGAACACCTTCCTTAAATGCTTCGCAATGCTCCCGCACCGGACATAATAAGCATGCTGGTTTCCCAGGTGTACAGATTAAAGCACCGAGTTCCATAAGGGCTTGATTGAAAAACGAAGTATTATCGTGGTCAATCAAAACCCTGACTGCTGCTTCAAAAGTCTTCCTCGTTTTCGGCTTAGCAATATCTTCTCGAATCAGCAAGATCCGTGAAAGTACGCGCATCACGTTTCCATCTACAGCGGGTTCCGGTTTTCCATATGCAATGCTTAAAATCGCACCTGCTGTATAAGGTCCTACTCCTTTTAATTGTGCAATTTCTTCAGGTGTATCTGGAACAACACCGCCATACGTAGCCTTCACTTCTTTTACAGCACTATGCAGATTTCTAACACGAGAATAGTAGCCTAAACCTTCCCATGCCTTCAAAACGCGCTCTTCATCTGCTTCTGCGAATTCATCAAGAGTAGGAAACCACTCCATAAACCTATTAAAATAAGGAATAACTGTATCGACTCGAGTTTGCTGTAACATGATTTCTGAAACCCAAACCCGGTATGGATCTTTATTCTCTCGCCATGGCAAATCCCGATGCTCACTTGCAAACCAAGAAATTAAGTCATGTTGAAATTGTTTACGATCTATTGTTTTTAATGCATTTACTTCTTCTTTCACATTTCTTCCTCCAAGATGTTAACCTCATTTAAAGAAGGGAATATAAATAAGGGTGAACGTACATTTTTATTTCTTAACGTTTCAAAGTATATCATGTGATTAAATGATGTATAGTAGGAATAAAGTAAAACTTCCATCAGTGGTTTTTTATCCCTCACTTAGGCTTCTTTGATTCCACTAAGCCTTGAGGTGGGGTATTACAGCCTGTTAAATTGGGGTAAAATAACGGTATATTAACATTTATAATTTAAATCCAGATACCATAAAAAAACGGTTCATGACATGTAAGTTATTAGTGCGTGTTCAAAAAAGGGATAAAAAGAGCCAAGAAGTTCGAGGAGCGACCGTCTATACCTGCACATATGCAGTAATACGTAAGGACCAGACTTGCACAGGTTGTGCTGACTGCTGTGTTGCTCGTCATGACGTCCGCGGTTTTAACAGGTGGCCATTCATGAGCTTTGATGCAATTCGCAAGCTTTTTTACCGGACTTTTTGAACATCCTCTATTACTATCAAATACAAAGGGGTTGGCTTTTTGGATACAGGTACTCACTTTGTCATGGGAATCGCTCTTTCAGGGCTGGCCACTTTAGATCCTATCGTGGCAGACCATACACTCACTGCCCAAGCAGTTATGTTTGGTACAATTATTGGTTCCCAGGCTCCAGACATCGATACCATACTTAAATTGCGGAACAATGCTGTCTATATTCGAAATCATCGGGGAATTACCCATTCCATTCCAGCTGTTTTGCTTTGGCCCATTTTGATTACTGGCGTTCTTTACAGTATATTTTCTTCTTCTAATCTTCTACATCTATGGCTTTGGACTTTTTTTGCCGTATTTCTCCATGTGTTTGTTGACATTTTTAATGCCTATGGCACACAAGCCATTCGACCGATTTCTTCAAAGTGGGTAGCATTTGGCATTATCAATACATTTGATCCATTTATATTCGGGATCCATATTGCCGGACTCATTCTTTGGGGCTTCGGATTTCCGCCTGGCTATACGTTTATTACGATTTACTTCATTCTGATTATCTACTATATCGCTCGCTTCCGAGAACAGCGATTCATAAAAGCTGCTGTCAAAAAGGCAATTCCATCTGCATCAAAGATTATTTTATCACCAACGATGCGCTACCATCGCTGGAAAGTGGCGGTTATCGCTGAGAAACATTATTATGTCGCTCGTGCAGAAAATGGAAAAGTAACGATTCTCGATACATTTGACCGGATTCCACTTCCCGATAGTGAGATTCTCCATACAGCGAAACACGATAAAAATTTAGCCGCTTTCTTGTCTTTTTCACCAGTATATCGATTTGAAATTGCTGAATTCGACGAATTTTTCGAGGTTCGGTTCATCGACCTCAGATACCGTAGCAACGGATTTTATCCTTTTGTTGCCGTTGTTCATCTAGACCATGATCTTCAAATTAAAAATTCCTATACAGGCTGGATATTTAGCGAAGACAAATTGCGCAAGAAATTGAAGCTAATTCCACTTTAAAAAAGATCATTCAACATGCAAAGGGTCAGACCCCGCGACTACTACACACAGATTAATGAAGGATAAATAATCTTTAAACTGTGTGTTGATTGCGAGGTCAGACCCTTTCTTAGATCACCTATTTCATGTACATCAAATCCCATTTTTCCCTTGAAGCAAATGACGATATTTCGGATTTTTCGCTATAAAGTCATGTAGCCGTTCGCCATAATTGTCAATCCATTGTGTGACAACCTTCAAAGTCATTTCCGCCCCTGCGTATTCATGTCCTGCTTTTGCATAGGTAGCTTCAAAATCTTCCCATAGTAATTCTACCCAGGTTAATGCTTGCTCATAAGTGATTTGATCATTTTTTTGTAACAGTCGTTCAGTTAATTGTTCTTTATATTCTTCCATTTATGTACTCTCCTTTACCAATTTTTTCACCTATCATTTAATCATACTTCCCAGATGTTTGCCTCATACTAATCGTACGTGCCTAAGAAGCGCGACGATTCCCTATTGTTTGGAGGAGAAAAAACATGAGAAATAAAGCGAGTAATTTCCAAAATCAAAACAAAAATAGGTTCGAAGGTGGGCCTCGTGCAAAAGCTGAATTTTCGTCAAAGCGTGCAGATGGAACGATTAATGACCATCCTCAGGAACGCATGAGAGCCTCAAACGAAAGAACCTCAGATAATATTTAATAGGTTGGTATAGGTCAGACCTTGTACCCTAACGGTTCGAGTCTGACCTTGCTTTTATTTTAAAGGTGTTAACATTGAGATTGGCAGGGCCTCATCCTGCTTCGTGCCGCTTAACCGATAGCCCCAGGCAAAGACTCCATTTAGGTAATCAATCTTGAAATATGTTCCTGGATCTCCTTCAATGCTGTACATTTCACCAGGCTTGAAATCTTTTGGATCAAGCAGATATGCTTTTGCCATCATCGCTTTCCGTTCAAGGACAGCAAATTCATTTACGATGCCAAGCTGTTCCGCTTTGCGCGCTTTCTCATGCAAACCTGCTATTTCTTGTTGAAGTTCATATGCTGACATTTGGCTATATCTTGCTTCACTCATTATTAGCACCTCTCTAAAAATACCGTCACCGGTCCTTTAGCTTTATTTTAATTAAAATGATCCACACTCACACTTAAGCTTACCGAAATGAATCGCCATCGGTCAACAGGTTTGATTAATCGTGTTCTTCATCTGATAAATATCGGTCAATCATTTCAATTGAAAAGCCCTTACGAAATAACGCCTGTTTCATTCGCTGCTCATATTCATATCCGGTATACCCCTGATATCGCCGTTTTATTTTTTCAGCCTGAAACATGAGTGACTGCCATTCTTCGTCATCATTTTTCTCAACCGTAATCTCTTCAAGCGCAATCGATATCACATCTCTAGGGAAGCCTTTTCGAGATAATATTTGGTCCAGCTTTTGTTGTAAGGCCCGCGCAGAAAGCTTCGTCTCTTTCTTAGTTGCTTTCTCAGCCATCATGATAGCATGTTCAATTTGCTGCTCACTCGGATATTCCACCATCGCTTGCTCAATAATCGAGAACTTGACTCCTTTTTCCCTTAACTCTTGCTGAATGATGATCGGCCCTTTATTTCCACCGTTCATATAGGTTCTTACAAAAGCACGAGCGAATTCGAGATCATCCAAGTACTTATATTTATATAGCTTCAAAACCGTTTCTTGTATAATCGGTTCATCTACTTCTCTTTTCTTTAAATACATACGAATTTCTTGCTCTGAACGCATACGGTGCGATAAATAATTCAATGCACTTGTAAAGCTTTTCTGAATTTCATCATACAGTTGAATATCGGCAAGATCATATTCATTGATTTCCATGCCTTTTTTTAGCTGAAATTTCAATAATACTTCTTCATCAACACTAAAGGCGTACTCCTCGCCTTTTCCCTTTCCATAATCCATGAATACATTATAGCGGTCTGTTCGTTTTTGTTGAGTTGTTATTTTCGTAATAACGGCCAAGAATACCACCTCTTTGTCTAATGTACCATATTTGAAAGAAGGTTTATGCGAAAAAGAATCGAAATAAGTAACGATGGGAAAAAGAGAAACTTCCATCAGTTGGGGTATTACAGCTTGTTAAACGGGGATAAGGCTTGAATCAAGGAGGCAAATGATGAAAATTGCCATAGCAGGCGGAAGCGGCTTTGTCGGTATGGCTCTTATTCAAGAGCTTAGAAAAGAAAACCATGAAATCTATATCCTTACAAGAAATCCAGAAAACAAAAAGCCTATTACCGGTGTAAAATATGTGAAATGGCTTGATCAATCTGCAAGTCCAGAGAATGAGTTGGCAGGTATTTACGCATTCATTAATCTTTCTGGGGAATCGTTGAACAGCGGGCGTTGGACAGATAAACGTAAACGTATAATAGTCGAGAGTCGGGTCGACACAACGAAAGAAATGACTCGAATCCTTTCGATGCTTACAGAAAAACCGGCAGTGGTCATTCATGCCAGCGCAATCGGATATTATGGAACATCAGAAAAAGAGGTTTTCACTGAAAAGAGCGGAACAATTGATGAAGATTTTCTATCACGCACAGTACAATTATGGGAAAAAGAAGCAGCAAAGGCAAAAGCATATTGTGGTCGGTTAGTATTTACACGTTTCGGCGTCATACTTGGCAAGAGTGCAGGGGCGCTTCCTATGATGGTCACTCCTTATCAATTATTTGCCGGCGGCACAATTGGAACAGGCCGGCAATGGCTATCTTGGATTCATGTGAAAGATGTTGCTAGAGCGATTTTGTTTTGTGTGAATCATGAAGCGATTAAAGGACCTGTTAATTTCAGTGCTCCATTCCCACAGCAAATGAAGGACTTCGGGAAAACGATAGGTACCGTTCTGCATCGCCCTCATTGGTTTCCTGTGCCACCGTTTTTGTTAAAAATCATGCTCGGCGAAATGAGTACCCTCGTATTAGAAGGACAAAAGGTGATTCCAGACGTTTTACAACATCATGAATTCACCTTTGCTTATCCCGATCTAAAAGCAGCTCTTCACGATTTATTAAAATAATTTTTAAACGTTAAGGACCATTTTGGGTCCTTTTTCTTTTCTAGTCTTTTTAGACAAATTTCTACCTACTTATGATTAAATAAGTAAATAGATCCCATCATAAGCACAATAGCTACCATTTTCTTTAAGTCAAGCGCGATTCTTTCCCCTCCAAACAGGCCAAAATGGTCAATGATCGCTCCCATTATAATCTGCCCTGCAATGACAGCAAAGAGAGCTGAAGAAACTCCGAGCTTCGGAACTGTCATTACCATGATGATTACATAAAAAGCGCCAAGTAATCCGCCAATTAATTGTCCTTTCGGAGCCTCAGAAATCGCAAGCAAATTCCCCTTTCCGAAAAAAAGCACAATGAAAAATAAAGCTGCTGTGCCGACAGAAAATGAAATCAACGAAGCTTCTAATGTCCCAACTTTTTTTCCAAGACCTCCGTTGGTCACTGCCTGGACTCCAACAGCAAGTCCACCAGCTAGTGCCATCAACAAGTATATCCATTTCACAAACTCCATCTCCCTTATGTACTCTACTTTATGTTCTTACAAAAATCCTACATATGGATTTGCGATAAACTCGAGAAACATCCCAAATTCCATTATCGAATATTTCCAACGATTCCAATTATGCAGGAATCTAAACAAATTGTGAAGGAGAACTTCTGAATAGGCAAATTTCAGCCCATTAAAAATATTATCATTGTTTATTTACTTATTGGGAGTCTTTTCAATTATTTTAGAAATTTAGGCAACAACGTAGATTTAGGATGGCAGTAAGATGAAGGAGAATTTCCGTTATTTCTCTACATAAAAAAAAGCAATATTCCTCAAGCTTTTTGCTTTTGAATATTGACCTCTATTGGTTTTATAATTTTATTACCACACTCTTTACAAATCTCAGTCTTCCTAGTCAACGTTAAACAATAATTACAATAGTATCGCTTCATACTCAACCTCCTTTTCATATATTTAGTTTAATCCAGCTTTATTTTATCTGTGTATGAATTTTGTTAAGAAATTCTAAACTTTGACACTTACTGGGATCCGCCTTAAAAGATTCATCGTATAAAATCAGTTTGATTGGAAAAAATATGAACAACTGCTAAATAGGAGCTGATGAAAATGGGAAGCAAAAGAAAAGAAAAACTGGTCAAGAACAAATTAACATCCACACAAGAATTTCTTTACTCAAGGGACTTTAAAAAAGCGGATCGTGCTGGTGGATACGCGTCATCCGGCAAACTATATTAAGCTGGAGGGAATTTCCGCTCATGATATTTTGATTTCTACAAAAGCTAAATGAGGGTATCTCAAAAGCAAAGGGTCAGACCCCGCAACAACTAAATACAGTACATAATTAGTATCTGAAACATTACATACTGATTTAGAGTGCGAGGTCAGACCCTTATGAGACATTCTCATTTTGCATGATAGGGGGAATTAAGAATGGCGAAAGAGCTTAACCAACAATCAGTTCAACGATTCAAAAATCAGAAAAGCGATGGACTTGATATTGAATTTTCCCAAGAACTTGCTGACCATGACGATTTAGAAGCACAACAACGCTCACAAGCAGCCGATAAGCGGGCAAAACAGAAACGTAATACACATTAAGAAGAGGATGACTCACTGAGTCATCCTCTTCTTAAGCTTAATGAGCAATTTCTCTTTTGCGAAAAACCTTTCCATTCCCCTTATCTTTACCTATCCATCCTTTAATGAATGGAATTGCAAAGCGGTCTACACCATAATTATATGCTCCTGCTCCTGCAAAAAGGAGAATGATGGCGATTGTATAGAAAACTGGATTCGTGCTTATCGTCCCTGCTAAAAGGAAGTTAAGATTCATGAAAGCTCCTGCAATTAACGCTGGAATTGTTGCCGCTCCAAGAATTAGTCCGACCCCTACTAATATTTCACCCCATTGAACGAAGAAGCTAAATAGTTCTGCGTTTGGTAAAGCCACTTGTTCAAGGAAGCTTGCGTACCAACCTTGTACTGCCGGGTGGTCTCCACCAGCTTTCGCTATCGCTCCTTGGATAAATCCACCTGCATTGAATTCACCACTAGTAAGTTTGCCCCAACCACCCATTACCCATTGAATGCCTAACCAAATTCTCAATACTGCCCAAACTCCACTAATAATCGGTCCGTTATTCCAATTCGTTTTCATTCTACATCTCTCCTTAAAAATAATTTAACGAAAGTTTGTGAAATTATTCACATGAGTACTTAAAAAAAATGCTTGCTGTTCCATGATTAGTTTGTCTAAAATATAGTTTGTGAATGTTTTCACTAACTTTCTGTACATTCATCATACTACCCTCCTTTCACATTTGCAATAGCGTTCACAAAGTAGTAACAAATATTTTTTATTCCTTTTTTCACTAAATAAAATTTTTAATATGCACTACAGGTTTATGTCTTCTACGCTGGGCATTCAATTCGAAAGTCCCATAGAGCTATACCGACAATATGATACATAATCTTTTACGCTTGCTATAATATTGAGCTCATTCAAATTCAAACATTGCCGCCGATTATTAAATAATCTATAAAGTGAAACTTCAATGAGTGGGAGGTCTTACTCCCCAACTCATTGTTAGTCCCGTTCTAAAGACGCTAATATCTTCGCTCAGCAAAGATATTAGCGTCTCTACGAACCGGGATAAACTTCCACCGATCCTGGACACAGACTTTTCACCTTTCTACAAAAGCTCCTTTTCAACGACCATACATCACCAGCGGCAAGCCATTAGCTGTATAACATTAGCTAGATTCAGTTTTTTTACGTTTTTTTTTCCGTAAAACAGCTATCAACAACAACAACAGCGGAATAATCGTTTGAACGATTAGTCCGAACAATGGGAAGGTTCCTTCATTAAAACGCTCTATTTCCAATGTATTAGGAATTGACCAAAAACCAAATACTACGATTAGAATCCCGATCGGCCATATTATAGGACGATAGTCCGAAAGTTTTAGCCATTGTGCAGTACTTAAAACAGCCACATAATAAAACCCTGATATTTTGATAAACGTACCTACAATCCAAATAGCCATGACGGCAGACTCGAAATTTTCAAAAAATTCAGCGATACTGATATAGCGTGCTACATTCATCAAAGGATAAACCTTTGAGCTTGTTGCTGACCCGAGTACAAAAAGAACAACCAGATTCACCACAACCAACGTCACCATTACAGCAAATACCGTCAGCATTCCATATTTCATTCCCTTTTTTTTATCCGTTAAAAAAGGGAATAGAAAAATCACCATAAAAAATTCGGTGAACCATCCACTTGGCACAATCGCCCCCTTGATTGGCGGCCAGATTCCGTCCCCTAATATCGGGAAGATATTCTTAAATTCAAAATCAGGCACTACTAAGATAATTAAAATGAGAAGTGGAAAGATAAAAAGAGGGAAAAACAATTGAGCAGCCCTCCCTATTACTTCTAAACCTCCATATACAATAAAAGCACATAATAATACCATCGATGCCATGGTAACGCTAATTGGAGTACGAACTAGAAACGAATCGACAATAAATTCGGCATACTCTCTGAGAATTACTCCTGTAGTTTGGATATAAAAAAATAAAAATAATAAACCAAGAATTTTACCCAGTAACCTACCTAAAATATGTTCACTAAATTGAATAACCGTTTGTTTTGGGTAAAGTTCATGCAGTTTATACACGATATACACCGTCACATACCCGATGATGGATGCGAAAATGGGGGACAACCATAAGTCGTTTTTAGCATATTTGGCTGTTATGCTCGGCACCCCAAGAATAGCAGAAGCTACAATCATTGGATACATCATAATTGCCATCTGAAGCGCAGAAATTTTACCTTTCTCCATCATCTTGCTCCTTTCTACGATAGTAAGGAAATATGAGATGCCTTCCACTTATACAATTATTTTTCCATAAACTTGCCAAACGGCTTGAAAAGCGTGACAATCCATGAAGTCGGTCCTCCCATATGGGGAAGATCGAACATGGACAGCACCCAACCGATGAGGAGAAGTGTAAAAAAAGCCACTTTGTCTTTATTAGGGGTTTGTTTCATTTTCGGCCATTCATACAAAATGATCAGTACCACGATGATCGTTGTACTTACAAAAGCCCCCCATCTCATTGTTCTTTCACCTCTTTTTCAGGCATTCCACCTGGTTTGTTTATATAGCCCTGTCTACGAACATGAGCCTTTATTTCGATTTCTAATTCTATCTCAGGGAATATCTTATCCCAGCGACCTTCGTTTTCTTTCCATTGTTTAGGGTATTTACGAAAGAACTCTTCACCGAAACCTACAATATCGGCCTTCAACACTTGCTGTGTTTGTTGAAAAGCTAGTTTAATACGCTTTTCTATTTCTTTTGCAAACGCTTTTTCTACAGCCCTTATTAATTTTGTACTTGAAAGGTTCAAATTCGTTCCATTCTGGATGATAGATCCTTCTGTATCAATCTTCACGACCATTATCCATTTCTTATTTTGAATTACAGGAACCAACTTTATGGTAGCCTCAATGGGATTTATTGATATCTTCCCTTTTTCAGCACCTAGTTTAAAGGTAACTGTGGATGCCACTATTTCATTTCTTATCCACAATACTCCTCTTGTTTCATTTTCCGTCAGCTTTCCTATCATTTTATCTTTTTTAAACACTGCCGTCCCGACAATGTAAGGCTTCCCTTGTGATTTCTCTTGCCCCTTCTCTGGGGGTAGAATATCAACTCTTGGAAGTGCGGCTGCTTGAGCAATACCGATTAACTTTTCATCTAAATCCTGCAATGTTACCTGCATTCCGAGATGTAAATCAGAAATTTCCCGAAGTCTTTCCGCGGAATAGCGCTCTAAAGGTGCAAATAATTCGAGGATAGGCTTTGCTTTTCCTTCACTGACATACACATACGCCCTCTCTCTTGGCTGCGGATGACGGAGCAAAAAATCCATCTGTTCTTGGATTCCTGCCTTCGCTAACCTTTCGCCGAATATAAACACTTTACAATGTCCCCAAAAAACTCTGCGTGGGAACTCGCTTTGAAGCTTGGATAATGCATCTGAAATATTAGAACCTTTATGGGATGTCACTAACGTAACAGCTCCTCCTCCCCCCGTTCCCCCTCCTTGACCACCTCCGCTACTTAATGCTTTAGGGATAAATATTTGGAGGGATAGTTCGATTTGATTGTCATCTTTTTTATCGATTGCTGCTGCTGTAACAATGGCCAAATCATTAACTTCCACTCGATCCCAGCAACCGCTTACTAATAAGGTTACTCCGCTTACTAAGACCAAAAGAAAGATGTTCTTCATAAAGAGACGCCCCTTTCCTTTCTCCAATTTTTTATCCCGTCTCCAATCTTTTATTCCGTTCCACCTCCCCTTTTTGGATTTGGTGCCTGTTCTGGGGACTGACGGTATAAGTTAGATTCTCCAGTGAGGCGTGGTCGTGTATCCATCATCCACCAAGGAGCTCGCCATAGCACATCTTTCAACTCACCGCCTTTTAAAGGTGCTAGTGGCGATAAATAGGGAATGCCGAAAGAACGTAAACTGCATAAGTGAATGACTATAGCGATAATTCCCATCATAATGCCGAGCAATCCTAATGTACCTGCAAGTAGGATGATCGGAAAACGCAGCATCCTGATCGCAATTCCAGCAATATAACGAGGCATCATGAAAGAAGCAATTCCCGTAATCGCCACGACAATGACCATTGGTGCTGAAACCAATCCTGCTTGAACGGACGCTTGGCCAATCACAAGCGCTCCAACAATACTGACAGCGGAGCCTATTTGCTTCGGCAATCGAACCCCTGCCTCCCTCAGTGCTTCAAACGTAATCTCCATGATCAACGCCTCTACTATGGCAGGAAAAGGAACCGCTTCTCGAGACGCTGATATGCTAAGCAGTAGCGCTGTTGGTACCGCTTCCTGATGGAAAGTCAAAATAGCAACATAAAGGGAAGGTAGCAAAAGAGAAATTCCAAGAAATGCAAAACGCAACCATCTGATAAACGTGCCAACCATAAAGCGTTGATAATAATCCTCATGTGATTGAATTAAAGAAAAGAAGGATATGGGAGCAATTAAAGTAAAAGGAGTACCTTCTACAAGAATGACAGCCCTACCCTCCAGCAAATTAGAACAAGCGATATCCGGCCGTTCTGTTGACATAATCTGAGGGAATGGTGAATACGGATTGTCCTCAATCATTTCCTCAATGTACCCACTTTCTAAAATGCCGTCTATCTCGATTCGCTCCAATCGACTCGTTATCTCTTCAATTAGCGTTTGATCTACAAGGCCATCAATATACGCAACCGCAACAGTCGTCTTCGTATAATTCCCGATTTTCATCGATTGGATTTTAAGAGCAGGACTTTTAATAATACGTCGTAATTGAGACGTATTTATTTCTAAAGATTCATTAAATCCTTCTCGAGATCCCCTAATTCCTCCCTCTGCTATTGGTTCTTCAATCCCCCGCTTTTCCCATTTGGCCAACCCTAAGGAAAATCCCTCACTCTTCCCTTCATAGAGAAGGATCGGATTTCCAGAAGAGATGGATTCTATACAATCTGCCAACATATTCATTCTTGTTACTTGGGAAACGGGCAGTTTATGTTCAAGAAATTCATTGATTGATTGTGGCTCGTTGACTGGTTCCTGCATGAGTGGAGAAAAGACAAATTCTTCTATCTTCTCAATGTCAGAAAGACCCTCAATATAAATAACCATCGCTCTTATTTTTCCGAAAAGTAAGAATGGACGGAAAACGACATCTGAACAATTATTATAAACGGAACGAAATGTTTCGACATTTTGGTTGAAGTTTTTATAAAGGGTATCCTGCGGCTTAGAATCCTCGTAATTCTTTTGTATTTGCGGCTTCGTTTCTTTCGTTTTCCTTACTAATTTACTGATATTACGAATCAAGCTGATCCCCCTCTTTTTACTGGTGACCCTAACTCCTTTTTCTATAATTCTACATTTAGGGTATTCTATACAAGAAATCCTGAAATTGGCGTGAATATCTTTTCTGAACTTAGGAATTTCTTAAGAGATAAAATTCGCATTAAAAGGATTGGCTCTGTCAAAACGTCTTTAGCTACCCATAACATACTTTTCCTATATTTGGATATAATATTATATATAAAGTGAAACTTCGATCAGTGGGAATTTTCTTCATACCCACTGATTGTTAGTTGAACCAATCGGGCTTTTGCGGACAGTGATCCCCCATCTACGCTTCCTTGATTCCTCTATGCCTTGAGATGGGGGTTTTACTGCCCGTTAATGCGGGGAAATTTTAGTTGAGTATGGAGAAGTGTATATGTCGAACCTTTTATCTTATTTTACTTTTGCAATGATAGCCATCTTGTTTGTTTTATTTTTATTCATGCTCATTGGTTGGCGTTGGATGATAAAACGATTCGTAAAGCAGACTGGAAAAATCATTTTAACCGATAGTTATCAAGAAAATATTATGGAGTTGATGCCAGGGCTTCGCCATATGGGCATTCAAAATGTGCTTGAAAATAGCTTACGTGCAGAAACTGGCGATCTCCTTCATCGCCCACTTGGTTCTTCAAAAAAATGGCCGCATTTGGATCCGATTACCTTTATACCTGCCCAGACGACACCGTTTCCTACTGGTGGTGAAGAAGAAGTTGATATGAAGATAACGATTGGCCCAAAAGCAAAAAAACCGTTAAAAATAAAAATTCCGCTTATGATCAGCGGAATGGCCTATGGAATTGCACTAAGCGAACAAGTAAGACTGTCTTTAGCCGGTGCAGCTAAAAATGTAGGAACCGCGATTAATTCTGGAGAAGGTGGTATTTTACCCGAAGAATTAGACACAGCAGGAAAATATATTTTGCAGTTTTCCAAAACAGAGTGGTCCAAGGAAGAAGACCTTATTAAGCGTGCGGACATGATTGAAATTAAACTCGGACAAGGGGCATTACTCGGGATGGGTGGGAAAATATCTCCCGAAAATTTAACAGGTCGTGCTCGTGAAATTATGGGGCTTAAAGAAAATGAGGACGGAGTCATTTTTGAACATTTTTTTGAAGATCAGACATTAGAAGATATAAAAGAACTTGTTAAGGAACTTCGGAACATATCAGGTGGTGTTCCAATTGGTGTAAAAATGGGAGCAGGTGGAAAAATCGAAGAAGATATTGATCATTTAATTGAGATTGGTGTTGATTATATTGCAATTGATGGAGGACAAGCCGCCACACACGGCGCGCCCCCCATTTTATCAGACGACTTCGGCATACCGACATTGCATGCGGTTGTCCGGGCTGCCAATCATTTAGAAAAAAGAAAGATGAAAGGGCAAATTAGTTTAATTATCTCAGGAGGGCTTTTAGTGCCTGGACATTTTTTAAAAGTGCTTGCACTCGGTGCTGATGCTGTATATTTAGGCTCAACTATATTATTTGCTGTCGCACATAGTCAAACATTGAATGCCCTTCCATTTGAACCACCTACACAAAGTGTTTGGAATCAAGGAAAATTCAAAGACCAATTTAATGTAGAAGAAGGAGTAAAAGCCGCGGAAAAATTCTTAACAGCCAGTATCGAAGAAATGAAAATCGCACTTAGAGCAATGGGGAAACGCTCTTTAAAGGATTTGTCAAGAAAGGATCTAGTATCGTATGACGAGCTAACAGCTAAAATGATCGGCATCCCATTTTCCTTTGAACCATGGGAAGACAATCAAGAAATGAAGTAAGATAAGTTTAAAAATAGACAGCATCCAAAAGTTCTTTTGAAGATAAAGTGAAACTTCCATCAGTGGGGGGTTCATCCCCACTGATGGTTAGTTGAACCAAGCGGGGATTTACAGGCTGTTTATCCTCCACCTATTTATTTCTTGATTCTCTCACAAAAATTGAGGTGGGGGTTTTACAGCCTGTTAAACCGGGATAAATAAAGGGATCTTCTCTTTCGAATAACGGCAATGCTACTTTTCGAACGAACCACTTTTTTTCGATTTAGAATTCATTTTGGATAATACAAGTATATATGGAGATACTACCAAGATATCGATGTTTAAAAAAAGGGTGAAATCATGATTTATATATACAATGATTATGCCGGAACACATAGCACAGCAATGGCGGCAGCGTATCATTTAAACAAATTACCTACTGGTCGAACGCTGACCAAAGCAGAAATTTTAGATATTGATTATTTTAATAAGTTAACGAACCATGATATGGGCCGAATTATCTTTCATGGTGTAGATGAGGATGAAAACTCTGTCTATACACTGGGCCGGAAGAACGATAAACTTGTTGTTCCTGCTTTAAAAAATTTAAGTGAAATATTGCAAGATGTCTATCATGGAGAGGATAGAATTGTTTTTTCCAACACTTCTCCAACTGTACCATTTGCAATGACAATGGGGGGGCTATTTTCCAGACGGCTAAAATTCGACTTTATCGGTGTCCCCTTATTAGTCTTAGGTGCAAAGCAATGCTATCCTACTATTATTCAATTAGTTGAATACACGAAACAAGCAGGGCGTTCAGCAAAAACAAAGGTTGTTATTATTGAAAATAAGAGTTTTAACTAAGAGTGGCTTTATATTCCATCCCGACTGTCAAGCTCTGAGAAGTATGTCTGTCCAATTTCTACTGAGTAAAAAAGATGCACGTCTGCGATTTATAAGCAGGATAAGTTATCCACATCCTTGTGTATAGTGTGGATAAATAATCAGATTATTTAAATAATAGCGACAAGTTAAGGAGAATCACCCACCCCCTTTCCCTGTTACTTATGGATAAATTTGTGGATAAACTCAGGCCCTATAAATTATTAGATTAGATAAAAACAGTCCTCTCTTTAGAAGACAGATTATAACTATTTTAAGGATACGATGTACATAAATATCTAGAATTTATTCAAGCTAAAACGAAAGGAAAGGAGAATGAGGAACAATGAATACATGTGATTTTTCGCCGATGAAACAGAGGATTGAAGCTGATATTAAGGAAATTATCGAGCACCTTGAGAAATCATTGAACGTACTTCAAAAGGAAAGTAATTGTTTATTGGGGAGCTTTGAGGAAATTAAGAATCGCTTCATTCAAGTCCAATCAGCAGCAGCTAGCTTTTATATGAATTGTTACTTATCAGAATACACAGCAAAATATGAAGATATTTCAAGAAGTATTCAACAGCTTTCCTTAATTCGTCATGGGGCTATTATTGTAATTGAACGATCAATCGCTGTAGATAGCTTCATTCAAAAAGGAACGTTGATTCGTGCTGAACTTACCCCACAATTATTAGCTGCTATCTTTTATCCTGGAAATCCGCTACATGATGGGGCTGTCCTCATTCGCGGAAATGAAATTTTCTCTGCTGCTAATATCCTCCCTTTAACTAAGCAACAGGTCGAAGAAAAGAAATTAGGTACAAGACACCGTGCAGCATTAGGGTTGTCTGAGCAATGTGATGCAGTGATTCTTGTGGTATCTGAAGAAACAGGAAAAATTTCCTTCACTATCGATGGTAGTTTTTATCCGATAAGTACGAGCACCATTTAAAATGAGGAAGCCCAGATTCTAAAGCCCAAACGACATTGCTATTACTCTCTAAAAGACTAATAATCGTGGAATTATTCATCACTTTTTCAATATATGAGCCCTCTTTCATTAATCTAAGACCTTCCACAATTCAATTGTATATCCTTTCAAAAACAAAATAGAATACTTTCATTTAAAGGTTAGAACCAAGCGGATAAAAATCCACTTGATCCTATCCTTTTTTTATTTGACCTTATTTTTCTTAATGGGTATTTTTTCGGTTTCATTTGGTAATTCAAGCATATCAATGACGAAGATAAAGATTGGAATCCCGATGATCAATCCCCAAGTGCCAAGGAAATGCTCAGATACAAGCAATACGGCCAGAGTGAAAAATGTAGGTAAGTTCGTCTTGACCGACATGAACTTAGGATTGAGGACATAAGCCTCCAATGAATGAATAACAGCAACCATCACTAGAACCGCGATAACCTTTGTCAGGCCTCCAATACTATAGGCAATCATGCAAAGTGGAATTAAGGAAATGATTACACCTGCTACTGGGATTAAACCAAGAAAGAAAATCATAATTCCTAGCCCTAGTAACTGCGGAAAACCGAGAATCCATAAGAACAAAATAGATAGGACGGAATTCGTTGTCGCAATCAAAAATTGTACTTCAATAACCTTTCCAAACGAATTCGTAAATTTCTTCCCAAAGTGTTCAAGATTTAAGAAAAATTGACCGAACTTTCCATGCTTAAATTTGGACGTGAAGCGGATTATTTTATCCTTTTCAAGCAATATAAATAAGCTTAAAATGATCGAGATAAGTATCTGGATTGCGAGTGAACCTATTCCAGATATATAACCATATACAGCATTGAATTGTTTCGGTATATCGAAGGACGAGTCAGGACTATTAATAAAACCTTTTATATAATGAATCACCTGGTTATCCGGCGGATGCTGATAAAAGTGAAAAATTTGACTAATTAATTCAGAAATTTGCATCGTTATGACAGGGAGATATTTGTACAGCACATATGCTAACGCAAGTACAAATACTGTGTATAACACAGCTAATATCAGCTTAGGGTTAATTCTCACGTATCTATTTGCGTAGGCTGATAAAAGGTTTTGTAGCCTGCCCATAAGAAACGTAAAGATGAACGTAAATAAGACGAGATTAACCATACTGCCCATACTATAAAGCACGATAATCAATATTAATAATGTTAAGAACCTAGTAAAGCCTTTACTTTTCAAAAAATTCATTACTTCATTCACTTATCTATCTCCAATCTCGTACAGTGCTCCCTGATTTTTCCACTTCCGTACATTTTACGGATTTAGGACTGCATGTAGAACAATTCGTTTATAATTTAAAAGCTGATTTCCGCTTTACTTGTGTAACAGCAGGCTTGTATTTTCTCATCGGCCCACGTTTTAGTATCTCCTGCAAATATAAGTCACCATATGGATTTTGTTTTTTGATAAGTTCAAGTAAATATGTGATGTCATCCATCGCTCTATGAGATTGAACGTCCGATATATCGTGATTTTTTAATAATGTCAATAACTTACTGTTATACATCCCATAGTCTTTCCAGGCGACACCTCTCATTGTGCAATACCATTTCAGTTCATTAACATCTGGATACATCCGAACTAAAAAACTGCGATCAAACGATGCGTTATGGGCAAAAATAGCATCTGCACGGTTAAAATACGTCTTAATCAACACATCGGAAAAACTTTTTCCACGGACTAGCTCAAACGGAATTCCATGTACTTCATAGGCATGTTCGTAGCTCCGCCTTGCACTCACCGACATAGGCTCTCTGAGGAACGAATCTTCCTCAATTACTTCCAAGACTTCCCCTGTCGCCTCATTATATGAAAACAGCTTCATAGCAAGCTCAATCATTTCATCTTCATTTGGACTTAAACCCGTTGTTTCTACATCCAACACCAAACCCACTTTTTTTTGAATGCTCAAACTAGATCCCCCTCGTCTTTAATCTTCATCCTTAATATCTAAATCCTCAGGGATCGGTTCACTCAAAATATCTTCAAGGTGTTTTTTGTATGTCTCAACTTGCTCAAAATGAGTCTTGAACTGATCCTTGTATATTAAATATTGCTCTCCATCATGAACGGTTCGAATTCTATTCTGCAAAATCAAACTTTCAATATAAGATTCAGGCATCGATAAATACTCAGCTGTCTCTTTAATCGTCAAATACATGGCCTTCACCTCTTTTAAGTCTCTATTACTACTATACTAAAAATAATCGGTGAGCACTAAATATTTTGAACAAAAACTTTTAAGAGGTTGTTCATAAAGTCTGGTAAAAAAGCGTGCGAATTGTATCATCGCTCATTAATGACTTTCTGTTAAAACTGCGCACGTCATGACGAGCAACACAGAAGTCAGCACATCCTGTGCAAGTCCGGTCCTCACGTATTACTGTATACGCACAGGTCTTTCGAGATGCGCTTCTCGAACTTCTCGACTCTTTTTGAACACACACTTTAAGTAACTTGATTGTTAATTCTAGCTATTGGATGTTGAGCGGAAGATTTGAATCGATTTGTTTGATTGGGAGTCTTTAACTGTGTCCATAATATAGGACTCTGGCAGCAATGAAGAGATGCGCCCGAGTCTAGCGGTGAATCCTGGAGTTCCGTGGTAGTCATAAATTAGTAAGTAATTTGCGAAAGCGGTGAATAAATAAAGAATATCTACTTTTCTTTCTACAACCATACATTTTTTCATCATCAGCCGGTTCATTTACATACTGATCTCCCATTTCATTCAAACTACTTCTTCGAAACTCCACTTTATCTAAATAGAAAATGCACTTCTCCATGAATTACTGTGTTTTTAGCATTATGTTTTAGTCTTCTTTGTTTTTTCATTCTTTTTTTGAACAAAGGGAATTATCGCATCTACAAATAATAATAAAATGAGAAGAAATAGAACAACTAATTCGGGCGTTTCCATCACAACGAAGGGATTATAAACGTTCATTAACGAAGTTCTAAAATTAAAGCCTTGTAGAATATCCAAGTACAGCGTAAAACTAAGTAAAAGTGCCATCATTAGACAAGTCACACCAAGGATTTTCACCTTTTATTCACAACCTTTCACTAATATTGTTCACTTGTTTGCAAAAAGTAAACCTGTTTAAGTGACTACCGTCTAACTTAAAGATTGTGACTATAAAACCCCAGGTAAATCATGCATAGATAGAAAATTATTAGAAATAATAAAAGAAACAAAAAAGAAAGGGGTCTTCTGCGATGCCTCCATTTTTTAAATATAAAAAGCAAAAAGGACATACGGATCAAAGCAAAGATACCCGAGATTCGGAAAATCATCATGTACCAGAGCTTATTGATCCTTCCCTGTCAGTTAATCTTGATATCATTAAACAAAAGACTGGACACAGCTCAGATATTATCGTCCGAACGATCATTACAGGCAATACGCCTCTACATAAAGCGTCCGTGGTTTATGTTGATGGTTTAGTTGACACGCAAGCCATCAATGATTCTTTAATTGAACCATTGCAAACGAATCATGATCTACTTGAAATGCTATATCAGCAAGATGAAGTGGATAAATTCACAAAAGAATTCATTTCGCTTGGTAGTGTACATCCAGTTACGAACTGGGATGAGCTATTTTTAACCTTGATGTCAGGTGATACGATTATTCTCATCGACGGATCGAATAAGGCATGGAGCGCGAGCGCAAAAGGCGGAGAAAGACGTTCCATACAAGAACCGAGTGTACAAGTATCTGTCCGTGGTTCAAAGGAAAGTTATACTGAATCAATCGGGACAAATATAGCTATGGTGCGTCGAATCATTAGTAATCCCGATTTATGGATTGAATCGATGAAAATCGGCAAAGTGACTCGAACTGACGTTTCTATTATGTATATAAACGGCATTGCCAAAACTGAAGTAGTTGATGAAGTACGTAAACGATTAAAAAGGATTAATATCGATAGCATCCTTGAATCGGGTTATATTGAACAATTGATTGAGGATCAGACCATAACACCATTTCCGACCATTTTCACGACAGAAAGGCCAGATATCACCGCAGGAAATCTCCTTGAAGGCCGAGTAGCGATTTTTGTAAATGGCTCTCCGGATGCGCTTCTGGCCCCCGCTTTATTTATTGGTTTTTTTCAAGCTGTTGAAGATTATTATTCCCGCTACGATATCGCAACAGCCACGCGCTTTATACGAGTCTTAGCTTTCTTTATTTCCCTGATAGGACCAGCTGCTTATATTGCCATCACAACCTTTCACCAAGAAATGATTCCGACACAGCTGTTAATCATTGTTGCGGCACAGCGAGATTCAGTGCCTTTCCCTGCATTTGTCGAAGCCATCATCATGGAAATAGCATTTGAAATTTTACGAGAAGCAGGAATCCGAATGCCAAAGGTGATTGGCTCGACGATATCAATCGTTGGAGCATTGGTTATCGGTCAAGGTGCGATACAAGCTGGCATTGTTTCGCCAGCAATGGTTATTGTCGTATCCATCACGGCGATTGCCAATTTTGCTACGCCTTCTTATACGGTCGCCATTTCTGCCCGTTTAATTCGATTTCTCTTTATGATTGCGGCCGCGGTGTTTGGATTTTATGGAATTATCTTAGGTTTCATTATGCTTGTGGTTCATCTGGTCAGTCTGCGCTCATTCGGTGTTCCATATATGACACCGCTCGCACCATTCATTCCGAAAAACATCGGGGATACGCTTATCCGAACTCCGCTATGGGCAGAGAAAATAAGACCAAGATTAATTAGTAGCAAAGATAATATAGTTCGTGAAGGGGATCATCAGAAGCCCGCACCTCCCAAAGATCGTGCGATGAAGAAAAAAAATACTAGAAAAGGGGACCAAAATGAAACGTAAATGGTTTTTACTTTTCTTGATTTTGATAAGCACCTCATTGATCTCAGGTTGCTGGAATGCAAGAGAGATACCGGATCTTGCAATCGTCTCTGCTTTTGGGATTGATAAAAATGAAGCGGGGAAATATGTGGGGACCTTCCAAATTATCAATCCAGGTAACCTAGCAGGTGGATTACAAGGTGGCGGAGGTGGGCAAGGTCCTCCCATTACTGTCTATTCTTCTACTGGAGACAATATTTATGAAGTAACTCGACGGCTTTCAACCAAATCCTCACGAACACTATATTATGCCCATACCAATCTATTGATCATTAGTGAAGACTTGGCAAAGAAAGATGGGATTACCAACATTCTTGATGCCTTTGAACGTGACTTTGAATTCCGGACAACGGCGATGGTTGTGATCGCGCATCGCTCAAAAGCTGAGGACATTATAAAAACGTTGCCCCCCCTCGATAAAGTCTCTGCTGTAAATGTGATTAAAACCTTAAAAAACACGGAGAGATTATTGGGGGAAGAGCCGACCGTCAACCTTCAAGAAGTCATTCATTACCTCGTATCCCCTGGAAAAGAACCTTTAATTAGCGGTATTTCACTAAAAGGGGAGAAACAAGACGCAAAAAAAGTTGCAAATACTCAAGGATCCTCCACTCCAAAAGCTAAGCTTGAAGCCGACGGTATTGCCGTCATGAAAGATGGTAAATTGGTCGATTGGCTTCACGGAAAAACAGCCAGAGGAACAGGATGGGTTTTAAATCGAATCAAATCAACGATTGTGAATATTAACTGGGAAAAAGAAAAAGCAGCAATTGAATACACCGTAGTCCGTCAAAAAACAAAAGTTACGACACATACCAAAAAAGGCCAACCCAAAATATCGATTCATATCCGTGCTGAAGGAGATATCGGAGAGGTAAGGGTGCCAGTCAATCTAAATGATCCGCATGTGCTGAGAAAAATTGAAATAGAAGTAAACAAAAAAATCAAGAAAGATGTACATGATGCGATTCATCGTGCCCAGGAGAATAAAACGGATATTTTTGGGTTTGGCGAAGCGTTTCATCGTTCTGATCCGAAAGAATGGAATAAGCTGAAGGCCGATTGGAATGATGTAACATTTCCCAAGTTAGAAGTAGATGTGACGGTAGATGCATTTGTACGCCGCTCTGGCTTAAGAAACAAATCATACCTTTCTGAACTTAAAAATAATCGTTAACGAAAAGGAGGTGAGATATCTGTGGAAAAGGCGAAAATCAGCGCATACCAGCTATTCGTCCTCATTGTTTTATTCGAATTGGGCAGTGCCTTGTTGATCCCTCTTGCGTTAGATGCGAAACAGGATGCCTGGCTTACCATTCTGCTTGGGATGGTAGGCGGCTTTTTCTTATTTTTAGTCAATTATCGTCTTTTTCACTATTATCCCGATATCCTCCCAACGGAATATATGCAAAAAATAGTCGGGAAATCTTTCGGAAAATTACTTGCGTTTCTCTACATCCTCTACTTTATGTATATGACAGCAAGGGTAGTGCGAGACTTTGGAGAGATGTTGGTAACAACTGCTTATCCGGGAACACCTTTGTTTATTGTAAATGCCTTATTCCTCCTTGTTATCATCTATACAATCCGAAAAGGAATCGAGGTAGTAGCAAGAACTGGGGAATTACTTTTTGTGATATTATTTTTTCTTGGCTTTAGTGGAAATATCCTTATAGTCATTGCTGGTATAGTTGATCTCAATAACTTACAGCCCGTTCTAGAAGAAGGGATTATGCCAGTTTTGAAAACAACATTCACTCAAACTTTGTACATTCCATTTGGAGAGGCCGTTGTTTTTGCAATGATTTTACCGTATTTAAATCAATCAAAAAAGGGAAAACGCACTGGTCTATACGCCCTAGGGTTTAGCGGCCTCGCGCTAACACTAGTAGTGGCTATTAACATTAGCGTTCTCGGTGTAAACCTCACTACACGCTCGCAATTTCCCCTTCTTTCAACCATACAGTCCATTCAGATAGCTAATTTTTTGGAACGTCTTGATGTCTATTTTATGCTTACTTTGATTCTTGGAGGTTTTTTTAAAATAGGTTTGTATTTCTATGTAGCTGTAACAGGAATCGCAAACTTGTTTAACTTCAAAGAACCATCAAAGCTTGCCTATCCGATGGGGATTGTCATTTTGATTTTGTCCATCACCATTGCCAGCAATTACGCAGAACATATTAGTGAAGGGACGAAGTTTATCTCGCTTCCCATATTTCTCCCTTTTCAAGTGATTATCCCTGTTTTGCTTCTTATTATTGCTTTTTTTAAACATCCGAAAAAGCGCGGGAAATAGATGATCCTAAGGGTTATAAAGAATAATTCTTATAGTGCGTGTTCGAAAAGGAGGTAAGATATCCATGGAAAAGGCGAAAATCAGCGTATACCAGCTATTCGGGCTCATTGTTCTATTCGAATTAGGCAGTGCTTTGCTAGTTCCTATTGCTATAGAAGCGAAACAAGACGCTTGGCTTGCTATTCTGCTTGGGACGGCAGGCGGCTTTTTTTTATATTTAGTCTATTACGGGCTTTTTCACTATTATCCCGATATCCTCCCAACGGAATATATGCAAAAAATAGTGGGGAAACCTTTCGGAAAACTACTTGCCTTTCTTTACACCCTCTACTTTATGTATTTAGCGGCAAGGATACTGCGAGTTTTTGGTGAGATGTTGATAACATTTGCCTATCCGCGAACACCTTTGTTTATTTTAAATGCCTTACTCCTCGTTGTTATCATCTATACAATCCGAAAAGGAATCGAGGTAGTAGTAAGAACAGGTGAATTGTTTTTTGTGATATTGTTTTTGCTTGCCATTAGTGGTTTTATGCTTATAGTCATCTCTGGTTTAATCGATCTCCATAACTTACAACCCGTCCTTGAAGAAGGCATATTGCCGGCTGTTAAAACAGTATTAACTCGAACTTTGTATTTTCCATTTGGGGAAGTAATCATTTTCACAATGATTTTACCGTATTTGAATCAATCAAAAAAGGCAAAACTCACTGGTGTATACGCCATAGGGTTAAGCGGCCTCACATTAGCACTAATAGCGGTTCTTAACATCAGCGTTCTTGGTATAAACCTCACTACACGCTCGCAGTTTCCCCTTCTTTCAACCATACAGACCATTCAGATAGGTGGATTCTTGGAACGTCTTGATGTCTATTTTATGCTTTTTTTGATTCTTGGAGGTTTCTTTAAAATAAGTTTGTTTTTCTATGGGGCTGTAGCAGGTACCGCAAATTTGTTTAACTTCAAAGAACCGTCAAAGCTCGCTTATCCGATTGGGATTGCCATTTTACTTGTGTCGATGACCATTTCCAGTAATTACGCGGAACATATTAATGAAGGGACACGGCTGATCATGCTTCCCATACATCTCCCTTTTCAAGTGATTATTCCTGTTTTGCTACTTATTATTGCTTTTTTTAAACATAGGAAAAAGCGTGGGTAATAGACTTACCGAAGAAAGTTGGTTTGGTTCACGGTAAATGAAAGAAAAATACGAGGATGTATAATGAAAAATCCCCGTTTTTATTCTCATTTCGGATCAACAAACTCTTAGGAAATTATGTAATTATCAGGTTGCGGATCGTAAATGGGGCCATTAAATCACATTCTGAGCACGTCTGTTATATTTATAAATATATACCTATACCTTTACATGCTTTTAGCAGATAAATTGCTATCATCACACCTTTTCAATAACCATCAAACAGGTGCTATCTGGAAGAGTGACACTATTGCCATCCTCATCTTCATAGTCAATTTTCGAATGCAAGTTGCTAGGGTATCCTCCTTGTAAATAATGCTTAAATTGAATGATCTTTACTTTATTACCGAAAAGCCCATGTACAAAATTTTTATATTCCTCGGGTGTGAAATAACCGAACTGTTCTTGTACTTCGTGGGCGTATGAATCTTCACCCCATGTATACGTGTACAAGAACTCCATACTATCGTTGATCTTCATTTTAACGGTGTCTTTAGCTAGCACTTGATAGTTCATTTCCCTGCCTTGAAAATCTTTTGCATACTGCTGCAAAAACTTCATTCCGTTACCATCCTTAAATCGAATAATGCGGCTTAGGTTTTTACTTTCTGTCATAATTCCATCTCGAATTATGATCCTGCCACCAGGCTTTAAAACAGTGAAAGCACTGTTTAACGCTTGTTTTATAACATCATAATTAAACTTCTTTCCTTCATATTCAACATAGGAGAAAAGTTCATGAAGAATCGACGAATAAATAATCGTATCAAGCGTATTTGGCTTAAAGATATCGATTAGTTTTAAGGCATCCCCCTTTATGACGTCCCATGAATGAGCTTTTTCTTTTTTCTTTTTCTTAAGAGATTCGATGACATTTTCAGATAGATCAATCCCAATGATTTCTTTATTAACCGTTTCTTTTTCTAGCATATCTAACAGGACACCGCCGCCAGGTCCCACATCTAAAATCGTGTCTCCCTTTATGTAATCAAGAATGATTCGTTTGTCATCTGCTGCGCTGTTCATATGTGCTAGATAGGTAGATTCGTTGTGAAATCGATCATACGCATCTCTTCTTAAACCGAAGAAATCAAATAGAAGCACGGTTGCTCGACTATGCATCATATCTACCTTTTCAGCTTCCACACAGAATTGAATAAGCGACTCGCCCACAGCTGAAAATTCTAACGAGACAAAAGCGATTTGAAGGCTCTCGTTTATTTCTATGTTGAAATTCACGTGGGTCGTGTCTGGCCTACGATTTATCCTGAATTCGTTTAAGTACTTCTCAATGATCCGCTTGCGATATATATTATTATGTTTTGCTCCTTGATAATCATAATGGAGCTGTTGCATAAGTTTTTCAAAATTAATATGTCTAACAGAAAACTTCTTAAGATCTTCTGAAGCCATCACCAGAATCGTCCAGAAATCTACAAATGAGAAATCATGCATGGAAGGCTCTACATACCATAAATCTTTATCCGCTAAGAACATTTTCACTTTGTCCGAGCCCTGCCCATCAATCAGTTCCATCTTTTCTTGATAGGTCTCTTGAAAACTTGACGTTAATTTGTCTACTCTCGACTCGAATTCGTCTTGATTATCTTGCTTATGAAACATTCTATCAATTGAAGCTTCTATGTCTCCTTGGAGCTTTAGCCAAAGTTCATTAGAAACTCCCCCAATCACGCAATGGTTAAGATGCAGAAGCATTTTTTTTGCTTCCATAGTAGAGTAATAGTTTTTAAAAACCTTCACTAATCCCCGATGGGTAATCAGCCTAGATTCACCCCGAAGACATTGTCCCAACAATCCATGTGTTTTAATCAATTCATATAACAACGGCTTGTCGTAGCCCGTATAGTCATGTAAGAAGATATCGGCAGAACCTTCATTATGAACAAAGATGTTATAGCCTTTTTCTACCCATTTATTTCTTTGTTCCGCTGTTCCGCCTTTAGCAACTTCACAATAGGACAAGACAGTGGCTAGCTGCCAATACATTTCCTCACTCAAAAAAGGACTTTTTAGTTCCTCTAGAATTTGTAAGGTTCTTTGAACATATTTGATAACACTATGTGTAGACAACTCTTTAATAGAAGTAATATTCTCATAGTTTTGATGTATTTCTTCAGCATCGATTAAATAGTTCAACCATGGGGGAGTATCTTCATTCTTATGACCCTGAAGTAGATAATCGTTGATATATTCAATATTCTTTTTCAACATAAGCATTGGCGCTCACCTCTGTTTTATTTTTTCTTCATTACGAATGCTTCTCCCCTTCATGTAAGCTAGACAGCAACCGGTTCAGCTCTTCATTTGTAAGCTCCCGAAAGGTCCCTCGCTCTAGGCCAGATAATGTAAGATTCATAATTCGGATCCGTTCAAGCTTTGTCACTTTATATCCAAGTGCCTTTGACATTCTCCGTATTTGCCGGTTGAGTCCTTGTGTCAAAATGATTTTAAACTCATAATCATTCATTCGTGTTACTTCACATGGCCTTGTCATGACGCCCAAAATTTCGACACCACTGGCCATTTTTGCGATAAAATCATTGGTAATCGGTTGATCGACCTTGACTAAGTATTCCTTCTCATGAGCATTCTCCGAGCGCATCATCTTATTCACGATATCGCCATCATTCGTTAAGAGAATCAATCCTTCCGACGCCTTATCCAGTCTTCCCACTGCAAAAATCCTTATCGGATAGTTGACATATTCAATAATATTACCTGCAACATGAGGAGCAGCTGTACAAGTAATTCCGACTGGTTTATTCAGCAGGAGATAGACAGAATCTGCTTTTTTCGGTATCATCTTGCCATCAATCAGCACCACATCCCCTGGTGCTACCGTATCTCCCGGTTCACAAACTACGCCGTTAATGGTCATTCTCTTTGCTTCAATCAATCGATCCGTTTCCCGTCTTGAACAGAAACCCGTTTCGCTTATATATTTATTAATTCTCATCAGTCTCTCACTTTCAAGGTTGCTAGATTCATTTTAGAGGAAATTTCCACCTAATCAAAGGAGCTTTTTGTGCATATATCAGCCCATTTTTCATTTTATCAGTCGTATTACACAAATATCAGCGGTTTTCACTATTATATCAGCCATTATCATTCTTCCCCTCAAAAAAATGATAAACCCTTCCTTTATTTGATCCTGAAAAGGTACATTCATAGAAATCAGTAGTTTGCATGCAATTGAATCAAAAGATACATGCAGAAAATCACGACATTCACGGTTCGTGATTGAGGAATCGATGAGGAGATAGTAAACTTGGAGTGCCTGCAAATGTGCGTCTTTCTCTTTAGTTAAGCATAATGAATAATACCAACTGCCCTTTTTCCGTTCCATCATTGAATGCAAGCATGTAGGACAGAAAACACCTGTAAGAACGTCTGAAATCGGTATCGAGTATTTGCCCAACACATCCGTTACGAGTGGCGTATCTTTTTTCATAAAAAGTCGAGTTAATTTTACTTTCAAAAAAAATTAGCTTAAGGATTCATTTATGCACCAAATTATTGTCGGTTTATGGGTGACAAATCAAACAAGGACATATGCACCGAAAAAAAATAAAAACAGAAAGTGACAATCACTTTCTGCAAAAAAGTATGTATCCTAATCCCTTTAAATGCTTTCTCTAAAAAGTCCAACATGCAGTTCCAGCCCAAGGTTCACATAATAAATTTCTGCAAGCTTGCAAGTCTCTAACAGAGCGTAATAATCTTTTCCTTCACACCCTTGTCCGGACACAAGGTTTTAAATGACTTCCGCTCCTTGCTTTAATGAGATAATTTGTTTCGTTTCATTGGATTTGAGCGCAGCCAAAACAATTTGCAGCGATTTCATTCCTTCTTCTCCAGTAATAAGCGGTTCTTTATCGTTTATGATGCATTCAATAAAGTGATCAATCACATGCGTCGTCGTGTTCCCCCCTTCTTCATTCGTTTGAATTTTATCTAGTTTATGATGGACCGTTTCGCCAGTCCGATATTCTTCAATCAATGAATATACAGGATCGGCTTCGAGACGAAGTGCACCTTCTTCTCCATAAATAACAGTAGAGTTATCACCGCCTGTTACATACGACCAGCTTGCTGCTAGCGTACCGATAATACCTGATGATGTCCGTAAAATATAAACCGCATTGTCATCCACTTCAGTATTTTCTTTTGCATTTGTCTCAATAAATGCTCCTACTTCGGTAAATTCACCAAGTAAATAGCGCATTAAATCTGCTTTGTGTACGCCGAGATCCCCCATGGCACCGATAAATGCCTGTTCTTTATTAAAAAACCAGCTTTCTGCACCGTCGATACTCCATGCTTCCGGACCCGGATGACCAAATGTTGTTTTAAAACTGTAAATTTTCCCGAGCTTCCCACTGTCAATGAGTTCCTTCGCTTTTTGGTGAGAAGAAACAAAGCGTTGATTATGAGCAATCATCAGCTTTTTGCCACTCATTTCTGCCGCTTCTATCATGGCTTTCGCTTCTTCCTCTGATGTAGCCATTGGCTTTTCACATAGAACATGTTTTCCAGCCGTAAACGCATCAATGGAAACCGGTGCGTGCAAATAGTTTGGCAGACAGATACTGACCGCATCAATTTCTCCTAAACGTAACAGATCCTTATAGTCTGTAAATGCCTTTGCAGCATACTTTTTGGCACTTTCTGCGGCCCGCTCTGCTTTAATATCACAAACAGCAATAATTTCCACTTGTGCATTTGTTTCATATTCAATTAAATGCCGGCGTCTCGCAATACTGCCACAGCCAATCACACCTACTTTTATTTTTTTCATACTATTCCCTCCTCAGATATTCAACTAATCGAACTTAGTTTATCAATTTGCTTAGCATGAAACCTTTTACCCTTTTACAGACCCACCCGCCAGACCTTTGACTACTTTTTCCTGAGAGAAGAAGTACACAACGAGAATTGGCAGACTGAATAATGTTAATGCAGACATTAACCCCGGAATATTTACTGAAAATTCTCCATAAAAATCCTGAAGACCAAGGGGAATCGTCCGATTTTCAGGACTTGAAAGTAAGACTAAAGCGAAGATAAACTCATTCCATAAATGAATAAAATTATAGATAAATACGGTCATCAACGCAGGTGTCAACATCGGCAAAATGACCCTCCAGAAAATACCGAAAGGCGTACAGCCATCCATCTCCGCTGCTTCCTCAAGAGACTTTGGAATTTCCTGCATAAACTGTGTCAAAATAAAAATGGAAATCGGTAAACTAAAAGCAATATATGGTCCTAATAGTGCCCATAATGTATCGTAGATCCCCATACTTTGAGTCAGTTTAAAAATAGGGATCAGTGTCGCATGAATGGGAAGCATCATTCCAGAAATAAACAACAGGAAGAGTGGACGATTAAACTTGAATTTCATCCTACTTAATGGATAACTTGCCAATGCCGCAATAAACATAACAATCACGACAGCAGCCACTGATACGATTAGACTATTTAAAAAGTAGTGGCTAATCCCCATCTCAAAAACAGAAGTATAGTTACTGAAATTAAAAGAACTAAAAAGGGAGAAAGGTTTTTCAAAGAAATCTCCCTGTGTTTTTAACGACGTGGAAATCATATAGAGAAATGGATAACCGGTAAAAACAAGCAATAATAAAGCTATGATATAAAGTGGGAATTTTTTCATAACTGCCATTACTCGTATCCTCCTTTTCGCTTACGTACGGATTCTAGGACTTGAATGATAATCGTGACGATTAGCGCAATAAAAAACATCAAGAAGGCGATAGCACTGGCATAACCCATGTTGAAGTTATTAAATGCTTGTTTAAACATGTAAGTACCCATTAATTCAGTTGCGCCGTTCGGACCGCCACCAGTCATAATATAGAAAATATCAAATGCTTTAAGTGATCCAACAATTGCTAAGATTGATGAACTGACAATCGTCGGCAATAAAAGGGGGATCGTAATATTTTTAAATTTTTGCCATGTATTTGCCCCATCAATCTGGGCAGCTTCATATAATTCTTCTGAAATCCCAACAAGTGCTGCTTTAAACAAAATCATATAAAACGGAGAGAACTGCCAGACGACGACTAATAAAACCGCTATCATCGCTGTATTTTCATTGCTAAGCCAGGCAATGTTTTCAAATCCAAGGAAATTAACAAACAAATTAATGACACCATTGATCGGGTCAAACATGAGTACCCAGAGCATACCAATTGCAACCGTAGACATTAAAAATGGGAGAAAATAAATACTGTTAAATAAACGAAGCCCTTTGATAGGAGCAAATAGCATAAGCGCCATAATCAAACCTAGCGGAATCTGGACAAAAACAGATGCAAGAACAACCCAGGTATTATTTTTCAAAGCCGTCCAGAATATTGCATCTTTGAAAAGCTCTACATAGTTCCCAAGACCTACAAATGTTTTTTCAGTTGTCCCGTCCCAATTGTAAAAGCTGTAATTTAACGTTGCAAAAATTGGATATACAACGTATAGGAGGTATACGAGCAATGCTGGGGCAACGAATAAGCAGATTGTCATTACATTTTTGTTACGTGAAATTTTCTTCGACTTTGTCCTTCCAATCTTCTGTATTAGATCTATTTTTTCTGTCTGTGCATTCACAAAGATCCCTCCTTTGTTTGTCCCAAAAGGGTCTGACCTCACACTCTATACACCCGTTTATTGTGTCTTTTACGCTATAAACGATTTATAGAGCATGTGGGATCTGACCCTTTCTTCATAGGACGGCCTCTACTTTTTTACTTATCAAGCATTTCTTTCGCTTTCGCTTCCATCTTCTTTCCTGCTTCTTTCGGTGTCATTGTTAGCCCGAAAAGTGCCTGAGTTGTGTCTTTATGAAGTTCAGCGAGTTCCGGCGGCAATGTTTGATCGTACGGCATTTGCATGAACGTTGCATTTTGAATCAACTCATAAAGTGGCTTCATCGTTTCATCAGTTGGAATAGCCCCTTTTATCGCTGTTAAAGAGCCCGTCTTATCTGTATAGATTTGCGCATTTTCCTTTGTTGTCAATTCATTAATAAGCTGTGCAGCAAGATCGGGCTCTTTTGCGCTTTTCGATACAGAAAAAACAGGACCTGTTGCTGCGCCGATTTCCGTTTGAATCCCTTTACCATCCGGTACTGTCGGGAATGGGAAGAAACCTAGTTTCTTTTCAAATTCCGGATTTTCTGCCCGTATGTTATTAATGAAAGAAGTAGTCATATCCATCATGGCTGCTTCTCCCGTGTATAGAAGTTGACGACCGCGCCCTTCATCAACAGGGATGCCATTGGCTCCTGGATTAAATGCATCCATTTTCACTAAATCTTGAATATACTCACCAGCCTTAATAAACGCTGGGTCATCAAAACCGCTTCCTGTTCGTTTAAACGCACTCTCAAATAATTCAGGGCCTGCAATGCGACTTACAAAGTTCATGAAGAAGTAAGCGCCTGGCCATTTGGTTTTATTTGTTAATGCTATTGGAATGATTTTATTTTCTTTTAGTGTCTCAATCACTTGAACAAATTCTTCATATGTTTTCGGTTCTTTCAAATTGTACTTAGCAAAGATTTCTTTATTATAGAACATAACATCTGTTGAAATACCCAGAGGGACGCCGTATACTTTTTCATCAAATTTCGTGTTAGCAATGGCATTTTCAAGGTACAAATCCTGGTCGACCTGGTCTGTAATATCAAGCACTTTACCTTGATCAACAAAGTTTTTCAGCCAGCCACCGCCCCAGCTTTGAAAAATATCTGGGGGATTACCGCCCGACATAGCGACGGAAAGTTTTTGCTTGTAAGCATCATTCGGAATACGATTGAGTTTTACTTTTGTACCTGGGTGATCTTGCTCAAACTGAGCTATTACATTTTCAAAATATTTTTCCCGCTCTCCCGGTTCGATGTGCCACACTTCAATCACTTTTTCACCCGATCCACTTTTCCCTGTCGCTTTTGAGCCGGTTCCCTCTCCTCCACAAGCTGCAAGCATGATCATTGAAGCAGCCGTTAACGTTGCTAGAAATTTTCTCATAGTCTTCCCTCCTGTTTTTTATGAAAATAGTGGTTTACACGTTCGCTAAATGAGGCAATCGCTTCTTCAAATACTTCATACTAATTTCAATGCTTTCAAGTGGTGAACGCCTGCTTCTGTCTTGTTCCACAACCCACCATTCCACATTAGCTTCTTCACCTTTTTCAAGTACTGATTCAATGTCAACGCCTCCAGTACCTAGTTCTGCAAAAAAACGTTCTTCGTCAGTCGTCATATCTTTCAAGTGAATAAGTGGAGTTCTGTTAGGATATTGCTTGATCCAAGCTAACGGATTTTGACCGGCTCTAGTCAGCCAATAGATATCAAATTCCGCTTTTACCCATTCTGGATTCGTTTCCTCAAAAATCGTTTCAAGCGCTGTACGCCCGTCCGAAAGTTTTTCTAATTCAAAATCATGGTTGTGATAGCATAGTGTAATGCCTTCTTTGCTGCATGTGTCTCCAAAACGATTTAATAGCGTAATGAGTTCACGGTAATCTTCTTCTGTTCTTCTTTCTGGAGGAAGATAGGGACAAACAAGCTTATTGCTCCCAATTCTATGCTGATCATCAATTATTTTTGTTAAATCTGCCTCCATCTCTATAAGAGGTATATGGCTGGCTGCTGCACGAAGACCTAAATCATCCATAACGACTTTTAATTCTGTCGTTGTTAAATCGCCATACCCGGCAAATTCAATCCCTTCGTAGCCGAGCTCTGCTACTTTTTTCAATGTGCCAGTAAAATCTTTGCTGCTTTCCTCTCTTAATGTAAACATTTGAAGTGCAACTGGAATAGCTGTCATAAAAATTCCCCTTTTCAATTTATTGGAATGTAATCGATTGCATCATTTGTAATCGATTACATTTTCCTTCTACTGAAAATTACTGTCCTTTTATGTTGGCGCCACATGATTCACGAACGATAAACTGACTTTCAATGACATATTTTTCATGTTCAAGTGAATCACCACTCATAATCTTCAAAAGCAGTTCCATAGATTTTCTTCCCATCTCATGAAACGGTTGAGCAATCGTTGTCAGCGCTGGATCAAAAACAGCTGAAAATTTAATATCATCAAATCCAATCACCGCTAAATCTTCCGGTACTCTAATCCCCATTTCTTTTGCTGCTTTGATACCACCCATTGCCAGTTCATCGTTTCCAAAGAAAATAGCAGTTGGCTTATTGTCCTGCTTCATTAATTTTCTTACTGAAGAATAGCCACATCCGATTGAATATTCTCCTTCAATCATAAACAATTCATCAACAGGTATATTATAATGAAGTAATGCTTTACGATAGCCTTGCGCACGCTCACGACCGATTGCCACATCGAGAGGCCCTGAAACATGAGCAATTTTTCGATGACCTAATTTTATTAAATGCTCCGTTATTTGATAACCACAATTTAAATTATCAATACAAACTGCCGGAATATCCAGTTTTTCAACAAAATCAGAGGCAAGTACAATCGGATAGTCGTGAGCAATCTCCTCCCATAGCTCCTGAGCTAATTTAACTGTTAATAAAATAACGCCATCTACTTGTTTCTGTTTTAAATGATTAATATAACTTTGTGCTTTTTCCATCCTGTTATTTATATTACCTAACAAAACTTGATAACCTTTTTCAGTGGCTACTGTGTCAATTCCAGAAATAATTTCCGAGAAAACTAAGTTTGTTAAACTAGGCACAACAACTAGAATGGTCTTTGTTTGATTCGTTCGAAAATGGCGGGCCAGAATGTTTGGCTGATAATCTAGCTGTTTAATAGCTTCAAAAACTTTTTGCTGAGTTATCTTTTTAACAGCTTCAGGATTTCTAAGCACTCTCGACACTGTAGCTGTTGATACATTCGCCAGTTTTGCCACATCACTCATTTTCACCATCTTCTTCTACCCCTTACCTAAAATGTAATCGATTACATTTATTATCTTGATTCTAACTTGTTCGTTTTAATTACGCAATAGTTTTTTGAAAATTTAATTAATTATAACCAATCAAAAAGACTCCAAGCCTACACCCAGAGCCTTCACAAGCTTTTCTTGCTGACGATATTGAACAAATGATCATATCGTTCCTTCGTTCATTAATAAATAATAAAGGTTTTATCGGATGACCATAAACGGTCTCATCATTTCATAATCTTCGTGTTCCAGCATATGACAATGCCAAACATATAAACCTGCAAACGTATCAAAATGCATGATAATTCTCGTTACTTCGTTAGGGTTCACCCTTACTGTATCTTTCAAGCCTCTTTCTTGTGGTTCAGGCGGCATCACTTGACTCGTATAGTGTATGACTCTCTCTTTTTTAAAACGTTCTACGTCAAATGTTCTCCGGTCGAGCACCTGGAAATCTATCAAATGAATATGAATCGGGTGAGTATCTTGCGTTACGTTAATGAAATTCCATATTTCAATTGTTCCTAATTTCGGATTTTCTGATATAGGCGCTTCCCAATCTTTATTATCTAATAACATAATTTCACGACCGTATTGATCGGTCGCCTGATCCAATGTAAGATGTCTTTCCCTAGAAGCAGTTTGTTCATTCATTTTGGGAAGTGTTTCTAAATAAGATGGGATAACACTCGTATCAATACTTTTAAGGGGAAGACTCACTCTAAATTCCATCACAGTACCCGTATTTTGACTGGCTGGCTGGCCAATTGGAAATGGTGCTGGTGCATCATTTTTCATGACAATATTTTTTCCCTCAAGATTGGTAAAATCAATAATAACTTCCGCTCTTTCTGCTGGAGCCAACGTGAGTTCTTTAATTCCAATCGGGTACTCCATAAATCCTCGATCTGTTCCGATTTGATACATATGTTGCCCTGAATCAAGCCTAATTCGATAGAAACGAGAGTTAGATGCATTCAACAGCCTAAACCGATATTTACGCGCTTCTACTTTTAAATAAGGCCATACTTTCCCATTTACAAGGTTTGTGTCCCCAAAAAATTCAGGAACAATCGATGTGTCTAATTCTTGAACTGTTTTATCCGGCTGCTTTGGGTAAAATAGCGAACCATCTTCATTAAATGATTTATCCTGTATGATAAGTGGGATATCATATTGACCACTAGGTAAGTTCAATAAACGTTCCCCTTGATTTCGAATAAGATAAAAACCTGCCAAGCCCGCATAAACATTAAGTCTAGTGATGCCGAGAGCATGATCATGATACCAAAGCGTAGATGCACGCATATTATTTGTATATTGATATATTTTCTTTTTGAAATATGGACCGACTTGTTCGAACCCTTTCGTAAACCAAGACTCTGGATACCCATCACTTTCCCATTCCACACTGGCACCATGTACATGTACGACCGTTCTTACATCTGGTACATCTCGATGGGCGCCGTGCACCGTATAATCAATCGGAAAAAGATGCTTCTTAGGAAGATTATTGATCCATTTAATCCATACTCTTTCGCCACTTTCCACCTCGATTGTAGGACCAGGATAACTTCCTTCATAGCCCCATACCGTTGTTTCCATTAACTCACTATGGAGGGATTGCCTAAATTCAGTCATATTTACTTCATAATACGTATCATATTGATTTTTTTGACAAGGTTTTAAAACGGGGGGAATTAGGAGTTCATCTACAAATTTAGAAAGAATCATCATTTTACTCCTTTATAGACTGCCGACTTACTATTACTTTATTGGATTTAGAGGATAAATATGCCGTTATATATTTTGAATAAAAGATCTCAGTTCTTATACTCATTCCGGAACATAATGGCCTAAAGTACTGGGCGTTCCCACTTTTCTATTACTCTGCTTTCACATTTATATGTCGTGATCATAGATAAGTAGTCTGACATCTTTCGTTAAAGCAGGGGGAAATTAATCGTTCAATGTATATACAATCCTTCCTACACAAAAAAACCAAACAACAAAATATCTGCTGTTTGGGTACCTATTATTCTACAATTGCATTCAGTTTTTCTTCCAATGCATGAACGTCACTTACTTCTTTATCAATTGTCTGCTTTAATAGAGCCTTTTGATTTTCTTTTGCATTCTTCAATGCTTGGATTTCAGCATCCACTTTCGGGTCTTTCGTATCAGACTTCGATTGAAGACTATTGATTACGTCAAATAGGTCTTCATGTCCGATGATTTTCCCATTCCCCCAGCTTAATCGGTCTGCCCCTTGGTCTAGTACCTGGTTCGTGAAAAAGTCGAATGTTTCACGATCAAAATGATACGCATACCAGTTATTATCAACGAGCCATAAATAATTATCAAGCGCAACATTCACATTTCCTTTTTGCAAAGCGTCTAATGCATGGTCAATCGCATCAAGGTTGTTCTGGGCATGTTCATGAGGAAAAAGCGGCTCATCTTCCCATGTTAGTTTCAAGAAGTTATCTTGAGAATAACGGAAAATTTCTCGCAATTTGTCATTGAAATCCTTATTTTCAGATAGTAATTTTTCCGCCTTATTCTCATCGCCATCAACAAGTGCAGCCTTATAGTCAGCATTAATTTTATTAACTTGTTTGGTTACTTTTTCAGCAGTAGCAATCACTTTATCCAAGCCTACATTCAATTCTGCAGTATCAATTCCTGCAGTAGCATTCACATCTTTATTGATAGTTTCTTTCATCGCTTTAAAACGTTCTGTAAAATCCAACGGCATAACAGCTGTTTGATCATATGCTTGAACAAGCAAGCCGTACAGATTATGGTGGAATTCAAAAGCCTTTTCGTTATAAGTAGATTCATTATCGAATTGAGAATGATAATGAGTTTTCATAAAATCAGAGTCTTGGAAATCATTACGCTGAGCAGGAATCCCTCCAAGTGAATAGGAAAAGTCGTCAGACCATGTTCGTAATGGGGAAACTACACTGATTCCATCTTTATAGACTCCCTCTACTTTCGGTACTTCTTTCGAAAACTTTGTCAGAAACTGATCTAATTCATAAACAGATCGTATTTCATCTGCACTTGTATGCTCATAGGCAGGTAATTCAAAGTTAATGTTTGCGACAACTTGTTTCTGCCATTCTGGACGCGCTTCAAAGATTTGTCCATAGGCACCCGTGGACCAATCATATCTTGAATTAGCAATTCCCCACTCCTCTGCTGCCTGTGCTACAAATACAATGGTTTTCTCTGGTTCGTAGTTGCTGTCAATTAAGCCTTTGGCAATACCTGCCAATAATCCAATCGCAGCTGAATCATCTTGGAAGCCATCAAAATACGCATCATAATGAGCGCTTAACAGAATGATAGAATCCTTGTCTTTCCCTGGAATTTCGCCAACAATATTATACGACTTCGCATCTCTCTCAACAATCGATACGGCATCAAAAGTTACTGATACGCTTTCTTGATTCGTCTCTTTCATTAATGCAAGTAAACCGTCTGCATCTTTTCTCGAAATTGAAAACGCTGGAGTATCATCCGGTCCGCACAAATCTTGTGCATTCAATGCCTCTGGATCTATCTCCCCATATCCGCCCTTTTGTGCAGCAAGAACCGCTTTTGCTCCTTTTAAAGACGCTTGATAGGCGGGGTAATTAATCCACCATTCATCTCTTTGGTTAATATCAACTAACACTAATTTCCCTTTCACATCAAGACCTTCCAGATCCTGTTTCGTTCCTTTTCCTGCATAGACCACTTCAAACTCTTCAGGTCCATCTGTGACAAAATTCGCCTGATAGCCGCCTAAAACCAATTCATGCTTCTCATTATTATGGTCAACATATGTGAGGTCTGCTTTCTCAAACTCCCAGCTATCGACAGTTACCTCGTCCTTCGTAACATTCTTCAATCCGATCTTCTTAAACTCATCTGTCAGCATTTCTCCAGCCTCGAACTCAGCTTTCGAGCCTGCTGGTCGATAGCCTAATTTCTCGTTTGATTTATAAGTTGTTAGCCTTTTAGTCAAATCAAAAGAATAATTTGTATCTACCTTTTCAAGATATTCAGAAGCACTTGTTTCTTTTTGAGATACCTCTTTCTTCTCAGATGCTGGCTCTACTTTCAGGCTATAATACCCGGCAATTAGAAGCACGATAATAAATAAGATTGCTAAATTCCATTTTTTCAATGACGATTTTCCTCCACATGTGCTTAATTTTCTATCAATATGAAATATATCAACTATGCTATTGAACAGCAAGGCTTTTTTTGAGTGCCAGTCAACATTCGAATTTCTCCAAAAAAAAAGCAAAGGATTAAACCTTGCAACAACTAAATACAGTACAAGATTAGTGTATGAAACACTACATACTGATTTAGTGTGTGAGGTTAGACCCTTATACGCCCTCTTTCTTTGAATCCTCTTCCAATCAATAAAGATTCATCATCGACTTACTTTATAGTTTTTAATTGTTAAAGATGATTATTATTCACAATTTCTTTGTCAGAAATTCATCTACTAAATAACCTGCTTGAGGAAAGTGTAATCCTAATTGCCAAGCTCCAATTCCTTTTAACCGGTAATCAACTATCATTTGGAGTTTTTGAGCAAGAGCCTTTGCGTCTTCGAACCAAACAATATGTAGCTTACCGGATCCGTCTTGGTAGCGATAGAAAGGTTGTTGATCTTCAATGGAATATTGAATGGGTACCTGATATTTCATAGCTGTCTCGATTGCATCCATAACAGAAATAGCACGCGCGCTCATAACAGCCCCATTAGACATTGTCCAATCATATCCATACCTTGGTACACCAAGGATGATTTTATTTCTTCTCATGAACTTTTGAGCATATTCGATTGTTTTTCTAACTTCTTTTATAGGAGCGACAGGTCCAGGTGAACTACTTGCTTCATGCCAGTCATAGGCCATGATAAAGACAAAATCAACAGCTGCACCAATTCCTCCATAATCATATCCTTGTAACCAGGAAATATCATCACTTGTTTTCGCGGGCACGGCAACGGACGTATAATATCCTTCTGGCTTTAATCGCTCTCGTAACAAGCGTAAGAAACCACTATATATATCCCGATCTACCCCACGTACTCTTTCAAAATCAATATTCACTCCAGCATAATTCTTACTTTTGATCAAATTGTAAATCTGATCAATTACCCGTTGTCTTAATTCAGGATTATTTAAGATTCTCCCTACTAAATCTGGACTAAATCCCGTCTCCGTTAAATTGGTTATTACAGCCAAAGGCGCTACTTGATTCCCTCTGATTAATGTAATAAATTGCTGATCATTAGCTATTGAACTTAAACTTCCATCTTCAAGAATATGATACTCAAAAACGCCATAATAAGAAGTGATGGAGGCAAATCTTTGAATATTGATCTGATTCTTTTCTGGTGTGGAAGGAGTAAGATAACCGAAATCTTGGGCAATATATTTCAACCTGGGCGGAATATATATATTCATACCAACCAATAGGGTATCCGACCATAAACAATTTATAAGACGGATCGTTTCCACTGGAAGTAAAGCCATTTGGGCTATAGTAAAGAGAGAATCCCCTGATTGAACAATATACACATTCGTAGGGATGACTAAATCTTGTCCGGGTACCAGTCGATCTGTTTTTAATGCATTTCGAAACCGGATACTATCCATTGAAACATGATATTTTGTTGCAACGGAATATAGGGAATCACCTGCTTTAACCACATAGATAAACATACCCCACCTCATTTATCCGTTCTTCATCATTAATTAAATATATGTATTCAACTACCAAATATGATATGTAGTTCTTTTTTACATTTTTCCAAGAAGGATATATGAATTGTGGAAGCGTGTGCTTAGAATACGACCTAGTTCACCCAAACGATTCGTTTGCTTTCATTGTAGTTAACTATTTCCATGTTTTTTCACTATTATCTTCCTAAAGAAGTATGGAATTTTGACAATGAAAGCAAAAAAAATCAACCAGATAGATCTGGCTGAATACGAATGAACCCAATTAATTAACTTTGATTTTCACTTATCTTTCCTTTGTCGCCAAATTTAATAGACTATCTCTGTACGGGGGATAAGCAATTCCTTTTTCGGTGACAATCCCGGTAATGAGTTCATGGTCGGTTACATCAAAGGCTGGATTGTATGCTTTCACATTTTCAGGAGCCATTGGTTTTTCATACCATGCCTTTGTAATTTCCTCCGGATTTCGAATCTCGATTGGAATGTCATCCCCTGTTTCACACTCGATATCGACCGTAGACAGAGGTGCACATACATAAAATGGAACCCGATAATACTTAGCCAAAATCGCCAAGCCCGACGTACCAATTTTATTGGCTGTATCGCCGTTAGCAGCTACACGGTCACATCCTACTAAGACTGCCTGAACTTTTCCTTCCTTCATAACAAGCGAGGCCATGTTGTCACAAATTAAAGTAACGTCTACTCCTGCTTCTTGCAACTCCCATGCAGTTAAACGGGCTCCTTGAAGAAGAGGTCTTGTTTCATCAGCGAATACTTTGAAGTCGTACCCTTTTTCCTTGCCCAAATAAACAGGTGCGAGCGCTGTACCATACTTAGCCGTCGCGATTGTTCCTGCATTGCAGTGAGTTAAAATTCCAAAGCCAGGTTTTAATAAAGTAAGAGCATGCTCGCCAATCGACCGACACACGATTTCATCTTCTATTCGAATCTTTTCCGCTTCTTCCTTCAGTGCATTTTTTATTTCTGTTATACTTTTTTCTGCTACCTTTTGTAAGCATTCTTCCATTCGATTCAATGCCCAAAATAAATTAACTGCCGTCGGGCGGGAAGAAGCTAAGTATTGTTTATTTTTTTGAAAATCATCATATAACTCTGGAAATGTAACTGCCTTAGATTTTTTGGTTTCTAAATAAATTCCATATGCAGCGGCAATTCCTATTGCTGGTGCTCCCCGTACTTTTAAATGATAAATGGCATCCCAAATTTCTTTAATGGTTGAAAGATGCAAAAAAGCTTTTTTATTTGGCAAGAGAGTTTGGTCTAAAAGAATCAGCTCATCTTCTTGTTCATTGAGCTGCACCGATTGTATCGTTTCTACTGGTGATGTCATCGTTGTTGTTTGCCTCCTTAACTTTTCGAGCACTTTCTAGCAAGACCTTTACAAAGTCTTTGCCTATTTTGATATGTGACCGCTCGAGAATAAAGGTCTTTCCTGCTGTTAAGCAAATTTTTTCTGCTTGAACACGGTCGTTCGAATTCGATATGGATGTAATATCTTTAACATGAGCAATCCCAATAATTCTTCTGCATAGCTCAAGACCGGTAACGGCTGCTGCATCATTCATAATGGAATTTAAATATGATATTTTAAAGCCTGGTGCCGTCGCTGTTTTTTCTGCTACTTTTTCATCCCACAACTGTAAAAACTTTTCTTGAAACAATCGAATAACTTCATCAATTGTTTGTTCCAAATAGCCCAAATATTCTTCTCTTTTCGATTCATCTACGATTGTGAAACTAGCATTCACATAAGCAAACATTAGATTAGCCACTATATTGCCGACATCATAGCCAGCTGGACCATAAAAGGCAAATTCAGGATCAATAATCTTCGTGGAATTTTCCTTGATAAAAATAGATCCGGTATGGAGATCACCATGAAGCAATGACTGGGTATTCGTCATAAACTCGAACTTCAACTTGGCCGTTTCTAGTCCTAGCTGTTTATCATTCCATATATGATCTCGAATAAATTCTTTCGTCCCTTCAAATACATCATTTTGCTCACAATCGTAGAATGGTTCTGTATAGACTAAATCCTCGGTTATTTCACACAACTCTGGATTAATAAATTTCTTCACTAATTCTTTCTTTTCCTTATGCCCCATTACAACATCCGATGTAAGCAATAATGTATTAGCTAGAAACGTACTGATATGCTCCGCAAATAAAGGGTATTTTTTATAACTCAAAAGTGCTGTCCGCATAATTTCATGATCCGATAAGTCCTCCATTACACAGCAATTCATAATAGGATCATACGAATAGAAAATGGGAACAAAACCCGGAGCCAGTTCGTCATGAAGTTTCAATAGTTCACTTTCAATACGATTGCGGTCAGGAGAAACTTTAAAACTATCAGATATACGGGCTACTGGTCCCGCTTGTTTTATAATAATAGATCTACCACTCTTTGGCTCAACTACTCTAAACACATAATTTAAGTTCCCATCGCCAATTTCACGACATTCAAGCTCGGCATCATGTGCAAAGAAATCCAGTTTACTTTGCACATAATCTACGACATCTTGTTCATTCATCGTAAAATAGCTAGTCGTAAAGTCCTTCATATAAACCCCCTCCTAAACAGCCACACTCAATGAAAAATTATTTAAAACTAGTAATATGACTACTTTAAATATTGCGATAATTTAGCGTGCAGACTCTTCCTCGTAAACAGGCACCCAACCCTCTGCCGTGACAAAAACTCGTATGGCAACTACTCTGCGATCGTCATCTAATGTGAAATAATGACGAACCCCTACTGGCACAGAAATGAGGTCTCCAGGATGTAAGTGAACTTCAAAAAACGGGCCATTTTTTCCTTGAATAATAAATACACCATGCCCACTCACGATAAATCGTACTTCATCATCTGTATGGTGATGCTCACGCTGAAAATTTTTTAATAACTCGTCAAGATTAGGAGTATGCTCTGCAAGTGAAATGACGTCCCAAGCCTTGTAGCCTCGTCTTTTTGCGATATCCGTAATTTCAGGTTGGAAGACTGTTAATATTTCTTGTTTTTCTTCATCACTTAACACATACTTCTCTTGTAAGTGAGACGGTAATTTTGAAATATCCCATGATTCATAAATCACGCCTTGTTCTTGCAAAAATACAATTACTTCCTCTTGGTTATCAATTACTTCATTCGTTCCTTGAATAACAATCGTTGTCATCATATTTCCTCCTCGTAATTATAATTAGATAAAGTGAAACTTTAGTTTCTTTGTCCCTCACCTACGCTAATGCGAATTGCTCTAAACATTTGGAGAGAGCTTACTGCCCGTTAATGCGGGAGAAATAAACTAAGTAGACTAGTTAAGATAAGTGTCTTGCTCCATAAAGACCAGCTTTTGCCTGAAGTAATGTGAGCTGATACTGAAATAAAAACTCACAGGCTTCGAGAATTTTTTTAGCTTCAAAGCCATCTTTCCCCCACGCGGTGATTCCGTGATTACGAATCAACACAGCTCCCTTATTTTCATTTGCAAAGGAAGAAAAAGCTTCTGCCAATTTGGGGATATCTGCATAATTCCTGATAATTGGAATGATAAGCTCTGCATCTTCATCCCACCGGTCAAATGCCTTTATTAGCTCCTGACCTTGAAACACCACTTGTCCTTCATCGCCATACAATTCAGAAATCACATTGTTCGCTACCGTATGGACGTGGAGGCTACAGCCTGCATCCGTTTTTTTGTATATTTCACAATGTAGAAGCGTCTCAAAAGAAGGCCTCACCTTCGTGCTGCCGACAGGATTTCCACCATCATCTACAAGCAGAAAGTCCTCATTTGTTTTTCTACGTTTATCCTTGCCGCTTGCTGTGACAAGAAATTGCAATGGATCATTTTGTACTTTTATTGCTAAATTACCGCTCGTACCCATAAACCAATCTCTCTCGGCCAATTCAGCTTTTATCTCCATAAGTTCATGATGACGAGTAAGTAACACACTCATTTTCCAACCCCCTTCGTTTGACTGCTTATTTGTAATTTTTCTAAAATATCTATGCAATCATAAAACGTATCAAAAGGGTGAAATGGAATCGAAAGTTCGCCGCATTTTTCAGCTAAATAATCTCTTGCTATGACAGTATGAGAAATTTTTGAAGCTTCTAAATCTGTTACAGAATCGCCAATGACAATCGCGTGTGTATTAGTATTCGAGATTCCCCGGATTATAGCAGGTTTGCAGCATCCGCAATTTTGATTCGTACATTCCTCATCACATGAGTGAGGCCAATGTATCTTGATTTTTTCTCCACTGAAATCAGCTTCATTACAATACACTCCAGCTATCAAATCGAAGGGTGAAAGAATTGGTTTAACGAAAAAATCCATCCCACCACTTACGATATAAAGAGGGATATGTTTCTTTTTCGTATATTGAACAAATTCGCTAAACCCATCGCGAATCTCAATATTTTCTAAAACAAACTTAGTAATCTCTTGTTTTAGTGAAGATGGAAGGAGATGAAACATGTTGCCTACCCCTTCTTGGATACTGACCGAACGAGATAAAACTTGATCCTTCCACATCTCCCATTCTGGAGGAGCAAATTGCTTCATTATACTAACAATATTGTCTTTCTTTGTAACCGTACCATCAAAGTCACAAAAAATGATTGGATTATTCACTTCGTAACCACGTCCTTCCAGCCCCATAGCCGGACTGCCTCCTGAAGTTCAAATGCAGCAGTTTCTTCTGAAAACGCAGTCCCAGAAAGCACCAATTCAATTGCTTGATGAAACGCTTTTCCACCACCCTGAGCTCCTTGTGGATGTCCATGAACACCTCCACCTGCATTAATGACACAATCCTGCCCAAAATCTTGGATCAATAATGGAACAAGTCCTGGGTGAATCCCAGCCGAAGGTACAGGAAATACCGATTTAATCTGTGTTTCTTTTATTAACTCCTCTTTAACCGCCATCACCTTATCTCTGTCCAAGGCTACACTGCCATATGGTGATGGAAACAAGGAAAAGTCCGCTCCTGCCAATCTTTCCAATTTCCCTAACAGTAAGGCATGAGAAAACCCATATTTTTCTGATGAAGTAAATGCACCGCTAACGGCAGGGTGAGCCATAATTGGAAGAGCAATCTCCTCATCTTCTCGTAAACTTTGTAAGACATCGAGACCATAAGCAAAAACGTTAAATAACAAAACATCCGCACCTAAATCCTTTGCTTTTCTAGCTTGATCCCTTAGTTCGAACGTTCTTCCTGTTAAATTCACGGCATATAATGTTCGATGACCAGTTTCTTCATACACTTGATCAAGTACTTTCTTTCCTGCTGCTACTCTTTTTTCAAGAGGTGTAAGCGGGTTTTCAAAGAGGATTTCATCGTCCTTTACTAGGTCAACACCACCCAAGGCCTGTTCTCGTAATTGGTTGAGCAGATAATCTAAATCCCTCCCAATCACTCCTTTGAAAATACTCATAATTAATGGTCGATCATAGACATGGAGCTTATCGCGAATGCCTGCAATTCCGTAACGAGGACCTGGAAAATAGCTTAAAAGGTCGTGATCAAACTTTAAATCTACTAATTTAATTTCTCCATCTAGCGATAATTTTCCGAAAGTTGTCGTGAGGATAGCAGGAATATCTTTTGAAAAATTAGCCCCTGGAAAAGCAATGTGAATTTCACCAACGGTTTTTCCAGATCCCCTCTCTTCACCCACTTCTTTGATCATGACAACTCGGCCTTTATGATTTTTTAATTGTTCTTGTTCGAGCAGCGGCAGATTAGTCCAAGAACCAACCGTTAGACCAAGCGCTATTTCTTCGGCTTTTTTTTCCAAGCTTGATGAATCCGTTATAATGCTGTACACAGCTGTTACTTCGCTCATTTTCGCCACTTCTTCCTTTCAAAAAATATAAAAAACCCCTTCAATAAGAAGAGGTTTCCGAATAAAAAACAACTTCTTATCTATCAGCATTTCTGCTGCAAGAATTAGCACCGTGCTTAAAAATAAGTCGGTTGCCGGGTATCATAGGGCTTGTCCCTCCACCTGCTCTTGATAAGATTTTGTATATAAAAAATTTAAGTTTAGTGTAATTTCGTATAAATTATGCCATTATGCATGATTACTGTCAATGTATTTTTAATTATTTTTATATTTTGATTAATAGATAAAGTGAAACTTCAATCAGGCTTTACGGACAGTAGCCCCCACATAAGCTTCTTCGATTCCTCTAAGCCTTGAGATGGAGGGCCTTGACTTCCGTTAATTCGAGATAAAAAAAACAGGACGTCCTTGAATTATTAGAGGAAGATCGTCCTGTTCTGTGTCATACATTTTTTCACTTACAAGCTTTCCCCAATTCTTCAAGTAGAATTTCTACACCTCTCGGGCTCAAAATTAAATCGCTTTTCCCATATTGCTTATTCTCTGGGGTGATTTCACCTGTTATCACGTAAATCATACCTAGATTATATTTTTGCGAAATAATTTTATTTTCATCTGTAATCGGCTATAGTGTCCCTACTAGTGTTGTGAAACCAATCGACTTCAAAGGAAGGCATATTACTTCTTCCTTTCATATGCTTCAATCGTTCGCAACACGGTTCTTGCTAAAATCTCTGCCCCTGAATAGATGCAATCATGATTAAAGGTCATATGTGGATGATGTAGCCCCGGCTTTAAATCACAGCCTAAGCCAAGCATTGTCGTTTTTAAATGAGGGTTTTTTAGTGTGTAAAAATGAAAATCCTCGCCTCCAGAAGAAACAATCGGCTCCAGTACATGTTGCGCTCCAATACTCTCAACAATCGCTTTTTCCATATAACCTCTTGCCTCTTGATTGACAACTGCCGCCGCAACATATCCCTTTGCTACCAACTGGATTTTCACCCCATATAAATTCGCCAATGCGCTTGCTATTTTCTCAATTTTTTCAGTTAGCTCATCCATCACTTCATTTGTTTGTGCCCGTAAATCTATACAAAACGAAGCTTTCCCTGGAATTAGATTCCCAGAATCACCACCTGCTATAAATTTAGTCATTTTCGCTGTATAAGGAACCAATGGGTCGAGGTGAATACCCTTGATTTCTTGAATAAGGGAGGAACCGATTTCAATCGCATTCTGCCCAAGATGAGGCCGTGCACCATGAGCATCCTCGCCGATGATTACTCCTTCAATAAACTTCGCTGCACCGTGATAAATCGCGGCAACCGCTTGGCCATTCCTCAATTCTTGAATGGGTCTTAAGTGAACACCATAAAGAAAATCAACATCATCAACAACGTGCTTTTCAACCATTTTTAACGCGCCGGTTCCTTTCTCTTCAGCAGGTTGAAAAATAAACTTGAATCTTCCTTTTTGAAAAGCATTCATTTTTTTCAAAAGCAACATAGCTCCGATTGTCATCGTCATATGTGCATCATGACCACAGCTATGGTTGGCTTGAAACTGACCGTTCACTTCCTGCCAAAGCGCATCCATGTCTGTTCGCAGACCCACACAAAAATCACCACTCCCCATTTCTACAACGAGCCCTGTACAATCAACAAACATATGGACTGGAAAACCATGCGCAACGAGGATTTGCTGAATATACGCAGTTGTCTCATATTCCTTCCAACTAACCTCTGGATTCTGATGCAAATGCTCAAATATGCTATCCAGCGTCGGTTTAAGCTGTTCGATGTATTCTTTCATGTTGTCCCTCCCTCTCTGAATTTATCTAATTACTAATATAATAACATCTTTCCATTCTGATCGTTTTTAAAGCATATTACGGGTAAGTAAGCCTTTTCCCCCGTCAAGTATGTGTTTCTTCGATTTTTGTTTAGTAGAACAGGACGTATTTTTTTATTCAATAAACGGGTCATTGATGAAGTAACAAAAAAGCCCAATTTCTCAATTTTACTGAGAAATTGGGCTTTTCATATTGGGTTTTCCTTAATTGCGGATTAGATAATCGAATGCACCTAAGGCTGCATTCGCACCCGATCCCATAGAAATAATGATCTGTTTATACGGGCTATTAGTACAATCGCCTGCAGCAAACACTCCAGGTATGTTCGTAGCGCCATGTTTATCTACAACGATTTCACCGCGAGTACGTTCTACTGTTTCGCCTAACCAATCGGTATTTGGTACAAGACCGATTTGAACAAACACACCCTGCAATTCAATATGCTGGGTTTCTCCTGTATCACGATCAACGTAGGAAATACCATTTACCTTGTCAGTACCAGTAATTTCTTTTGTTTGAACGTTCGTGAGGACAGTTACATTAGGTAGACTGTATAGACGATCTTGTAGTACAGAATCAGCTTTCAACTCATGATTAAACTCAAGAACCGTTACATGTTTCACAATGCCTGCAAGATCAATCGCTGCCTCAATACCAGAATTTCCGCCGCCAATAACCGCTACGTGTTTTCCTGTAAACAATGGACCATCACAATGAGGGCAATATGCTACACCTTTGTTCTTAAACTCTTCTTCGCCGGGTACACCAACATTGCGCCAACGAGCACCCGTTGAAATGATTACGGTCTTACTCTTTAGAACTGCACCGTTTTCGAGTTCAATTTCGATGAATTCTTTCTTTTCTAAACGCTTAGCACGCTGTAAATTCATCACATCAATATCATACTCTTTAACATGTTCTTCAAGACTGGCTGCTAGCTTAGGGCCTTCAGTATACTTAACACTGATAAAGTTCTCGATGCTCATGGTGTCCATAACCTGACCGCCAAAGCGTTCAGCAACAACACCTGTACGAATGCCTTTACGTGCTGCATAGATTGCTGCACTTGCACCGGCAGGACCGCCTCCAACAACAAGTACATCAAATGGATCCTTATCAGCAAGCTCTGATGCGTCTGGAGCACTGCCTATCTTGGAGAGGATTTCCTCTAGAGACATACGGCCACTACCAAAGGATTCTCCATTGAGGAACACCGTTGGCACTGCTAGGATGTTTTTGCTTTCTACTTCTTCTTTGAATGCCGCACCATCAATCATGGTATGTGTAATGCCAGGATTAAGAATACTCATCAAGTTCAGTGCTTGTACAACATCAGGACAGTTGTGGCAACTCAGGCTGATGTAAGAGTCAAAATGATATTTGCCGTTAATGTTTTTAATTTGATCAATTACCTTTTGATCCACCTTTGGAGCTCTTCCACTAACCTGTAGCAGAGCTAATACTAATGAAGTAAATTCATGTCCCAAAGGAATACCAGCAAAAGTTACCCCAGTGTCTTCGCCGATACGATTCACACTAAAACTCGGTGTTTTTGGTAGATGTGTTTTCTCTACATTAATTTTGGATGACATAGCAGCTAATTCATCCACTAAAGCTAGCATATCATTAGATACATCATCAGCTCCTGCACTAACTTTGAGTAACACATCGCCTTCCATCAGTTGAAGATATTGGGTTAATTGTTCCTTTATGTCTGCGTCCAGTATCATTTATTGTACTCCTTAAATCTTTCCTACAAGATCAAGGCTTGGTTTAAGTGTGGTAGAACCTTCTTGCCATTTAGCTGGGCAAACTTCACCAGGATTGTTTCTAACATATTGTGCTGCTTTAACTTTGTTAACAAGAATGCTTGCATCACGGCCGATGCCACCTGCGTTAATTTCAACAGCTTGGATGATGCCTTCTGGATCGATGATAAAAGTACCGCGATCAGCAATCCCTTCAGCTTCGATCAGCACATCAAAGTTGCGAGAGATTGTATGTGAAGGATCACCGATCATTGGATAGGTAATTTTCCCAATCGTTTCTGAGCTATCATGCCATGCCTTATGTGTAAAATGAGTATCTGTTGAAACGGAATACACTTCAACCCCTAGTTCTTTTAGAGTTGAGTACTGGTTTTGTAGATCTTCAAGCTCAGTTGGACATACGAATGTAAAGTCTGCTGGATAAAAGCAAACTATACTCCATTGACCTTTTAGGTTTTCTTCAGTAACATCGACAAACTGACCATTTTGATAAGCTGATGCGTTGAAAGGTTTTATTTCTGTTCCAATTAGAGACATAATTAATTTCCTCCTGCGTGTGTTTTTGAGAATTATAAATAGTTGGTTTCAGGACATCTATCCGAAACTCTAGTTACTTATATATCGATAATTATCATCTAAATATAACAATTATTATTTAACTATAATAATTCTAATTCAATATTCATTATCGTATAAAAGTAATTGTTTTGTCAAGGAAAATGCATAACTTTACCGATCGTTGTTTTAATGGATGGTTTTCTTTGATAATGGACTTTACTTTTATTCTACCCCATCACTAATAAAATATTTCAATAGCTTCGGAATACAGTAACCTCCAATATAAAAACTTTACTACCAAAAAAATTCCACATAAGATTAAATACCCTTTTCCAGTAGAGACGTGCACTCTACTTAGTCGGGCCGGCATGATAGTAGACGGCAGAGCCTGATTCTTATATAAAGGGGTCGCCTTACTAAAATAACTGGCCGCCTTAAAGAGCGCAGCCAGTTATTCTCCTTATTCTTTTACAGGGTCCAGTTTCTCTTTTGAAAAAAACCAGCCACCTAATGCAATCAAAATCAGTACGACATAGAAGATAGTTTTCCAAGCCACTGAATGGGCAAACGCTTCAGGCAATATCGCTAACGATGGATGTGATAATGTGTAAATAGCTAGTTTCACACCGACCCAGCCGACGATCATAAATGCAGCCACTTCAAGCCCTGGTCGAGTATGCAGCAGTTTCACAAACACATTGGCCGCAAAACGCATGATAATTAATCCGATCAATCCACCTGCGAAGATTACGATAAACTTACCGCCGTCTAAGCCACCAATATTCGGTAAGTTCGTATCTGGAAGCGCCATTGCCAATGCAACGGCGGCAAGGATCGAGTCTACCGCAAACGCAATATCCGCTAGTTCCACTTTGAAAACTGTCGCCCAAAAGCCAGCTTTCTTCGTTTCCTTTTCCTCAGTAACGTTTTCTTCACTCTTCTTTACTAGAAGTTTTCTAAATATATGGTTCAAGGCAATAAATATTAAATAAATGGCGCCAATCGCTTGGACCTGCCATACATCGACAAGATATGAAATCGCAAACAGCGAGCCAAAACGGAAAACAAACGCTCCTGCAAGTCCATAGAATAACGCTTTTTTCCTTTCTTCATCCGGTAGATGCCTTACCATAATCGCCAACACAAGCGCATTATCCGCAGCTAAAAGCCCTTCAAGTGCAACCAACACAAGTAACACCCAACCATACTCAAGTAAAATTGAAAATTCCATATGTCCTAACTTCCCCTCTTTCATTTTTTTAAATAGGTTACCCCATTAGCTTATGTTTTTCCTTAAGTGTTTCCGGTGATAGCTGAACCATCCAGTTCACAACAATTCCAAAAATCATCACATCATCCACTATTCCAATGAGCGAGAAGAAATCTGGAATCAAATCAAACGGAAATACTGCGTACCCAATCATGAATACTATTCCCATCACTTTTTTATGAAGCTGAACTTCGCGTGAAATGAAGAATTCCTTTAGAAACGGAAGAACCGTCCAAAACTTAATAATAAATAGGAAACGTTTAGCAAATTTACCGACCGAACTCACCTCGCTTTTATTGAAAGTTGAAAAATAATCAAACAAAAAACCTTTACCGAAATACGGTAAAGGTTTGAAATTCTATGGTTATACCTTTACCCTTCTTCGGTAAAGGTCTTGCTAACAACATCAAGTTGCCAACAAAGCCGAGAGAAATTCTCTGAAATGACGACTTTGCTGTAAAAGCTACTCCCCTTTAGGAGAATATTCAATTATTTACCATTATTATACTATACATATCGAAGTTTTGTCAAATAAAGTGAAACTTCCATCAGTGCTTTTTTTATCCCCCACCTATTTTTTTCTTGAATCTCGCACAAAAATTGAGGTGGGGATATTACAGCCTGTTAAATTGGGATGAAATAATCTGTACCACCTCTTATATGAAACCTTCAGAAAAAAATTAAAATGCAAAAAGAAACAGAAAGCCCTGATACAAATGGCTTTCTGCTCCTAAGTATGTTCAATATTGATTAAATGGTGCCAAACACCATTATCTTAGCTCTCAGTCGAAGTAGCCGCCTTACGCTCATTTCGCTTATGAATGATAAACGTAATTACGAACGCAACAACGATGATGCCAAAAAATGCTGTATGTGGTACATGAATATTAAATACACTCAATAACATCTTAAGCGCAATAATCCCGATTAAAATGAAAGCTGTATTTTCAAGTTCAGGAATTTTATCAATTAGATTTAGAAATACTCGAGCTACTGTACGCATTAATAAAATCCCAATCATACCGCCCAATAATAGTACCCAAACTTGATCCGAAATTGCGAAGGCTGCCAGAATCGAGTCAGCCGAGAAGGCGATATCCATTCCTTCTACCATAATGACCGTTGCCCAAAACGTTCCAAATGTACGAACTAACCAAGTGTTTTTATTGAATTCTTTTACTTCATCATCCTCGCCGGATTTTTTCCGGAAATGACTGAAAGCAATCCATCCAAGATAAAGTGCACCTAATACTTTAATCCACCAGAAGTTAACTAAGTAAACGCCGATTCCGATGAAAATGAATCTAAATACATAAGCACCTAATAAGCCATACATCAATGCTTTTTTTCGTTTTTCTTCTGGAAGATGTTTAACCATGACTGCCAGCACAAGTGCATTATCAGCTGATAGTAACCCTTCCATAATAATTAATGTCCCAATTAATCCCCAAGCTACAGGATCCGTTAACACTTCTCCCCACATTTTCCAGTCGAAGAATAAAGCGTACGTACTAAACATTTGATTTAAAATTTCCAAAAAAAGATAACCTCCCTAAAATATTAAACTATAAAATCTGCTTGGATATGAAAATACAGTATCTTTCTTTTTTTAAAAGATACGCTCACAATCCGCACTACATTCCACGATAATCACGCCAACGTGATTTGTATAGTCTAAATCATACCATGAGTAAGGGAGTAGGACAATTATTAATTACTTTTTTACAAAAAAATAACACCTTTCCCTTTACGAATGGTGTTATTATCTTTAAATTTCCATTTATTTATTACTTCTGCGTAACTCTCGGTAAGTTTCACTGTACCTCAATAATTGGGCTTAACAGCCTGTTAAGCCGAGATAAAATTTCCCACTTTACAATCCATCATTACAATTTATAATAGGAAGTAATAGACTAAAAGCTGCATGGCAAGTTTGCGGCAGGTGGATTTTTCTTAAAGTTTACAACTTTACTTTTCGCCACCCATCCTTTATTAAGGGGATGGGTGGCTTTATTGTTTTATAGGAGGTTTTTTAATGGGTATATGGAAATATGCTTTACTAGTCTTTCTTGGTGGCTGTTCATACGGAGTTATCTCATCATTTGTTAAATTAGGTTATAAAAATGGTTATGGAATAAGTGATTTGACGGGCAGTCAGTATTTGCTTGGAGCTATTATGTTATGGATTATTACGATCTTTGTCCCCAAAATTAGGTTAAGTGGTAAACAATGGCTGATTTTGTTGATCAGCGGAATGCCCATGGGTTTAACTGGGATTTTTTATAATAAATCACTGGGATATGTCGATGCTTCATTTGCTATTATCCTGCTTTTGCAATTCACCTGGATCAGCATTATTTTACAATACATTTTTGATAAGAAAGTACCGGACCGTAAGAGTATTATTGCAACGGCAATCATCCTTTGCGGCTCCGTTTTAGCTTCAGGTTTTTTAAGTAGTGATCTCACCTTTTCACTTGTCGGAATCGGCTGGGGACTGCTTTCGGCATTATCCTTTGCCACCTTTATTTATGTAAGTGGTCGTGCAAGTCTTCCGATTCATCCAATCTACAAAAGTGCAATCATGACAACCGGAGCGGCACTTCTCGTGTTTACCGTACTTCCACCAGTATTTCTCCTAAACGGAGCATTGGCGGATGGATTGCTTAAATACGGTCTTCTTATTGGTTTCTTCGGTTCACTCGTCCCTCCACTTTTATTTAATATTGGCATGCCAAAAGTAGGCAGTGGTCTTGGCACCATCCTAAGTGCCTCCGAACTACCAACAGCCGTTCTCATGTCGACATTTGTGCTACACGAAGTTGTCACCCTCTCTCAATGGACTGGTGTAGCAGTGATTCTATTCGGGATTGCATATCCGAATTTTCAAAGGAGAAGACTTTCTTCTCATACCTAACTTTTTAAAATTCTTGAAAGAGGATGTTCCAAAAGGATCTGACCTAGCATCACTATACAGTTTTTCGAGTTACTTACACTTCATCTAAACTGTATGTAGTAGTGGCAAGGTCTGACCTTTTACTTATGGGACATCCTCTTTCTTCTATTATTATTGATTTTTATACTCGTCATGTACGCGCGTACTTTATTATTTAACTTTTTGAATCCAGTCCACAAAGTTATTCATTACTGTATCTAAGAATTGAATCGTCGGTTCATGGACTAGGTTTCCAGATTCATTAATTTTTTCATGTACGGCTCCGATAAATACTTCGTTCCCAGGCAGAGTGAATGCGGAAACGCCAGGTGAGTTTAAGATTTGACGAAGTTGCATTTGAGCACGAACTGTACCTAGTGCACCTGGAGAACACCCAACAATCATGACTGGCTTATTTACCATTACTTTATCCACCCTCGAAAACCAGTCAATGGCATTTTTCAAGAAACCTGATATGGAATGATTGTATTCTGGTGTTGCAATTAAGATTCCGTCACTATCCGTGATTTTTTTCTTAATGTCTGTTACTAAGGCTGGCGGGTTTAGCTCCTCATCTTCATTGTACATAGGAAGATTTTCTAGTTGCAAAATTTCAATTTCGACCTTGTCCGTATATCTTTTTTGCATAAAAGCAGTGATTTTTTTATTATACGATTCTTTACGGGTGCTTCCTACAATGGCCACTACTTTCACGATAAAATCCCTCCTTATTTTTATCGAACCAAGACGGTACAGTTTCACACGAAATTGACGAGGTTTTTAAGTTTAACTAGGATCATGTCTAAACAGCTTTTTAGATTGTTCCAAACATTCCAAACAATATCTTTTACTCGTCATTAGTAGTTTGCCTCACATCTTCTACTTTAAATCATGTAGAGAATTACACTGAACTGAATGTGAAAAAAAGCGAAATCATCTTCTTATAAAGAAGGTTCAAAAAGTCAGGTAAAAACAGCTGTCGACTTTCTCGAACAATAACAGCTCACAAAACAATATTAGCTAGACTCAATGTATATGTTATAGGTCGAAAAAATTGATTTTGTGCGATTTACTCTTTCTTTAAATTAGGCATTCTTTTGAATAACTCTTATTTCTGGACACATACTAAAGCCGAACGTGTTTTTTCATATAAGAGGAGGAATGAAAATTCATGCAAAACCAACAAGGACCCATGCATCAAAATATGCATACAGGCGCTGTGCCTCAACAACTGAATCATGGCGGTCATGAAATGTTCGATGTTCATGAAGTGTTATCAGGAACAATTGGTACCCTCAATCAATATATGCTTTTACGCCAACATGTAAAAGACCCCGAACTCATGGATATATTGAATCGCCAATATCAATTTATCCAAGATGAATACAATATTACAGTTGATTGTTTTACAACCGGCCAGGATCCACAAAAGCGGACTCAAAGTTATAAAATGAAGCAAGGTAATGACTTCATTTATGGGTTAACACCAACCCAGCCGAAGAAACCGTTACAGTCTGTAACAGAAATCACCGATGAGTGCATCTCTGGGTTAATGCTCGGAGCTGTAAAGTCATCTGCAGCCATGAAAGCAATGGCCGCTTGTGAAGTGACAAATCCAGTGGTCCGTCGGGTGCTCGCAGATTCGGTTCCCAACTGTATTGAAATGGCATACGAGATTTCCATTTATCAAAACAAACATCATTATTATCAGGTCCCACAACTGGCACAACAAGATATGCAGCAAATGATAAATGCCTTTGCACCAGCTACTATGACACCCCAAACGTCAAATCATAATTTGCCGCATTAACAACATGTCTTAAAGGGTCGGACCTCACACTCTAATTACCGTTTATTATGTCATTTACACGTAAAATAAACGATATATAGAAGATGTGGGGCCTGACCTTTTCTTCATGGGAACCGCTTTTGTCTAGTTGAAACTGCCTAATTTTCTCCAGTATTGAAAGGCAAAGTAGCATCGTTATTCCTTTAAAACGTTTGGAGCTGACTTCATCAAAAGTCAGCTCCCCAAACTACAAAACACAGTATAAAATACGTGCATGTAACACGATATACTGTGTGTAGAATACGATGTATAGTTTTTTTAGTCTTACCTTTGTGTTTTTGCCTATTCTTTTAATAAATATTCCACTTTATCAATCGCTTCTTGCAATTTTTCACTATTTTCGCGATACATCTTTTTCGCTTCTTTATTTTCCGTTCCAAGTGCGAATAATTCAAGGTCTGCTTGGCATTTTTTCATGGTTGCGATTAATAACGGTTTCTCTTGTGGAGGTGGTACTTGAAGTTTATCATCATATAGATCGACGGTTAATTGTCCATACGTATCGACTTGCCCAAAAAAGACATTTTCAAGAAGTACGCCGGTTTTTTCCAGCTCAGTCTGTAGCCAAAGTCTACTTCGCCCTGCAGTGGACAATGGTTCATCCAGTACTTTTCCATCCATAATAACCGTCTGGGATTCCTTAATGGGTGCAATAGAAAAATGTAAATCCTTCGCAGTCAATGGTTGATTTTCTTTCTTAAGTAATACACTTAAATCTCCGGTGGCTTCTAATACGGCAAACTCTACATCGGCGACCTGAAAAACTTGATTTTTTCGAAGCCCCTTCAATAACTCATCTGTCGTGTATCTTTCCTTTTTTAAATTTTCTTCCATAATCTTGCCATCTTTGATCAAAACGGTTCCTTTTCCTTCGAAAATATTTCGAAAGGATTTGCTTTTTAACGAAATGAAACTAGCTAAAAATGGGATCACTGAAATAGTTAGAATAGATAATACCCCTAAAAATATACTTGGTTCAAGTCCGATAGCAATCGCTGCTCCAATACTGCCTATCGCGATCCCAATGACGTATTCAAAGAAAGACAGTTGAGAGATTTGCTTTTTCCCTAACCATTTTGCCACTAAAAATAGAACAACTATAAATAGTAAGGAACGTCCGATTACCGCTAACCAATCTGGCACTTTTTTACACCTCCTAGCAACTATACTTTAAAACCCTTTGTATTGTGTTTCCTCGACTTCCATTTCGACAACTCGTTTTTGTATGTCGGCCACTACACCATTCACAAGGACCCTTGTCTCGCGAAGCACATGTTTCGCTTCGTCATCTGGGGTCCGTATCGCTAAGCTGGATAAATTCGCTTCAATTCCTTTGAGACTAGCTAAACATTGTTTCACTTCTGATCCGATTGTCATGACATAATGCTCCTTTTTCTTTTAGCTCTAGTGTGTGCATCACGGTTCCTATTCGCTTTCATACTCAATCGACACGGCATGGGCAATACAAGGAATCGTTTCTTTTTGCTGAAAAGTAAGCGGTGATAATAATGCTCCTGTTGCCACAACAAGCATTCGTTTTATCTCGCCTTTTTTCATTCGGTTTAATAAATGTCCATAAACAACTGTAGCAGAACACCCCGCACCACTAGCTCCTGCCAAGACTGGTTGGCCTTCCCGATAAATCATTAACCCACAATCTTGATACTGATCATCGCGGATTCTTATACCTTGTTGGTCTAATAAATCCAGTGAAACTTCATGCCCAATTCGACCGAGATCTCCGGTCACAATCAAGTCATAATAGGCTGGATCGATGTTTCGTTCCCTTAAATGGGCTTCAATTGTGTCAACGGCTGCTGGCGCCATTGCCCCTCCCATATTAAGTGGATCTGCAATCCCCATATCAATTACACGACCAATCGTAGCTGATGTGACTCTTGGACCAATTCCAGAATCACTTAACAGCGCCGCCCCCGCACCAGTCACTGTCCATTGTGCTGTAGGGGGTTTTTGTCCGCCGTATTCGGTTGGATAACGAAATTGCTTCTCAACAGCCGCATTATGGCTGGAAGCTCCCGTTAATAAATACTTGGCTCCTTTTGAATTCACAAGAAAAGCGCCTAAGGCCAACCCTTCCATAGAAGTTGAACAGGCTCCAAATAATCCAAGATATGGTGCCCCAATTGTTTTTCCAGCAAAGGTAGTTGGCGTAATTTGGTTAATTAAATCTCCAGCGAGAAGAAACTGAATCTGTTCCTTTTGAAGTTCTGCTTTTTCTATCGCTTTTTGACAGGCTTCTTCCAAAAGTACTTTATGTGCTTTCTCATAGGAATCTTGTTGCAGCCACAAATCTGCATGAAGAAGATCAAAGTCGTTCGTCAGTAATCCGTCTGCTTCAAATGGACCGCCAACAGTTCCTGTGGAAATAATGACCGGCTTTTGATCGAATACCCAAGTCCGCCTTCCTCTCAGCATAACAAGTCAACCCACTGAAACAGCGTTCGCTTCCGATACTCCTTTGGAACGGATGCCAGTTGCTTCTTTTTACGATATAACATGCGTGCAACGCCTCTTTCCACTCAATTGTTGCTTTCGATTTTATGCTTAAAAAAGGGAATGTCCTAAAAGTGAATGAAACCTCACAATCCATACACAGTTAATCGTGTTATATAACTGTGTATAGTTGTTGTGAGGTCCGACTCCTTAGTTTAGGACGGTCCCTTTTCTACTGGTCATTATTGTTTATATTGAGGCTCTTCTTCGATGATTTGCTGAACGCGTGGCGAAAGAGTATCCACAATCGTTTGTGCTTGTTGCGCTGCTTGTTGATACATTTGTTTGGCCTCTTGATTATCCGTTTGTAATGCAAAGGTCTCAAAACTAGCTTGAGCACTTTTTAACCCAGCTAACGTTTGTTGCACTTGATTAATAACAGTCATATATAAATCCTCCTTTGGTTAATTCCTTACAAATGATAGAATGCTTTATCTATGATCAATTTATGAATCCCAAATATATCCACATAAGAAGACCCATTATTTTTGTACTTCTATAACTGTTTTCATCATTTAAAAAGATAGTTTCACCAAATACTTATTTTGCGACCGAACTTCATTAGAAGTCTGGATACGTAAATGGGGCCATTATTCAAAATTCATAAATACAAACAATGGAGTGATATGGTCCCCTTAACGGTTCATTCATATAAGAAAGGAGATCAAGAAAGGCTGAACCAAAGTTATCGTATGTGTACGATACCTGATTCAGCCTACTATGTTTAATGTGAATGATTTATTTTATTTTCAAGTTCATTAATAACTTCATCTGCGGATAATCCGCTCGCTTCAATCACCGAACCCTTAGCCGAAGCCTCTTGTATGCCCATCATATTTGAATCTAGTCCAGTCACAACACAAAAGTCTACGTTTTGTGCGTCAGATTCCTGTTTTAATTCAACAACATCATAGCCCTTTTCACGTAACGCTTCGGAAATATTCGTTAATGATCCTTCTACAGCAATTTTTTGCATAGATAGTTACACCTCCTACTCGCTAAGCTTTCCTTTATTTAGTCTTAATATGTATACATTTCTTTTCAAATTGAAACTCCTGATGATTAACAATCGCATCTTAAGTATCATTCTCCATATTTTTATTCCGTTACGGTTACCGCGTACTTGTCTAATGCATCGCCATTTATAGATATCTATTGATAAATCGAGAAAAACCGCAAAATAATGCGAAAAACATAGATGGCCTCGTTTTCATTTCTTTTGTTTCCGTTTTCTTCATCATTGTTACCGATTTCAATGACATTGTTAAAATATAGCTTATATCTGATAATAGTAATATAAGTTAGAGAGGAGATGACACATATGAAAAAGCTTTTAGAATCATTAAAGGTTGGATTGGATTGGTACGCGAAATCACATGAATTAATGCGGAGAAGATAATTGCAAAACTAAAAGGTATGCATCCTAAAAATTTGAAAGGGGAAAACATAAATGAAAAAAATGTTAGAATCACTAAAAATCGGATTTATCTGGTACGCGAAATCACATGAACTAATGCGGAGAAGATAATTATTAAAGTTAAAAACGAACTAAACGGCCACGTAAACACCACACTAAAAAGCAAGATGATTAGATGATCTCTACTCATATATCTAAAAAGTGATCCATTAACCAATTCTAAAAAGTAAAAAAGAGATTTGTTTTTTTGTACTCAAAATAAATGTCGTGAAACTATCACTTCCCTTCAAGTACTATCAAAGCCCGTCCTCAACAGACATCATCGATTTACTCGTCTTTAACCTTTCGAAACTCAGATGGAGAGAAACTCGTCATTCGTTTGAAAGTATTACTGAAATACGCTATATCAGAATAGCCTAAGCGTTCGGCAATCTCAGATATTCGTAAGCTGCTCGTCTTCAGAATCTTTTTAGCCTCTTCCATTCGAAGCTCCGTCAAATAATCAACAAAATTTCGTTTTACTTGTTGTTTAAATAATTGACTTAGATAACTCGGATTGACATGCACCTTTTTAGCTGCTTCCTTTAAGTTGATTTCTCCAAGTGGAGTTTCCTGAATATATTGAAGAACTTTATCTATTGTTGAAGGAGGAAAGGATTCTTCTGCATGCCTACTCTCTAACTGAACTCCCATCCCTTTCTTCAACCAGTTTTCTAAACATTTTTTTAACTCTTCATCATCAATCGGTTTTAACAAATAATCAGTCACCCCTTTTCGCATAGCATCTTGTACAAACTGAAATTCATCGTGAACACTAATAACGATAATATCCACATTCAACTCTAAATCCCGTACTTGCTTAATAAATGTAAGTCCATCCATGATTGGCATACGAATATCAGTTATTACTAGATCTACATTATTTTGTTTGATCCAATCAAGAGCTTCCAACCCGTTATTGCATTCATGGGCAACATATATTGGAAGATTCAACTTATTTATTGTCCACTTAAGTGCGGTACGAACCCATCTCTCATCGTCAACCAGCAAGACATTTTTCATTCTTCCTCCTCCTCATCATATGCTTTCCTGATTGGCAAATGCATATCAACTGCTGTTCCAATGCCTTCTGTGCTTTGAATGGTAATCCCGTACATAGAGCCAAACAAGTAAGAAATTCTTTGGTGAACATTTATTATTCCAATATTTAATCCGTTATTAGCTGTTGTTGTTTGTTCAATTTTTTTCGTAATTTCGTTGAGAATATCTTCCTGAATTCCAACACCAGTATCTATAACGCGAATAACGATAGAACATTCTGAAACTCGAACTACAGATAAGATAATCTTCATTTTCCCCTTAATCTGATCAAAACCGTGCTTAAAACAATTTTCAATTAAAGGTTGCATCGAAAACTTCACGACCTTAAGATCCATTGCCCATTCGGGAATATCAAACATATACTCAAAACGGTCTTCAAAACGAAACTTTTGTATTTGCAAATACATCTCACAAAACTTAATCTCTTCTTTTAGACTTACAGTAAGTGAGCTATTTTTAAGATTATAACGGAGTAGCTTTCCGAGTGAAGATGACATACAGGCAATGTCCTCCCGATTTTCCTCCAATGCCATACCTCTAATTGTTTCAAGTGAATTGTATAAAAAATGAGGATTAATTTGTGACTGCAGCATCCTTAATTCAATTTCTTTTTGATTAAGGTTCATCTCTGTTTCTTTCAATTTAGAAATATATATTTCCTCCAGTAAATTGGATAGTTTTTCAACGGTATTATTAAAGCCCATTGTCAATTGTCCAATTTCATCAGTAGACTCCACTCTTACCCTGCCATTGAGATTTCCAATTTCAACTTCCTTCATAAAATGTTGAAGCCGCCGAATTGGACGAATGATGCTATTTGCAAATCCGAATCCTATGAGATAAGCAAAGAATAGTGCGACTATAATGATCCAGGAAATAGTTTTTCCAATTTGAATACTTCCTTCCATTAAATCCTCGTATGGAACCGCTGTGAAAAACCGCCAGCCAATGTTTCGAGAAAAAGAATACGTAAAAAAATCTTTGCAATCATTATCTAATATTCCAGATCCATCTTCCTCCGTTTTCAAGTTAGACAATTGATCGAATTCAACCTTTTTTCCTAGCTTAGAATAATCGCTGTGGTATACATAATGCCCTTTGGAATCTAAAATAAAGAAATAACCGTTCTTACTTAGCGTAACCTTGTTAGCAATTTCTTCAAACCTCCTGAAATTGATATCAATGATCAGCATTCCTACTGGCTGCAATGTCTTTGGATTATATAAACGTCTTGCGAGTGATATCACAGGCTGCTCGTTATTATTTTTTAATTTTAACGTTCTGCTGACTAGCATGATCATTCCGTTTCTCGGTACCGATGAATACCAATACTCCTCTTTAATTTTGGATACAGGATAGTAGTTTTCTAAACCGAGCGTATCGATGACTTGATCATTATCTAAAATGACGGTGATATTCGATATATCCGCTCTAGAATATTCTGCCTCCTTTAAGATAGCTCGTGTTGCCTTCGTAAATTCCTGATTATTTCCATGTTCTTTCGTTTCAAGTTTCAAAAAGGTAGCAAAGTGAGGAGAGCTAATAATTTTTAAGCTGGCAATCTCAAAATCTTGTAAATAATACTCAATATGTGACTCTACCTGTTCAATAATTTGTTGGCTTGATTCCCTAAACTCCTCTTCTAATTTATCAGAAGAAAGTTTATACGAAATAATTCCAACTGAAAGAACTGGAAAAATCACTAGTATACTAGACAATACACAAAGCTTTATTAAAAGCGACTGATTACTTAACAGTATGAATTTTCTGATAAAAAAAGAAAGTTTTCTCCATTGCTTCTTCATAACTTATCATTCCTACCATTTAATAACTTGTTTCCGTTTCCATATCTAATCTTAACCGAAATATCCAGCCAGGTAAATAGACATGTTTATTAGGTAAACTAATTATTTGCTATGCATCTGTTGCATCAATTGTATCACAATTTCTTTAGGTACTTTTTCATGCGCAAATGAATTCAGTCTATCACTATACTTGTACAATTCACATTCTGTTGTATTTTTTCAAAAGTTTGATTAAAACTTTTGAAAAATTCTAGTTTATCAATTTTCAAATGAAGAAGTGTTAAATTTCGAGACTTCCACTAGTATATATTGGTTTTTATTTTACTGAGAAACTACAGGCTTAGTCCCGCAAAACACATTTCTAGATAAGGAATTACTAAAACGGTGTATTATCCTTTTTTAATGATAACTAGACATACCGCACTTGGTCATACATGAACGTGGGCCATCGAATATTATTAGAGCTTTTTCATCTATAGAAACGCTTCCGTTTTTAGAAAAGCCGATTTTCGGAGATGAATTCGGGTGTTTCTCTATTGTGAAGGATTTTACTTAAACTAACCTGGCCCGTTTGTTGAAGCTCATCACCCAAAGGGGTTCTTCAAATCAAACATCTATAAGAACTTACCTAATTCTAAATAACTACAAATGGTATTGCATAAAATGACGCCTAGTAGAATAAGAGCCTTTCAACAAAATGGTCCACAGGTTCAATTCCCGTAAAATCAAATATTCCAATATCAGAAGTGACTTTCAGACCTGCTGTCATACCGATCTCATCATAATACTCATTAGGAGTACCATGAGTATTGATGATAAGATCTTTTTTTCCATTATCGTATTTCCAGGTTACCATATTAAAATCCCCTTCTTCGCTTAACAGCTTAAAAGGGGATTTACCACTTCTATTAATCTCATTTTAGTAGAGCTTTACTTTGTCTCAACTAACGCATTCACTTTAAGTAAAAATCGTTTTAACATGACAGCTGTTTGAGCGCGAGTTGCTGGTTTCTTTGGTTGGATTTCATTCGCTTGCGTTCCTTGGATGACTCCAAGTTGAACTGCCAACGCTACATCTTCTTTCGACCAATCACTAATCGACTGACGATCTGTAAACTTAGCTAATACTTGATCGGCTGTCTTAGTCGCTTCTTTTTTCTCTACAAAGTGATAGGCACGACCGATCAGTGCAGCCATTTGTTCACGAGTGATGTTCATATTAGGGCGGAATGTACCATCAGGATATCCAGTAATCAACCCTGCACTCACCGCCGCCTGTACTTCTTTTGCAAACCGATTATTTTGGTTTACATCACTAAAGTTTACTTTTTTGTTATCTTCAGTTAAACCAAGAGCACGTGCAAGTAATGCTGTAAATTCAGCTCGAGTAATGTTTTGCTCTGGCGCAAACGTATCCTTTGTTTTCCCTTTGATGATTCCTTTTGTAGCTAATAATTCAATATCCGCTTTTGCCCAGTGATTTGTGATGTCTGCAAATGTTACTTTCTCGGGGTTTGGTTCATATGACAAGCCGAAATCGTAAGCGTATGCTACACCATCTTTATTACGGTAAACATAAGAAGGATCTTCGTCATAGCCTGGTACATCACCTTTGTTGTTGTCAACTGCTTTCTGATTAGCAGGTATCGTGAATGGAAGTTTCCCGGTAGGATTAAATTCACCACGAATAACATCTACTATCGCCTCAGCCTTCACTCCAAAAGTACTTATTACTGCTGCTGCTTTTCCTTCCACATTATCAATCAGCCATGGATTGGTCATGTTTAGCGCAAGGATAGTCGGAACAGTACCTTGAATCTCATTAATTCTATCCACATCTTCGATTCCATTTTCAGCACCGATATTCAACTTTGGATTGCTAGCCTCTGGTGTGCTAGGTCGAATCCAAACGAAAGCATGTGTTGCTTCATCAAGATTATTCGTGATGGTAATAGATTTATCATAGTTTTGAATTGTTTCTATTAATCCCTTGGTATTCTTTTCATCATTTCCTTTAGAGAAAACTTCGATATAAAGCTTAACATCTTTAATTTTTTTATCATTCAATGGCAATAGATTTTCATCATTGCGCAATAGAACGATTGACTTACGATGAGCTTCATCAGCCTTTTCCTGTGATTTTGGATTAGTTGCAACTTTAAGAGCATTCTCTGGGTCTACATATGGGTCTTCAAACAGTCCTAATTGCATCATTTCTGTCAATAAGAATGTTACCGACACATCAAGTCTCTCTTCTTTAACCAATTTGTCCTTAACGGCATTGATTAAATAAGTCGGATCGGCTTCTCCAGAAAAAATATTAACCCCTGCCTCTAATGCTTTTGCATATCTTTGTTCCTTCGTTAAATCCTCGACACCCCATGGCATAGAAGTAGTAATACCTGTATCTGTGTTAACGTAACCTTTGAAGCCGAGCTTGTCACGCAATAGATCTTGAATGATCGCCTTGTTATATGCGAAGCCAACCTCTTCAAATTTCCCATCTAATTGAGGTGCACTATGTTCATTACTTGGATACGCATAGTACGGCATGATAGACGTTGTACCAGCTTCGATCGCTGCCTTGAAAGCCGGAATGTGATATTTTAGTAGACTACCTTCAGTCGGATAAGGATTGTACTGACCAAACAAATAATGAGGATCCTTCCCATCTTCACGGGCCCCACCACCAGGGAAATGCTTCGTCGTTAAAGCAACGCTATTTGGACCTAGTTTATCCCCCTGAAATCCTTTAACAACGGCAGTAATCATGTCTGCTGCAAGTTCAGGGTGCTCTCCAAATGTCCCTTCAGTCCTTGTCCATAAAGGGTCTGTAATGACATCCGCCATATACATGTAGCCTTTGCGAATGCCGGAAGCCGTCCATTCCTGTGCAGCGATTTGAGAGAATTCCTTTACAAGATCCGCGTCGCGCGTTGCTGCAAGACCTAATTCACCCGGCCAAACAGAAAATTCGCCAACCGTTTCACTAATGCCAAAAGTCTTATTCGTGTTGATATGATTCCGTGGATTCGATGTTATGACAGCTGGGATACCTAACCTAGATCCTTCTGCTACTTCTTGTATTTGGTTAAGCCATGTTGCTAAAACATCTGCACTTGGGTTTTGGCGGATAATGAAATAGCGAAGATTACGTTCAAGAATACCCTTTGTAGTCCCTGAAGCATCGAGAACCGGTGTATCGAATTTATAATTAGAGTCGCCTGGTTTAGCCCAGCGATTCGTTTCACTCCACTGGTCCGCCTCACTTAATAAATTGTCTCCTTCTGGCTTCTCGTTCATATAATGTGAGGAAATAAGCATCATCCCCGCTTTTTCCTCGAGCGTCATCTGTGATACCAGATCTTTTACCCGCTCGTCAATAGGGAGCTGCCAATTTTCATATTTGTCTAGTTGGCCGTTTCCATTTAAATCTTTGTATTCCTTCCCGTTAATTTTCAAATTTTGTTTGATACGGGCATCAAGTTTTGGCACAGATTTGTTGTTATCATCGTTAGCGGCAGATGCACGATCTATCCCTGCATATGGAAACGCAAGTGAAACTGTCAATAACGATGCGAACGAGACTTTTGCAACCTTTTTAAAACGATTTGAGACTTTCCCCATTTTACCTTCTCCTCCTCATTTCTCTCTAGTAATGCGATTCATAATAACAGGAAGTAAAATTTCGCTGCTATGTATTAAAAGACAAAATCACCTCCTTAAGTGATACACTTTATCTACGTTTCTATTAGTCCTGAGTAGGGAAAAAGTTTTAGTAACTAAATTGAATTAGAACTATCCCCTTAATATGATTCAGAATTTTCTGATTTATAATATCAAACCTATTTTTATGTAAGCGCTTAATAAGAATTATACGACTAGTGATCCGATTCATGTATGTGGTTTTTTTTAGTGAAATTTGTGTTTTTTTAAGTATCTGAATGTTGTTAGCATATGAATGAATAAACAGACATTCCTCCATATGCTATGCTTTAATTTATTTCGTTTTGTTCCCTCTAGTCGATTCTACTAGAAGAAATTCCAGGTCAAAATTTGACCTGGAATTCTTTGATTAATTACTCATTCTATTATTTAGCTGCATCAACAGCATCTAATAAATCTTTATATTTGTCTTGATATTGAGCGATGACAGGTTTAACGGCCTCTTTCCATTCAGTAAGATCTTCTACTTCAGTAAACGTTACACCAGCATCTTTTAATTTCTTTTCAGAATTTTGTTCCCACTTAGCCCATTCTTCTTTTTGGGTTGTTACGGAGTCTAGAGCAGCCTGCTTAACAATCTTTTGATCTTCTTCAGATAGTTTATTCCATGCCGTTTGACTGATTAATAGTACTTCTGGCATGCGTTGATGGTGATCCAAGATAATACTTTTTGCTTCTTGATAATGGTTAGAAGAATCAAAACTCGGTAGGTTGTTTTCCGCACCGTCGATGATTCCTGTTTGGAGACCACTAAATACTTCGCCATATGGCATAGGAGTAGCACTTGCTCCAAGAGCTGCAACTAGATCAATATTGACTTTACTTTGTTGAACACGGAGCTTTTGTCCTTTTAAGTCAGCTAAGCTTTTAACTGGCTTAGTCGAATAAAAACTACGAGAACCAGAACTGTAATAAGCTAGTCCTTTCATTTTTGATGATTCAAGACCATCCAACAATTCTGTTCCTGTTTCACTGTCTAAGAAATTCCACAAATGCTCATCACTTTCAAATACATATGGTAGGCCAAATACTGCGAAATCATCATTAAACTCGGCCAGCGGGCTAGAATTAATTCTCGTAAACTCAATTGCTCCGAGCTGAACCTGTTCAAGTACTGATTTTTCATCACCTAGTTGCCCTGATGGGAAAACCTCAATTTTAATCCGGCCATCCGTTCTTTCATTGACTAACTCAGCAAACTTTTTGTCCCCTATAACTGTCGGATAATCCACTGGATGATTATCTGCTAAGCGAAAAGTAAACTCCGCTTTCTTTGGTTTGGAATCACCGCTCACTGGAGCCGCATCCTCTTTTCCACTACATCCGGCAAGTAATCCTCCAACCATTAATGCTGTAGCTAAAAAACCTGTAATATGTTTTCTTTTCATTCTCATTACACCCCTTTTATTTTTTAAAAATTTATAATTTCACCTATGCCTCAAGTTATTTGACTACTAAACTCGGAAGCCATAATGTAACTTCAGGTATATAGGTGATAATTAACAGAACGACTAGTAATGCATAGAAAAATGGAAGCATGGCTTTCGTTCCTTGTTGAATGGAAACTTTCCCAATCGCACAGCCAACAAACAAGACCGTTCCTACAGGCGGTGTCAATAATCCAATCCCTGCATTCAAGATAAGAACAATCCCAAAATGGACAGGATCCATTCCAAAACTCGTTACAACTGGTAGAAGTATAGGTGTCATGATTAAAATCATTGGCGCCATATCCATCGGCGCACCTAGAAGTAGCAATAAGATATTAATGATTAATAGAATAACAATTGGATTGTCCGAAAAATTCAAGAACAAATCAGTTACCATAGATGGAATTTGCAAGTAGGCAAGAATCCAGCCGAAGGAAGCGGATGCTCCAATCAGGAAAAATACCATCGAAACTGTTTTTAAAGTACGTTTCAAAATATTCCAAATACTCGACATTGGAGCTTCTCTATAAACAACGAATGCCAGAATAAAAGAATATAAACAAGCTAGTGCACCTGACTCAGTTGCTGTAAACCATCCACTCATGATCCCGCCCAAGATAATGACTGCAGGGCTTAACGAAAGGAAACCGTGTAAAAGAATTCCGGCCCACTGTGATCTTGGTATAAGGTCCGATTTTTCATACCCTCGTTTCCTTGCAATAATATAAGCAGTAATCATAAGGGCAATTAACATGATCCCGCCTGGTACGATACCAGCCATAAATAAACTAGCGATTGATACCCCACCTGCTGCTAAAGAATATAATACCAGATTATGGCTCGGCGGTACGACTACCCCTTGAATAGCTGATGCAATCGTTACCCCAACTGCATAATCCGCTTCATAGCCTTTCTTTTTCATCATTGGTATCATAACAGAACCGACAGAAGAAACATCCGCTACTGCAGAGCCTGAGATATTACCGAAAAATAACGAAGCTACACTGTTTACCATAGCCAAACCGCCACGAATTCGACCAACCATTAAGCCTGCGAGATTGACAATGCGAGTAGCAAGTCCGCCTGCACTCATGATTTGTCCCGTCAAGATAAAAAATGGGATTGCAAGCAGTGAAAAGGAATTCAATCCTTGAATCATTTGCTGACCAATAATTGGCATCGGTATACCTAAATAAATAACCGTTATCAATGATGAAGCAACAAGCGTTAGAGCAATCGGAAAGCGAAGTAATATTAATAGTACAAAGCTTGAGAGTAAGATGATGACCGCAATCGTATTCGTGTCCAAATTACATTCCCTCCTCCAGATCTTTATATCTAGTTGTATCTTTATTGAACAAGTGTAGTAGGGAATAACCGCATATCATAATACCAGTGATTGGCATCGCAACATACGTAATACTGCTTGGAAGTTTCGTTGCTGGAAGAGTCGATTCCATCATCAATACAGTAAAGTCCCACCCTTGAACGACAAGGTATAAACCAAAAGCAAAAATAGAGATACTAATAACTTTATCTAATACTTTGTTAAAGACTTTTGGAAACAGATTAGTGAAAGAATCAATCCCCAAATGGATGTGCTCTCGAAATCCTATCGCAATCGCCATAAAAGCAAACCAGCCAAGCAATAGCAAGGTCACTTCTTCTGACCAAAAGAAAACAAAGTTAAATAATTTCCTTGTTGCCACTTGAGTCGTAACGACTAGGACTAAGGCAACCAGAGACGTAAGGGCGAGTTTCTCAAAAATAGAATCGATGAAAACCCCCACTTTTTTGATAAGTTTCATGTGCTTCCCCCCTATTTTATTGATATTACTTGTTCCCACTTCTACGGAAAACGTTTTCATAAGCTAATATTACGAATATTTAGCATGTTTTTAAAGAGAGTTTTTTTAGAAGATTTTGTGTTTTTTTTAGGTGATAAGCTCTTATTTTCAAAATAAACATAGGTATATGTATCTACCCTCTTTTTAAAATCAGGACTTCCGCACCAAATCTACGCTCTTATTATGAAAATATCACCATACAAAATTAGTATCCATCATCAACATTGTTAATTAATGCCTACATGTCCATATATGCGCCACCTTTAAGCATAAAAAAAAAGCGCCTATCAGTTTTTCAATACCGATAGACGAATATTTCTATTAATGGTTAGTCCCTTTTCGACTTAACCATTTCTATGCTTACGAGCAAGTACCACCATACTAACAGTAATGAACAAGAAAGCAACAAAAGCTAGTAAAGGGATTGTAATAAACCCTAACCAGTTAATATACTCTCCTGAACATGGGACACCGCTCGTACACATTTCGAATTGTTGAAGTGCCGGGATTTTTTGAAGACTGTAATGATAACCAGAAACGAGCATCCCTAAAATAGACAGCGGCAGAATATAAGCATAGATTTTACTATTTCCTTCATAAAAAGCTCTTCCTAATAATAACACCAGTGGATACATGAGAATTCTTTGATACCAGCAAAACGTACAAGGGATAAAATGGAGATACTCACTAAAGAAAAGACTCCCTATTGTCGCAACAATGGAAATAATCCAGGAAAATAGCAGTGGCTTATTCATAGATTATTTCCCCTTTGCGGCTTCATCAACCATTTGTTCTAAGTCCTCAAATGTGTTTCCTGCAAACTTTTTCCCGTTAACAAAAATGGAAGGCGTTCCAGTTACATTCAAACTATTCGCAGTGGACATATCCTTTTTCCAGTCTTTTTCAGAAGTGTTCGCTTTAAATGCCTTAACGACTTTCGCTACATCAGAACTATCGGCGATTTCTGCCAATGTTTCTTCTAAAAATTTATCGGTAAACACATCCATTTTCTCATACTTTAGATCATCGGGTTGTTTACTATATAATAGCTTATGAAATTTCCAGAAGGTTTCATTTCCTAATTCTTTATAAACCGTCTCCGCAAATTTAGCTGAACGGATTGAATCCACATTAATAAATGAAAAATTCATGAAATAAAATTGAACTTTTCCAGTGTCTATCAAATTCTCTTGAATGTGTGGGAAGAAATTTTCCTCAAAACTCTTACAGATCGGACATTTATAGTCACCAAATTGAACAATTTGAACAGGCGCCGTTGAATCTCCAATTACAGGCTGCGCTTTATAGTCGAAAGCAGCTACTTGTTCTTTTCCGTTAGACAAAAATATCAAGCCGATGATACAAACTGCGATCAAGCCAATTACCCAAAAGATAAATTTCGATGATTGCTTTTGTTTCTTGTACGTTTGTTTTTTTGATTTTTTATTAGCCATTGTATAACCTCCATACTTTAGAATTCGTTTTTCTTTCTTAACTTACACACTACATTATGTAGTGTGCATAGGCATAAAAACATGGTGACAACTACTACAATTACGTAATCGTCACGAATATCATCCCCATTATGAGGAGCAATACATATATCGATATGATCATCGAGGTTGTTTTCAGCCTTACCGGGATGGACTTCTTTGGTTCTACTAATTGCTGTAATCGATAATTGACCGATTCATCCGAAAAATGAACCAAGACCGGGGTAGAGTTCCCCTTAAAATAATTTTTAATTAACTTAAACAACGCACTGCTTAGGCCTAATTCAGAACCCATTCTTTGAATTGCATATTCATCAGCCAATAATTCGCTAATAATTTTATAATTTTGATATGACCATTTCGTAAGGGGAATAAACCATAGAGACTGTGAGATTAGTTGTAAAACGAAAATCAACAAAGTATCATGATTCCTTTGGTGAAAGGTTTCATGTTCCACAACAGCTTCCAGTTCATCACGATCCAATATCGCGATTAAACCACTAGAAAGGACAATCCTAGGTCTTCTAAATCCAAAAGTAAATGCGAGCGACTCCTTACGATCAATGACGATAATGTCTTGATGTAGACGCTCAAACTTTCTATTCAAAGCGATCGTTAATCCTAGATTTTGTTGAGCAAAAATCTTCTTTTTAAACCTTTTCAACAACATACATTGTCCAATAATCTTGATCAGTGTAATTAAGATTGTATAGGCTATTAATACATTCAAGATTATCGTAACCAAAAAATAATAAAATGAATGTTCCCTAAACAAACTAATGCAAAACTTAAAGACATTCACATGAAGGTTTACTCCAAACAGAAGGTGAGCGACGTACATCCCCATCTGACTCCAGATTAAAACAGCAATCAAAAGACTCAATCCTATGACAAAAAGGGACCGTTTCTTCCACCACATCACGACTTATCCTCTTTAAGCTGTTTAATCTTTTGCTCCAATTTATCGAGCAAAGTTTGGTCAACTTCTTCCATAGCATCTAGCATATGATTAATGACGACGCCACCAAATCCATCAAGTAGATTCTCTGTGATTTTCTTCGACTGATCTTTAATAAAGTCTTCTTTAGATTGAACGGGATGAAACAATGAGACCCTGCCTTGTATCCTCTTTCTCAAAACTCCTTTTCCTACCAACCGATTCATCACGGTCATGACCGTATTGAAATTGATTGGTTTATCTTGATCCAAACGTTGTTGAACTTCCTTTATGCTTCGTTCTTGTTCCCAAAGGAGTTCCATGATTTTCGCTTCTAGGGGTCCAAAGAAACGATTTAGCCCTACCTCATCGTATTTAAAGTTATTGATATCCATACTCCTCCCCCTCACCACAACACACTACAAATTGTAGTGTATTAACTTCGCCATTTCAAGTTTATTTAATTCGTTAAATGAAGATTACAAAGCAACCACTGTCTTCCGCAAAGAAATGATGTTTGTAAAAATCAATGGGTCGCAAGTTAAGGCTACATTCGTAAATTCATTTACACTAGCAAAAGAACGAAGAGAGTCAATTTTTTGTTCTTTTTCAAAAAAACATTAAATATGAACTTATTGGCCAGTAATATTCAAGATTTTGGGTCATGGAACTATCGGGCTACATTATCTAAACTTCCAAAAAAGTCCATTTATTCACCTTGACATTTCTCCTTATGACTGTAAAAATACGTATAAACCGTGCGTGTCCCTTATTTCAAATGATGAACCACTTTGTTAATTTGATAAAAGAAGGTGAACAAACTTACTAACATCATTAAAGACATTGAGCATCTACTCGTCCATTTAGAAACTATGACTAATTGTCTAAATGATTGGGCTTAAAGGAATCGAAGGTCAAAGGCTTAATTGGCCTAATACTATTCCCTTTAACAACTAAACTATTTTTTAATGACTCTATCAATCAGTTCAGTATGTTCTACCCCTTTAACTGGTCTATCTATTTCATGTCGATGGAGTCGTTTGAATATAGCTAATTTTTTGTCTATTCCCTATAAAATAAAACCCCTTAGGAGAACGCAGATCATGATCTTGTTATATAGCTTACTAATCATATGTTATTTTCTGAATCTATTTATTCATTCAACATTCCTTACCTATATCATTGGTATACTAGCACTTTTTTCTTTGATATTTTCCCTGAAAGCAGCAACAAGATTATATAAAGTCGTTGGTATTATTTTTTTTGTGATCGGATTTTTCATTTTTATCTACCAGCAAAGGTCATTCACTGAAGTTCCACTCTACATGACTACAACAGTTTCGCTGCTTGCAGTGTTCTATGTCCTTCCTTTTATTAACAGTATTATCATTGTTGGCCGGTATGACCAACAAGTAAATAAGTTATTAAGAGTCCGGATTCACCATTTAGGGCAATTATACTATCGTAGTTCTTTTTCCGCCTTTTTATTAGGTGGTTTTCTAAATATCGCTACCCTCCCTTTGCTTAAAACGGTCGTTCAAAAAAATCTTGTGGGAGAAACTCAAAACATCAAAAACCGATTTATTTCACAATCCTTGCTTAGAGGATATTCTTTAAGTCTACTCATAAGTCCAATGGAGCTACTTGTTGTCTTAAGTGTTGAGTATACTCACATACCCTATCCTGTCTATCTACCTTGGTTAATTTTGATTACAGCCGTGCTGTTTATCCTTAATTGGATAATCGGGTTTAAGTCTTTTAAACGTTATGAATTGCCTAACGAAACAAGTGATCGCAAAACAGAGACTCAGTCAACAACCGAGACAGGAATTAACACGCGCATGTCTCGAAAAATCTTCTCACTTCTTCTCTATTTAATCGGTTTTATGATGATCATTGTGCTAGTTAATCACATCTTAGATATGGGTTTTCTTCAAACAGTCGCTTTGATTATTATTCCCTTTTCATTTGTCTGGGCTCTCTCCATTAGACGGTTGAAGTCATATATCGCCTATTGCTTACCATTATGGCAGATCCGAACATTGTCTTTAACCAATAATATGGTACTTTTTTTATCAGTTGGATTCTTTACAAGTAATTTAAATGATTCGATCTTTATGAACTACATCCAAAAACCGTTTGAATACTTAACAACCACACCTATTTTACTTTTTGTATTTATTCAAATTTTGTTTATTGGGCTTGCGATGATTGGGTTTCATCCCCTTGTAACGATAAGTATACTTGGTGGAGTACTTGAACCAATTATACATTCAATAAATCCGGTTAGTGTCGGTCTCGTTTTAATGACCTCAGGCTTATCGACTACAATTGCCGGACCTTTTAATCTTTCTGTATCGTTAACCGCTAATCTCCTATCCATCAATTCATACAAAGTTTCGTCTTGGAATTTAGGATATGCATTGATCATGAGCAGCATTGGAACAATCATTGCCATCATTTTATTATAATCTTTCGGATTTATATGATTGAAATCAGGCAATCTTTTACGTTAACAATTCATCTATCGTAATAAGCAGTCTCACAAAAAAGAATATGCCCAAAACAAGGCATATTCTTGCTATTTATACATTTGCTGATAAGTTTGTCGCCGCTTTTTAAAGAACAGCCAATCGCTGTTCCCTTTTCGATTGACAGTTGCTATACCTACAGCTACAAGGATCAATGCAATAAAAATATTAAACGTTAAAAGTTCGTCCTGAATGAATATGGCGGATAAAATGGTACCGGCAACTGGCACAACAAATTTATAAAGAGACACTTCTCCAGCTTTGTTGTACTTTAGCAATGATGTCCATAATGCGAAAGATGCTGCGGATAGTAATACAGCATAAATTAGCAGCCACCAAGCTTTGGTTGTAAAGATCATAGCATTCGCCTCAAGACCTGGAGTCCCAATGAGAAGCATAAGAAACGAGCCTACAAACATTTGCCAGCCAGTCAATGCAACTGGGTGTATTTCAGCGGATAGGCGCTTGGACAAAAAGGTTCCCAACGCACCGGCTAATCCTGAAAGGAGCATAAAGCCTTCTCCGAAGAAAGACAAATTAAGTGAGGCATTCTGACCCCAGTTCGCAAGTATAATCCCGACAAACCCTGCAACCAAACCAAATATTTTTCGCCAATCCAAGCGATCGTCTGAGTAAATAAAATGAGCTAGGAACACGACAAAAAATGTTTCGCTTGAATTTAAAATAGCTGCTTTCATTCCCGAGGTATGAGCCAATCCGTTATAAAAAAAGAAATACTGTAAACTTGTTGATAGTAGCCCTAAGCCAATAATGGCAGGCAATTGACGCCATCTCAATTTCAGCGCTTTTTTATTATAGAAGAACATGATAACAAGCAACAGCAGAGACGCCATCATAAAACGCATTCCAGCTAAAACAATTTTTGCTGCTAAATCATCTTCTGCCATGCCAAGTTCTTCATAACTAAATTTTAGAACAGGAAAAGCACTTCCCCATAAGATAGAGCAAAATACCGCAATTGCGATGACCCAATATCTATTTGATAAGAAGCGATTACCATGCTTTGGTTGTCTCAAATAGGTCACCTCCAAATTTATCCATCCATCTCCACTATCCGATTATTCGTGTGCGTCTTTCGCTTTTGTTCTATCATCTAATAGTAAAAGAAATACACTTGAAGTCCATGTAAAAGATGTGTCCACTAAACCTTTTCCAGTAAGCGGATCGAAGTTTTCCGCCATTCCTCCAACAAGGGTAAGATCTAGGAATTTATCTCTAATTCGATTCCCTACTTCTTGATAGCCAAAATTTTGCAAAGCATCTATAAAGAGATATGTAACAGGCGCCCAAATTGGTCCGAGCCAATATCCATTATCTTTATAGTACTTACTATTTACACTTTCAGTGGCTAATCCATACTTCGTTTCAAAATTCCCTTCAAGATCTGATACTAATTGATCCATCATGCTTTTCTCTAATCTATACCCAATAATAACTGGTAGTCTTAGTATTAAGCTTGTTCTAATACTTATTTTCCTACCATCTTTGCCAACTCGTCCGTAAAAACCATCCTCATCATAAAGCCTCTCCATTAGAAGCTCAAAAAGGGCGTCTGCTCTTTCTTTAAATCTCACTGATTCGTCTTTTTCACCTAGAATTTCTGCAAAAGAGGACAGGATATCATAAGTTCGAATTAAAAAACTAGTAAGGTCCGGCGCTTCTACAGGCATACCCATATGAAATAAAGATGCGTTATCCCACCCAGAATCATTCCCATGCTTATAGTGTGGCAATCTTCCTTCAAATGTTCTATATTGGTCAAAATATCCCATTACTTTTTTAGTAGACTCATAAACAGTTTTTAATCGATGTTCATCCTTAAAGTAATCATTCATTTTCATTAGCTTTTCATAGACATAAGCAAAGATAGGCGGTTTAATGCAGTTATATGATATGAATTTATCATTTACAAAATCCGGATATGCACCTGATTCGTCTTGAGTCTCCATGAATATTTTCAACTGTGCGTACGCTAGTTCAGGGTGGCTTTTTCCTAAATTCAACGCATTAAAACAATTATCCCATGACCAAATATTATACATCCAAAGCTTCGACATATACATGGCATACTCTTTTAACATCCCATGTGGATGAACAACACTAGACCAAGTGATATAAGAAGCCCTCTCTAAAGAAAGTTGATAATCTGTATTTCCCTTTTTCATATTATCAAACCATTCTTTATAAAGCTGTTCTATTTTTTCTTTTCCTTTATTAAAAGGGGCATACTCTTTTTGTTGATAGACAGTTCTATAGCTTTCGATTACAAACTGCCCACTTTTCATTCGAATATCAATAAAATCATTACCAATAATATTCCAAGGTGCATCAACAGACATTTCACCCGAAAGATTTAAAATCATTAATTTTAATTCCTTCGGATAAATATGGTATTCATACATCCCATCTTCTAATTCCATTAAAGAATCATATTTCCCTTTTGTAGCGCTCAATCTAAATTCTACATCCTGTACTTCAAGATGGATCTCATCTTCTTTTGGAATAATGATTTCTGCATAACCTTCATCATTATCTTTTAAGGAGAATATTAAGGATGTTTCAGAAGCTTGCACTTCAAACTCCTTTTCAACCCCATCTTTTAAAATATCAATTTTGAATAGGTTTGATGGTGCATCATCTCCACCGTGTACATCCCTTATAAATATTTCCTCAGAATCCTTCTCCTTGGAAATACAGAAATAAGATCCAAATCTTGAAAAAGGTATTTCTCTTATATTTAATTTCATCATCTTTCTCCTCGTATCGGTTATTAGTTGATCAGTGACTTATCAGCGTATCGACAAAATTCAACCATGATTTCTTACTTAAATAAGCAGGGTTTCCCCTGCCTATTGATTCCCTACTTTTTATCCCGCATTAACGGAAAGTCAAGCCCTCCACCTCAAGGCTTGGAGGAATCGAAGAAGCATCGTAGGTGGGGGACAACTGCCCGTAAAAGCCCGATTGGTGAGATACAGTGAAACTTACCTTTGTGGTCTTCAAAGGTATAGTTGAGGCCCACAAGGATGTGGGTCACACAGACGTTGCCGCAGGACGCGGCGTACTTAGTTTGTGATTCATTTTCGGGTTCGTACTGTCGTTTAATCGAAGCGTTTGCTGCGATCTTAGCGACAGTAGAACGGGACTAACAATCAATGGGGGATGAAGAACCCCCACTGATTGAAGTTTCACTTTATCTAGCTCTGAAAAATTTACTCTCTTCTATAAGGTCTTTGTTATGAATACTTCTTATTTCGAGTCCTATTTCAAAATCCTCTATTTGCACTCGATATTTTGGAAGCTGCTCTTCACCACAGCTATTACTTCCTAATCCACTTTGTCTATAGTCTATCGTTAAAACATTGTATGGTGATTTTTCAATTTTCCCTCGATGCTTTGCTTCTTCCAATCCACTTGTTTCATAATCATGGATTGTAAAATCTCTTAACTCTTTAAAATTAAATAAAATGGATTGGTTCCCCTTCGTGAGCGCTAAGAAAGAGGTATCACATCTTGAACCATTTTCCTGCGGATATACATAATCTGTGTGCATTTCCTCTACGCTTTTACGATAAAGACCAATACTTTGGCTTCTCTTACTATCTTGATAACTCTCTGAATCTCCTCTTCCATACCAAGTCACATCATTGTACTCATTGTTAAGATTTAGCGTAATTCCTATTCTTGGAAGCATTTGAGGTATTTCATTACCTCTCAATACCTTTTCACCCTTCAAGTGAAGATTTAAAACACCATCTTGAGTGATTCTATAATGATAGGTAAGATGAAAACCCCATGCTTGGTTTACACTAGACAAATACTTTTTAATCTCAACATCTGCAAAGCCTTTGTTCATTTCATATGTGAGGGAAACGAACTGTTCCTTAGCGTTTTTTAAGAAGTATTTGTTAATCCAATCATCTTTCTTATACATATCATTATCGATGACAGCTCTCCATAGCGTTAGTTCAGGCCCCTTCTGAATAATTTCCTCACCATTTATTTGATAGGATAAAAGAATTCCATGAACCTTTGAAAAAGCTGTTCTGAATTGATCGTTTTCGAGGATCAGCTGTGTCTGATCTTCCTCGATTTTCATTTCAGCATCTAAAGATTTAGAGATGTATTCTTTTTCTACCTTTGTAGCAGGTATTAGAAAGCTCTCACTCGTAATAAGATGGCCTTCATTTGCATAGAGAGTATTCTCCGGCTCTACATAACTTAAATAAATGCGAGCATCATCGTATTTTAAAGCGTTCTCAAGATTTATAGGTAATGTGAACTCCATTTCGTCCTGAGCGTTTATACTTTGTAAGGAGATCGTCTTTTCTTCAATCAACTGATCAAAAGAATTAACCTTAATGTGTAAAAGGATCCCACTTAGATTTCTAAAGTCATATCTGTTTTTCACCTTAATCTTTAAATGATTGAGGTCTATCACTTCAGTAACAATTGGTTCGATGACTTTCTTGTATTCAATCAGTCCAGGTGACGGTGTTCGGTCTGGAAATACTAACCCATCAATACAGAAGTTTCCGTTTGTAGGAAAGTCTCCATAATCGCCGCCGTATAAATAATATACATCCCCATTTTCATCTACTTGTTGAATACCATGGTCATACCATTCCCAGACGAATCCACCTTGCAGTCTTGGATATTTCCTCATTATTTCTTGGTATTCTGTCAATCCACCAGGTCCATTCCCCATTGCATGGGCATATTCGCATAATATATGTGGCTTTTTCCCTTCGGAATCCTTACCTATTTCTTCAAGTGCATTTAATCTCGTGTACATCGTTGTATAAATATCACTATAGGCAGCAACACGATCGCCTTCATAATGCACTAATCTAGTAGAATCAATTTCTTTTATCGCATCATACATTGCTGTGAAATTTCTACCAGCACCTGATTCATTACCTAAGGACCACATGATGACACTTGGATGATTTCGATCTCTTTTTACCATTCTGACTGCTCGATCAACATATTGCTTTTCCCACAATTCATTATCACTGATCCAATTATAATTACCTGTGTTTTCAAATCCATGGCATTCAAGATCCGCTTCATCAATGACATATAACCCATATTTATCGCATAAATCATAAAACACATCATTATTCGGATAATGTGCTGCTCTAACGGCATTTATATTATGCTTCTTCATTAAAAGAACATCTTGAAGCATATCGTCATACGTTACAGTCCTACCCATTGTAGGATTGAAATCATGTCGATTTACTCCATTAAAGAATATTCTTTTTCCATTTAATCTAATTTCATTATCAATAACATTAATAGATCTGACCCCGAATCTTACTGGGATGAGCTCTTTTTCGCCATTTTCTAATTCATATTCAAGGGTAGCAACATATAGATTCGGCTCCTCCGCATTCCATAATAACGGATTTACCATATTTCTTAGCACTTGGAATTTGCCGTTTTCAACTTCTATCTTAAATTCATCTACCTTTTCATCCTTTTGATAAAGGTTAGCCTTCATTTCTGTAACTTCACTAGTTAAAAACTTACCAGCTAATTTTAGAGTAAAGTTTTTATAATCTTCGTCTGGTAATGTTTCAATATAAACATCTTCTAAAGTATTCTTATTCATTCTAAATAACTCAACACTTCTAAAAATACCTGAAAGCCACCACATATCCTGATCTTCTAAGTATGTTCCATCCGAAAACTGGTAAACTCTAACTGTTAATCGATTACTACCGTTTCTTACATATTTCGTTATATCAAATTCTGAAGGCATTCTAGATCCTTTACTAAAGCCAACATGATGTCCATTGACATATAGATCAAATGCTGAATCCACACCATTAAATTTTAAGACGATTTTTTCGTCTTTAATATTTTCTAAAATAAGATCTTTGAAATATATACCTGTCGGATTTTCCTGTGGTACAAAAGGTGGATTAATAGGAAATGGATATAGTACATCTGTATAGTGCATCTTTCCATATCCATGTATTTGCCAGCATGACGGAACTTCAATTGAATCTAAACTATTAACCTCAAAGTCTTCTGTTTCAAAGCTCAGTGGTGAAAACTCTGGCGCTTCTAGAAAAAGAAATTTCCATTCTCCATCAAGCAATAGATAACCTTTACTCATTTCTTTATTTAATTTAAATGCCTCACTAAATTCACGATATCTATAAAAATCAGTATGTGCTGATAACCTGTTTATTCCTGTAAGATGGACGTTTTCCCATCTCTTCATTTCACGTTGCATTTCATTTTCCTCCGCATTCTTTCTGTAATAATAAAAAATTACTTAATTGATCCGCTAACACCTTCAACAATATATTTCTGCGCAAAGGCAAATACGATAACCGGCGGAATAATCATGACTAAAGTCATCGCCATAATAGGTATGATTTGCAGCTCATGAACCCCCTGGAAAGACGCTAATCCAAGAGCCATCGTATATTTTGACTGGTCGTTTAAATAAATTAATGGTCCTAAGTAGTCATTCCAAACTAATAAAATATTTAAGACAGCGATCAAAGTTAAAGGTCCCTTCATAATCGGAAGGAAGATTTTATAAAATATTTGGAATTCATTGGCACCATCAATTCTAGCTGCACTTTCCAAATCCTTAGGTATATTCATTAAAAACTGTCTAAGCAAAAAGATATTATAAGCAGAACCGAAGAAGGCTGGGACAATTAATGGTTTTAAAGTGTTGATCCATCCAAATAAATTAAATTCCATATAAAGTGGAATCATCGTAACATCCCACGGAATCATCATTGTTGACAGAAGAAGGATAAACAAAGTATTTTTATATTTAAAATCATATCTTGCAAAGCCATAAGCCACTAATGAACAAGATATGATTTGTCCGATCGTAGTCATCACCGTAACAATGACTGAGTTCTTAAAATATGTTCCAAACGGCTGACTTTTCCACGCTTCGATGAAATTGCCGAACTGCGGAACATCTGGGATAAACTTAGGAGGAAAGCTAAATGCTTCCCCTTCTGTTTTTAGCGCTGTTATTAACGCCCATGCAAATGGAAATAGGAAGTAAAGTGAAAAAATGACAAGAATACTATAGACGATTATTTTATGGCTTTTTGTAATTCTCATTATTTTTTACCTCCTTTTTTCATTTCAGCTTCATAGAACACCCATGTTGATGACGATTTAAAGATGATCATTGTCAATATTAGAATAATAATAAACATAAACCATGCGTTTGCACTTGCATAACCGAGCTGATGATGCTTAAATGCGTTGTTATAAACAAATAATCCATAAAAATATGTTGATTTTAAAGGTCCTCCACCAGTCAAAAGTAAAACTAGGGTTAATTGTTGTAAAGCTGCAATAACCGATGTAATGACATTAAAAAGGATTGTTGGTGTTATCGTCGGAATTGTTATACTAAAAAACTGTCTTAACGGTCCAGCTCCATCAATTGATGCTGCCTCATAAAGTTCAGGGGGGATCCCCTTAATATCCGTATAGAATATCAGCATCATTGTTCCTACTCCCCAAGCACTCGCGATAACAATTGTTACGATTGCCCACTTTGGATCAATGAGCCAACTTGGTCCTTCAATACCAATGAGTGATAATAAATAGTTTAGAACTCCAAATTCAGAATTAAAAATCCAACCCCATATGATTGATACTGCAACACCTGATACAACAGCAGGAAGATAGAAGATTGTCCTAAATATCTTAACTCCCTTGACTGGTTGTGTAATGAGGAGTGCAAGCACCAATGCAGCGATTAGGTTAAGTGGTACGAAAATCGCCGCAAATTTAAATGTGATTACTAAGGAATCATAAAACTGGGGGTCAGCTGTAAACATCTTAGTAAAGTTATTAAGACCAATAAACTTTGCTTCTCCTGTTATCGGCCAATCAAACAAACTCATGATTAATGAAGATACTAAAGGTCCTAAAGTGAACACTAAAAATCCGATGATCCATGGTAGGATAAACAAATATGGTACTCTTTTACGTACTAATGTAAAACTAGGTTTTTTTTCCTTTTTTTTCAACATAAATATTCCCTCTTTTAGAATGACCTATGGAAAATAAGATTCCTATCATAGCTTGATATTGATAACAAGGGCTATGTAATTAAGCCCTTGTTAAGATGAGGAGAATATATTCTCACCCGACCGCTTACTTTTTTAGTAATTGGTAAACTTTATCCCGCATTAACGGAAAGTCAAGTCCCCCACTGATTGAAGTTTCACTTTATTTAGCAGCTTCATTTAGAGCTTTTTTCGGATCAACTCGCGTACTTGGATTAAAGATTTGCTCAAAGGAAAACTCCAAATTTTCTGATACTTGACTCCAGTTTTCAGTAATAAATGACGCTGGTGTATAGCCTTCACTTTGTTCTAGCATTGAGTAGAATACACTTTTAACTGGATCCTCTTGCAGCTTTTCTTCTTCTACTACACTCTTTAAGACTGGTAGTTCAAATGCTATTCTTGCTTTATTTGCTTCTTTTCCTGTCCAAAACTTCATAAATTCAAAAGCAGCTTCTTTATGTTTAGAACTCTTTGACATAGCTATACCTGACGAACTAACAATACTTACACTTTTACCATTTTCAAAAGTCGGTACCTCAACAACACCATAATTAATACCCGCTTCTTTCAATGGAGAAAGGTACCAAGCACCATTAATAAACATTCCTACTTTTCCTGATTTCATTTCAGTATCGCCTGAACCTTCAGTTGTGATCGCGTACCCGTCTTTTAACATGTCTTGGAACATTGCGAATGTTTCAATTGATTTCGTTGAATTCAGATTACCTTTTAACTTTCCATCACTGTCTACGTAAGAAGCACCATTTCCCCATAAGTACATTTCAAAATCATATGGATCAGGTTTACCAGGGAAAGCAAATCCGCTAATCTTCTTTTCTTTATCCGTTAACTTCTTTGCTGTTTCTTGAAGATCTTCCCACGTCCAGCCAGCCTTTGGATAGTCAAGTCCTTTTTTATCAAAAAGATCTTTATTATAGTAAACAACATGGGTTGTATAGCCTACTGGAAGTCCTAGTGTTTCTCCACCAACAGAGTTATAGTTCCATAAAGATTCATAAAAATCAGACTTATGTTCTTCTCCGTTTTTATCAATATAAGAATCAAGTGGCTCTAAAGCATTCTTATATTGCGGGTAATTCCACATATACATCACATCCGGCGCATCCTTTGCACCCATACCTGCAGTGATTTTAGTGTCAAACTCCGATCCATAGGCTTCTAAAACTACTTCAATGTTTTCATTTTTAGCATTGAATTCATCAATTAATTTTTGTTGTAAAGTAACGTCATTTCCTACATCCCAAGTAGCAAACCTTATCTTTACTTTCCCGTCTTCTATTGCTTCATCACCATTACCTTTTGTTGAGTTACATGCTGATAATAATAATGCTAGTGCGATAGTAAGTAGTAAAATTAATTTCATTTTGGATAATTTCATATTATCTCTCCTCTGTAGTTTATGATCTTAAGTTTTTTACAGTAGTCCCCACTTCGTGCATCGTCCGCTTCTGCCACCTTACAAGATATGAAGCTGACAAGAGCGCGGGACGATTGGTCGTTTATATCATCAGTATGAATGTCTTCTAAGTATTTTTACCTGTTTCATAATTTCACACCTTTTACATTCATTCTTTGACAGATCCACCTAAAATCCCAGAGATAAAATGTTTTTGCAGTAATAAGAAAAAGATCATAATTGGAATCGTGGATAAGGTAGTTCCTAGCATCAATTGTCCATAATCAATCCTCGCCATTCCGATTAAACTTGATAATGCAACAGGAAGCGTAAACATTTCTTTTGAATTTAACGTAATAAGCGGCCAGAGTAAGCTATTCCATTGAGACATAAATAGAAAAATAGCAACGGCAGCCATCGCAGGTCTTGTAACAGGCAAGATGACTGTAAAAAATATTTTTAATTCCCCTGCCCCGTCTATTCGAGAGGCCTCCATAATTGAGTCTGGAATCGCCTTCATATTCTGCCTCATTAAATAAATGGCAAAAGGAGAAGCCAGGGTTGGTAAAATAATGGCTTGATACGTATTTAACCAATTAAAGGTAACCATCATTTCAAACAAAGGAATCAATGTCACTTGTGAAGGAATCATTAATGTGCATAAAATAATGAAAAAGAAAAAGTTCTTTCCTTTAAATTTAAATTTTGCAAAAGCGTATCCAGCCATTGCACTAATAAGCGTGCTAATCAATGTATAAACAAGCGCTATAAATAATGAATTCCAAAATATTTTTGCAATTCCTAATGACTCATTAAGCGTTTGAAAGTTCTTTGCTAAATAATCCCCTGGAAGAAGCCTAGGTGGAACACGAAAGATTTCTCCTGACGGCAATGTAGAACCGACAATCATCCAATAGAACGGTGCAATCGATAAGACAACGCCTGCGATCAACAAAATATAAATGATTATTTTTGAGGATATCTTCTTAGAAGCCACGATTATTCATCACCTACCAATTTCATCTGAACCCAGGAAATGATTGCCGTAATGATGACAAGCACATAAGCAATCGCGGACGCATATCCAAAGTCAAAAAACCTAAATCCTGTTTCATATAAATAAACCGTGATTGTCATCGTAGCATTATTAGGACCGCCCCCAGTCAAAATGAACGGCTCATCAAATAGTTGAAGAGTACCGATTGTTGACAAGACAACCGTGAAAATAAATACTGGCTTTAATTGTGGAATTGTAATCATGAAAAATTGCTTTACTTTACTTGCCCCATCAATACTTGCTGCTTCATATAGGTCTGATGGAATATTCTGTAATCCCGCCAAAAATATGACCATATTATATCCTGCCCATCTCCATGTCATTACAAGGATCACGGAAACCTTTGCCCAAAATGGAGTTGTTAACCAAGGGATGGAATCAACACCAAGGAAGGATAAGAAATAGTTTACGAGTCCGAAATTCTCATCTAATAAAATCATAAAAACAATCGAAGCAGCAACAAGTGCTGTGATCGCAGGCATAAAGTAAGAGATTCGGAAAAACGCTTTCCCTTTTAACATGGAAGAATGCAGTCCCACAGCAATTAGTAAAGAGAGGAAGAGCATGATAGGAACCTGGACAATTAAAATTTGAAAGGTATTTAAAAGAGATTTATAGAATATAGGATCTTGAAATAAGCGCGAATAATTAGAAAATCCTACAAATATTTTCTCCACACCACGTACCTCTTGAAAGCTTAAGATAAACGATGAGATTACTGGATAAACGGTAAAAATCAAAATTAGTAGAAACGCTGGTCCGATAAAGAAATATGGAACATTTTTAGGTGTTAATAAACTCTTTCTTGTTTTGACTCGAAAGTTTGTTTTAGCATTTACAACCTTTTCTGTTTGCGCCAACCGAGCCACCTTCCTAACTTCAAGGAATCTTAGAATGAGAGAGCTGAGTGGGGTTGGAACATCCTCTCTAGCTCTCTACAAAACTATTTCTTTCGTTCATTTTCTAATTGTTTTTTAGCTTCATTTAATCTAGTATCAACCGATTGATTTTCAAGTAAAATGGCTGCTTGAGCATTACTTATAAGACTGCTGGCTTTTGCAAAGTTTTCGTTTACGTTAATTTGTGGAACTTGATCGACAATATCTGCAAAGTTTTTGAAAATCGGACTATTATTAAAGTACTCGTTGTTTTCAGTAAATTGTGGCGCAGTGTAGGTTTCCTTCAAAGATGGGAAAAGTCCATATTTCTCAAAACCTAACAGCTGTGATTCTGTATCAGTTGTAAAGAATTCAACAAAGGCATAGGCAGCCGATTGGTTTTTGCTTGATGAAGGAATCAACACGGATGATCCTCCTACGTTTGCATATCTTGTACCGCCATCAAAGCTCGGAAGATAAAAAACATCCCATTTCCCTTTTAAATCCGGTGCTTGGTCCATGATGGTACCTGCATACCATACACCATAAGGAACGGTGGCAACACTACCATTTACTGTAGCAGTTACAATGCCATCCCAACCTTTATTATTTAAAATTAAATCCTCATCATGAAGCTTTTTGATTACTTCCATAGCACGGATAGCTTCCTTAGATTCTAGTGCAATTTTGTCATCTTTATCAAAATAAGAAAGTCCTTGCGATTGCATCATCATTTGGAAGACACCATCATAATTAGGTATATCAATTGGTAATAGCTGCGCGCCAGTGGCTTCTTTAATCTTCTTCCCTGCTTCAATATAGTCATCCCATGTTTGGATGGAATTTGGATCAACATTTGCTTTTTCAAAGTAATCAACACGGTAGAACACTCCAGCAGGACCAATATCCCATGGAGCCGCGATAAAATCTCCATCCTCATTCTGTACAGCAGCAACCTTAGCTAAATTGAACGAATCTTTGTATTTTTCATACCCAAGCTTATTTAAATTCAAAAATCCTTGTGGAAACTGATGCAAATATCCTGGGATTCTTTCATCCTCCATTAATACAACATCTGGAAGCCCTGAGCCTCTTGCTGCTAGACCAACCGTTAACTTATCATATAGATCAGCACTATTAAAATCCTCTACCTTCACATCTACGTCTGGATATTGTTTCTGAAACTTCTCCACTGCTGCTTTCATAGTTGCTGCTGCAACATCCCATCCCCATACAGTAATGGACCCAGACGGATTTTTAGAATTTCCCGTTTGCCCTTCATCCCCCGCTGTTTTATTGGAGCAAGCTGACAGCAATAATAGAAGCATAACTAGCATAACCGTCATATACTTTTTCATTTTTTATCCCCCTATTTTCTTATACCATCATCCTTAAGATATAAATTCTTACAGTATAAAAAAATGTCGTACTAACTGTTTAGATTATTTAACCAGATCATATGCTTTCGTATTCTTTAAATAAGTTCGCCAAGTGATACACCATTTATCTGGATTGTCTAAATAATCTTGCTCGTCAATTTTGTGGATTGTACTATTATGCGGCGCAGTTTTGATAATTTCCGGATCTTCATAGGCTTCTTTAGAAATTTGCTCGAGCGCATGAATATATTCATCTAAATCCTCTTTCGAATAGGACTCAGTCGGCTCAAGGGTAAACGGCTGTTTCACAATATAGGGGTGATGGCTAGTCCAGTAGTGGAGGCCGAAATCCGTCATTCTTAACGTAATATCCTCTGTTGTGACCCCTGTTTCCTGCGTCAACTGTTCCCAGCTATATCGAACTTGCTCGAGTCGATGCCCCTTGACATACGGTGCACTAGCCCCGCGAATCTCTAAAACCCTATGATACATATAGTTATTGTTTAATACGGCAATTTTCGCTACCTCTTTAAGACCCTCAGCCCCAAGTGCCCGAATCCATGCATAGGCACGTAATACCGTTTGGGCTACACCATGAAAGGAGCGAACCTTACCAATAGAATGCGCTAAATCATTCTTGAGCGAATATTTCCCCTCATGATATTCGACAATCGGTGCTGGCAAGTACTCTTTCAACTCTGCTGTTACACCAAGCGCACCTGTTGCTGGTCCACCACACATATGTGGCGCAGCAAATGTTTTGTGAAGATTAAAGAAACACATATCAAACCCTGCTTCTTTTGCTCTTGTAATCCCTAAGAGGCCATTCGCATTCGCTTGGTCGTAAAAGCAAAGACCACCAGCTTGATGAATAATATCTGTAAACTCCTTAATTTTGGGATTGAAAATGCCAGTATCTTCTGGGTTTGCAACAACAAAACCTGCTGTTCTTTCCGATACGGCTGCTTTTAACTTTTCAATATCAGGGAAGCCATTTTCATCCGGATGCAGGGTAATAATTTTATAGCCCTTTACAGCTGCCGTTGCCGCTTGAGATGGGTGGGAGAAGATCGTTGTAATGATTTCATCTCGCTTATCGCCTTCACCGTTTTGCTCATGGTATTTCCTTACAATCGAAGCCATCGCAAATAGCGCTTGTGTCCCGCTGCTTGGCTGGAAGGAGAAACAATCCATTCCCGAAATTTCTCTCATGCATAAATCAAGCTTGTAAAAAACCTCAAGCATCCCTTGAACAGTTTCTTCATTTTGTAATGGATGAAGCTCCATCATTTTAGGATCACGGACTAACAATTCATTGATTTTTGGAATATACTTCATCGTACAAGTGCCTTGTCCGATTTCAACATTAAAATCTGAGCCAAGTGTTTCTTGAGAAAGTCTGAGATAATGTCGTAATACACGCGCCTGTCCAATTTCCGGAAGATTCGGCTTATTATTCCTCTGCATTGATGCTGGAATGACCGATGTTCCATCTCCAACTGATAATGCAACTTTTTCGTTTACAGGCGGCAATTCGACGCCCTTTTCTCCAGGCTGATGGAGTTCAAAAATAATCGGTTCATTCCATTTGGCTTGATGAAAATCCCTTGTTTTGCTTTTAGATTGAATCCTTCTCATGTTTAAATGCTCCTCTCTTCTTTTAATTATTTCGCTAAAATATCCTTAAGCGCCTGAACTAAACCGTCAATGTCCTCTTTCGTATGAACCTCTGTTACACAAAATAATGCCGTTTGACCAAACTCAGGAAACTCTAGTGAAAGATCCTTCCCACCAAAAATCTTCTTTTCTAGCAATTTTTGATTTATTTGTTCGACGGTATCCCCTGTCTGATTAAAATCGACGATAAATTCTTTAAAAAACGCTGACTCAAAATGGGATCCTTTTACATTGGCAATTTGATTTAATTGTTGAACAGCGTACTGACTATTTTGCATAATGGTTTGGCCAACCTCCTGCATACCATCTGGACCGAGTAATGCTAAATAGACTCCGGCAGTAATTCCCCATAATGCTGTCTGCGTTCCAACAGACTCTTTTCCTTTTTCTCGTTGTGCAAATGAAGTTCGTTCATAAGCCACATCGCCAAATCCGTATTCTCCTTCTTTTACAGTTGGGACGATACCAAACAAACGAGATGGGTATTCATTAACAAATTTCAGCTCATTATGTGTAGCAATGAAGCCTGATTGTCCACCGCTGTAATTCATATGCATGCCAAGAGGCTGCAAATCTCCACAGACAATATCCGCACCATAATGACTCGGCGGTGCTAGCACACCAAGAGAAATTGGATCAACCCCTACAACCATTAACGATTCGTTTTCCTTTAATAGATTGGATATCTCTTGCCCTTGCTCCTCAATAAACCCAAGGTAGGATGGATTTTCAAAATAAAGGGCCGCGACATCTTCCGTTAATTTTGTTTTTAAATCCTCTAAGTCCATTGCTCCTGATTTCGTATCAAATTGAACATATTCGAATTCTAATTTGGGAGTTCCGTAGTTGATGATAATTTTGCTTCGTTCTGGTGCAACCGTTTTGGCTAATAAGACTTTCTTTCTTCCGGTAATACGGGCCGCCATTCGAATTGATGTTGCTGCCGCCTGCCCCCAGTCAAAGGTTGGAACATTGACAACATCCATATCTACTAATTCAGCTAGTAAACTTTGATACTCAAATAGCGCCTGGAAGCGTCCATGATCCTCATACGGTTCACCTGCATACGCTGTTAAAAATTCAGAACGTTGATTTATTTCATCACACACCGCTGGAATAAAATGTTGCCAGCAGCCAGCACCTAGGAAGTTTACATATTCCTTTGTACTTGTGTTCTTATTAAGAATTCCTTCAATATGACGTCTAAGCTCATACTCTGTTAATGCAGGCGGCAACTGTAGGTTTTCTTTAAGTTGCAGCTCCTCAGGGATACATGAATATAGCTCCATAATCGATTCAGCGCCGATTACCTTTAACATCTCCGCTTGTACTTCTGGTACCATATTTGGTATATAAGGGTGTACCTTTTGTGACATGAAAATTACCTCCTTGTAGTCATATAAAATGAATTTTATTTAAAGTTTAAAAATATTAAGCTAAACCTCCGCCATCTACAATTAAGTCTGTACCTGTTACCCATGCTGATAAGTCACTTGCAAGGAATAAAACTCCTTTTGCAATATCTCTCGGCGTTCCAAGTCTTTCTAAAGGTCGTCCTTTTGCAGAAGATACTAAAAATGCATCCTCTTGCTGTTTCAATTGCTTTGCTTCTTCTCTTAATAACGGAGTATCGGTATCACCAGGACAAATACAATTCACACGAATATTTTGCGGTCCATGATCGATTGCCATTGCCTTCGTTAAATTCACAACTCCGGCTTTCGCTGCGCAATAAGCGACTGCTTGATCTCCACCTTTGATTCCCCATCCAGAACCGGTATTAATGATACTTCCTCCACCACTCTCCGCCATAAGAGGAATTAAATATTTTGAAAGGAGATAAACCCCTTTTAAAGAGACATCAATTACTAAATCCCAATCAGATTCTTCCAAATCAACAACTGTTTTTCTTCTAATCACACCAGCATTGTTAAAAAGAACATCGATAGTCTCGTAATTTTTTTCGATATAATCTCTTACGGCGATACAATCGTTTCCCTTTGTAACATCACATTTTAAGAACTCAACCTGATAATCTTTCTTTTGCAGCTCAGCGACAGCCTTCTTACCGTTTTCTTCATTAATATCAAGCATAATTACCTTTGCACCGACTTCTGCCAAAAGTGTTGCTGTAGCTAGACCTATCCCTGAAGCTCCTCCTGTAACAACGCACACCTTATCCTCTAAACCAAAATAATCTTGTATTAACATCCCTAAACCCTCCTGAAATCATTTTGTTAATCTATTTTAATAATCGTAAATCTCTTTCTTACTGCCCTAGATATTTCTCAGAATCCTTCACAGCATTATTCAATAATGTATCTGCATCTTGCTCGAGCAAGGTGGCATTTATTGCTGCAGATAAATTCCGATTGATTGCCTCCCAATTCTTAGTAAGTAGAAAGGCTGGGGTACCATTCGATCTTTCAAGCATTTTATAGAAAGGCTTTATTAATGGGTCTTGTTCTGTTTTCATTTCTTTTACTAAACTAATGCGGACAGGTAAATCAGCCTTCCTCATATTTACTACTTCTGGTGAATTGTAAAATTTCACAAATTCCCATGCTAAATCTTTATGCTTTGAATCCCTTGCGATCGAAACCGCAGAAGAAGAAATAACACCTTTCACTGGTTTTCCGTTAAATGCAGGCATTTCAACTGTTCCAATGTTTATATTGGCTTCTTTAAATTCTACTAATGACCAAAATCCACTTTCCCACATCACAATCTTACCTGCTATAAAATTCTCCTCACCGCTTTGTTGATTTTTACCACCTACTAGAACAGCACTTGTATCCTGAATCATATCTGCAAGCATGCTTATCGATTCAATAGTTTCTGGGCTATTCATATATCCAGAAATATCCATTCCATCATCACTTATAAAGCTTGATCCATTACTCCAAACCATCCCTTGAAGATCGTACGTATCTGGTTCTTGTCTTACCCCAAATCCATACTGCTCCTTAGTGGGGTCCGTTAATTTCTTTGCTATCCTCTTAAAGTCATCCCATGTCCATCCATCCTCTGGATAGGGGAGGTTTGCTTCATCAAATAAATCTTTGTTATAATAGACCACCCTTGTTGTGAAACCTGCCGGGATACCATACAGTTTCCTATACATCGTCGAATGGTTTAAAAGCCCTTGATAATAATCATTCATGTCTATAAAGGGATCTCTGTTAATATAATTATCTAGTGGTTCAAGATAGTGAAAATAGGCCGGGAAATTCCACATATACATGACATCTGGAGGATTTTTTGCTCCAAATGAAGCAGATAGCTTTTGATCAAATTCATCACCATAGTCTTCGACTTGCACTTTTATATCTGGATTCTTTTCTTCAAATTTTTTAGCAATTGATTTTTGAAATTTTAAGGCCTCTCCTGAATCCCAAGTGGCAAAACGAAGAACGATTTTATTTTTTTGTTCCTTCCTAATTTGATTAGGCTCGCTTCTATTAGATTTAATATTGGAACAGGCAGCAGTTACAAAAACTAGCATGATTACTAAAAATGTTATCCAAAACTTCTTCATTGTTCGCTCCTCTTTTTTCTTCACAACTAGTAGTAACCGCTTTCATTGTAGCTCGAATGAAAGCGGTCTTGAACTCAAAATCATCTTATTCTTTTTGTACTATTGTTTGAACTTTCATAAAATTATAAGTGACGGGGAAATTTGTTAGCTTACATTCTTCTTTTTGTTCTGTCTATATTCTGATGGCGTACTTCCTATACATTTTTTAAACCATTTGCTAAAATATTTACCATCCTGAATGCCTATTTTTTCGCCGATTTCTTGTAAAGGAAGCGACGTATTTTCAAGAAGATTACATGCAGACTGAACTTTAAGCTTTTCGATAAAGGTGATAAAGCTTTCTCCTACTGTCTTTTTAAATATTGTGCTAAAGTGACTACGGCTTAAGCCAACTTCACTTGCAATATAGCTGGATGAGAGAGGTTCATGTAACTGTTGGATGATGATTTGCACAGCCTTTTGAATAGGGGATGGCCAATCATCCATTGAAAGCGAAAATTGTTTTTCAAATTTGAATTTATGGTATAGCTTTGTAACCCCCTTCACCCACTCGTTTATTCCTTGATATGAACCATTCACCTTCCAGCGAATTGTCGGATCAATCGTCCTATTCTCAACTAAAAGATGCTCAAAATCTATTTGTGCTTTTTCTGGAATAAAAATAAATGATTGGTCCTGGCCACAATAAATTTCCGCAAATTGTTTTCCATCAGAAGACCATTTTTTATGAAAACGTTCATTGTTATTTAGCCCATTAACTAGATAAATATAAAAAGATTCCTGCATCCACTGCCACTCTTTAATAAACAGCTCCTCTAAAAGCTTCGGAAAAGAATTAGCAAAGCCACATAACCATCCATAGAATTCCTTGGCTAGATTTGTAGAATCAATAGAAGATTGGATATTTGCATGGTTAATTTCATTTTCAAAGCGTCCAAGATATTCTTCAAAATCCTTGTCTTGAAATGCTGTTTTCAAAAGATATCCCGAAGCCCCTATATTCAATCCCTCTTGTGCAAATGTAAAATCTCTATGGCAGCTTAACAATAATATTTTAGTTGCTGGGGAAATTTGTTTAATATTTCTGGCAAGCTCAATACCATTCATTTCAGGCATGACGATATCCGTTATCACTACTTCAGGAGAATGCTCCCGAAACAGCTCCCAAGCCTTTTGTCCGTTAGGGGCATCAGCAATAACCTCCATACCAAACTTTGCCCAGTCGACCGTTGCGATTAATCCTTTTCTAACAATGAGTTCATCATCTGCAATTAATACCTTTATCATCGACGTTATCTCCTTTTTGGCAGTTTTATAGTAAAAATTGTTTTTACACCAATGACTGATTCGATTGACAGGCCATACTCCATTCCAAAGTGAAGCCTCACGCGTTGATCAACATTATAAACACCGATTCCTCTCCCTTTATCATTTTGATGTTTTGGGGTAAGAAGCTTTTCAATAATCTCCTGATTCATTCCTTTTCCATTATCAGTTAAGATAATTTCGAGATGTTCAGGTTTAGCCATAACTACAAGTTCAATTGTCCCCCGACCATCTTCAAATGCATGGAAAAAGGTATTTTCAAATAACGGCTGAAGTGTCATCCTTGGGATTAAATAGTCAAGGCATTCCAAATGGACATCCTCGATATATTCAAATGTTTGTCCATAACGTATTTCTTGGACCTTTAAATAATGCTTGATTGTCTGGAGCTCCTGTTTTATTGGAATTAACTCGTCGGAAAAATTTAAATTTTCATGAAGCACCTCAGTCAAATGATAAATCATCTCTTGAACTTCCTTTGCTCCTAGCAGCCTTGCCTTCCATTGAATAGAGTTTAAAGTATTAAATAATAAATGCGGGTTTATTTGATAATGGAAAGCTCTTAATTCTGCCTGCCTTTTTAAACGTTCAGTTGTGCCAATTTGCTCGATTAACTCCTTAATTTGATTGACCATATCATTAAAGCTTTGGGCTAAAACCCCTACTTCATCATTGGAGGTAACTGCTATCTGTGTATCTAAGTTTCCTTCACTGACCCGCTTCATCGAGGATGTTAGACTTTTAATCCTCTTTGTAAGTGGAACGGAAAATACGACAGCTAGAACATAAACAAGAATAATTGAGAAAAAAATTGCCAATATGGTATAACGATAAATAACATTGGATGATTGATAATAATATTCTTTGGGAATGCGAACATGGATATCCCATCCATAAGCATCAAAATCATTATTCCAGACTATATCTGTTTTCAATTCTTTTGGTGCGTTTTTCGTTTTATAGACTACCTGATGCTTACCATTTTTCAAAGTGATAGAAGAATGCAACTCATTTTCAAGAAATCCAATATAAGAGAACAGCTCCTCAGCATTTGTTTCTATTAACAGTTTACTTCCCTTTAATACGCCAAACTGACTTTCAATAGGAACAACAAGTCCCATTATTTTTTCGTTTTTTTCACCCGTGTAATAATGGTCAGTATTATAAAAGCCTATCCACAAATCTCCTTCTTTAAGGCTATGAATTTCTTTCCAAAAAGTTTTTTGAAAGAGCTTGTGTATATCTAGGCGACTATTCCCATAATAGTAGCCTGTATTGGTAATTAAATAGATTCCTTTAGTGTTATACGTCTTATGTGCCTCTAAATATCTTTCAAAGTTTTCAATTTCAATAAATTCAGTATAACTATGAGGAATTTCCTCCTTTAATATAACCAGAGTTGGGTCCGATAAATACTGATTGATATCCTTTGAAACGAGATACATTTGCTCAAATGTATTTTCGATTTGTTTATCAAGCTGAGACACAGCAAATTGCTCATACTCATTAAATTGTTTATTCACAATCTCAGAAGACTTCCCATATGATAGAAATCCAAATAAAAGCAATGGCAACAGAGCAACAATTAGAAAAAACAGCACCATCTTCGTACGAATACTGCCGAAAGAAAAGAATATAAATTTTACTATCCGTTGTTTAAAGATATTCCTCACGCCCATCACCTGATAAATAAAAGTAATTAACCTAACCCCATAATAGCAAAATTCCAAAAATAAAGAGTGCTTCTTGAAGTTTTTACTTAAGTTTCTTTTTATCTTTTTCAGGACTTATTTCTAGACACATAGAAAGTGTAGAAACAAGGGAAGATTAAACATAACTACCAATGAAGGTAAGGAGGCTTCATCATGGCCAAAAATGAAAAAATCAATCCTTCTCCTGAATCAAATTCGCTCATTACGACGATTAAACAAGCATTTGAGATTAAAAAAAATCCTCTTCCGTGGACAAAGGCATTTTGTGCTGGACTATGTGCAGCCTTACCTAGTTTGATTGGCTTGATACTAGGGAACTTTCAATACGGCTTGTTGGCAGGAATCGGCGGCTTCACATACCTGTATGTTTTTAATGAACCCTATGCACAAAGAGCGAAAAAACTACTTTCTGTTCTGCTTTGCCTTACTTTTTCCGTTTTTTTAGGAACACTTGTCGCCCCTTACCCCATTTTGTCAGCGTTAATGATAGGTGGTATTGGAGCGATTGCAACTTTTATTTTTGGAACCTTAAAAATCCCAGGACCTGCCGCAGTTTTTTTAGTTTTAGGTTTTGCCATGACGACAGGAATGCCGATAGATCCATCGCTTGCCCCACTACGTGCTGGTCTTATTTTTCTTGGTGGGACTTTATCATGGCTGATTGCTATGGCCGGCTGGTTTTTCAATCCACATGGACCAGAAACAACGGCTGTAAAACGAGTCTATCGTGAATTGGCTTCTTTCCTCGATTCAGTCGGTACAGAAACATTTAATGACGCTAGAGAAAAAACGGTGGTAGCGATGAAAGAGGCAAACCATACACTTATAGCAGGGTATATCTCTTGGCAGAGCTCTGATTTCTATAAACGGTTGTACTTATTAAATGAACATGCAAGTAGCATTTATTTGGAAGTTCTTGACCGATCAGTAGAAAAAAATAAGAAACTCCCGTCAGAATTAGGAGAATCCGTTAGAGCTCTAACAAGCTCTATTGAAGCTAATAAGAAAAGCACCCCTGATAGAATTCTGCAACCAGATCAGGATGATGAAGCCGTGGACCATTTATTCACAAGCGTTTATAATGCGGATGCGATCATGAATGAACCAATGTCCAAGATTAATCGCGAAATTCAAATTACAAAACAGTCCGTAAAGACCGTTTTTTTAGGTGCTTTTGACAAAACTTCGATTGTCTTTCTAACAGCTGTCAAGTACGGAATTATTCTTACGATTGCAGCTCTGATTGCCTACGCATTTGAGTTTAATCGATCTTATTGGGTGCCACTTTCCTGTGCTTCAGTCTTGTTAGGTTCGACCATTATGAGTACCTTCCTCCGTGCCATACAAAGGTCAGTTGGCACCATTATTGGCGTTGTAATAGCGAGTCTCATTCTTTCGATTCACCCAGAAGGATTTTTTATCAGCATGATCATCCTGCTTTTAACATTCCTTACCGAACTTTTTATTGTACGTAATTATGCCCTTGCTACGATGTTTATCACCCCAAACGCGTTAGTGATGGCAGAAAGCACGACTCAGATGCATAACATGCCATTTTTCGCTACAACACGTATTATCGATATTATAATTGGCTGTCTGATTGGTCTTCTAGGGGTACTACTAGTAGGCCGGACATCTGCTTCTGGTCTGCTCCCTCATTTAATCGCAAAAACGATTAGAAGCCAAGCACAGTTCTTACTCATGTTGTTTTCTGAACAAAGAAAAGATTTTCATTTTAAAAAAAGCCGAGTACATATTAAAATGCATACCAATCTAACCAATTTAAGAACAGTATATACGACTGCTTTAGGTGAGCGTCCAAGCAATAAAAAAGCTTTAGAGTTTCTCTGGCCCGTGATATTTTCCATCGATCAGTTGGGATACTTACTAGACTCTTCCTTGAAAGACTTGGATCGGCCTATTCTTTCTGAAGAAAAACTTGCCCAATTTCTTTATATTTTAGAAACCTTGGCACAAACCGCAGAATATCATCGCCCATATGTAGAAAAGGACGTTCCTGATATAAATGGATTTTCCAAAATACAAAAGGAGATTATTTCCTTGCAAAATGCGATGAACGTTTGTGAAAAAAATCAATATAAAAGCTGAGTCCTTTCCAATATTAAAGGATCATGCCTGTATTTACACTAATTTCTTCTCCCTCTCTTTTTGCTGAATATATTCCTTTAGTTTTAGGAACTATAGTAGAGAATAAATTCGAAAGGGGTATAATCATGTATAACAAATGGCTTCTTATGTTAGCAGGGGTATCTTTATCCGTAATATTGATGACGGGATGCAATAATAATCAGGAGCCACCTCCACCAGAAAATAATGTGAAGACTCCAGCTCCAGTAGATGAAAATGTAAATGATACAAATGATTTGAATGATCAGGATAACGGCACAGCCCCAGGCGTGGATAAAAATGATAACATGCTTAAAGATGATGAAAATGATAATGCCCCAGATCCAGAAGATCCAATTGAAGATCCGAAAGATATGACAGATCCAGATAATAAAGACGAGTAATTTTAAGAGAGGGTGTCCCATTGTTTGGGGCACCCTCTCTTCTCCTTTAGAGTTCATACTATTTGACGTATAAAAAGATTTTTATATGATAGTTGTGGTCCATTGTTGCTAGTAAGATTTCTTTTACTCCCAGATTGTATGTATTCTTAATTTCATTGGTCAGCCATAATTCATCTTTGCCGGTTCGTTTTAATTCATTGAGGTCCATTTTCCCTTCTTTAATAATTGTACTAGGATAATGAAAGGCTTTTGTTACTAATTGTAAATCCGAGGGGGTTACAGCTTGATGTTGGGGGTTAATAAAAAAAGAAATAGTACCATCTGGTTCCCATAATGCCAGTGAAATTTTTTCAGGTGCTTCGATCTTCTCCTTCCTTAATTCAGATAATAGTACGTCGAGAGATATCCTAGCCTTAGACAAACCTTTATACATAATTTGTCCATCTTTAATAAGAGGAATTGGGGAGCTTTCAACAAAATTCCGAAACATACTCCATTTAAGGCTGGCAAATACACCAATTAAATACAAAAAGACTAATACGGTAATCGTAGTCAATGACCCTTTCAAATCTAGTTCTGGATCAGACAAAGGGTGAGCAATAATATTGCCAATTATTAATGCCATAACAAAATCAAGTAAACGTAACTGAGAAAGGGATCGTTGCCCCATCAATTTTGCAACTAAGAGTAAAAAGAAAAAAGAGACAATAGCCCTTAAGATCCACTGTATTTCGGTAAGTGATTCCTGGCTCTGGAAAAAGTCCATCTAAATTCACATCCTCAATATCTGTTCGTTCTGCCGGTTGATTATTGTTTATTATTAGCTAAATTGGCGACAAGTATGAGGATAAATTGAAGGGAATATCGGGGAAAAGTGTAGATAAAAAAGGGCCAATAACGAAAGTGTTACCCTTGTAAGCATCTTCTTATGTAAAACATAGTGAATTCCATTAATGAATACCTCTTTCACTTTCAACTGATAACGTGTGCGCATCCGACTAGAATTAGAGTATTGGAACATGATTTTAAGAAACACGTCTCTCTTCATATACCTTTACTATCCATGCTAAAATAGTATGAATGTAACAAGGGAAAATCAGGTTAAAAATACATAAAATTCAAAAGGGGATGCTTGTGATGAAAATCCGCAAAGCTTTAGAAAGTGAATTAGATTGGATTCGAAAACAAAGAGTACAAGCATATGAAGAACATTCACAAAGTGTTCCAGAAAGTCATTGGTTCGCACTAAAACAATCGGTAACATCGGATGCCGATGCACAACTAGGGGTAGAATGTTTAGTAGCTGACCTTAACGGAGAAATAGTAGGAAGTGTTGCTTTGTTTCCAGCTAAACTTGATGCCTATAAAGGTCTTGTCGATATGTTAGATTATCCGGAAATAAGAATGCTTGCCGTCTCACCTCAGGCAAGAAACAAAGGCGTTGCCTCGGCATTAATCCATGAATGTATTAAGCAGGCCAAGGTAAATGGTTCTCAACACATCGGTTTACATACTGCTGATTTCATGGAAGGTGCTATGCGGCTGTATGAACGTATGGGGTTTGAAAGACTGCCTCAGTTTGATTTTCAACCAGCTGATGATGGAATCATCGTAAAGGCATATCGACTTTCAATCAAATAAGTAAACACAGAATTGGTACCGTGTGTAGCCATCATTAGATTAGAATTCCTAAAAAAATTCAGGGAGAGCAATCGCTGACCCTGAATTTTTAAGTATTCAGTAAGTTCATTCATCCTAGATTCCCTTGAACTTCTTGCCTATAGATGCAGGGTCGTTCTTCTATAGGTGCATCCCGCAAAACAAATCCATTACCCAATTATACGCATTTTCCGCTCCAACCACTTCTACTAATACCGCCTCAAATTTTCCTTAGCATATAAAGATTGAAAGCTACAACTCCAGACCATTCAACAAATCTCTTAACGCTCTGACCTCATCCAATGTTAAAGTGAGCCCCTTCCCCATTTTTTCATGTTCAGGTGCCCAATCTCGTAGATCAAATTTGGGTTCTTTGCCGTTCCAGCTAATCAGATTGAGTTCTTTGTTCCATCCTTTTGGAGATTGCGAAATGGAACCGATATTTTCTTTGATTTCATATTTGATTTCTGCCATGAATATCCCTCCTAAATAAGCAATTAGTCTCTCTCTAAAACTTCTTTCAAATCATCCTGAACACTTTCTTTTGCCAGCTCTACATTTGAGCGATAAGCAGCTCGGCAAATAAGATGAGCCGCAACCGGAGCAGTTAGGAACACAAAGAAAATACCCAAAATCAAGCGGATACTGAAATATCCATCCGTTATCCAGAAATAAAGTAATGTCCCGAGTAGCGTACAAAGGACACCGAGAGTTGAACTTTTGGACGCTGCATGTGAACGGGTATACACATCAGGTAATCGAATTAAGCCGACTGCGCTAAGAAAGCTAAAAAGCGTACCGACCAAAATAAGGACAGCAGCAATGACTTCACTTGATACGTTTGCGTTCAATGACAACACCCCTTTCGATAAATCTTGCAAAAGCTATCGTTCCGACAAACGAAAGAATACCGAGTATCAAGATGATTTCTAGTAAGGCATGAGTATGAAACAAAACAGAACAAATGGCCACACCCCCAATTAAGCTAATGCTTATTGTATCTAACGCCTGAACCCGGTCAGGCATGGAAGGCCCTTTTATTACCCGGTAAAGAGCAACTATCATAGAAAGGGTCAAGAAAAATAAAGAAATCATCAAGATTAATTTGAACATTTACGAGTCACATCCTTAATGGCCTTCTCAAATACTTTACTCGACTTAATAACAGCATCGCTAGATTCTGGAATGTCCATCGCATGAATGTAAAATACCTTCGAATCCGAAGAAATTTCAACCACAACAGAACCTGGAGTTAAAGTCAGGAGTAAAGCGAGTAGAGTAACTTCCAAATCCCCTTCTAATTCCGTTTTCAAAGAGAAAATTCCCGGGGTAATATTGATCCTCGGCCGTATCACTTGTCGAATCACAAGTACACTTGACGTAATCAATTCTCGAATGAAGACGAGAAATAATTTCAAAATAGAAAGAAAAGTAATCAAATAAAAGGTGTGAGGAAAAAAACGACGCATCAGAAAAAGAATAAGCAACCCAACTAAATAGCCGCTAAAAAAAGTTAACACGCTCCATTCATCTTGAAGAAACATCCATAATAGAGCAATAAATAGATTGATTAATACTTGGAAAGGCATATTCATTCACCCCTTTCAATCATTTCAAAAAATACAGGACAAGCTTTTGACAGGCAAACTATATGAATTGTAGTTTTATCTCGATATATACTATCAACGCGCCTTTGGTAGCTTACGAGGAAAATAGCGATCAAACTCTAAAGGTGTCTTTACCAAATTTACGCAATCATCTTTTTCACAGTAAGCTAGACGCTCAATACGGACAGACAAATTAGGTTGCCTACGTCATTTCAGATCGTTTCCCAAGCAATAACTGACTTATCCTAAGGCATTACATTTCCCCGAAATACCGCTTCGATATAAAGCTTCGGGTTCATTAAACTTTCAGCTGCAAGATTCACATACTCAAAAATCCCCTCTGCCCCTACTCCTAAAGCAATGGTTGCAACCGTTAGAAGGCCAATAGGGAACATCAATCCTTTCGTTGTCCCTTTTTCCATCTCTTGACTTAAATAGGTTTCACCCCAAAAGCCGTTCATAAAGATTTTCATGATAGAAAACAATACCATTAAGCTCGTAATGAGACCCATTGCACCGAGCCAATAGTACCCTGTTTCAAACGTCCCTTGTGTAATAAAAACTTTGCCAAGAAAACCACTCAGTGGCGGAATCCCTGAAAGTGATAGTGCAGCGATAAAGAACATCCAGCCTAAATATGAATGTGTGCCGATGAGTCCACTGATTTCTTTGAGCTTACTCGTTCCAGTAAGATGAATCATCGTTCCACCAATAAGGAAGATAAGGGCTTTAATAATCATGTCATGAATTAGATAGGAAATGGAGCCAGCCATAGCCACTGGCGTAAAGGATGCCAAACCTGCCATAATAAACCCTACCCCTACCATGACGTTATACGTAAGGATTTTTTTAATATCCCAATAAGCAATGGCTCCGATGGCGCCTAACAACATCGTCAATGCACCTAAAACACCAATAATTAAATGAGTGATTTGCGGCTCATGATAAAATACAAGCGTGAACATACGAAATAAAGCATATATCCCTACTTTTGTTAGTAATCCTGCAAAAAGAGCAGCAATGGCAGTTGGCGGGGCACTATAAGAGCCAGGCAGCCAAAAAAATAGGAAGAGAGCAGCTTTCATACTAAATACAATTAAAAACAAAATCGCAACGGTTGTCATGAGTCCATCTTGTCCTGCCTCAGCAATACGCACAGACAGATGAGCAAGGTTTAAAGTCCCTGTCATCGCATATAAATACGCAATCGCCACCAGAAAAAGGAAGGACGAAACGATATTTGTCAGGACATATTTAATCGACTCCCGTAACTGTTTTTTCGTTCCCCCTAAGGAGATAAGAACATAAGACGAAATCAACATCACTTCAAAACAAACGTATAAGTTAAATAAATCTCCAGTTAAAAAGGAGCCATTAACCCCTGTAATAAGGAATAAAAACATCGGGTAAAAATATGACGCTTCTCGCTCTTTCCCAATGGAACGGAAAGCAAATAGTAAACAACATAACGAAACGAAACTTGTTGTGAGAAGAAGCAAAGCGGAAAACATATCTGCCACCATGCTAATCCCAAAAGGAGCCTGCCATCCACCTAACTGAAGGGTTTGAATTCCCTTCGTTCTAATTTGCGCCATCAGAAAAACCGATACCCCTCCAGTTGCTAAAATGGCAAAGACACTAAAAGCCCGTTGAAACCGGATATTTTTCCGAAAGATAACCATAATCATCCCAGTAATTAACGGGATAATAATTGGCAGTAGTACAATATTATTCATCTTCATTACCTCTCAATTGCTCCGAATCATCCGTGCCTACAACTTGATACGTGCGATAACATAGCACTAAAAAAAGTGCAGTCACGGCAAAATTAATGACGATCGCTGTTAGAATTAACGCCTGGGGTAAGGCATCTGTATAAGAAAGGTTATTCTCACCTAATAGCGGGAGACCCCCTTTCTTTAATCCGCCCATCGTAAGAATGAGTAAATTGACCCCATGACTGATAATGGATGCTCCTAATACGATCCTTAACAAAGTTTTCGACAATATTAAATACGTGCCTATTGAAAATAATAGTCCAACAAGGATAGACATTAATGTTTCCATCTTATCGATCCTCCGCAATACTCATAATAATCGTGACAGCTGTTCCGATGACAGCCAATGCCACTCCAAAATCAAAAATAACGGCGGTGGCAAGTTCAGTCTTCCCGAAAATAGGCAAGTTGAAATAATTGAATGTTTGACTTAAAAATGGGGCATCGAAAACCAAACTGCCTAGACCAGTAAGTACAGCAATTAATACTCCACTTGCTGTAACCACCTTAAAATCGATTGGAATGTTTTCACGAACCCATTCAATATCAAAAGCCAAAAGTAGCAGAGTCAAGGCTGACGCAAAACCAAGTCCTCCTATAAATCCTCCACCAGGGTCATGATGACCAGCGAAGAAAAGATCAATAGAGAATGTCAGGATAATCACGACAGCCACTTTTGTAACTGAATGTAAAATGACATCATTTGGCTTCTTCATTCCTTATCCCTCCCTGTTAATCGAAGCTTTATTAATGTGTACACTCCTAGACCTGCGATACACAGAACGGAAATTTCCAGCATTGTGTCAAATCCACGGAAATCAACCAGGATTGCGTTTACGATGTTTCTAGCACCAGCAAGCTCATACGAGTCCTCAAAATAGCTTGAAATTGGTTTAAAGAGACGATTTCCATTGACAGACAACGCTAAGATAGTTACAACCATGCCTACTCCAATAGAAATAATGAGGTTCGTCGCTTTGAATCGCATTCGACCGATATTCTTGCTGAAATCTGGTAGATGATAGAAACATAATAAAAACAAAGCAGTTGTCACAGTTTCAACGACCAATTGAGTAAGTGCTAAATCCGGTGCTCGGAAAATAACGAAAAGCATGGATACTAGAAAACCGAGAGCACCAACAGCAATAAGGGAAGTCATCCTTGACTTTGAAAAAAGTACGGTACATGCAGCAATGACCATCCCTGCTACTAATCCACCTTCATACATACTAATCGGCGCATCATTTGAAGAATCAAAGGATATACCATTCAACAGCCAAATAGCCCCACCTAACATCAGAATCATAAATGTGAATATATAGACTAAATAGTCACGGATCGAGCCCGTCATATAACGGTTCGTCAATCGATATGAAATAGACTCAGTTTTCTCAATTCCCTGATTATAGAGATGATCTAATGTCAACGATTGAGGAAAAACTCCATAGATTCTGATCCATTTTTTCAAATAAATGAACATGAATAGACCTAAAGCGACAACGCCAATTGTCATGAATAACTCTGTATTCCAACCATGCCAAGCACTAATTTGTACATGAGCGCCACCATTTTGAGCAAAATCCGGTAAGATGGCGACGACGGCTGGCTGAAGAAGGTACTTTGAAACGACATTTGGGAAAAAGAAGATGGCAATAACAAGAGAAGCTAATATGATCGGTGGAATCAGCATCCCGATTGGAGCTTCATGTGCTTCCTTTTCCAGCCGCTTTGGTTGATACTTCCCTGTAAATGTTTTAAATACGAGAATCATACAATAAATGAATGTGAAAACACTGGCTACCCATGCAATAACAGGAAAAACCATTCCGAAAGTCTCCATATTAAACACATTCAGTTGCGCGGCCTGTAATACACCTGTGAAAAACAGTTCTTTGCTCAAAAAACCGTTAAATGGAGGCAGACCTGCCATGGAAAAACTACCAATAATCGTAAGCGTAAAGGAAATTGGCATAAGATGCATTAAACCGCCTAATTTACGAATGTCACGCGTTCCTGTTTCATGGTCAATGATGCCGACGACCATAAACAGACTTCCTTTAAAGGTAGCGTGGTTAATTAGGTGAAAAATGGCGGCTAAAACAGCCACTGCATACATCGTTGACTCATCGCCATGTCCAAAATACATCGCAGCGGACCCCAAACCAAGTAAGCTCATAATCAACCCTAATTGACTAATCGTCGAATAGGCCAATAATGCTTTTAGATCCGTTTGTTTTACGGCATTTACAGAGCCATATAGTAAGGTAATCATCCCTACTCCTGAAACAATCCAAAACCATTCCGAGCTACCTCCGAAAACAGGGGTAAATCGGGCAACTAAGTAAATCCCTGCTTTTACCATCGTAGCAGAATGCAAATAGGCACTAATCGGTGTCGGTGCTTCCATTGCATCAGGTAACCAAGTACTAAATGGAAATTGGGCAGATTTTGTGAAAGCTCCTAATAGAATTAAAATCATAGCTGGAAGAAATAAAGAATTTGCAATCATGCCATCTACTTCGGTTATCATTTCACGAATGCTATACGTATTTGTCATCATGGAAAGCATGATGAACCCACTAAGCATCGCAAGCCCCCCGAATATCGTGATAAGCATCGATTTTAGAGCACCTTGACGGGATTTTTTTCGATGTGACCAATACGCAATTAATAAAAACGAGGAGATACTTGTTAATTCCCAAAAAACATATAAGACTAGAATGTTATCAGAGAAGACAAGTCCAAGCATCGCACCCATGAATAAAAGCAAATAAACATAAAAGTTATGAAGTGCTTCGCGGTGTTTTGACATGTAATAAATGGAGTATAGAATAACGAGCGCGCCAACCCCAGTAATCAGAAGGCCAAAAATAAGACCTAATCCGTCCAAATAAGTGGTGTAATTAATACCTACAGACGGAATCCATGGTATCGTATTATGAATGGTCTCCCCCTTAGAAATAGCCGGGATATAACGTAATAGATAGATGAATAATGTAAGCGGCACAAAAAATACAAACCAACCCGTATGAACGCGTGGTGTAAAGCGTTTATAAATGAGTGGAACAAATATTGCAAAAATAAATGGAATCAATATCATAATGGGTAACCAATTCAATCAATCCCCCTCCTTTTATTAAAGTTGTGAATATAATGAAGATGGTGTCTCATAAGGGTCCGATCTCGTACTCTTAATCAATTTGTAGTGTTTCATACATGTAAAATGTACTGGATTTAGTTGTTGCGGGGTCTGACCCTTTGCATTAAAACATGCTCTCCTAAATAGGCATTCCTGGAACTTTCTTTATTTGATTGACTGTTGATGAACCATAAGCTATAGTCATACATAGTTTAACGGAATGTAAAATCCTGTTACATTCACATCAACTCGAGGTGAACTTAAAAATGAAGAAATTGAAAGGGCGTATGGATGAAAGCATCCTCGTCTGCGTTTATTATGGACCAAACGGAGAGCGCCTCATTCAACGTGGCTGTAAAATTGCAAATATGCTTGATTGCCCACTCTATATCCTAACTGTTGACCCAAAACCATTTGATGAATTGGATGCGGAAAAATCATTTTATATTGAAAGATGGAAACAATTAGCAGATCAACATAGCGCCGAAGCATTTATCATTAGAGATAATGAAAAACGGCCTGTTACTAAAGTAATTGCTGAAATAGCGAGGGAAAAACATATTACACAGATTATTCTCGGTCAAACAGCTCAAAGCCGTTGGGAACAAATCGCAAGGGGATCCGTAATTAACTCGTTATTACGTGAAATTCCATTTATCGATCTTCATATCATCTCAGTTGCTCGTTCGCTTAAAGACGAAGAGGGCCACTTTGAGAAAGGAGTCCGTGCATACCTTGTGAAAGAAGGAGACTATTACCGAGTTACCTTCATTCATACAAAAAATGTTGAATTTGAAGGAATCTTCTTCAAAGAACATGGCACTGATTTTAATAATGGTATTTTCAAATTCATGAAAAACAAAGAAACGCTACAAGTTCATGTTACGGATGACCTTATCCATGATTTAACGAATGTTGACATGACGCTCGAAACATATGACGATCAACAATAACGATATACAATCCTCCGCTAGGTGCTTTTAGTGGAGGGTTTTTTGCCGTTAATTGATTGATCTAAAAACGTCAGTCCTCTCTTCTGACCTTTTACAGATTAACATCCACCTTTATCAGTTGTTCCTCAGACTTTTCAATTCCTAAATAACGTAAGGTTTCTGCTGGGTAATGGTGATGATAAATCGACATTAAAATGGAAATCGCGATCCCTTTGCGATACGCATGATATCCGAAAGTTTTTCTAAGAGTATGTGTACCTATTTTCCCCGTGATCCCCACTTCTTTCGCTGCATGGTTTATGATGCGATACGCTTGCTGGCGTGTAATCGGCTGTGCATTCTTTTTTGACTTAAAAAGATAGTCACTGCTCGTAAAGTCTAAACTTTCCAAGTAATTGTTTAAAACACATTTCACGCTATTATTTATATAATATGCCTTCTCTTCATCATTCTTATCATCACGGAGACAGAGAAATTCTTTTACCTTTGTCCCGTCCCAAATATCAGCCACTTTAAGCGAAAGTAAATCACTAATTCTAATCCCTGTGTTAATCCCAAATACAAAAAGCAATAAATCCCGCTTTGATTGCTTCTCTAAAACTTCTTTCATTGCAATAATATTATCGATGTCTTTTATCGGATCGACATACTCCATTGGCTTCCTCCTAATGTTACTTAATTATATGTTAACAAAAACTAAGTAACATTACAAATTTGAAAACCTCCAAAAAGGCAAAAAAAGGCTGTCCCATAACGAAAGGGGCAGAACCCCACATCTACTTAATATCGTTTAAATGACACAATAAACGGTATATAAAGTGTGAGGTCTGACTCCTTGGGAACAACCTTTTCCAAATGCTTCCATCGTTTTTTAGGTGAATAGTTCCTCTCAAAATCGAATGGACGTATACGCTGGAATTATAATATCCTTTGTAACCCCCACATAACAATCGCGACAATCGGTACGAGTACCCATACATTATGACCAAACAAGCTTCCATGATTCTGATTCTGGTTCTGCTTTTCCATTTGGTCTAATCTTTTAATCACTTCATCTAACTTATGCTCAAGATCAAGATTTTTTTCTTCTTCCATCACGCTCACCCTACTTTCTTCTATATATACATCTTTATATCTTATTTTCAATGCATGAAAAGAAGACCTGAAAGATTAGGCTGTAGTCATTCCAAGAAGATTACTAGATTTTGCCGGTAGCTCTTTTAAAACAACACAAAAAGGATGTCCAAGAAGGGTCTGACCTCGCACTCAGCACATGGTTTATAGTGTTACTTACTACACTATAAACTGTATGTAGGCGTTGCGTGATCTGACCCTTATTTATGGGACATCCTCTAATTTGTCTGTCATTCTTCACATATATCTACTATGAGCGATACATCTAGAGTTGCTGAAAATGCACTTATACCTATTCCGACAAGATCCATCTAAAAATAGCTAGGTACAAGCAAATTAAATCCCGCCTGTAACCCCGATTCCTTCACCTGTAATTGCAGCTGCACCGTCTGAAGCTAAGAAAACAGCTGTAGCACCAATTTCTGAAGGCTCAAGTAAACGTTTCATCCATTGCTTACCTAAGATGTGGTGATTTAGCGCTTCTTCTACTGTTGTTCCATCCTGTGCTGCTAGTTTCGGTAATTGTTTCTCAATTAATTCTGTACGTACTGGTCCAGGCATAATCGTATTACATGTGATACCGTCTTGTGCCGTTTCTAGTGCCGTTACTTGAGTAAATCCTACTTGGCCATATTTAGCAGCGCAATATGCAGATTTATAAGCATCAGGCACTCTGCCATGTGCAGAGGATATATTAATAATCCGTCCTTTTTGTTGTTTTTTCATAGTAGGAAGAACATGTTTTGTCATTAAGAATGTTCCAGTCAAAATAACGTTGATTAAAAGATTCCATTTCTCTAAAGGGAAATCTTCTACTGGAGAAATATGTTGCAGACCTGCATTATTAACTAATACATCAACAGTTCCTCGTTCAGCAATGATTTGATCAATAGCAGTTTTCACATTCTCTTCGTTTGCAACATCAACTTTATATCCCTTTGCATTTCCTAGCTTTGTTGCTGCACTTTCTGCTGCTTCTAAATTTAAATCCAAGATCGCTACAAAGTCCCCATTATTTATAAAAGATTCTGCAATGGCATAGCCGATCCCTTGTGCTGCTCCTGTTACGAGTACTGTACGTTCTTTTTGTGTTGTCATGATTCTTATCCTCCATTGTTTAAATAGACTGCTTAAGCTCGTTTCCAGATTAATTTCGTATTTTGTTCTTTGCCGTCCACAATAACGGGTGGGCTCGCAATTTCAAGTAAATCCCCATTAAGTTTGACATAACGTGGTTGCGTATCGCCCAACCATGTTGGATTCATGCTAACTGACATATGATGGGTTACGATGAGGTTCTCTTCATCCACTTCATAAGGGCCACAGTAAGCAAGATAACCTTGAGCTGCAGCTGCCATCTCTTCTTTTGTTCCAGTATGTAACGCACCTGATGCATATGCCGGACGTCCTGGACTCATCATTTGTGCTGACATATACCCTTCTGGATGATACATAATAAAGCCTGTGCAATCTTCCCCCATTGGAAATGTTTTATTCCCTTCATTGTCCGTCACTTCGTATGAAACTAAACTCCAAATGCCGACTACCATTTCTTTTTTAAACGCCATGATTGAACCTCTCCTCTTTTATATTTGCAAAAAAAGTATTTGAATTGCAAAATGAAGCAATTCTTTGCAAGACTAAAATCTCATTCCTTATTTTTACTATTGGTTTTGTAGTATAGTATAATCAATATTAATTTATAATATAAATACATAATTTCTATAGTATATATTTGTAATATTTATAAATGAGGTAAATGAATGGAAATCAGACAAATTCAATACTTTTCCGAAGTAGTCAAATATGGAAGCTTTTCAAAAGCAGCAGAACACTTGTATATTTCTCAGCCTACTATTAGTAACGTTGTAAAGGACTTAGAAAATGAATTAGGAGTAACGTTATTGGTCCGGACAACAAGAAAGTTAGAACTTACTGATACAGGACGATTACTTTTTCAATACGGCCAACAAATTTCCCAATCCTTACAACATTTTCACCAAGAATTGGATGATATTAAAAACGGACATAAAGGCACTGTTAAAATGGGGATTTACTCCTCAGTTGGAACGGAAATTCTTACTAGAATTATGTCAGAATTCTACAATTTATACCCTGAAATCACCATTCAATTCGTTGAGGATGGTGCTAGTCATTTAAAAAAGGCCTTAATTAATGGCGATCTAGATGTAGTTGTTGTCGATTTACCTACTGATGAAACATTTAACTACTTTTCTTTTCTGAATGGGGATCTTCGTCTTCTCGTGCACCAAGATCATGAGCTTGCAAACAAGGAGCAAGTAAATTGGTCAGAATTACAGAATGAAAAATTTATCATTTTTCGTGAAGGATTTACCGTTCACAACTTAATTATGAAGGAGTGCAGAAGAATAGGGTTTGAACCAAATATCATTTGTGAAACGTCCCAATGGAAGTTCATACTAGAATTGGTTTCATTTAATATGGGAATCACCATCCTCCCCCAAAGCAGTGTGAACGAGATAACGGTAAGGAATAAGGGGATAAATGTACTGCCTCTCATTGATCAACAAGTAAATTGGCAAATTGGCATCGCTTGGCGAAAAGGAAGCTATATTTCTCTCGCAACAAGAACTTGGATCAATTTTGTAAAAGATAAACTGGAGAAAAATGAAATCGATAATTGAATTAAATAATGATCTCAAAGTAAAGCTAACTTTCACCCTATTATGAATGGTTGGCTTTTTATTGATCCCAGTTTAACTTTCAAAATTGATTCATTCATCTAACAAAAACCACTTGATATATTTTTTATACTCGATATACTTAATATACAAAGAAGGTGATTTTATTAATATTTGTCCTTATTTAGAATTTTCGATGCAAATATTAGGTAAGAAGTGGAACGGGTTAATTATCCATTACTTGTCCCTTTGTCCAAATGGCTCAGCTCATTTTTCTGAGATAAAAAGGGATCTTACAGATATTACGCCTAGAGCTCTTTCGCAAAAACTTTCCGAGCTTATCGAGTATGAATTAATTAAAAAAAAAGTGAAAACTGGCTCATCCGTCAGTATTTCGTATGAGTTAACAGAAAAAGGCCGCGCCTTGACAAATGCCCTCGTGCCGATCCAAGAGTGGGCACAACAGTATAAAAATCAATAAAGAAATGAGGAAAATAAAATGAAGAAAAATAATATGGTTTGTGACTTAGAAACAGGAGTATGCGGTGACCCAGGCGAAGACGCAATGGAAACGATTGATTTGAACCAACCTCAAGAAGTGATTAACCTTTATTATGTAACAGACCCTATCTGCTCTCATTGCTGGGCGCTTGAGCCAGTTTTACGAAAGTTCGAAGAGCAGTACGGACAGTATATTAAATTCCACACTGTAATGGGTGGATTACTAGAAAGTTGGGATGGCTTTGCTGACGTAGCGAATGGGATTGGTGGTCCTGCAGATGTAGCTGGTCACTGGAGAGAAGTTGGCGAACATTCCCGTATGCCGATTGACGGCTCATTATTCCTTACGAATCCGATTCAATCATCCTACCCACCTTCTCGAGTATTTAAAATCATTCAACAAAAAGATGAGAAGCTAGCTAAGACTTTCTTACGTCGCGCAAGAGAAGCGGTTTTTGCTTTTAATCAAAATATCGGCGAAGAACAAATTTTGATTAATCTTGTCAATCAAATGGGCCTTGACGGAGAATCTATCGTGAAAGAAGCAGAACTTCCAACTGGACAAAAACTTTTAGATCAAGACTTTGCCCTTGCTAGAAGTCTTGGCGTACGCGGATTCCCAACAATCATCATGGTAAACGAAGAGAATAAAGGGGTAAAAATCGTTGGTGCACGTCCACTTGAATTCTATGTAAATGGACTAGAACAAGTACTTGCGAAAAAGCCTCAAGCACAGCCCGTTCCTGAATTAACCAAAACTCTTGAAAAAGAAGGTCTCTTGTTCTCCAAAGAAATAGAAGTTCTATATGATGTGGAACAAAGCGAAGTAAATTCTTTTTTACAAACAGAACTTTCAGCTGAAGATTATGAAAGTAAAGAAATTCTTGGAGAAGTGTATATTGAAAAAAGATGAGGTTGGCATATCTAGTAAAATGTTCAACTATTAATGATTAGCAAACAAAAAGAAAGAGCGTGTTTTGATAACAATCATCATCAAAATACGCTCTTTTGATTCAGTGAGAACACTCTTTTATAATAATGTTTGATCATTCTTGCAAAACCCACATTTCTCCAACATCATGATTGCTCTTTCCAAAGCTTCATTGGATTTTCTTGCCCTGCTTTCAACGGCATTTGTATCATCGAAAGTGCGCGTTCTGCTTTTGTTTTTTGTAAGTCGTCATATATATCTTTTGATTTCCCTAATCCCACTTCAACCGCATTCTCAACTGATGCACAATAAAAAACCTTTTCGATTCCAGCAAAGTACATGGCTGATAAACACATCGGACAAGGCTCCCCACTTGCATACATTGTATAACCTGATAGATCATTCGTTTGTACTTGCTCTTGCACGCGCCGGATAGCAAGCAATTCCGCATGCCCGCTAACATCATACGCTTTGTGCAGTTCATTCACGCCTTCAGCTACAACCTTGTTATTTTTGACAAGTACTGCACCAAAAGGTTGACCGCCACAACGAACATTTTCAATCGCTAGTTCTACTGCTCGTTCCATGAATTTGTCCATTTTAAAACCTCCATTAATATTCTTTTTAAGGGGTAAAGAAATGAATCGAGGAAAAAGGTCCACATATGAATAAATTCCCAATTTTCACAACTTATCTTTTTCCATTTCCTTTAGCTTCCGATAAATCGCTGCCTGACTGAGTCTTGTAATTGTACCAATCTCCTTAACAGTTTTATCTGTTTTTTCGTACTTCAAGGGCATGGTTCATTCCTGAATGTTTATTTATATATTTTTTTACCCTTCCTCGATTTCCCTTTTGTTTGGCTATTTTAATTCCTGAAAGCTACTTTTCTTTAATCTAGGTGTTGTTCTTGAATACTTACCCCGAGCATATCCATAGATCATTTTTCTTCCCTTTTTAATATGTATTTTTGATAGGTGTTATTGAGGTTCTATTAAGCTAACAATATCAAGGAATCAAAAACTTATCAATTGAGTGTATTCTATTGCTAATGAATAGACTGATCAGTTTTTACCGTTTAGCCCATACATAATTAACTTACAAAAGAATAAGAACCCTATTATTAAATAACTATAACAGAAGAATGAGCTACACAATTGACCAACGATTACAATTACCTAAACGAATGTAACCGTTACGTAGGATAATTTTGGAGATAATCATCCTATTTCTCTATTTTCTACGATACAATTATCGATTAGTGTTATTAGTTAAATTACTAAACCCTTTACATCTCTAGATCCACACCTTTTGCTCCGTAATCTGGAACACGACTCACATGCTCTCTATGACATTTTGATCCCGAATCCTGCTGATATTTACCTTTTTGTTTCTCATTAATTTTAAGCTTGTTGATGCGACAATGACATTATCTCCATACTCTATAACCTCAATAAGTGTAGAAGGCCGAGCATATAACACTGCTCGGCCTTCTTATTCCCTAACGACGATGCTCTACAAGGTCTATTACGCCCAATACTACGTGTGCTAAACCGAAACCAAAAATGGTATTTGCAATCATTTTGTTTGATCCACGATTTTGTTTCATTACGTAACCTGTAGTCGTTACAACAGATCCTAATGCAGTTGGTATTAGACCTTCACGAATATTCATAGTAAAATCCCCCTACATCGCAGTTAGTTGGTGTATATTCACCATCTTTATTGTTACCTTTATAAGTAGAATTATGCTATTCCAAAAAGTTCAATGATATATTAACAAATTTAGTATTTAATGGTATTCTTCATGTGAAATATTCTAATTTAGCATTTGGGAAAAATTTTTCCATATAGGTGTATAGATGTTTTTTCATGTCCTCTTCTTCCTCTTTTTGATAAATATATTTTCCTATTCCATATTTCCCCCACTTGTACCTTCTTTTCTCTTCAATTAATTCTAATTTTGTCATGGGGTAGTTTTTTTCGATTACTCTCTTAGCTGGCTTAGTAAATCGATGCTGAATAAACTCAAATGTTAGATCTTTTTTAGCTTCTAAAGGCAATTCCTCATTCAAACGCTCAAACATACGATAGTATCCATCCTCCCACCCTTCATGAAGATAAATGGGTGCTACTATAAACCCGAGTGGATATCCGGCTCTTGCAACTTTTCCTGCAGCCTCAATTCTTTTTACTAGAGGAGAAGTCCCTGGCTCAAAGTTCTTAATCACATAATCAGCGTTAACACTAAATCGAAACCTTGTATTTCCATTATGTTTAGCATCAAGTAAGTGATCTACATGATGAAATTTTGTTACAAACCTTAATTTTCCATGTTCTGATTCACCAAAATGTTCAATCGCCCGTTTTAACGTATGGGTTAAATGATCAATCCCAACAATATCAGATGTACAGGATGCTTCAAACCTAGTCAGTTCGGGCGCGCGTTCCTCCATATATTTGTCGGCAGCTTCCAGGATTTCCTCGACATTAACATACGTACGGATATATGGCTTACTCCCCATCGTAGTTTGTAAATAGCAATAATGACAATGACCCATACAGCCTGTTGCAAAAGGGATAGCATACTCTGCTGATGGCTTTGATGTGTCAAATTTAAGCGTTTTTCTAATTCCAACTACTAACGTGGATTTTGCTACTCGATATCTTTGAAAATCATTTTCTCCTGGGAGATTCCTTACTTGATTATGGGAAGTCGTATATCGTATTTCAACATCCATTTTTTCAAATTTTTCTTTAAGCTCTCTTCCTAATGGATAATCTAACGCATTGGGTTCAAAATATACGAGCTTAGGTGTAAATGGCATATTCATTCCACTGTCCCCTCTGATACGTCTCCATAATAATAATTGAAGGCTTGATTCGCCTCTTTTTCTGTAGAGTAAATGGCCATTTCACTGGATAGCGGATAATAAGTTTCATAAAGAAAAATAGCTAATTCCTTGGGATTCTCAGGGTTATTTACAACTGCTGCTGCCTGGATATTTGCTACATCCTGCGTGTGCGGGTTACGGTAAAAAACATAGACAACATCTCCAGCATGATATGTTTGATTTTCGTTATAAAGTTCCATTTACATCACCCTTTTCTTTAAGAAGTACTAGTTAAAGTTATTCATTATTAAAGGTTTGCCTTTAGCTCTTAAAATTATGTTTTCTTGATTATGTAAAAGGTTTGAAATTTATAATAATATTTTGTTTAAACATACACATTCTGCTCATAATAAATTTGATAAACATAACTATTTTTGAAATGGGGTTAATGATAAATGGATTTTGAAACTAGAAACTCTACTGAAGAGGCACTTATTAAATATAAAAAAGGACTTGGATTGTTCACCGAAAAAATGCCTGAATTTGCAAAACAATTTAATTCTTTTACTGAAGAATGCTTTAAAGAAGGTACTTTATCTCAAAAAGAAAAACAATTAATCGCATTAGGCATCAGTCTCCATGCTCAGGACGAGTATTGTATCATCTATCATACAAAAGGATGCCTTGATCAAGGTTGCTCAGAACAAGACATTCTTGAAACTATAGGTGTGGCTGCAGCATTTGGCGGTGGGGCATCCATGAGCCAAGGAGTTACTCTTGTTCAAGAATGCATTCAGGAACTGAACCAAATGAAACAATAAAGTGAAACTTCAATCAGTGGGGGGTTTCTTCATCCCCCACTGATTGTTAGTTGAACCAATCGGGCTTTTACGGGCAGTTGTCCCCTACCTACACTTCTTCGATCCTTCTAAGTCTTGAGGTGGGGGTCTTACTACTCGTTAATGCGGGATAAAATTTCAATAGTAGTTTAGTTAAAGGATGGAATCGTAAAGAGTTCGTCCTTTCTCTTTGATTCTCTTGGAGTACAATTTACTCAAACAATAAACAAATTAACCTATTTGTAAAAATTAAACATCCATTCAATCTCGACCTATCTCTTTTCACTTAGAAAGCAGTTTTTCATCGTATATCTCTAATTACATTCGACCCGCATTTTCATGTATTTCCCCCTATTTTTTGAAAATAATAGTAATAATAAATACTTTTATTAGAGGTGAATGGTGATGATCAAATTAAACTCAGAATTATAAGAAAAAAAAGCCAAATTTGGACTTGCTCGAAAAATGTTTAACTCCTATGGGTGTAGTTTCTGTAGTAATTTTGAATATGATCAAGGGAAATTCGATGCAGTTTTATGGCGGGAAGGCGGGGAAACGATCTATTTAAGAATCCCTTTTAATATTTTGACAGAGGCATTAGATCATTCTAATGCCTATATTGAGTTTGGAACACCTTATGTTATTAAACATGTAGTGAATATTGGGTTAGACTATGATGAAAACTCTTTACTAACAGCTTCCACAGGACTTAATCAATTTCAAGAGCCTTTGGATAAAGACGGGGATATAAGAGATAAAAGTAGATGGGTAAAAGTTGGTGAAGAAACAATAGAACAAATATTGCATTCCATGAATGAATTATTAAGCGCATAAAATTCTCTTATAGTGCTTGTGATTGAATCAATAAACAAATCAGCGCACTCGTCGTTCCCACTTCCTAACCATTCCTTTTCTTTATATAGTAATTTAGTAATTAAGGACAGGGAACGTTAAGAAAAGAAATGCTATCATGACGGTCTATTCTCGTTAACTAATTGATTTAAGAAATTAACATGCTCTCTGTCCTTATCTAATATCCCCTCAATTAATTGTCGACTTTCAGGGTCTAAATCCCCTTTTACAATTTTTTCAGACACTTGGATCCCATAATAATCTTCTCCCTTTAATGCACTTTCTATTATTCCAGCCGGTGTATCAGGAATCATAAATTGACCAATAAAGCCTTGGACGGAACCAACCATCCCTTCATCATCCACTGGTGTTCCTCCAAGGTTTTGAATTCTTTCAGCAACTTTTAAGGCATGGTTCTTATGATCTTGTTGAATTCTTTGAAATTCACTTTTTATGTAAGGATCGTTTAATTTCTGTATGTGGTGTTCATAAGCATGGATACCCATGTATTGCCCTTTTAAAAAATTATTTAATGTGTTTACTACACCGTTTGCTGCCATTCTAAACCACGCCTTTTTTTATTTATTATTGGCATTTTAGTAAAGGTTATCCCTCCAACACGAAAGTGAATTTTTTACAGTTTAATTACACTAATTAAGAGGAAAATTAACCATAACCTTTAAGAAAAGGAGTAGAATTAATGAGCAATCAAGTTTTAAAAGAACAGGTGGCTAAAATTATCTCTGATCACAGAACCGGTATTCTTTCATCTGTTGAAAATAACAAGCCCCATTCACGGTATATGACGTTCTATAATGACGACTTAACATTATTTACACCAACGAAAATGGATACTGAGAAAATAGAAGAAATAGAAAAGAATCCTTCCGTTTCTGTATTGTTAGGTTATGAAGAAAAAGGACAAAGCGATGCATATGTTGAAATCTTAGGAACATCTTCCATTAATGATTCACAAGCTTTGAAAAAACAATTTTGGGACGAATCATTTAATAAATGGTTTGACGGTCCTGAAGATCCAAACTACGTGTTTCTTCAAATAGAACCTGAAACTGTCCGTATATTAAACATCCATGGCGAGCATCCTCAAGAGCTTACTATAGAAAATGGAGAGTAACTCAAATTAATTAGACTCCTACAGTCCTCTCTTTGGCTCTTCTTTCCATTTACTTCATACGAAAAGAAGAGCCATCAATGAGGTCAACATCCTCTCTTCTTTTGACCTCTTCCATTAATTTAAATGATGCTTCGTCTTTTCTCTTGGCCTTAATCATACAGTCCATTTGCGAGATGCTACCATTTATCACTTTCAAAAACTTGAAAAACATATCGATGTCTACATAATCTGAATGGTGGCGGTACGCTTTTTCGCTTTTCGGACTTGAAATGTGCATTTTAAGTGGAAGTGGAGAATGCCTCCATGTTTGCACAACCCGATTCCAGTTATCTTCCCAACTTGTATTTTGATGATGGGCAAGGTGATGATGATAATCGAATACAAGCGGAATATCTAGTTTTTCACATAAGTAGTGTGTATCTTCTAAGGTAAACGAAGTTTCATCATTTTCAAGCATGATCATTTTTTGAATGGATCTCGGAACAATCACCTAATTATCAACAAAACGTTCGAGTGATTTTTCAGTTTCCTTATAATTGCCGCCCACATGCATCACACAGCGATGAGTTGAGTCAATCCCCATCCCCTTTAGTAATAAGTAATGCAGTTTTAAAGTATTTATTGAATTTTTCAAAATCTGTTTCTTCATGGAATTAATAATAACAAAATGATCTGGATGAAAATCAATTCTTATCTTATGTTTTTTAGCAAAATCTCCAATCTCAAGGAGCAGTCCTTTTAGTGGTTTTATATAATTTCAATCAAGCAGTTCTTCATGGTTCGCCAAAGGAATAAGACGAGAGGTTAAACGATAAAAATGAATGTCAGAAGCTGCATTATGCTTAAGGTGCCTAAGTGTATTTTGTAAATTCAATATTGATATACGTTCCAATTTGCGAATGACAACATAGCCAAGACGTATAATTGTCATTTTTTCCACCTCATCAAAAGGAGAATAGAAATTATTAATAGCTCATCTTTCCAGTTATAATAGGGAAATGGTCTAAGTAAACAAGAAGAATCTTCCTATCTATACTTACCATTCCACCGCAGAACCTGATATACGTTTGACTCCCCGAATTGAAGCTACTTCTTCTATAAGTTTGTGCATGGCAAGGTTCTTCTGTTTTGCTTCTATCATAATGTCAAAGTCTTGATTAAGTATCTTTGCCATTTTTAAGAATGGGAGTACGAAGTCTAAAGAGACAAAATCCGCGTGGGAACGATAGGCTTGATCTGATTTCGGCGAAGAAATGTGGACTTTTGGTACAGCCTTAGAATCGTTCCAAGTATTAAAGATGCGTTGTAAATAAAGTGGAAGTTCAACCTCCCTTTTATTCGCCATATGGTGATGATAATCAAGAATCATCGGTATATTTTCTTTTTCACAAGTAATAAGCGTTTCCTCAACCTCATAGGTTTTATCATCATTTTCAAGCGTCATATGCTTTTTAATTTCTATTGGCAATCTTTTAATATTCTGATGAAAACGTCTTAATGACATGTCTTTATCCCCATAGGCTCCACCAATATGAATATTAATAATTCCCCTCTCCAGTGCATTCATAGCATCAAGCATCATAAAATGATATTGCATATCCCTCACTGCATTCATGGTCACCTCTTCTCGTGGGCTTGTAAAAAGTGTAAATTGATTTGGGTGAAAACTCGGGCGAAGCTTAAATTGATTTATTAATTGACCAAGTTCTTCCCATTCGGTTTTGAATGGAGTAATGAAATCCCACCTTACTTCCGGATGGGTTGCCAAGGGTACAAGTGAGCTTGAAAACCGATATAATTCTATTTCGTGCGCGATATTATAATACAAAATTCTTTTCGTATGATGTAAATTTTGTGCGGTGACAGTTTTGAGTTTCTCCATTCGCTCGTTTTTAGGGAGAGCTGAATACCGTGTAAAAGTTAAAGCCTTTGAAGGGCTTGCATCCCATAAGCCTATCGCATTCGCTACATAGCCAAATCGAATCTTCATCTATTTTCTCCTTACTTTAATACAATGCAATTATTTAAAAGAACACTCTTAGACATTAAAATCAGTAAACTCTAAACCCTATTAGTTCCCCTTATATTATACGAATTCTCTATTAGATATACGTATTCTTGTGATATTCAAGCAGCAGCCTTTTTAACTCTTGATATTAAACTTCTAACCCTAAACTGGCTACTATTGTGGCAACAACTTTAGGCTTTCCGACTTCCTCAATCACTTGTGCAACTAATGGCTCTAAAATATGACTGTCACCGTGTTACCTGGTGTTACAATGGTGCCAAGCACAAAACCATTGTGGGCTGCCGCCGCAAGAAATAAAGTGAAACTTCAATCAGTGGGGATTTTCCGTCCCTCCCTGATTGTTAGTCCCGTTCTACTATCGCTAAGATCGAAAGTACGAACTAAGGTAAGTTTCACTGTATCTCACCAATCGGGCTTTTACTTCAAAAAGTGAGGCGACTGCCCAGCCCTGACAAGCATAAGAGGGTCTAGGAGCCGCAACTAGATTGGGCAGTTATGAGTGGTGGGATCAAAAAAAACACCCCCTATCATAGTCCCATACAGGCGATCAAGATTGGGGTGTTTTGATAACTCTGGTAGTAACGATCAATTATCGATGGCAACCTTTTTTCACCTTAGTGATAATCACGACCATAAGAATACTCTAGAGGTTAACTTCCAACATCAATTTCTCTAATTCCAGCGGCTCGATATAGGTCCCATTTTTATAAGCTCTCATGTTTCCTCCTGAGATTTCATCGATTAACGCGATTTGCTTATCTTCGCCGACTCTGCCAAATTCAAATTTAATATCGTATAATTCGATATCTTTCTTCGCTAATTCTTCTTTTACAACGTTACCGATCTGTTTGGTAAGGTCTTTTAATACGGTATATTCCGCTTTTGTTAGGATACCTAGCATATCAAGTGCATCTTCGCTAATCGGCGGATCTTGGCGTTCATCATCTTTCAAAGTGACTTCTACAAATGCGTCTAATGGTTGCCCTTCTTCTGCATACATCCCATAGCGACGGAGAAAACTTCCAACTGCCTTGTAACGGCAGATTACTTCAAGCCCTTTGCCGAATACAGTTGCTGGCTTCACTGTCATCGTCGCTTCTTCAATATTAGCGTCTATATAATGTGTAGGAATCTCTTTTTCTTTTAATATTTCAAAAAAGTACTTCGTTAAACTAAGGCCTGCTCGACCCGCACCTTCAAGCGTTAAACCGACTGTATTGGCTCCTGGATCGAAGACACCATTTTCCCCTGTTACATCATCTTTAAATTTCAATAAATAATTTCCGTTTTCAAGGGCATAAACATCCTTCGTTTTCCCCGTATAAATCGACCTCATTAGAAAAACCCTCTCCTGTATATAATTGTTATATACTTATAATAATATCTTCATTTTTCTGAAAAATCAATTTCTCTTTTATAAGGTTGTTCCAAAAGTCCGGTAAAATGATTGCGAATTGTGTCATCGATCTGTCTCTCGGTTCTCACGTATAACTGCATATGTTCCGGTCCTCTCGAGATGCGCTCCTCGAACTTCTCGGCTCTTTTTATCCTCCTTTTTGAACACGTACTTTAAGAATAATTATTCCCTTCTTTGGTCTGCCTATTGATGCTTCCTACTGTTTCTAAAGAACTTAACGCTTCCCGCAAAATAAGTCTAATCGTATATTTAAAAGACATTGGAAGATTTCCAAGAAGGGGATGATTCAGAAGCAACACCCCATCCGAACTCCTACGATCTTGTTGAAATTCCACTAACGAATAAGAAACGTGATGATAATTGTAGATAAATTTATTAAGCTACTAGCAGGATATTGCACACTCTTTCCATAAATAAGTAAAGTGGAGAAACACATGCCCTAACAAATAAGTGGAAAGGTGGTCGTTGTCTATGAGTTCAGAAATAAACTTACAACAAATCGCCGAAAGTGTGACTAGATCCGTATTGAATGCATCCGACAAAGACTTGGAAGGCTTCCAAAAAATCATTGAAGAAACAATTAAAGTAAGAGAAGGACATAAAAATCTACAGAAATTAGTGAAAAGCTATTCTACATCTATGATTCAGCGTTCATAAATGTCATAAGGCTGCACCCTTTTACATGGTGCAGCCATCCATTTCCATTTCATTGCTATTCGACAATTTCCAGATCTTGTACTGGCTTCATTTATATGAAACTCTACACTAGAAGATACTCTAAAACAGACATTTTGTTTCTATCTTAGATTTAACTTGTTGATAAGTTGCTCTGTCGTTATAACGGTAGCAAATTCTTCATGCAAAGTAGCAAGTGAAATAGTGTGGATTGTCTCTGCATCATAATATTGATCATTTTGATCCTTCATCCCAAATGCTGCTGTAGCGTCTGAAAGAAGATATGTATTAAACCCTAAATTGCCACTCATTCTTGTCGTTGTCGAGACACAATGAGGTGTCGTCAGACCTGTTATGACAACTGTACCGATCTCATTTGATCTTAGAAACTCTTCTAAATTGGTTCCGATAAACGCACTATTTACCTTCTTAGTTAGGACAATTTCATCTTCTAGTGGATTCACCAACTCTTTGATAAGGAAACCATCATTTTTCCGATGAAAAAGAGAATGGAGAGAATCTGACAAATGTTGAATATGAATCACTTGCCATCCCTTGTTTCTCCAGAGCTTTAGTAGCTTACTTATATTTTCCTCTGCATTTGGATTATTTCGTTTCCCCCATTTCTGATCATCAAAAGCATTTTGTACATCTATAATGATTAAAGCTCTCTTCATGAACCATCCCACCCTAATTAATTATCTGTTTACAAAATAATTTAACAATTTTGAAGTCTTTTCACAAGAATAGGGTGTCAGTCCCCTTCAAATATTCAAATGATTAATATTGACTGCAAGAATTCCGTTTTATTTTCATTACAGATCGTAATGTATTCCTTCTGGCACGTAAATCTCGATTCTGAATCGTAAGTCTTGATATGTGGTTCGGGATCTCCCGATTTTCGCTTAGACTTTATCTATATCAGTCGTAATCATCTGAAATAATTGGTGGAAAAAGTAAAATTTATTCTTTCCGTCAAGTTGAATTTCCCATAAACCCCTTCCAATCATCATTAATATCTTTAGAATAATCAGTATTGTTTTCACGATTGAAAGTCATTTCCGAATTTTCGTCAAATTACTGAAAAAGCTTGATAACTTCTACTATTCCATTGAAAGCGTTTTTTTACATATATATAATAAGCCCATAAGGGATACCTTACACATAAGACAACATGATTCACACACAAGGAGGTAATAGTTTTGAAGAATGTTTTTGAGAAAGCCCAACAGTTTGGTAAATCATTTATGCTTCCGATTGCTGTCTTACCAGCTGCTGGCTTGCTGCTTGGTATTGGTGGAGCGCTATCGAATCCAAATACGGTTTCAGCTTATCCATTTTTAGATATTGTATGGCTTCAAGCCATATTTACCATAATGAGCTCTGCGGGGAGTATCGTTTTTGGTAACTTACCGATTATTTTTGCAGTCGGTGTTGCAGTAGGCCTGGCCCGTTCGGATAAAGGGACAGCTGGTCTGGCTGCAATGATTGGGTATTTTGTTATGAACAGCTCAATCAATGCCCTACTCTCCATTACGGGGGATCTTGCTAAAGATAATTTAGCTGGTGCTGGCCAAGGAATGGCGGTTGGTATCCAAACATTAGAAACAGGTGTTTTCGGTGGGATTGTCATTGGGATTGTGGCGGCCTTATTACACAATAAATACAATAAGATCCAGTTACCTCAAGTTTTAGGATTTTTCGGAGGCTCTCGTTTTATCCCGATCATTGTTTCTTTTACAGCGATTATCGTGGGGGCTGTTTTATTTATCGTTTGGCCTTATTTCCAACTTTTCATTAATCAATTAGGCTCATTAGTTACAAGCACAGGTACAATCGGAACATTTTTCTATGGCTTTATTCTTCGTATGCTTGGACCAATGGGATTACATCATATTTTCTACCTACCATTTTGGCAAACTGCTTTAGGTGGTACGATGGAAATTGGCGGGCATATTGTCAATGGGACGCAAAATATCTTCTTTGCCCAATTAGCTGACCCGAACACCGAACAATATTATGAAGGTGTATCAAGGTTTATGTCAGGTCGTTTTATTACGATGATGTTTGGTCTTCCAGGAGCAGCCCTTGCGATCTATCATTGCGCTAAACCAAAAAATAAAAAAGTCGTTGCAGGGATCCTTCTTTCAGCAGCTTTAACTTCTTTTTTAACAGGAATCACAGAGCCTCTTGAATTTAGTTTCTTGTTTGTTGCTCCACTTCTCTATTTTGTTCATGCTCTGTTTGATGGGTTAGCCTTTATGATGGCTGATATCTTCAATATTACAATTGGACAAACTTTTTCTGGAGGGTTCATTGATTTCACATTATTTGGTATCCTTCAAGGTATGGCTAAAACAAATTGGATTTATGTATTACTAATCGGTATTCCTTGGTTCTTCTTATATTATTTCACATTTAAATTCCTTATTAAGAGAAAAAATTTCAAAGTTGTTGGACGTGAAGATGAGGAAGAGACTGTTGCACAACAAGTGACAGCTACTGATCGTGCCAAAACAATTGTCGAAGGATTAGGTGGAGCTACTAATATTGATGTAGTAGATTGCTGTGCAACCAGACTTCGAGTAACTGTTAAAGATGACTCCTTGGTTAAGGATGATGTGATTAAACAAACCGGTTCAAAAGGGATTGTGAAAAAAGGCAATGGTATTCAAGTCGTATATGGTCCACAGGTTACCATTGTAAAAAACGAAGTAGAAGAGTATTTAGGACATGAATAAATCATTTTGAACAAGGGAGTGTATAAAATGCAAGCAGTATTAGATCAAATCACTAAAGGATTAATTGTATCTTGTCAGGCTTTAGAAGGTGAGCCTTTACACAGCTCCCACATCATGGGGCGCATGGCTGTTGCAGCAAAAGAAGGCGGTGCTAAGGGAATTCGTGCAAACTCGGTCGCTGACGTTTTAGAGATCAAGAAGCAAGTAGACCTTCCAGTAATCGGAATCATCAAGCAAGTGTATGGAGATAATCCTGTTTTTATCACTCCTACTATAAAAGAGATTGATGCATTAATGACAACGGGTGCTGAAATTATTGCCACTGATGCAACAGCGCGCATAAGACCTGATGGAAGCACATTAGATCAATTTTATCATGAGGTACGGTCTAAATATCCTCAGGCGATTCTAATGGCAGACGTCTCAACGGTAGAAGAAGCCATTCATGCTGATCAACTAGGATTTGATATCGTTGCTCCAACATTATATGGCTATACAGCTGAGACACAAGGATTGAAGATTGATTTCAATAATTACGCGGTCATTAAACAAATCGTAGAAGTAGTGAAGCATGCGAAAGTTCTTGCGGAAGGAAACGTTTCTACACCAGAAATTGCCCGTTCCGTATTAGATATCAATGTTCATGCGGTAGTAGTAGGTGGAGCTATTACACGCCCACAGCAAATTACCAAACGATTTGTTGACGCTTTGCTCTAGTCGTTTTTTTAGATTAAATTTCGACTTCTGTTAAATAATATCTTTTAATAAAACAATTTTTACAAAATCTAAGCTATACTAAAAATGACTCGAGCTGATGCTTGAGTCATTTTTAGTATAGATCAGAACACTCATCTATAATGGACAAGTAAAAAGGTTATCCTATATGATAAAAATAGCAGTAAAAATCTCCCACAAATAGGTGAACAACATGGAATATTTAGGTGAAAACCTCTTGCATGGAATTGAGTGCAGTATGGACAAATTCACAAACACAGAAATAGAACTTGCTCGATATATTATTGAACATCCTGATGAAATCAGCCATATATCTAGTAGCCAAATTGCAAAGAAAATGCATATTTCACCAGCGACCATTACTCGTTTTTGTCAAAAATTATCTTTTTCAGGATTCAATGAGTTTAAGCATGAATTAAAAAGATATGTGGATCTCAGAGATAAACCGAGCACGACGAATACGATTAAGCAAATGGATTATTTTGCCCAACTATATCAAAATCACTTGGATATTATTGAAAATACCTTTAGAAAAGTCACATATTCTGACATTCAACAAGCCGTCTTCCTTCTCACTCACGCAAATAAAATCCATGTATATGGCATTGGTAACTCTGGAATTGCTGCCCTGGAATTTAAATCAAAGTTTTTTCGAATTGGATTAAATGTTGAAACCATTACCGATCCACATCAAGCTGTGATGGACGCAGCACTATGCACAGAAAAGAGTGTTGTGATTGGAATATCTGTCACTGGCAGGACGAAAGAAATCATTCGTCCTATAAGCATTGCGAAGGAACAAGGAGCTGCCATTTTAGTTTTTACCGGTGAAAAAGACTCTGAGCTATCACAGCTAGCTGACCTAACTCTACTCGCCATGAATAAAAGCAATATGCATATGGGACAGAATATTTCGCCATCCTTGCCACTCTTTTTACTGTTTGATTTAATCTATACCGAGCTTATCGCAAAGGATTATAAAAATAGAATTCACTTTCGAGAAAAAACATTAAAGGCGTTATACGATAATTATTAATCAAAATTATGTATCAGTTTGTATCTCTTTTACCACTATGTTTCTCGTACATAAAGTGAAACTTCAATCAGTGGGGGGATTCTTCATCCCCCACCTACGCTTCTTCGATTCCTCTTAAGCCTTTGAGGTGGGGGTTTCACTTTATCTGATTGAATGGACCATACAATTAGTCCAGCAATGTTGTCTTACGTATTAGCTACTTCAGCCAATGGTCTTCTAAAAAGTATCAATGGAAATGAACCTAAGATTAAACATAAACCAAGATGAAGAGTCATATTTTAATATAGGTTACATGTAGGAGATTAGCAGTTTAAAAGGATCCCTCATATTATCCCCTTATACCTTTGCCACCTTATTCCTTGGAAAGGAGATTATTATTATGAAAAATTGTGCCATAATAATTCCTGTCCTTAACCCTACGAGCAGTTTGGTTGATTATGTCCACAGATTATTAGCAGAAGGTGCTGCCGAAATTATTGTTGTAAATGATGGCAGTAAAGAAGATTTAACGTATATTTTCACTGAATTAAGCACGATCGAACATTGTACGGTCTTAACGCATGATATGAATAAAGGGAAAGGCAGAGCTTTAAAAACTGCTTTTGACTATTTTCTTAAAACCTATCAACATTTAGAAGGTGTAGTAACAGCTGATGCTGATGGGCAGCACGCCGTAGAAGATGTGTGCACTATCGCTCATACCCTAGAAAATAATGAAAACGGTATCATTTTAGGTGTTCGGGATTTTAACAATGACAATGTACCATTCCGAAGTTTACTAGGTAACAGGACTACAAGTTTTTTCTTTCAATTATTATACGGGTATAAACTAAAAGATACACAAACCGGGTTAAGAGGCATTCCAATAACTGAACTCCCGAGAATCTTGGGGCTTAAAGGAGAACGCTACGAATATGAAATCAATATGTTAATCTATGCTAAAAAGAAGAATATCCCATTTAATGAGATTTCGATACAGACTTTATATTTTGACAATAATGCCAGTTCTCATTATCACTCTATATTCGATTCCATCAAGATATTTGCAAAACTTCTATCTGGATTTCTCCATTATTTTTATTCTACGATACTGTCAGGATTAATCGATATCGGCAGTTTTATTTTGCTGAACAGTGTGATATTAGTCGGGTTGCCACTTGAAGCACGGATTTTTTACGCCACATTTGTTTCTCGGGTCCTTTCTTCTTCGAGCAATTTCTACATGAATCGAACATTTGTTTTTAGCAATCAGAACAAACTAACCCAGTCAATTTTCAAATATTATCTATTATGTATTGGGATTATGTTATCTTCCTATATTCTGGTAACTTCAACAACGATCTTTTTGGGTGTAAACGTGATTCTCGCAAAAATTTGCATAGACCTCTTACTGGGTATGATCAGTCACCAATTTCAACTTTATTGGGTGTTTAAAACGGATGAAACGATAAAAAAACAAATCATTGGTGAACGGGATGAAAGATAATTTTTATGGAACATTTTTTCGATGTGTCCAATTTATTGTAAGAATGATCTATCCTACATACCATGTTCAAATACCCAAAAATATAAACGGTCCGGTTGTCTATATCTCCCACCATCAAAATACATTTGGTCCATTCGTGACAATGCTATGGTTCCCAAAAAGTTTGCATGCATGGATTCTACATGTTTTCCTTGATCAAGCAGCCTGTTATACACAGTATGCGGAATATACATTTACAAAAAGAAACGGAATGAATAAGTATCTTGCAAAGATCTGTGCGTTGCCGCTATCCTATCTCATTGCAAAGCTTTTACATTCAAGCAGAGGAATTCCTGTGTACAGGGGCTCTAGACAAATTCTACAAACATTTACACAGAGTGTTGCTGCTTTACAAACAGGAAAAAGTATCGTCATTTTTCCAGATATTGCATACAATGACACGTCTTCGCGTACGAAAGCAATGTATGAAGGCTTTCTTTACTTGGAAAAATACTATTATAAAGCTACAGGTCAACATGTATGTTTTGTTCCTTTATACGCCAGTAAGAGTAAAAAAGTAATCCTTGCTGATCAACCCATTTATTTCAGGGATGGGCAAGATTTTAACGAGGAAAGAAAAATTGTCTATCAAAAAATTCACACTCAACTGAATCAGCTAGCAAAGAATAGCGGGGATTTGAATGAATAAGACAGTTTGCACCACATCTCTTTAGTTAATAAAAAAAGCGCCATGCACCATCGGTAATACAGATGGTGCACGACGCTTTTTCCTATTCGGTACGGATATCTGTTGCTCATCCATTTGATTCTAGATGAAGATTCGACGAAAGTACGTATTTATCCGTCAGCTTACTGATGATTACATAAGCGATTAGAGATAATAAAACAGGTAAAACAACGGTGTGCATGCCTAAAGCGTTTGGATGGAGTCGATCAAATAAAATATAAGACCCCATCCCGACAACCATTGAGGAAATAGCGCCATATTTATTCCCCTTACTCCAATAAAGGCCAAAGACGATTGGCCAAATAAAGACTGATTCTAACCCACCGAATGAGAATAAGTTTAACCAAATGAGCAGGTCTGGTGGGCTTAAGGCGAAGAGGATCACGGAAACCCCGATTAAGGTCGTAACCCAAAAGCTAGCTCGTTTCACCTGCTTTTCAGTCGCTTTTGGTTTTAGATAGTTTAAATAAAGGTCCTTCACAATTGCCGAACTTATCAAAATCAATAAAGAGTTCACTGTCGACATGATGGCTGCCATTGGTGCAGCGAGTACGAGCCCCGCTAAAAATGGCGGTAAAACTTCTAACGTAAGCGTCGGCATCACTTTATCGCCAATTTCAATGCCAGGAAGAATCGCTCTTGCAAAAACACCAATTACGTGCATGCCAAGCATAATCGTTCCAATAGCAAACGTACCGATGATGATTGCTTGATGCATTCCTTTTGAATTTTTATAGGACATCGCTCGCACTGCGATTTGCGGTAAGCCAATAACCCCAACCCCCACTAAAATCCAGAAAGAAGAAACATAAATAGGTGTTAAATCTCGCTCGGCTCCATAAGGGGAGACAAGGTTTGGATTTTCCGCCACAAGTTCTTGGATAATATTGGGTATGCCACCACCAGCTATAATCGTAGCGACTAGTAAAATAATCGTCCCCACTAACATGACGACCCCTTGAACGGTTTCTGTTAAAGCAACTGCTCTAAAGCCACCAATAATGACATAAACAAGAACAGAGACAGCAAAAATAAACAATGCTGTAGTGTATGATAATCCTGTCAAAGACTCAATCAGCCTTGCTCCTCCTACCCATTGTGCAGCCATTGAAGAAAACAAAAAAACAATGATACTAACAGCTGCAATGATGACAACTGCCGTACTTTTATACCTTTCCTTTAGAAAATCAATTAAGGTAATCGCCTTGTACTTTCGTGCGATAATCGCAAATTTCTTGCCTAAAACCATTAAGACAAAGTAGCCTGCTGGAAGCTGCGCCATGGAAAGAAGAACCCACCCTAGTCCTTTTGTATAGGCCACTCCTGGACCACCGATAAAACTACTCGCACTTCCATATGTAGCAATCATCGTCATGGCTAATACAAATCCACCTAACTGTCTATCGCCTAGGAAATATTCCTGAAGAAAGGAATCTGTTGATCGAACGTACCGACTTGCCCAAAAACCAACAGAAAATATCACGACTAAGAATAATAGTAATGGAATAATAACTTGCCAGTTCATGTGTGATCTCCTCTTTCTTCTTCCTCTTCAAACGAAACTTCCTTAAACAAGAATTTCACACTATAAACAACGAGGATGAACATCACAATAAAACTTAAGACACAACTGTAAAAGAACCATTCTGGCAAGCCCAACACATAGTTATAGGAGGCTGGGTCACCTGATCCTAATCCGTAAGCAAATCCAAACCATAAAATAAAATTAATGATGACAAGAACGACTCCGATTATCGCTTCTCTATGGGCTATTTTAAATCGCTTGTCTTTCAATTCTGCATTGTCTTTCATATAAATCCTCCATCTTTACTAGTCGTCTTTGAGATCATTAAACAGGTACGAACCTTCCTGCAACTCTAGTTAACGACATGATTCCCTTTAACCTTATCGGTAATTCTGCATTCTAAAAGATGACTTTATAAGGGTTTCAGCTGCTTTCTTAAACAACCTTGATTCTAAGGTACAATTTTATCACTTTTCCATTGGATACTAAAGTCTCCAATGTTATTTGACAAACTATAGGTAGTCGACGATTCATATAAAAATCATGACACCAACAAACATCGACGCCTCATTAAAAGGGTTCGTTGGATGGATAAGTTAACCAATATACGGAGATACTTGAAGATGCCTGGAAATAGGCGATAGATCGGATACTAGAACATACAAAGTGGATTAGCACCTATGCCCCCGCAATGGTGCACTTTGATTTTGGAGAATTTGAAAGTCTTTTTCATTAAAAACAAAAAAGAAAGCTGAATCAGCCTTCTTCAAGGTGTAGGGGATACCCTACTATCATCCTTCCTTATTCGTGCAAATCGTTAATAGATACCCACTCATATCCGCTTTCAGGCCAGTCAAATGGTTTTTCTTCATCGCAAATAACTTTTGTAATAGTAGAAAGCGGACCTATTTCAAACGTAGATTTTTTATTTAATTTCAATGAGTCCGTTAGTAATATCGCTTCTTGACTATGTTGAATCATGACTTCGGAAACAAGGGATTCGTCCATATCAAAATCATACACAGCATCTTTAGTTACTCCACCACAAGAAATAAAGGCTCGATTAAAATGAAATCTTTTTAAAAAATCAACGGTATAGGACCCTTTAACTGATGATTGGTCAGGATGGGTCACCCCAGGCAGCATGATCACTTTCCCTGAAATACGTTTCTCTTCAATAGCTACATTAAATCGAAGAGCAGCACTCAAAGAATTCGTGACGATTGTTAATGAACGAATATCTTCAATCATATCGGCAATATGAACCGTCGTCGTACCTACATCGACTGCAATCGTATCTCCATGTTGAATAAACTCGGATGCCCTTTTGGCTATTTTCAACTTCGCTTCATAATTAAGTGACATTTTCCTCTCATATACCATCTCTTTTTGAGTAGGAATAAAAGGAACCGCTCCACCATGAATCCGTGTTAATTGTTCATTCATCTCAAGATCTGCTAAATCTCTTCTGATCGTTTCAGGGGTGACATTTTGCGATTTCGCTAAATCAATCACCAGAATTTTGTCATGTATATCTAATTGACTTAAGATAAACTGATGTCGTTCATCCTTACTCAACATCGTATTCACTTCTTTCTTAATCTACTAATATATTCAATGACTGCCAGCGCCTTTTTTTCCAACGTAAAAATAATAGGAATGCACGGATCCATTCATCCAATATAAAGACGATCCATATACCAACCAACCCGTACCCTAACCATACACCGACAACAAAACTCATCGGAATGACAAATCCCCATACGACGATGATACTGATCAATACTGGGTATTTCACATCTCCTGCCACATTCAGAGTGGAAACGAGGAGAACATTTGCCGCTCTAGCTGGTTCTAATAAAATACTTAGAAAAACAAGGAGAACAGTGAGATGCTTAATGTCTTCGTTTGCTGTAAAAAATGAAATAATGGTTGCAGATAATAAGGCGATAAGAGCTGTTAGAATAGTTGTTACAACAATACTTTTCATTAATAATCTTATTGAAAAATTATAAGCATTATCGTGCATTTTATTGCCAATCAGCTTCCCAGTGATGATTTGCGCAGCTTGTGAAATGGCCATTGAACATGCAAAGACAATCGAAGTGATTGCTTGAGTATAAATCTTAGTCGTAATCGTAGCAGCACCCAAGCTTGCAATGAAACCAGTGATAATCACTTGCGATAAATTGTAGGAGACGTGTTCTCCGGCTGAGGGAACCCCAAGGACCAGAATTTTTTTCATTGCCTTCCATTCTAACTTTAACCAATTGATGACACCAAACAGAAGTTTCTTATGCATCATAAAATACATACATAATACAATCATACCGATCATCCGGCTTATATTCGTCGCAACAGCAACGCCAAATACTCCTTCACCTAATATTGTAATCGGTGTAAACAATACAATATAGTTAAAAGCAATATTTAAAATGTTTATCATTATTGTCACAAACATAACAAGCTTTACCATTGAGTAACTTCTAAATATACTCCCCATCAGGCCCATAATCGAATGAAAAACAAGTCCATATGCAATTACCTTTAAATAGGTAGATGCCTCGACCATTAAACTTTCAGGTGTTTGCAGCATTTTCAGGAAGGACTCATTAAAGACTACTAATACCGTCGTCATGCAGATCGTAAACATGACATTTAAATAAAATGCATGTGATACAACTTTTGCACTTTTTTCTTTTTGACCGGTACTGGAAAGTTGGGTTAACTGAATCGTTGTTCCAATATTAATAAATCCGTATATCATCGTTGTAACAACAATGATTTGATTCGCTAAACCAACTGCTGCAACACTATTATCTGAATACTGACTCAACATCAGTACATCCATGTTGCCGAGTAGTAATTGAAACAATTGCTCTACTAATAAAGGAATAAACAAATATTTAAATCGTGGGATTTCCTGGTGATTTTTCATGCTATTTGTAATCTTGATACTTTGTTGTTTCAATGAGATATGTCTCAAATACCTGTTGATTACTTAATTCGATGACACGCGCACCACGAGTAAGCTCACCATAGCACTGAAATCCACTAATTCTACCATAGCATAATCGAATATCATGATAGTCAGCAACAAAGTCATTGTCATGATCATGACCACAAAATATACCTGCGACATGCCCATTTAGTAATAATGAAGTGAATAGTCCCGTATTCACCATTGGTGAAGAAATGCTCTCATTTCTCTGCCCACTCACTTGCCCTTCCATAAATGCTTCTTTATATTCTGGAAGTGGAATATGCAAGAATAATAAATCCTTTTTAAAATCTTGTTCTCTATTACGATATTGATTAGAAACTTCGTTAAACCATGTCACTTGATCTGGATGAACAAACTCGTAAGTTCCAATTCCAAGCGGATCAATTGAACCGCTGTCGATGAAATAAAGGACATTTGCAACTTCATCACGTTGATTTTTAATTTCAACACAATAAGACGCTCGATCATTTGCAATATGCAAATGTTTTTTCTCAACAAGCAAATCAATTTTTTCTTCCATTTTTCTTAATTCAGAACGTGAAATTCCTTCTTCTGAATCATGGTTACCATACGTAATCGCGATTGGTTTCTTTAATTCATTTAATACCTTTATCAATTCAGCGAAACTTTTTTCCGGCCCCAGAACACCTTCAGACCAAATCAAATCTCCGGTAATCACAATTAAATCCGGATTTGCTTTTTCAGTCATATCCTTTATATGATCAAACGTAAGATCATCATGTTCATGAAATGGCATTGAACCCACATGTAAATCAGTCAATTGTAAAATCCTAAACTTTCCTTCTTCTCTCATCATAAGCTCCATCAATTAAGCCTCCTATTCTTTCACTGATCCAATATTCACACCTTTTACAAAATGCTTTTGGATAAATGGATAGATCATAATAATAGGTGCTACAACTAGAATAATGGTTGCCATCTTTAATGAATCACCGGTAACCGTAATTTTTTCTAATGCTGCATATGCACCTGAGTTTCTAAGTAATGCATCTGCCATTGCTTGTTGTCTCGTTAACATTTCCTGTAATAGAGTTGCAAGTGGCTTTAATTCAGGATTTCTTACATAGAACGATCCTGAGAACCAATCATTCCAATGGGCAACCGCATTAAATAGTCCTATTGTTGCAATAACCGGTTTACTCATCGGCAAGATAATCTTCAAGAAAATTTGAAATTCACTACAGCCATCAATTCTAGCCGCTTCTTCAATACTATCTGGTATTGCCTGAAAAAACGTCTTCATAATTAAAATATTCCATACACTATAAAGACTTGGGATAATATAAACCCAGATTGTATTTGTTAAATGGAGTTCCGTTAATACTAAATAATAAGGAACGATACCACCGCTAAATAACATTGTAAAAAAGATAAAAAATGTGATGACCTTTCTACCAGGTAATGTTTTCGTTTTAAGTGCGTAAGCCGCCATTGCCGTTAAAAATACACTAATGATCGTTCCTACTACTGTTCTGAACAAACTAATTCCAAGTGCATTTAAGATAGATGATTGTTGAAATACCTCGATATAATTCCCAAAGCTAAACTCTCTAGGGAAAAAGTAAATTCCGCCCCTTTGCGCATCGGTTCCTTCATTTAACGATAGAGCTAAAATATTTAAAAAAGGAAGAATAATAGATAAGCAAAGTAGAACCACGATAACGATATTGAAAGTTTTAAAAAACCGCCATGTTTTATCATGCTCGTTGAACATGTGAATTCCTCCTTTATTAAAGCAAGAGGGTGTCCCAAAAGGATCTGACTTCGCACTCTATACACTGTATATAGTCGTAGAGAGGTCTGACCCTTTCGTTACGGGAGAGCCCCCATTTAATAGTTTTAGAATCTAATTGTCGTACCTTCTTTTTCTTTCTTTTCAACCAGCTGGATATATTCATTTAACCCTGACTTTTCAAGCAATTCTTTTGATTCTTGTAAGATTTGTGCTGCTTCTTTCTCTGACTTACTATAGTAAGCACGTAATAAATTTTCATTGTACGTATCGAGAGCAATGTTTAAATTGTCACCATTTTCAAGTTCGAAAATAAATGATTTAGGTGTTGATCCGTCAATTACTTGTGCATTTTTTAATCTTTCATCATAATTCCACATCTCAATGATTTTTTCCGCAGCTTGTGTATCTTCATCAGCAACTCTTGCACCGTATTCAAATTCACCAAAGTCTGCCATATTATCAATGTCTGTATAGCCAAGATGTTCTGCCCAATATGAACCCGCTCCTCTGAAACCAAGTTTCGCAGCTTGTGCAGGATCGTTTTCTTTTAATTCTAAAACTTCTTTCTTAACAATTGGATTACCCTTTTCATCTAACGTGTAGTCTCTTCCTTCGATTCCATATTGGCTTAATAATTTACCTTCACGACTTGCTAAAAAGTCGGCTAATTTTACAATATCTTCTGGATACTCTGTTGTTTTCGGGATTGACCAACCAGCATATCCTGATTTATACGTTAATTGCATTTGATAATCGCCTTCAACTGTATCGATCGGTCCAAGCGGAACATATTTCATATCGTTATTTTGAACAACATAGTTATGCATATCAGCTACAATTCCAAATGATTTGTTGACAATACCTTCTTTTGCTCGATTTTCTTCCATTGTAAAGAATTCTGGATGAAGAAGATTCTCTGCTAATAAATCCCTGACAAAGTTAACACGCTTTAAACCATAACCTGTTTGAGCCTCATGCTTAATTTTCCCATCTTCATCTTTTAAGAATTTCTCTCCAGTTTCACCTGACCATACAAGATCATTGAAAATAAAGTCTCTGTCAGCTCCACCCCATGCAGTTGGACCAATCGGTGTTACCGGCTTTCCATTCTCATCTTTAAAATTACCTTCTTTAATCTTCACGGCTAAGTCACGTAATTCTTCCGTTGTATCGATTTCCATCGGATCAATCCCTAATTGATCGACAATCTCTTTTAAAATATAAGGTCCACCAACATATTTACGTTTAACAGTACCAGGCTCACGAGCCATTGACATATGAGCGAAGTAACTTGCACCTTTAAATTCATCTCTAAACATAATATTGTCTTTCGTATCTTTTGGTAGGTAACCTTCTTCAAAATATTTACTATAAATCTCTGTTTCTTTCAACATCGGTGTTAAATCATGGAACATCCCTTCACGACCAGCTTTTAATAATATTTGCATCTCAGGTCGTCCACTATGATCCAAGTAATAAGCAACAAAATCAGGTAAATCTCCTGATGCTAACCCTGTAGTCAATGCCTCAGTCGAATCTTCAACTGTAATCCCTTGTAATTCTAATGTAATCCCTGTTTTTTTCTTTAATTCTGCAGCGATTTCAGGGTTCATTCCCGCTGAAACGTCGCCATCACTCATGAATACTAACCCTTTAATTGTTCGATCTGCAATCCATGTATCAGGTGCACCCTCTGGCTTTTCATGATTCATTGTCTCTTTTGAATTATTCGAACAAGCGGTAAGTAACAGAATGCCTACTAATAACAGTGTTAGTAACTTATATGACATCTTTTTCATAGTGAGTGTATTCCCTCCAATTTCATTTACCATAATGATGTATTAAATTTCTTACTAGAAAAACGGTTAACTACTAACACAAGGATTAAACCTACAATCCCTTGCATCATTCCTACTGCTGTTGCATATCCAAATTGGCCACTTTGAAGCCCAGTGCGAATGACATACGTATCAATAATTTCAGAAACCTCCGCATTTCCTGGTGTTTTTAATAAATAGATTTGATCGAATCCTGCAGATAAGATATTCCCTAACGATAAAATGAATAAAATTAAAATCGTCGGTCTAATACCCGTTAATGTGATGTGCCAAATTTGTCTCCATCTATTTGCCCCATCAATGGCTGCGGCCTCATAAAGGCTAGGGCTAATCCCCATAATTGCGGCAAAATAAATGATAGAATTCCAACCAATATCCTTCCAAACATAGCTCCAAAACATGATAGAATGAAAACTCTCTTCTTCCATTAAGAAGAACGTGCTACCATCACCTCCAAAGAACGAAATCACTTGATTTAGTAGTCCTGTGTTCGGTGCTAAAATACTTTGTAAGATCCCTACCACAACAACCCATGATAAAAAGTGTGGCAAGTAGGTAATACTTTGAAAAAAGCTTCTTATTTTATTATTTTTAATTTCATTAAACATAAGTGCTAAAATAATCGGAAACGGCAATGCCAATATTAATTTCATCGAGCTGATGATGAGTGTATTTTTAATAAATGTCCAACTTTGAGGGGCGTTAAAAAATCGTTCAAAGTATTGGAAGCCAACCCAAGCACCACCAAAAAGTCCTGTATCAAATCGAAATTCCTTGAATGCCAATACCATACCAGCCATAGGTAAATAGGAGAAAATAATGAAGAATATAATACAAGGTAAGAGCATGAAATATTGTGCACGATGCTGCCAGATATTTTCATAGCTAAGCTTCATTGGCTTTACCTTGTGCTTTTTTTTCTTCTTAGGTGCTGTCTCAATATTGTTTCCAGATGTGATATCCATTCAACTAACTCCTCCTTTCTAACCCTCTTTTGATTTTTTCGTAAAATAAAGTGAAACTTCGATCAGTGGAGAGGCTTCATCCCCCACTGATTATTAGTCCCGTTCTAGTGTCGCTAAATCTTCGATAAAGCGATACTACGAACCCGATTCAATGAATCACAGACTAAGCAACGTCTGTGTGACCCACATCCTGTGACTTTTGAAGACCACAAAGGTAAGTTTCACTATATCTCACCCATCGGGCTTTTTCATAAAAAAGCGAGGCGACTGCCCAGCCCCGACAAGCATAAGATGGAATACGGCGTGGCGTAGTTTGCCACAGAGTATTACAGCTTATGACCTCAGACGGGCTAGGAGCCGCAACTAGATTGGGCAGTTGTCCCCCACCTACGCTTCTTCGATTCCTCTAAGCCTGGAGATGGGGTCTTGACTTTCCGTTAATGCGGAATAAACGAGATTCGTTAATAAAATTCAGTTGGTGAATACGAGTACTGAATGATTCGTTCTTTAGTTGACCTACGGTACTTCCACTCGAAAGAAAATATGTGACTGATGTGCATCAGGTGTAACAGTCCATTGATCGTTTCCTAATTAGTCGTTTTAAATAGCGACAACTTTTTCATCTTTGTTCATTCCTACCGGATTTAATTCGATTCGTTCTGTTGTTTCTTTATCAAAAAAGTGAATGTTTTCAAAATCAAAGGTCATTTCAATTGATTGACCTGTTTCAAATGGCTCCATCGCATCCACTTTGGCAATTAGTGCTTTTTCATTTAATTTCACATGTAATATGATTTCAGAACCTGTTAACTCTGCTAATTCAACATTTGTTTTAAAGTCAAATTTTCTGTTACTTTGTTCATGTTTATCAGATCGTCTAATATGTTCAGGTCGAACCCCGACAACTAGGCTTTTATTTAGATAGCCTATTGCTTTTAAATGATTAATTTGTTCGCTTGGGAGTGGAATAATCATCCCTACGACATCTAGTCCAGCTTCTGTTAACGTACCTTCAATAAAATTCATCGCAGGGGCACCAATGAAACTACCAACAAAGATATTGTTTGGTTTTGCATAGATTTCTCGAGGTGTTCCTACTTGTTGAATGACACCATCCTTTAATACGACAATTCTAGATGCCATCGTCATTGCTTCCGTTTGATCATGGGTAACATATATCGTTGTTGTTTTTAATTCTTTATGAAGTTTCGTAATTTCAGCACGCATTTGCGTTCTTAATTTGGCATCAAGATTAGAAAGCGGCTCGTCCATTAAGAATACTTTCGCATCTCGTACGATCGCTCTACCAAGGGCTACACGTTGTCTTTGACCACCAGATAAAGCCTTTGGTTTTCGTTCTAACAAAGATTCAATATCTAAAATTTTGGCTGCTTTATGTACACGTTCATTGATTTCTTTTTTTGGTACCTTTCTTAACTTTAAAGAAAAAGCCATATTGCCAAATACAGTCATATGTGGATATAACGCATAGTTCTGGAAAACCATCGCAATATCTCTGTCTTTCGGATGGAGATTATTTACTACCTTGTCATCTATGAGAAGTTCACCGCCACTAATACTTTCTAGACCGGCTATCATTCTTAATGTTGTCGATTTCCCACAACCTGATGGTCCAACAAATACAATAAACTCTTCATCATTTATGGTTAAATTAAAGTCTTTAACTGCTTTTACGCCGCCACTATACTCTTTAGAAAGATTACGTATAAGTAATTTAGCCATGTTGCCTCCTAAACAAGCTTTTTTATTCTCTTTTTCGTTTTGTTTTGCTTTTGTTTACTTTTACAATTTACCAATCAAACATTAAGTAAATATTTTGATAATGTAAAAGATTCATTAATCTATTTGTTAATCCAACATCGGCCAGTTCATAGATTTACCGTAAGAAGCATTTTTTCATTGGATCGATTCGCTACTCAAATTTCCTCATAAAGTGGAACTTCAATCAGCGTGGGAGATTACTCCCGTTAATGCGGAATAAATACGAAAGAAGCAGGGCAATCTAAGATGCCCTGCTTCTTTCGTATTTATATTCTTGTGATCACCAAAGAGGTCGTCCAAAGGGAGAGAATATCTTAAAGAGAAAATGACGTTTCTTCGTACGCACTAAGCGTCCCCTTAGACTGAAACACACCATGATCAGAAGGTAGTGCTTTATTCAGATAGCATTTACATCATGAATGTCATCTTCAATATCCCCTTCTTCCATTGCTCGACTAGTTGCTTAAACGAATGTAGTTCTTGTGGTTACATTCTTCGCTCAGCCTTTGATCTGATAAAAATTATTACATTACATAAAACATTCCCTTCCTTTCATAAATTAAATTATGTTAAAATAACGTTCACACTAAAATAAAGTGCTATTTTTCAGATAAAGTGAAACTACGAACCCGATTGGTTCAACTAAACCTCTGCTTACGCATCGGTAAGTTCACTTTATCTCACCTATCGGGGCTTTACAGGCTGTTTATCCCCCACCTATTTCCCTTGATTTCTCACTAAAATGGACTTGGGGGTATTACAGCCTGTTAAACCGGGATAAATTGCACCTAAGGAGATGGAGTTATATGGTATTGATTGGCGTTGCCTTAATTATTATAGGCTTTGCAATAAGGTTAAATCCGCTAGTTGTCGTGACAGTATCCGGTTTGGTGACTGGCTTAATTGCAGGTCTACCGATCGTGGACATTATTACGCAATTTGGGGAAGCATTTACAACGAATCGTTATATGTCGATTTTACTCGTAACCCTTCCGGTAATTGGACTATTAGAGAGAAGTGGCTTACAAAATCAAGCTGGACATCTCGTTTCAAAAATTAAAGCAGCGACGGCCGGTCGAATTATCACTATTTATTTACTTTGTCGTGAAGTTGGGGCTGCTCTCGGATTACTTAGTATTGGTGGGCACCCTCAAACTGTACGTCCTCTACTAGCACCGATGGCTGAAGGAGCTGCCAAGGCAAAATATGGGGAAGTTCCAGAGGAAGATCGGGAAGAAATTCGCGCCCATGCGGCAGCTGCTGATAATATCGGCCTATTTTTCGGCGAGGATATATTTGTAGCAGTTGGAGCGATTTTATTAATGAAGGGTTTCTTTGATCAAAATGGAATTGAAGCAGATCCAATTTCAATGGCGCTTTGGGGAATCCCTACAGCGATTTTCGCCTTAATTGTTCATTCAATTAGACTTTACTTGTTTGATAAAAAGCTCGATCGAAAATTAGGTTCAAAAGCTAAGAAGGATGTGATCGGATGATTTTTTCAGTTGAATTTATTTATATTATAATGGGAATCATCGGATTGTGTTGTTCCTTATATACTTTTGCTGATAAAGCGAACCCTCGTCGCCTTTTATCTGGATTATTTTATTTCATCTACTCCATCACTCTATTATTCGGAAGTGTTATCCCACCATTTTATATTGGATTAATGGTTATTTTGATGGTACTTATCGTTGGTATGGGTGGACTTCGCAAAGGTCAATATGGTGAATCATCCGATCAACAACGAGAAACACAACGTAAACGTTTAGGTAGTTGGTTATTCTTACCTGCACTACTTATCCCCATCTTAACAGTTGCCGGAGCAAAGGGCTTTGAAGGAGTAAAAATTGGTTCCTTATTTATTTTTGATCCCAAAAATACAACATTGGTAGCATTGGGTGTTGCCTGTTTGATTGCGATAATAACAGCAATGATGTTAACAAAAAACACCCCACAAACAGCGATAAAGGAATCTCGCCGCCTTTTAGAAGCGATCGGCTGGGCAGTTGTATTGCCACAGCTTTTAGCAACATTAGGTACAATTTTTACACAAGCTGGAGTCGGAACAGTTGTATCTGATGTCGTGACTCAGTTCATTCCGGAAAACTCTTTATTTATGATCGTTTTTGTATTCTGTATTGGAATGGCACTATTTACGATGATTATGGGAAATGCATTTGCAGCGTTTCCAGTAATGGCTGCAGGCATTGCTGTGCCATTTTTAATTACTCAATTTGACGCAAATCCGAATCACATTGCTGCAATCTCTATGTTTGCTGGTTATTGTGGAACACTAATGACTCCCATGGCAGCAAATTTCAATATCGTCCCTGCCGCCTTATTAGATTTGAAGGATAAAAATCATGTTATCCGTGTACAAATTCCAACAGCATTAATCGTGCTTGCATTCAATATTATACTTATGTATTTACTTGTAAAATTGGAGGTCTAATGATGAGAAAAAAGGTATTAGTAACCGGCTTCGATCCATTTGGTAAGGATACAATAAATCCAGCTCTAGAAGCAGTCAAGCAATTAGAAGGTGTTATCATAGATGACGTGGAGATTGTAACTCAAGTAGTGCCCACTGTCTTTCATGATTCAATCAAAGCTGCGATAAAAGCGATTGAATCATATAAGCCTGATGTAGTCATTTGTGTTGGCCAAGCAGGGGGACGTACACAAATAACCCCCGAGCGAATCGCCATTAATGTCGATGATGCACGAATTCCAGATAATCAGAAAAAACAACCGATTGATGAACCTATTTCAGAGGACGGCCCAGCTGCATATTGGTCAACTTTGCCGATCAAACGGATGGTTCATCAGATGAGGAAAGACGGAGTCCCAGCTTCCGTTTCCAATACTGCAGGGACTTTTGTTTGTAACCATCTATTTTATGGATTAATGCACTATTTAACTAATCATGCACCACAAATACGTGGCGGCTTTATCCATATTCCATATATTCCAGAGCAGACGATTGAAAATGGTTCTCCTAGTTTAAGTCTTGACGTTATTGTGCGTGGGCTCAAAACCGCAGCAGTCATTGCAGCTACTGAAAAAGAGGATATTCGAGAAATTGGTGGTACAATTCACTAATCTCTCATTTTGATACGAGCTAAATCTTACTTATATTTAAAGGGAGTCACATAAGGGTCTTACCTCACACTCTAAATCAGTATGTAGTGTCTCATACACATATCTTTTACTGTATTTAGTTGCTGCGGGGTCTGACCCTTTGCTTTTTGGGACATCCTCTTTTTTCTTCGACAACCCTTTAGACTTACGAAAAGCTCTTGTGAGAAAGACAATCTATCATCTATGAAATGAAAACCATTTGAAGTCCCCGCCAAGCAAATTGTGCCAGTTATCATTATGTCGAAATTTGAATTACAGAAACCTTTGCAAATGTAAGCGTTTTCTATTAAAATCATTAATAGGCGGGTGACATGCGGGGTCATCATTGTATTCGGCGAAGGCGGGGCCAATACAGGAGAGTTCTTTCATAAACATTTTTATAGCAAGAACGAGTATGGTGTTTTAAAGCCAACCTTTAGTATGAAGGATGTTTACATTCATAAATATCCAAGCTACCTCCAATAAGGTAGGGTATGCGGCGCAACACGACAAGTTCTTATACAAATCTTGTGTTAACTTTCAAGTTATTTGTTCATGCTTCTTAGATTCATGTAGCTCTGTCCCCCTTTTCCTTCATACAAAAGCTGGTTTATCCCATTCATTTAAACTTTACTATCTTTTTACTTTTCATGTATAAAAGAATTATAGTTGGCAATTATAATATAAAGGCAGTTTAATAGTTAGCTGGAGGTGAATGTATTGCAAGAAAACACAAAGAGGTTGACTGATTTTTTTCAAGACGATCGATTTGAATTAAACTCGTACCTCACTTATATGTTTAATCAATTTGATGATTATGCCCAAAAACCATTGGAAGACCAATTGATAAAGTGAAAGGATAGACATCATGATTAAAGAAAATAGATAAGCGACTTGGTTATTCTAAAGAGATAATCAGGTCGCTTATTATTATTAGGCTTGACCTAAAAGCGGTTCGTGAAATTTCATTTTAATATGTAACTGAGCTTGATCACGATAAGAACGATAGGATACAATCTTTTCGTCAGTCGTCTGCACGTCCAACTGTAAAATATGAGTGCCCCTCATTTCTAAATAATAATGAATCCCCTCTTTTTCCAAATGATAAAACGAATAGGAGATCCCTAAAAGTGTGCGATTTTCTTGTTGTGTTTTTGAATGATGAAGTACATAGTCCGCCAATTCTTGGATCGTAGTAGTTGTTCCTGTCATCGCAGATTTCACACGGACAGCTGCTTGTCGAAAAGTCGATTTTACATTGTCCACAATTTGATTCAATTTCATGAAGATTCTCCCTTTCAATTCGTAAGTTATTTGATTGTTGCTCTAAATATTATTTGATTCTTTGCTGCCATACATTCAGACGTAAAGACGGTCTTGGGGCTTCTCACCTCTACTCAAACTTCTACCAGCCTCGTTTCATTCAAATAGCTGACTCATGTAAAGAATTCTTTCGCATATTCTACGGTTCCAGTAATATGATCTAAAGCTTGCGATTTCAGCTCCAATGCCATAAACGCTTCATTTGGCACTTCAAAAGGTGCCGATATCCTGTATTTGCTTGCTGGAACAAACCCAAAGCGCGGATAATAATCTGCATGCCCGAGCACAATTACAGATTCAAAACCAAAAGATTTTGCTCGATTTATTCCCTCTAGAATGAGCTTGCTACCAATCCCTTCCCCTTGGTAATTAGGTAAAACTGCAACTGGTGCAAGAGCAAGGGATGGGTACTTTTCTTTTCCATTATGTATCATAATTTTTGTAAATAAAATATGACCAACAATGTCTTTCTCCAGTACGGCAAGTAAGGAGAGCTCTGGAATAAAAGCATCACTCTTTCGTAGCCTCGCCACTAGATTGTGTTCATCATGATCGGTATATTCTGCATGTTCAAAAGCTGACTTTATTAGAGATTCAACTACACGATAATCTGAACTGGTTTCTTGTTTGATTGTAATGTTCATTTTAATCACCTTTCTATATGATTTGAATTCTCAAATCTTGTATTTTACCAAGCACTTATATCCAACTGCTGATTCTTATTAAATAATCCAGGATAAATGAGAAAGCCTAGGATAATAGCGGTCAGGACTGCTGCAAACAAGATCATAAAGACAATCAATAGTTGAAAACGGACGGCTTGAACAGGATCAGCTCCAGCTATAATCTGGCCGGTCATCATGCCGGGAAGCTGGACAAGACCAATTGTTCTTTGCCCTTCAATCGTTGGGATTAAACTGGACCGTATGGATTGTTTTAAGATTGGATATATGGATTGTTTCACACTGCCCCCAAGGGACAAGACGAGCACAACTTCTTCTTTTCTCATTTCCAACTCAGCTTTTAAACGATTTAAGAAAAGATTGGCAATGACCATTGAATTACCGATAATCATCCCACTAATCGAGATTATGTACTGCGGAGTCGCCGGTACGATCTGTAATCCAAGTAAAAAACCTTGAGTTATTATCTCAACGATACTAATCGTCAAGAAAATTTTCCAAAAAATACGTGGCAAACCTTTACCGCGTTTCGCTGCGTTTTTAGCTGCTACGAACACCATAACTAGAAGCATCAAAATCATCGCAAGTGGATTCTCAAAACCGAATACGGTGTTAAGTATATAGCCAACAATCAATAATTGAATAGTAGCACGAATACTCGTAATAATCAGGTCTCGACCAAGGCCCAATTTAAATGCTTGTGAAAGAAAAAAGGAAAAAATAACAAATCCAAAACTAAAGAGAAGGGCAATCAAGCTCATTTGTACTCCCTCCTCAACTCCAAAAAGTGTTTCGTCTGCGCTTCTTTTGGCTTAACAAAAAATTGCTTAGTAGGAGCCGCTTCGACTACTTTCCCATCGATCACAAGCCACGTTTGATCGCCCACTCTTTCTGCTTGTGATTGATCATGGGTAACCCAGAGAATCGTCGTTTGCTTTTCACGGTTAATCCGTAAAATAAGTTCTTCTACCTCATGTGCAGACAAAGAATCCAATGCTGATGTCACTTCATCGAGCAATAAAATAGCTGGATCGTTCACAAGTGTTCGAGCAAGCGATAACCTTTGCCTCTGTCCACCCGAAAGCTCTTTGGCTTGACGGGATAAATGATCTTCTGTTAGACCAACAAACTCCATATACTTCTTTGGATCTTCTAACGTTCTACCCTGCAGCCGTAAAGGCAAGGACAAATTATCTAACACAGTTCCTGTAAGCATAGGAGCGCCTTGAAAAGCAATACCGACCCGACGTCTAAGCTCCTGGATATTCCACTCTCGAACGTCTTTTCCTCGAATTCGTACCTCCCCTTCATCAGGAGTAAGCAACAAATTACAAAGTGATAAAATCGTGCTCTTCCCTGATCCCGATGGTCCTATAATCGTAACAATCGACCCTTTTTCTATCTCCCCTCTAACTCCTTTTAATACATCGACCGCCTCGTGCTGATTCATATATGATTTACTGACGTTTATGAATTCAACTTCCGTAGTCATAATTGGTAGCCATCACTCCCCATCATCCTTCTTTATTATCGAGTATATACTATCTAGTTGCTATTTTTTATATTTCAAGGATTATTTTGTGAATTTTGGTGCTTTACTAATCCACTTGGGCTTTTTACTCACCATTTCATATTTGCTACATGAAGCCTTTCATTTGTTGGTATGCATCTTTCTAAGGTTTTTGGTTATATTAAAAACTACTTGATAAAATGAAACTTCAATCAGTGGGATTTTCTTATCCCTACTGATTGTTAGTCCGGTTCTACTAAACCGCTAAAGATCACCGCGGTAAGTTTCACTTTATCTCACCAATCGGGCTTTTCTGGGTAGTTATCCCCACTGATTCTTCTAAGACTAAGGGGGGTACTGCCCGTTAATGCGGGATAAACGAGGAGGAATAACGATGAAACAAGAAAGTACACATGATTATGTAGAGAAATTACGTGAAACAAAGAAAAAGAACGAACGAAATAAAAAGAGGCAAGGTAACGGTCATCCTGAAGAGAAATTGCCAAATAATCAGTAGCGATTACAAGTTTATCTCCCTAAAAAATCAGGTTAGTGGATTGTTTGGAAGATATTATTCGATTCAACTTGAAGCAATTCTTTCATCCGACAGTGTTTGAAGAGTAGCAAATCGCTTCATTAATATGGGCTTTTCTATACACTTTATAGAGAAAAAAGGGCTACCCGATAAGTCGATAGTTCGACTTTCGGGACAGCCCTCGTTTTCTCTATAAATCAAGTATCTAGCAGTATTGAAACTCGCTATCCATCCATATAAAATCTTTAATCTAAATTAATCCAGACATTCTTGACTTCTGTATACATATCAATCGATGCTGAACCATTTTCTCGACCGATTCCACTTTGTTTGTACCCGCCAAAAGGAGAAGCTGGATCTAAGAGACTGTATGTGTTCACCCATACATTACCTGTTTTCATTGCATGAGCTACTTTATGTGCTTTACGGACATCCGTTGTGCAGATCCCTCCACCCAAGCCATAATCTGTTTTGTTGGCTAGCTTAATGACTTCATCAATGTCATCAAATGGCATAGCTGAAACGACAGGTCCAAAGATCTCTTCTTGAGCAATTCTCATATCATTCGTTACATTAGCCAACACAGTAGGTTTGACATAATGGCCATTTGCCAAGTCACTCGCTGTCGTATTACCGCCAACTAACAATTCAGCACCTTCTCGCTGTCCAATATCCAAATAATTCAACACCCGATTTTTTTGCTTTTCAGAAATGAGCGGTCCTAAAACGGTTGATCGGTCAAATCCGTCACCCACTCGATAATTCTTCGTATACTCACTTAAATCACTCATAAATCGGTCGTAAATTTTCTTCTCAACAAATAACCGGGAACCAGCCACGCAGACTTGGCCTGAATTCATAAAAATGGCATTAGCTGCATTCCGAAGAGCTACATCATAATCCGCATCAGCAAAAATAATGTGCGCTGATTTACCACCTAATTCTAGTGAGACTTTCTTAACATTTACTGCACCAGCTTGCATAATTTGTTTCCCAACTGCCGTTGAACCGGTAAACGCAATTTTATCAACATCGGGATGTGCAGTTAATGCCGCACCGGCTGTTTGTCCAAATCCAGTCACAATATTGACGACCCCATCCGGAAAACCAGCTTCTTGAATCAGTTCACCTAATCGTAATGCAGTTAATGGTGTGTTTTCTGCTGGTTTCAACACGACCGTATTCCCTACTGATAATGGTGCTGCCAACTTCCAAACTGCCATCAACAATGGAGCGTTCCAAGGGATAATTTGACCACAGACCCCAATTGGTTCCCGTCTTGTATAGTTAAAAATATTTCCTGGAACAGAAACTGGTATGGTCTCCCCTGTAATCTTGGTTGCCCATCCTGCATGATACCGAATATTCTCAGCAGCCGAGCTTGCCATTCCTGCGGTGAAATTAACTGGTGCCCCGTTATCAAGCGTTTCCAAGTGAGAAAGTTCTTCAGCATTTTCCTCAATTAGATCAGCAAATTTAAACAGTAGTTTAGCACGTTCAGCTGGTTTCATTTTGGGCCATGGTCCTTCATCAAATGCAATACGTGCTGCAGCTACTGCACGGTTAATATCTTCCTTATCCCCTTCTGGAACCGAAGTAATAACCTCACCATTTGCTGGATTCATTGTTTCAAATCTCTTTCCTGAAGCAGCTTCCACCCATTGTCCATTTATTAACATGTTTTTCGGGGTAGACGTAAATTTAACAGCTTTAGAGTTTAACGAAATTAATGTTGTAGACATAATAATTCCCCATTCCGTTGTTAAAGTTTTTGAACTACTTTGTAAAAAGACAAAATAAAACGATCCACATAAAGGTCCATGTTAATATGCTCGTTAGAAACGTTTAAACGCTGACCAATTCGAATGATGCCCGTTGCTACTTTATGAAAAACACGTACGAAATTTCCAGTTTATATTCGTCTTCCATTTTGCCACAGCTTCCTTCTAATGGTATGCTTGTCCAACCGAAATATTACTACTTATACCACACCCAACCTATTTAGCCATTACACCTTCAGTTAATAATCTTCTTAGGCGGCTTGCTCGCACTCCTCCTATACCAAGAGCTACTATTTTTACATCTAACTTTCACATAACAAAATCCCCCTTATTATTTCTTTAGAACGAAAATGAGGTAGTTCTTACACTACATTTAGCTCTAAATTTGTTATCATTATTTAAAGCGCTCGCATTTCATCTTCTTGAAAGTACTACTTGCTGTTAGTATTAGTTTATCAACTATACAAAAAGAAACAATCATTAAAATATGAGAGTTTGTCTACCTAGACAACACTTTTTCATATTGTGTTCAATGCGATGAAAAAACTTTTCGGGGGTGCTTGTGATGACTGATAAGCATGGGGTAAATAGAAGAGTACGGAGAACGAAACGGGTCATTAAAGAAGCCTATTCTTCGTTAATTCAAGAAAAAGGGTACTCTAATGTCACCGTCAAAGACATCGTTGAGCGAGCAGATTATAACCGATCATCCTTCTATAATTATTACACGTGTAAGGAGGCTTTAACGGAAGAACTAGTAGAGGAGATGATTGAAGGGTTTAAAAAAGCAAACCGTCAACCTTATAAACAATCAAACTATTTGAAATTTGATACGCTTCCTCCATCTTCAGTTGCTATATTTCAATATATTTATGAACATGCCTCCTACTTTAGACTCTTAATTGCAGCTGACCCCATCCCTGGTTTACTTGATCAGATTGTTCATACGATTAATCTATTACAGAAGGAAATCACATTTACAGCCGACCAACATGTAGATCGTAATGGTGATCATTTTATTACTTTTCGCACCTATGGTTTTTTGGGACTTATTCTAGAGTGGATTCAGAGTAATTATGCACGACCCCCAGTTGAATTAGCCAAACAGCTAATAGAAATCTGTAGCATGAGTGCTCCTTCCATTCAGATCAATGACTGAATATGTTAAGAATTCGGATGATGCCTTGCATATTTACAATATTTTTTCAATATCCACTTCATCTTCTTCCGGTTTAGTTGTTGACGCAAAACGATGTACAACACGTCCATCTTGATCCATGAATAATTTCGTAAGGTTCCATTTTATGTGCGAGTATCCCTCTTAAAATTCTTGTTTAGTGGAGTGTTTTCTTCTAGATTTTCAAAAATATCACAAGTATTAATTATCAAAAATTAGACAAATACTATAACAAACTCGCGATAGTTGAATAAGTATGGTCAGATTTCATTCTAAAAAGAACTGAATAGAGAAAATAAAAGCACTCATTTTAATCAAACTTTGTTTAATACGAGCGCTTTTTGTACGTCTTAAGATAAAGAATAACGCTATGGCTTTTATCAAACTTTTTTTCAAAAGCTACACCTGATTCCTGTAATTCCTAAAGTACAAAAAAAGCCAGCCCAGTAGGTTAGTTGTCTGACCTATGGGCTGGCTTCAATTATTATCATTCTAGTAAAGAATTAGACAGGCTGTGATTAGTATTGTTGAAAAAAACTACGTTCAAGATAAGAATCTTTGCTTAATTTGTATTTTTCCCTCCGCCATTCAATCCTTCTTGAATCAGCTCGTAGACTTCACTGTTGATAAGCATTCCAACGTGGTCTACACCGCTGATTTGAACGTTATTCGCTCCCTGAAGTGTTGAAAGCCAAGTGGGTACAACAAAGTCGTTGGTGCTATAAATCGAAGTATAACGGATTTTATGGTTAGGATCTGTACCTACGGGAGCTTTCGATGTTACATATTTGTTTGGAGAACCCAACGTTACCACATCATTTACCTTGCTTCCACCATCATTGAGAATATAAGTCAGGGTATTCAAGCCTCCCGCACTGTGTCCAATAATATCAACCTTGCTCTTTCCTGTTTTCTTTAACACTTCATCTACATAAGAAGCAAGCTGTTTTTGATTATTCAAACTAACACCAGACTTATTCACTAATTCAATAGCATACAGTTCATCATCGGACCAGCCTTGTTTTTTCAAGTAATTTTTTATGCCATAAAAGGCTGTGCTGTTTCCACCTGCACCGTGAATAAATATAACTGGATCATGACCGTTTGTCTGTGCTTTAGAAACAGAAGGCTGACAAGTAACCACAGAAAGAATAATAACCATGCATGCCATTAGTGAAAGTAGCAATCTCTTATTTCTCATAATTCCCCTCCTATTTGTTTAACTGCTTTCTTGCTACGTTAAGTGTTATACATTTTGGAGGGAGAAACAACCGGAAACTTTTTCTATCCCTGGTTACAGTGCTTAAGCAGTTGGCCAATTCAGCAATAGGAAAATGGCTATTTTTCTTTTGAATCGTACCTTCCTTACATTCTTCTAATATCCTAATCGATAAATTAAAAATTTCTCATAAGGATTATGCGCATAGTCTGGCAGGATGACTTCTTCTTTTAATTCAAATGACATTTGGTTCTCTAAAAAATAAAGATAATCATCTGACGGATAATACAAAATCAGCTCGATTTCCCGTTTGAACTCTTCTACAGATAACAAAATATTATTAATAACCTGCATAAAAATTTGGATCGAAAATGGATTAAAAAAATAAAAACGATTATCTAACGGATTAATCTGGTATTTCTCTGCTAAAGAGCAGTGAAAATGGATTTTATCTGTTCTGTTTTTTGCCTTCTTCAAATATCTAGTTCGATTTTCAATCGCTTCTTTACAAAATCTTTCGTTCATTTCAATCCCAATAACAGTCGCCTGAAATAAATGATGGATATAGAAATTTAACCGTCCTTTTCCACAGCCAAAATCGACAACACGATCACTACTTTTCAATTCATATGTATTAAATAATGTTTCGAGTGCATAATATGGAGTTGGCTCATAACGATGATAATGCATAGAATTATTGAATCCCTTTTGGTCACCTACTGTTTTTATGTTTAGTAACGCATCGTAATACTGTTCATTCATGGGTTTTCTCCTCGATTTAAAACTTTATTCTTTAATCATATAGCTTTTTCTATATGAATACCATTCGACTTTTTTACCTGAACACGCATAGATATCGCTAATCTATGTTTTATTCAATTCGAATCAATTTTAGACATCTACGATTTGATTAGTACGTTCTCTTACTTTTCTAAGGGAATTTTAAGGTTATTCTTCTTTTACTTTAAACTCGAGCCGTTATGATACTAATATAAACAAAACGAGGAGGTTATCAAGAATGAACTTGATGCCAATGCTATTAACAGGTGCTTTAATCGTAGGTGGTCTAGGAGCTCATGCAATGATTGATAACCACCCAACAACGAAATTATCAAATGCACCTTCACAAACGATAAATGAATTACAAGCAAAGACGATTGCCTTAGACACATCTCAAGGTGGTCTAGTAACGAACACTCATACCATTGAAGATCATGGTATTAAAAAATACGAAATTTCTATTATGAATCGAAATACAGAATATGATGTGGATATTGATGCATCATCTGGAGACATTTTGAATGTTGACATGACCAAGATGTTAAATAGGTAACTTACACCTTATCATTCCTAGCGCATTGTTTTTAGCAAGGTCCATTCTAATTCAAAAAAGTAAAAATTTCAGGAGGTTTTATCATGGTTCAAGAGTTTAAAGTAAAACGTTTGTTTGAAAATCAAGTTCATGAACGTCAGCAGTTTTCACTAAACTTTAAAAGTTATACTTATCAAGGGATTTTCCATGAGGGAGACATTCAGTGGTTTCATCCTCAACCTAATACTAGGCTTGTTGAAGAGGATCTCCAAGTTCTAGAATCCACTGTGTTTGAATTGATGAGAAAACACGCATATCAAGGGCTTACAGTAAAACCATTGTTCGAGGATCAAGTTCATGAGCGTCAGCAGTTTACATTAAACTTTGAAGGCGATCATTATCATGGGATTTTCCACGATGAAGAAATTCAGTGGTTCCACCCTCAACCTAACAATAATCTTTCCGAAGACGACCTTCAAGATTTGGAATCTAAAGTATATGACTTGATGAAGAACCACGCATATCAAGATTTTGCAATAAAACCATTGTTTGAAGATCAAGTTCTTTAATGGTTGCTTACAGTCAAACATAATAACCCCGTATTGGTTTCGATAGGAAGTTGTTCAAAAATTCCGATCCTTACTTACGTATTACTGCATACGTGAAAGGTTTGAGGTATGAGCTTCTCGGCTCTTTTAGCCTTCTTTTTGAACACGTACTATAGAGCATTCTGGTGCGGGGAATCTCAATCCCAATAAACGAAAGCGATTTCAAAAAATAGTTTAAAAGTATCGACAATTCGATGTGAAGCCGTATAATATGAAGTATCACTTCTTTAGGAGGATTACAATGGTTTATAAAGCGGAAGATACTCGATACGATGAAATGCAATACAATAGAAGCGGGCGATCTGGCCTACAGCTTCCAGCGATTTCACTTGGTTTATGGCATAATTTTGGTGGAGTAGATACATACGAAAATGGCCGCGCCATGCTAAGAAGTGCTTTTGATTTAGGGATCACCCATTTTGACCTTGCAAACAACTATGGTCCACCTGCTGGATCCGCGGAAGAAATGTTCGGGAAAATGTTAAAAACGGATTTTGCTCCTTATCGAGATGAAATGATCATTTCATCGAAAGCTGGTTATTATATGTGGCCAGGCCCATACGGTGAATGGGGATCAAAGAAGTATCTGGTCGCAAGTTTAGATCAAAGTTTAAAGCGGATGGGACTGGATTATGTCGATATTTTCTACTCACATCGTCCTGATCCAAACACGCCTTTAGAAGAAACGATGGGTGCGTTAGACTCAATCGTTCGCCAAGGGAAAGCTTTATATGTAGGCATTTCCAGTTATACTGCGGAACAAACAGAAGAAGCGATTAAAATTCTAAATCGGTTAGGCACTCCACTTGTCATTCATCAACCTAGCTATTCCATGTTGAACCGCTGGATTGAGGATGGCCTGCAAGATGTATTACAAGAAAATGGTGTTGGATCGATCGCTTTCTGTCCTTTAGCACAAGGCCTTTTAACAAATAAATATCTAAATGGCATTCCGACTGATTCCAGAGCTGCTAAATCTACTGGTGCATTAGGAACAGATCAAGTGAGTGAAGAAGTTGTAAATCGTGTAATAAAATTAAATCAAGTGGCAGCTGAACGCGGTCAAAACCTGGCGCAAATGGCACTTGCTTGGGTACTAAGAGATGGAAAGGTTACTTCAGCTTTAATCGGCGCAAGTCGAGTAAGTCAAATCGAAGAAAATGTTGCTGCATTAAATAATCTTTCATTCACTCAAGAAGAGCTTGATAGAATTGAAGATATCTTAAAAAGTTAATGATTGGAAGAACCTGCCTAACGAGTAGTATGTAGGTAAATGGTGCAATTTCTTTTGCCACAACAGGTTTATACCCAACTAAAAAGCCGGATTTCCCCTATTTGCGGAAACCCGGCTTTAGAGTTATTCAGCTTTTACTAAGATTTTTACTTGATTTCTTTCTTTTAGCAAGCCTTCAAAACCTTCGTCAATCACTTCATCAAGTTTGATACGCTTTGTTACTAGTTTATCCGCTGGGAAGTATCCTTTGGCCATTAAACTAATAACAGCTGGAAATACATCGCGGTATCCGATAATACCTGTTACAGTGCGTTCTTTCAAAACGATATTTTGTGGGTGGATAGGAGCTTCTTTTTCAAAAATACTTACAATCATCGTTTCCCCATTAATTTTTGTTGAGTTGATGGCTTGTACTAAGACTGGCGGTACCCCTGTCACTTCATAAGCAACATCTACCCCGCCATTTGTAAGTATATGAAGTTGTTCGACAACATCTCCTTGACTCGGATCAATTGCGATAGCTCCAAGCTCTTCTGCTTTTTCTCGGCGTTGTTCAGATAGTTCAATCGCATAAATTTCTGATGCACCCGCTGCTTTTAGTGCTTCAATAACGAGTAAACCGATTGGACCAGTACCGAACACAGCGGCCTTTTCGCCGACTTGTAGTTTACTTTGTTTTACAGCATGAAGAGCAACAGCTGACGGTTCGACAAGTGCTCCTTGCTCATATGAAACAGTTTCTGGAAGTTTATGTAGCATATGTTCTGGAACCGAAGTGAATTCAGAAAATCCACCACCGCCTCCTGAAAGGCCGTAGAAGCCCATTTTGTCACATAGATTGTATTTCCCTTGTTTACAAGCAGCACATTCGCCACAAGAATAGATCGGCTCAACAGTCACACGATCGCCAACTTGTACTTTAGTTACTCCTTCACCAATTTCAACAACTTGTCCAGAAAATTCATGCCCAAGAACAATAGGAGCTTTATCCCCACTTAATGGATGTGGTGCTTCGGCTGGAATAAAAATTGGGCCTGCTGTATATTCGTGTAAATCACTTCCACAAATTCCACACCACTCAACTTTAATTTTTGCCTCACCTTTTCTTGCCTTTGGCTCTTCAATATTGTCAATTCTCAAATCTTTAGCCTCATACCATCTCAATGCTTTCATGCTACTCATCTCCTTATATATTTCGGAATATTTTAATTTATATTACAATATCATTATACTGCCCTTATAAATATTTACAATTGGGTTCTCTTCCCTCTTTATGAAAACTATGTGAACTTTTTCACTAGGCATCCAAGAGTTATTTCCACGTAGCCAACACCCTTTAGATAAAGCGTCTTTGGGAGCAAGTGCCCCTTTGACAAGGTCTACTCCACCGATTGTTAGGTAGTTCACGAAGTCTGAAAAGGAGTCTGTTGCGTGATTAGCCCGATCATTTAGTCCGTCATAAAAAGATTTTCCTGAATCTAAACCACCCATGGACAACCAATTACCAAAATCGTAGACAGAATCAAATTTATCCTTGTTCCGTTTGGTTATCCCATCCCAAATATCTTCGCCGATTTCTTTCACACTATTAAACGATTTCACAAATGGATTTTCAATTTTGTTTTCTATCTTCTCTTTTTTACAGGGAGCTCACAAGCTTGATTTCCATAGATAGGACACTCGAATTCAGCAGACTTCTCGCTGGAAAAGTTTGATTCCTATGGCTTTGTGCCTGTATAACTCCTTGACCATAAAGTGAAACTTCAATCAGCGGGGGTTTTACTGCCCGTTAATACGGGATAAAAATAAATAGCCCAAATCTTGGTCACTTTACATATGACCAAAATTCGGGCTATTTTTTGAAGTTTAATTAGGATAAATCATTTCATCATGAAATCACATACCAGTTAGAAAATACCGCTTCTTCTAACTCCTGATTTTTTATCTTTTCATGCCATATTAGCAGTATCATAGTTTCTTAGCAATTACTTAAGCTACCTCTACTCGGTTCCGCGAAATGATTACGCGATGGAGCACCATTGCGCCAAGGCTCTGAATAACCGTCTTCACAATTACCTGACCAAGAATCGCAAAAGGTACAGCTTCCCATGGTAGGAAATTGGCACCCAATGGGCTTAGGCCAATAATGACAAAGATAGCAGAGTCAAGGAATCCACCGACTAAACCGCTATAAAAAACTCGCCAAGCCATCGGCAGCTTCAATCTTGAGTAAATTTCTGTATCCGTTGTTTCCGAGATGACAAACGAAATAGCGGACGCAAGAACGATTAATAATGTGTCTCCCAATATATATGACACAATCGCCGACATTGCTAAAGCTGTTCCGATGGCCAAATAGGTTTTCTTTCTGCCAAATGAATTTTGAACTAAATCTCTTAGGATAAAAGTTGCCCCGATAAATAGCGTTCCCATTGGCACAATAAACACACCGATCGATAACGGTGCAAAAGAAGCCGTCACAACGTTGGCTGTTACAATGGCAATTAAATACAGTAAAATTCTAATCATCGATACTCCTCTTCTCTTACACGCCTCGTTTATTTCCCCATACTAATGCATGGAGTTGAGGGAGTACTTTAACTTCTTTTAACTCTTCATCTTGTATCACTTGTTCGATTAACTCTTCGTATTTTTGCAGTAAATGGGGAATTAACGCAGCGTCATTTGCAGTCTTCGTATCATCATTTCCCACCTGCATATAAAAAGGAATGCCAGGGTATCTTCTATGAATTTCCTTTGCATAGTCAAAATCAGCATCATTGAATACAACGACCTTTAAACTCACATTTCCTAAAAAATTGTCTGACATGAGCTTATTGAAAATCATATCAAGTGAGTCAAAGTTCGTTTTCATCCCTGAACTAGGTGGCTTCGGCGAGATCGTCAACTCATCGATTGAAAGCATCCAATCTTGCCATTTTGATCCTTGCGTTTCCAGACAGGTCTTCATGTTTTCTTGCTTTAATAATTGGACAAATTCAGCAAGATTCTTCAAAAGAGCTGGATTTCCACCTGATATGGTTACATGAGAAAAACCGTCTCCTCCAAGTTCTTTCAACTGACGCCAAATTTCGTCTGGCTCCATCTGCTTAATGAGATGTTTACCCGTTCCATCCCATGTAAATGACGAGTCACACCATGAGCAAGAATAATCACAACCCGCGGTTCTGACAAACATCGTCTTTTGACCGATGACCATGCCTTCCCCTTGAATGGTTGGACCGAATATTTCCATCACAGGAATTTTACTCAACCTCCATCCACTCCCTTTTTGTCTCGGCATAGCTCGTCGGTGTTTCATAAAGACGGACAAATTCAACCCTTGCCCCATCATATTGTTCTTGTCTATTTTTTAACGCGTCCGCCATTTTTTCATAAATCCAAACAACCATATTCTCAGCCGTCGTATTCATTAAGGGCAGCGTCTCGTTTAAATATTTATGATCAAGAAAAATCTCAATCTCATTTTTCCAAATTTCTTTAATATCTCCAAAATCAATGAGCAGGCCACGATCATCGATAAAACCGCTAAGTCCAAAAATGACGCGATACGTATGGCCATGAAGGTTTTTGCATTTTCCTTCATAGCAATGTAAATGATGGGCCGCATCAAAGGTAAATTCCTTACTAACAAGCACACGTTTAGCATGGTATTTTAATTGAGTGGATTTGATATCTTCATTGATCTTTTGTAATTTATCTACAATACGAAATCCATACATCATTTCTGCCCCTTCTGACTCAAGTAGTCATCAAGACCTTTTTGACGCAATTTACATGCCGGACATTCCCCGCAACCATCTGCCATGATTCCGTTATAACAGGTTAGTGTCTTTTTGCGAACAAATTCCAAAGCACCTAACTCATCCGCCATGCCCCAGGCCTCGGCCTTATTCATCCACATAAGCGGTGTATGAATCACAAATGGCTGATCCATCGATAGATTCAGCGTGACATTTAACGACTTTATGAAAATATCTCTGCAGTCCGGGTAGCCGCTAAAGTCTGTTTCACAAACACCGGTAATAATGTGCTTCGCTCCTACTTGGCTGGCAAGTACCCCAGCAAAGGATAAGAACAACAAATTTCTCCCCGGAACAAACGTAGAAGGAAGCTCCCCTTCTTCGCCCTCACTTACAGCAATGTCATCACGCGTTAAAGCATTCGGCGCCAATTGATTGAGCAGCGACATATCCAGAATATGATGTTTAATGCCAAGTTCATCTGCAATCTGCTTGGCACAATCAATCTCTAACCGATGGCGCTGATTATAATCAAACGTAACTGCCTCGACTTCTTTAAACTGCTTCATCGCCCAGAATAAACAAGTCGTACTATCCTGACCACCACTAAAAACGACTACTGCCTTCTCTTGCTTCATTAAAAAAATCCCCTTTTCGACAGAAAAACAGCACTACTAAGAAAGCAGTGCTGTTTTCCTTAGTTTTTTAGAGAGGGTAGCTAGAAACCTCTACCGTAATTAAACGGATTTATATTTACATCAGTTCATTTTAGACTAAAATCAGTAGATCTTCAAACTAAAAATAGAAAATGCATATTTTGGTACATATTATTATCCCTTTATTTATTGAATTTTGGTTTTGGAAGAGCCCCTACTACTGGGTGGGGAATGTATAACTCTTCTAAATAATTCATCTCATCAGGAGTCAACTGAATATTAAGTGCAGCTACGGCACTTTCAAGATGACTTTCTTTTTGGGCACCGATGATTGGCGCAACAACTTGATCCTTGTTAAGAAGCCATGCTAACGCAATCTTATCACGAGTAACACCATGATTGTTTGCTACTTCAGCCAAACGTTCTACAATGCCTTGATCAGCTTTCATCATACTATCGTATTTTGAATGTTGAACCATGTCTGTTTCAGAACGAAGAGTAGTTTCAGACCAATCACGAGTCAAACGACCTGAAGCGAGTGGGCTATATGGTGTAATGGCAATTTTTTCATCACGACAGAACGGAATCATTTCACGCTCTTCTTCACGGTAAATCATATTGTAGTGGTTTTGCATGGATACAAATTTAGTCCAGCCATTACGTTCTGCTACACGTTGCGCTTTTTGAAATTGCCAAGCGTACATAGCACTCGCACCAATGTAACGAGATTTCCCTGATTTAACGACATCATGAAGAGCTTCCATAGTTTCTTCAATTGGTGTGTCATAATCCCAGCGGTGAATAATGTATAAATCTACATAATCTGTTTCCAAGCGCTTTAAACTTTGATCGATTTCGCTCATAATTTCTTTACGAGATAATCCGCCACTATTAGGACGACCTGAACGCATTGTTTGATGAACTTTTGTTGCAAGAACAATATCGTCACGCTTAGCATAGTCCTTCAATGCCCGGCCGAGAATCTTTTCACTTTCGCCCATTGAATAGATATTCGCAGTATCAAAGAAATTAATCCCTAAATCGAGAGCTTTTTTGATGACTGGACGACTACGTTCTTCATCTAAAACCCATTTGTGGGTCCATTTTTCAGTATCCCCGAACCCCATTGCTCCTAAGCAAATACGAGAAACATCCGTACCAGTATTACCGAACTTTACATATTCCATAATAAAACCTCCCCTTTATTATTAACCGTACACTTTAGCAGCACTCGCAAAAGAAGACCTAGCTTTTGGCTCATCTTCATAAAGTGAAACTTCCATCAGTGGGGGGTTTTTTCATCCCCCACTGATAGTTAGTTGAACCAATCGGGGATTTACAGGCTGTTTATCCCCCACCTATTTATTTCTTGATTCTCTCACAAAAATTGAGGTGGGGGTTTTACAGCCTGTTAAACCGAGATAAAGTTCGAGATGTGTTAGTAATTGTTAAAATGTACCTGAAGTTATGAGCGCAGTTATGTAATCAAACTTCTGGAGTTAATTCTTCTTCCCATCTCATACTTGCCCGAATAAAACATCATAGTTTAATTTCGTACACATTCCTCAAACCGGTCACGTCCAGCTATTACTTTTTCTTCCATAGTAGATCTCCCCTTTTATTGAGAAATACTAATAGAAGGACGGTTTTTCAAAATCTGTATTTGGTTCGCTGACTCCTAAACTTTTGCCAATATATTTCGTATTATCAGCAAGTAAATCCATGATCAAACGCGCTACAGCCTGTCGTGTAACCTGTGCGCCAATAAATGGTTCCCCTTTTATAGTCAGTTCATAATCTTCGTTACCCTCTTGGTTATAAAGCCAAGTTAAACGAAGTAGTGTGTAATCTAGGTCAGAGTCTTCGACTACCTTCGCTGCAGATTTGTATAATGGTGCGCTAGATCCGACCATTGCATCATTCCAGCGGCCAAATGCACCAGCGACTTCATCATAAATACCTAAGACTGTTGCACCAATCAGACGTTTTACACCAGCTTCATCCATTGCCGAAACAATAGATTGTGTTGCTTTTGCGTTACGCATATCATTTAAATAAACAACATTAACGCCAGACATTGCTTCGACTAGTTTTGCTTTATCATTGAAGTCACCATCAATAATTTCTACTCGTTGACTTGCGGCTTTTAAACGAGAATTCGCGTGTCTCGCATATAGAGTGATTTCTGCATCTATTTCATTGAGCAAGCGGTTAGTTAACATACGAGAAACTTGACCAGCTGCACCTAAAATCAAAATTTTCACTTATTTCCCACTCCGTTTCGCATATATGTAGAAACATCGAAAATAAATTTTTGTGTGCAACTTTCATTCATCAAATTCACGAAGTCCTTTTTCAGCTGGAACAACATGACTTTCATAGTTATCGATTTTATAATTCAAACGATTAAGTGCACTTTGCATCATATCAATACGTTTTTTCAGTTCGTCGCGTTCGTCACATAAAATTCCCACACGAGCTGGGATCGTAGTATCGTCACCATCTTTGAACAACCCAATGTATTCGATTAGTGCTTCAATGGATAACCCTGCTTCACGCATGTGCCGAGAAAATTCAATCCAGCGGATATCTTCATCGTCAAAATCACGTACACCATTCTTATTTCTTTTTACTGGTGGTATTAAGCCGATACGTTCGTAGTAACGAATCGTATCAGCAGACACACTAGTTTTTTCACTTACTACTTTTATGTTCATGTAAATCAACCTTTTTATGTTTTTTATTAAGGTAATTGGATAGTTGGACGAATAATAACTTCGTTCATTGCAGTATCTTCAGGAGTGTCCATTACAAACGCCACTGTTTCAGCAATACGTTCAGCTGGAATTGCCACTGCATCGTACAGTGAATCGATACCGCCTTTAAGGTCTGTATCTGTGATTGTGTTCGGCAATTCAGTTGCTATGGCACCTGGTGAAAGAATTGTCACACGGATATTGCTTCCTGCCTGAGCCTCTTCTTGACGAAGTGCTTCAGAAATTGCACGTACTGCATATTTAGTACCACTGTACACACCACCACCTGGGTGAGTTTGGTGACCGGCAATAGAAGATACATTAATGAAGTGACCAGACTTTTGTTCACGCATAACTGGAAGACCAGCTGCGATTCCGTAAAGGACACCTTTAATATTTACGTCGACCATTCGTTCCCATTCCTCCACATGAAGTTTATCAAATGTTGAATGGGGCATAAGACCAGCGTTGTTTAACCAAACGTCGATTCGTCCAAAAGTATCGACCGCAAGTTTTGCGAGAGCTTCAACGTCACTGCGTTTTGTTACGTCAGTGATCGCGTAAATGACTTCACCGCCTTCAGCTTTGATATCATCTGCCAATTTTTGAAGACGCTCTTCACGACGAGCGCCGAGAACAACTTTGTCTCCGCGTTTTGTTAATAATTGTGCAGTTGCTTCGCCAATGCCTGATGATGCACCCGTAATAACGACTACTTTGTTATGTTCTATCATTTTATTTTCCTCCAGTTACTAACGTTCTACTTTCATTGAACCAAGTGCTTTTACCATCACGGGATCTCTGTGTGAGAAGTAGAGTGATTTCATTATGAAGAATTAAATCAACCAAACCGTCTGTATGAAAGTTACTTACGCCGATTGCATGAATTTTTCCTTCTTTATAAAGTTCTTCAAGTGCGCGCCATGATCCATAAATGTCTCCATATGGTTGGTGAATTAAATACAAATCAAGGTGTTCAAGTTACATGAGTTCCAGCGTTTTTTTCACTGCTACTTTTGTAGCTTCATAGCCAGTGTCATTCGCCCAAAGTTTGGAAGTAACAAATAATTCTTCATGAGGTACACCACTTTTCTTGATTGCACTACCTACAACTATTCGTTCATGTAAAGTACAGCAGTATCAATCAAACGATAACCAGCTTTAATTGCTGTAAGAACACTTTCTTCCTCCTTTTAAGTGAGTTCAGTATAAACCTTGGAGTGCACTCCAAGGCAAGAGGATAGTTTAAAAAAGTTCAAGAAATTATAAGTGCTAAATAACGCCCACCTGTCAGGTGGGCGTTTGTATATGCTTTAGTTAGTTTTATTTGGCCGTGGATAATTATCAGATGCCTTTTTGACGATATAATCTATTCTATAACGCCCCCCTGAGCGCGTCAGATGTTTTACATGTCTACCAGAAAACAGATATCTTTCTTTTCTGCATTACGAAAAGGTATCGATTTTACCTTTCGGACAGTGACAAACACTATTAGCTCATATAGAAACACAAGTCCACATTAACAGGTATATATATGTCGTCATATTTCTTGAAAAAAGTAAAGAGAAACATTACCATTATAAGGATGAAACAATTTCTATTGTGGAGGATATTATTTTATGGGTATAGCAACATATTCAAAATTCGATACATATAAGCATCTATTATTTTCATTGCCCTCTCCCCTTAAGGACGAGGCGCTCATTAACAAACAGTTTTTACTTGATAAAGATGAAAACAAGAAAATTGAACTTTATTATGCACCGTTTGAATACATGAATGAACAAGCAAAAGTAATGATTGTCGGGATTACACCTGGTCTGCATCAAATGAAAATGTCCTTTTCGACGGTGTTGGATATGAAGAATCAAAAGGTAGACGATGAGGAGATTTTACAAGAAGTAAAGAAACGTTCTAGCTTTGAAGGGTCGATGAGAAAAAACCTAATTGCCATGTTAGATGAATTACAATTACATAGCTACTTGGGTTTATCATCTACGAGTGAATTTTTTAATACGGCCAGTCATATCGTACAGACTTCTTCAGTCATCCCCTATCCCGTTTTCTATAAGGGGAAAAACTTCAGTGGCTCAACACCCAATATTTTAAAAACCGACCTACTAATGAAATATATAATCGAATGCTTTGCAACTGAATTAAAAAAGTTACATAACCCACTAATCATTCCTTTAGGAGTAAACGTAACAAAGGTACTAAACTTTCTTGCGGACAACCACTACATAGATCCTAACTCTATCCTTTACGGATTTCCTCATCCGTCCGGAGGCAACGGCCATCGTCATAAGCAATTTGCCGAAAATAAAGAGGAAATGAAACAAAAGATTCAATCATATTTTAGGTAATAAAGCGGTATCAGTCACTCCACAAAGTATTTACGAATTAAGTATATTAGTGGAATTGGAAAGTAAAACATCTGAAGTAGACTTTATTAGGCTAACAGATATAATAGACTGAACCGGATACTTTTTCACAGTTTGAAAATTCCCATTGTAAATGGTTTTTGAATGAGATGGAAAAATTCAATGTGATCGGCACTCAATACATTTAAATAAGACACTCGGAAATTCGAGTGCCTTTGCATGTATTATCAGTTGCACAGCTATATTGGCATCATAATATTTATAAACTAACTTTCTTCGGAGTCCAAAAATCAGTCCAGCCATTATCAATCGAATACTTTCAGCACAGCTGCACCATTTATCCGCTACTTTTCATAATTTCTCTTCAAAGCCGATATTTGCTGTTGTTAACATGTCTTGTTTCATCCATTATTTCTAAAGACTCATCATTTACATATTTCTAGATGATGCCTGTCATCTAATAAAAAGTGGATAGCCTAAAAAAGGACTATCCGACACATTCTACTATTGTATTTCCTCTAAATTCCCCGATAGCTGTTCAGCTACCTTACCTGTATCTCACGATTGATCCATGTAGGTGGAATTTCTCCCTGTAATCCGACAACTAGGTTTGTTGCTGCTAACATCGCCATTTTCAAGCGCGTTTCATAAGTGGCGGAACCGATATGTGGCAAAGTGACAACATTGGTCATCGAAAGCAAGGGATTATCAAAATCGACCGGCTCTTTTTCAAAGACATCTAGCCCAGCTGCTTGAATTTCTCCAGTATTGAGCGCATGGGTTAAAGCACCTTCGTCTACAACTCTTCCTCTTGAACAATTGATAAATATCGCCGTCTTCTTCATGTACTCGAACTCTCTTTTTCCAATCAACTTTTCAGTTTGAGGAGTTAGTGGTGTCATGACACATACAAAATCAGACTGCTTTAGCAGATCTTCCAGCGAACAATATGTAGCCCCATACTTTTGTTCGGCTTCATCATTTCTGGAGCGATTGTGATATAAAATATCCATATCAAATCCGAAATGAGCCCTTTTAGCAACCGCAGAGCCGATTCCGCCCATTCCGATAATTCCTAATACTTTATGATGGACATCTACCCCAAACCAACTTTCCTCAAGTTTCGTTCCCCACTGCCCTGTCTTAACCCTTTGATCCAGTTCCGGCATCCTTCTAGCCGTTGCTAAAACTAATCCCATAATCGTATCTGCAACTGTCTCGTTCAATACTTCTGGAGTATTTGTAGCCATAATCCCTCGTTCTGATAGCTCTGGCACGTCCAAATTGTCGTAACCGACCGAGGTATTGCACACAATTTGTAATTGTGGAGCCTGATCTAGTAAAACCTTATCCACCTTTAACCCCGAACCTAATATCCCCTGTGCGTCCTTTAACTCATGTAGAAATTCAGGATAGTTTTGGGCATCAAACTTCTCAAAATAAACAACATCACAAGTCTTTTGAATAAAATCCAATACACTTTGATCCACTTTCTTATAGACAATTACTTTCGGCTTCATGACTGTTTCCTCCCTTTCAATATAGTAAGAATTACTAGTCAGCTAGATTCCACTTTGGTTTGCCATCAGTTCTTACCATTATTATTGCACACAGACTTTACGATCTCTATTACATTACAATATTCTTTAAAGTTACAATCCATTTCAACCATGAAAAAATCACGTCTCTTCACCATTGTTGGTGATTCCCACATAATTCCGGTAAAAAGTCAGCTGGATTGGAGCAAGTCAAAAAGCGGTAGAATTGTTCTAACAGAGAAATGTCCATCCAGTAGCTATTTGTAAATATTTAATTTTATATTCGAGAACTGTTGCGGGATATAAAATTTATTATACATTAATGGATATTCTGAATTGCTATAAAGGCTTTCCAATAGTAAAAAACATTCATTTTGGCCGATTAACTTTTCTTTCTTGTTGACTAGATTAACAGTACGTGTATATTTGATTTCAATTTCTCCATGGTTGGCATTCACATACGCTTGGTTTTCTAGAAAATCTAGTAGTTGTTCCTTATTATTTAAGTCCAAGGATAAACTTTCTATTGTTTGCATGGACATAAAAGTAAAAGCATAGGCTACTAAATCGTCTCCCTTTCTATACAAACGTTCTAAAGCTACAACTGTAGACGAATCTCTTTTTAATACTTGTTTCGTATATTCCGTTTCCTTGTCCAGTCGATAATTTGTATCTATTCGGTCAAATGTACTTATATGGCACTTATGCATAGGATTACTTAATTTTTCTAATTGAACACCCTCTTTTTTATAAAACGAATCGATCACAAAATTTCCTTTCCCGCGTATATTTCTTACTAATCCATCATCTTGCAAAAGTGCTAAAGCTTGTCGTAAAGTTGCGCGACTAATCCCTAGTCTGCTTGCTAAATCTGGTTCTGAAGGAAGCCTACTACCTACAGGGTATTCTCCTTTCGTAATTTGAAGCAGGAGCTCGTCATATACATTGATATAAAGTGGTCTTTTCAATTTATCTAGTTTATTTTTATTCATTTAGTCAATCCGTATCCTTTTCTAAAAAATTTAACAAAAAGGGTCAGACCTTGCAACGACTATATACAGGTTATAATATACTGTGTATAGAGTGCGAGGTCAGACCCTTTTGGGACATCCTCTTTCATGTATAGTAACTTATTATTTTAGTAATTGTAAGAAATAGTTACTGATTTTGGCTTATTCAGATCAGTCAATATCAGAAAATATATCATTTTCAGGTAATTTACTAGAGCCCTTTAATTGTTAATGGAATATTTTTTACGCTGCTCTTTTACTTGTATTAGTATTAATGTCTAATTTACGACCAACTAAAAGCCAAAATAAAATGATCGCTAATAGAGCAATTGCTACAATAATAATTATGATACTACTATAGTTCAATGCTATTGGATCATCTGTCACAAAACTCAAAAAGCCGAATTGTAAATCTTTCTTATCAATCAAAAAGGCTGAATATGAGAAACCTGCTGACATTGAGATATTCAGGCATAAATTATAGAATCCTAATGCTGCCCCTGTTTTTTCAGTTGGTACACTTTTAATACTTGTATCAATTAACGGTGCATATAACAATGCAAAGCTACAAGAAAATAAAATAAGCGAGATGACAAGTACTGTAATAGATGATTTCACAAAGATGGTACCGATTAATAAACTAATAATCATTAAAGACATCGCTAGATAAACACATTGTTTGCTACTTAAATATTTTCCTATTTTACCAGAAAACATCCCAACGACTGCTGCTGACAAACATGCTGGTACGAACATCAATGAAACAGTATCCAAGTTGACATCATATATAGTTGTCATCATAAATGATAATGTATTTAGCGCATACGCAGAGTAAGTAGAATAAATAATAAATGCAATAGCTAATACAAACATAAATTGTTTATTTTTAAAGAATTCAATCGTAATAAACGCATTTTTATTTTTACTTACATAGAATAAGAACCCAACTACAGTTACCATGAAGAGGATAAAAAGTCCCCAATTGAAAGAAGACATATACAACATGATGGAAGTAGCCGTTACTGCAACTAAAATTAGTCCTAAAACGTCTATACTATTTTTCTTACTTTCTTCTTTCGGTAAATATTTAAGAATGAATGGCAATATTAATACGCTTAGTAAAGGAATTAAAAACAAGTTTTGCCACTGTAAATAAGTTGATACAAAACCACCTGTTAAAATACCAATTACTGTGGCAATTTGGAAACTACTCGTACTAAATCCCATATATTTCTTTTGTTCATCTACACTTGCATATTTAGCGATGAAAATTAAATAAAGAGTTTCAGTAGCCCCTAAACCAGCTGATTGGATGATTCTTGAAACAACGATTAACCAGTAATTAGTATGTGTGATATAACCAAGTAAAGATCCTACACATATTAAAACGATGCCTAGTACTAGTAGATTTCGTATGCTAATCGAATCAGATAAAGAAGAATAAACCACTGCACCTATCCCAATTACCAATCCTGCAAGTGTTACTTGCCAACTTACTGTAGTTGCTGATACGCCAAAATACTCTACTAAATCTGGAGAAATAATTTTAAAAGAGTTATCGATAACGAGTGAAAAAATCATTAACAGTAATATGACGGGAACTACTTTACTGAAGTTTACAACTGGCGTTTTTTCTATTGAACCATTCATAAATATACCCCCACTATAACTAATGTTTCCATCCTATTTTGAACAAAGTTTAGTAACAGCGCTTACAATATATGTTGAAAGCAATAAAAAGAATATCTATCTCTTTCCTTCGAGAAATGATCCTAGTAGGGAATCCGTTCAATGTTGATGGGTTTCCATTCACCTTTCATGAACTAGATGAATAATTGGAACTAACACATCAGTCATTACACGCTTCCTTCACGTCGTATTAAGTGAAGGAAGCGTGTCTAAATCATAGATGGAGCAAATTTACGCTAATTCTAATGCGATTTCCATCATTTTAGTAAATGCAGTTTGACGTTCTTCAGTTGAAGTCTGTTCTCCTGTAATTAAATGATCACTTACCGTTAAAATACATAATGCATTTACACCTGCTTGAATGGCATTCCAATATAATGATACAGATTCCATTTCAACACTCAAAACGCCCATATCCTGCCATTTTTTGATATATGTTGGATCAGCATGATAAAATACGTCGCTTGATAAGATGTTTCCAATATGAACTTTCTGCCCTTTTTCATCTGCTACTTTCTTTGCTTTTTCCAAAAGTTCGAAAGAAGCCGTTAATGGGAATTGTCCAGGTAAATTAAATTGATCTCCAAAATTTGAATCCGTTGCAGAACCCATCCCTAAAATAACATCATATAAATCAATGTTTTCTTGCATCGCACCACAAGTACCAATTCTAATTAAATTTTTAACACCAAAGACATTGATTAATTCCCAAGAATAAATCCCCATGCTCGGTGCACCCATTCCAGTACCCATAACAGAGATTTTCTTGCCTTTGTAAGTGCCTGTATACCCTAACATTCCTCTTACTTCGTTGAAGCACTCGTAATTATCTAAAAAGTTTTCTGCTATAAACTTTGCTCTTAAAGGATCTCCGGGTAACAGTACCGTTTCAGCTATTTCTACCCCGTTAGGTTTGATATGAGGCGTTTCTTTAGTAGTAACCATCGTTTTCTTTTCTCCTTTAGTTGAAAATCAAGTTTTTTAGACATGTCTATTTTTTATACAAGTTTAAATTATCATAACCTTTCATTATGTGCAAGCACTTTCATAAAGTTATAAAAGCTATGATTTATATTATTTCAATAAACTAAAGATTATATGTCCAATAGAATAGTCAAAATTGGAACTAATGTGACTAATCAATCTTCACTAGAAGAATGAAGCCAAAGTGAAACAAAAAGTCTCAGGTATATTCCGAAATAAAATGGGCGCACAGAATTTCGCATTGGCACGAAGCTTTTTAAGTACACGAAAACAGCAAAAAAGGAATCTATTTGAATCCATTAAACAGGTGATAAAAACAGGTGAATTAGAATTGTTTGAAACATAGTTTCCGAGGTAATTCTTGATAAATTACCTCTATTTGTATTGTTTTGGATAGGGATCTGAGTAGTTACAAATAGAAGGTTATTGATCTAAATAAAGTTAATAAGATCGATGCAACTCCTGCTCCTAATACTGTTAAAAGGGTAAAACCAACCTTATACCCCTAAGAATATATAAACCTGAGATGATGATTGAAACGAGTAGATCAATAAAATGATTCACGTAAATAATTTAGTATTGTTTTCTAGACTCAACAAAAAAAACAGACGAAGATTTCTTCATCTGTCCAAATTCAAGTATTTATTAAAGGGATCAAAGGTAGGCCACCATCTGAATTATTCTGAGAAACCTGTCTGATTCATCGTATCTGATAAAGCAGCCATGGCTTCATTTGCATCAGAACCTACAGCCGTTATTTTGATTACTGCATCATTTGGAATACCTAGGGACATCACACCTAAAATTGATTTTAAGTTAATTGATTTACCTTTATACTCCAGGTTGATGTCGGCCATATATTGACTTGCAGTTCGTACTAGGATTGTTGCTGTACGCGCGTGAATCCCTGTTTCATTAGTAATTGTGAAGGTCTTTTCTGCCATGTTAAATCTCCCCTACGTTATATTGTGACTTATTTGTCGATTTCAAGCCAATCAGGAGGCAAATAATAAAAGACATGTACTTCAATAGTCTTTAATGGAGTTTTTTACTTCTGATAGCCACAAGTTTATGTCTATTCACAATACAGGTTCAATATGTGCAGATTCAGAGATAATAAATACATTAGGATCAATGTCCTAAAATCAAACGAGGTTTTATATGAAAAACATTGAACGACCACCTACTAAAGTAGGGTGAATCCATTGGGACGAAATCGTAAATCGTCTGATGGCAATGGTTTTAGACCACGCTTTTTGAAAATAAAGCTACCTACAAAATCACTTTGCTAAAATGAAGTTGCAAGCCATACAACTTCAGAGCTTATTCATTCATCACTAAAATTCTTTCACATCTTCAAATTGAGTTTGCATTAAATATTGTGTTCGACCAAATCTTTTTGCAATTTCATAATGGCCGACTTTCTCCATGATTTTACAGCGCTGTTGGAAGCTCCATACAGCTCAGCCATTTCACTGATACTCAATTGATCTTGAAATGTTCCCATTACCCAACGTCTTTGCAATTCCGTAAGATTTTCACAATAGCAGGATAAGTACTCAGACTCCAGATGAAGATCACTGAATGATAAAGCAGGGTCTTCAGCCATCACACTTATATCCGTTACGGTATAAGTATCATCGATCCGTACATTTTTCCGAAGTTCATTTAATAGTTTTCCTTTGATTACTTTATAGGCATACGTAGAAAATAAGGCACCGCGGTCAGGATCGAATTTCGTTTGTGCCTCCCACAACGCAATTAACCCCACTTGATAGAATTCTTCCTGATTCTTATAAATGGACAAAGACTGAATAATACTGTAAATCATTGGTCTAAATTGTTCAGCCATTTCAGTGAATGTTTCCAAAGACTTTGCCTTTCGAAATATGCATACTTCTTGAATTCCTAGGTATATCCACCGTACAGAATTTCAAGATGTTTGACGAAAAGCGAAATCAAGCATTTGGATTGAATAATATAGCAATTTTCAAATGATTCGTATTCAAAAACCATGTTTCTATGAAGCAAATTAAGAAATTGCATCTATTTTTGCCAAAATTACATAAAAGTGCGTGTTCAAAAAGGATAAAAAGAGCCGAGGAGTTTGAGGACTGATCGTCTCGAGAACCACAGAGACAGAGCTTTGATGCAATTCGCAAGCTTTTTTACCGGACTTTTTGAACAACCTCTAATAGTGTACATTTCCTGACTATTTTACTTTTTATCAGCACTTGTCCATTCATTATTATTCTAAGTGCATATAGTAAAATAACCAGCAAACCAAATTGACAGGAGGATTAATTAAATGCCATTTTTTAGTTTTGGTCGAAGAAACTTGTTTTTTCGGGATACCTTTAGAAGAAGACGCTTTTTACCTTTTGAAATCGAAATAGAAAGAAGACGACGTATTGAAATAGAGAGAAGAAGACGAAGAATATTTTAATAATCAAAATCAAGCATCCATTATACAAAATTATGTCCAAAGGTTAGATAACTTAGGGTATACCTAAAAATATATCAGAAGTTTCTTAGCCACTAACAAGGCACCACTCTAAATAGCTTGCGTTTATATTTCGTATGGTCTTTTTCCTGATTATTACGTTTGATTTTCATGATAGTTGCAAACGCGCAGGGTTTTTGTTTACAAGAGAATTAAATGTGGGTGTCCCAAAAAGGTTCAGTCCCTCACTACTTGATTGTAGTCGGGACTGAACCTTGTTACTATACACTTACTTAATTAGTTTATAATTTTTATGATTCACAACAGTATTTATGGGTTCGTCCTTTTTTGTATTTCTGCCAATTTCCACAATAACAGAGTTTTCCCGCACGACAACTACCTTCCCCTTTTTCCCTTTTTCAATTCCATTCTTTATATCGATCATATCGCCAACATTCACTTTTTTTTTGATATCTGTTGGATTCTTCTGATCGGCTTTTTCTTCTGCCATATTATATACCCCTTTTACTATGATTTTTTTTGAATATCGTGACATCTTTCATAACTATATACACTTGTATATAAGATCGAAGGTCTGTTCCATATGTGCCATGGCTTAAACCAGTCTGTTTTTCTGAACATTATCTTTACTTCCATTTTATTCTTATACATCCGACAGCAAGAAAAAATTTAACAGGAAACACTATCTACATATAGTGAGATTTCCCAGACAACGACTAGATCCAAACAGCTAGGATGAGTGTCTTACAGGTAGTTATCGTTAGCAATTTTGGTTTTAATATACTTATGAATGCATGACAAATTATAATAAGCTATTTGGATAAAATATTCGGCTGCTTAGTTTAGCTTTACTATCTCATACAATTTTGGGCGCTATAACATAACATAAGCTAGGGAGGATTCAGATTTCGAACCACACCTAGCTTCTTATCTTGTTCATTTATTATTTACACATAACGTCACACTAGTCAATAGCTTCTAATTACTTCATCCATCCAGGTTTGCCAAATCCCTATGATTCGTATAAATCCGTCCGCCTGTCTTGAAAAACTGGAATCGTCTTCCGTACCCGATCGACTTCCTCTAAATCCAGTTCCGCGTACAAGATCCCTTCCGCTGTTTGATTGCTAATAAGTAGCTCACCCCAAGGTGCAATGACCATCGAATGACCATTAAATTCATTATTTGGGTCCTTACCGACACGGTTGACAGCCACGATAAAACATTGGTTTTCAATCGCCCTTGCTTGCAATAATAATTGCCAATGGTCAATCCGTTGCTTTGGCCACTCCGCCGGTATAAACATAATTTTGGCTCCATTTAAAGTATGAGTCCGAATCCATTCTGGAAAACGCAAATCATAACAGATGACCCCGCCACATGTTATACCATCCAATTCAAATACATTCATACTTTGTCCTTCGTTCAAATATACATGCTCATCCATTAACTTGAATAAATGAGCTTTATCGTAGGCAGCGACAATTTTTCCAGTTCTATCCACGATATACATCGTATTAAAGTATTTGTCCGCTCTTTTCGTTGCTACTGAACCACCGACAATGTTCACTTGATGTTTTTTGGCAAGCTGAGACAGTAGCTTTCTTGTTATACTTCCCTCGCGATCAGCCAGACCGTCAAGCTTATCGAGAGCGTAGCCTGTATTCCACATTTCTGGAAAAACAATGACATCCACTTGTGCATTTGACGCTTCTTCGATATATTTTTCAATCGCTGTTAAATTTTTTTCTGGCTCACCAAAGGCGATATCCATTTGCACACAAGCAATCTTCATTTTTCGACACCTCTAGACTTTTTTATCTAAATATTATAAAATTTTAGATTAAATAGCAACTCTTACATAAAAGGTGGTTCACATGGAATATTCAGAGCGCTTAAAAAAATTACCAGTACAATTTTTCGCAAACCTAGTTGAAAAGGTAGGCAAAGCAGTTGTAGAAGGACGGGATGTTATTAACTTAGGTCAAGGTAACCCTGATCAGCCGACACCACCTCATATCATCAAAGCGCTACAAACCGCGGCAGAGGATCCTCAAACACACAAATATTCTCCATTTCGAGGTCTTAATGAGTTAAAGCTTGCTGCAGCTGAATTTTATAAAAAGCAATACGGAGTTGATATCAACCCAGAGACTGAAGTAGCTATTTTATTCGGGACGAAAACCGGTTTAGTTGAGTTGCCAATGTGCTTGTTAAATGAAGGTGAACTCATGTTATTGCCTGATCCAGGTTACCCAGATTATTTATCAGGTGCAGTGTTGGCGAATGTCGAGTATCAGACCTTCCCGCTTAAAGCTGAAAATCAGTTTTTACCTGATTTCAACGCCATACCGCTAAATCAAAGGGAAGCAGCAAAATTAATGTATCTTAACTATCCGAACAATCCGACTGGTGCTACAGTAGATCGGACTTTCTTTGAAGAAACAGTTGCTTTTGCGAAAAAACATTCCATCACGATTTTGCATGATTTCGCCTATGGTGCCATCGGTTTTGAAGGAAAAAAACCAGTAAGTTTTCTTGAAGTTGACGGGGCAAAAGACGTTGGTGTGGAAATGTATACCTTATCGAAAACCTACAATATGGCTGGCTGGCGCGTTGGCTTTGCAGTCGGGAATCCCAAAATAATTGAAGCCTTAAACCTCATTCAAGACCATTTATATGTTAGTCTATTTCCGGCTGTGCAAAAGGCCGCAATTGCTGCGCTAACAGATGATCAGCAATGTGTTGAAGAACTTGTCAACCGTTATGAACAACGCCGAAATGCCTTTATTACGGCGTGTCAAAATATTGGTTGGAAAGTCGAAGCACCAACTGGATCGTTTTTCGCTTGGTTGCCGGTTCCTAATGGGTTTACTAGTGAAACATTCGCCGATTATTTGCTTGAGAAAGCAGATGTAGCAGTTGCTGCTGGAAAAGGGTTTGGTGAATATGGAGAAGGGTATATCCGGGTCGGTTTATTGGTGGATGAAAAGCTGTTAGTGGAAGCCGTTGATCGGATTGGAAAGCTCGATTTATTTCCAATGATTCATCAATGATTTCGTCATCGTATCATTGATGAATCATTGTTTATCATCGAATAAGAAGAGTAAGAGCCTGACATGAATTTGTCAGGATTTTTTTGTGAAAAAATATCTCACGAAGCTACTTCCCCCGTCTTGCCGTTCTTCAAATTTCTTAACTTGTAGCCGAACCATTTTCATGTCTAACTTCCTGAAGACTCTTTCTTTTCTAATTACCACTAGTAATAATTTACTTATTTTGGTATGATTCACATATAATATTTATACTATTCATACTATTATTGAAAGTTCGGTGCAGCTATGGATCTTTTGACAAAGGACTTACTTATCAATTTTTTATTTATTCTTCTTACTCTATTTTTAGTACAAATGGTTTATTTGATTAAATATGCGTATCGATTAGAGGAAATAAAAAAATGGGTTATTGGCATTTTTCCAGTTGTCTCACTTATCCTATGCATGCTACTTCCTGTTGCTCTTGAAAAGAGTTTCGTCTGGGACCTTCGCTGGATTCCTTTTATTTTAGGAGGTTTAATCGGAGGATTTCGTTTAGGTATACTTCAATTGTTATTGGTTCTAATCATCCGCTATTATCAAGGGCATGATGTGGGTTTTTATGTGACAGCCATCACATTCATCTTTATCGGTTTACTCGTATTCTTCTTATCCAAATACTATTTACAAATGAACATCAAACAAAAAGTAGCGTTAAGTATCGCATTAATTATTTTTGCCTTATTTAGTTCATTATTTGTTTCAATACATATATTTGGAGTTAGTTTAGATAGCATATTTTGGGTGAAGTATGTCACCATTCATATCATTGGCATGTTCATTTCAACTCTTCTTTGGGAAGTGATTCAAACAAATTTTCAGGTACTACAAAAGTTAGTGAAGGCAGAAAAATTACAAATTGTGAGCCATCTTGCTGCAAGCATCTCTCATGAAGTCAGAAATCCACTCACTGTCAGCCGAGGATTTATCCAAATGTTATATGAAGGTGAAGCCACACAAGCGAGAAAAGAGTATGCAAGTATTGCGTTACAAGAATTGGATCGTGCTACAGAAGTGATTAACGATTATTTAACTTTTGCCAAACCAGCATTCGACATAGAAGAAAATATTAATATTAATGAGGAAGTTCAGCATGCCGTCAATGTCATTATCCCCTTAGCCAATATGAATGGTATACAGGTGAAGTTATCTGTAGTAGATCATTATTATGTAGCTAAAGGGGATAGAAAAAAGTTCCAACAATGTTTAATTAATATCATGAAAAATGGAATTGAATCCATGTCAAATCATGGAGAAATTAAAATCCACTTAAACTATGAAAATAGCATGATCCATATTAATATTCAGGATGAAGGAATAGGAATGACACAAGAACAAATCGATCGTCTTGGGGAGCCTTTTTTTACAACAAAGGAAAAAGGAACTGGACTCGGAATGATGGTTTCGTTTAGTATTATTAAAGAGATGAATGGAAACATTCATGTGACTAGTGAGCATGGGGAGGGAACCTGTTTCTCTATTATCCTACCCGTCTATTCCGTGATTGATCGTATGACTCAAGATAATCACTTTACAAAAATGGGATAGGAAACAAGCTGTTCAAACCTTAAATCTACTTAGATGTTATTCGATAAAAAAGATACATAACTATTAGCACGGGGTTTCTCCCCTCACCTCAAGCTTTGAGGTGAGGTATTACAATCTGTTAAACCGGGATGAAATTAGCCACAAATGCTTAAATAAGCAATCCTTAGTTTTGAATTAAATCAAATCAAATATTGATAGGAAGAAGTCCATTCTGGTTGAATAGGCTTCTTCGTACTATTTGTTTAGGCCTTAGCTTGTATGTCAAAATCAAATACTTCTATATTCTCTTCATCTGTTACAACTAGTAAATCTGTATGAATATAGTCCTTTCCAAAAATAGTTTTTAAATCTTCATAATGAACACCGTCAGCTTTAACTAAGATCTCATCTTCTACATACATATAAACCGTAAAGTACTTTTGCAAAAAAGAAAAAAACGCCTCTACTTTTATTCCAGATTTTTCTATATACTCACTATTAAATTCAATAAAACCAATCGCAGATTCACATCTCTTGAATAACTCGATCATTCCTTTTAAGACGAATGCTTCATACCCTTCTACATCTACTTTAAATAGCACGGTTCCATTTGTTATGTCTTTTTTTAAGATTGAATCAATCGCGATGGTTCGAACTGGTACCCTTTCAATCATATTGTGAGCAGGTATATAGGAAGCAGAAGATGTCCCCGACCAATGTTTATCAATAAAGAATTCTTTCTGTTCGTCATCTTTGTCTGATGCAAAGGCATTGATAATCGTGATTTGGGTTTTATTCGGATGAACCTCTCTTGACTTAATAATGTATTGAATCAGATGATGATTTGCCTCGATTCCATATATGGTTGTTCGAACGGGATAGGTTGTAGAAAAAAGACATTCACCATAGTTTACCCCTACGTCTATGATCAGATCTGGCGAGAACTCTTTTACAGATGTATGCCAAAAATAGGAGAGTCGCTTTTGTGTGATTCCGTCGCTAATTAGTAACGCTCTACCACGGTTTTCCTCTGAATTAATATATAGAACATTGGACGAAGGTAATACGATTTTGTTTGGAATTTTATCAATGTTTAATGTTTTATATTTAAAGAAAATCCCCAAATCAATTAAAAATTTCCAGGTTTTAGGGTGATGCTCCCACATATTCATTATAAAAGGGGTACGAACTACTACTTTTGATATCAAAGTATATCCTCCTATTTGTTTCTCCTTTAGAAGCTTGTATTTATGAATTCTTTAACTTATAGGAAAATCCTCCAATTAAATCATAGATTAACAAAACATTTACAATAGGTGGAAGGGCATTCTATTTGTATGTAGAATAAGAGTACATGTTTCTGTTCGTTGAAATGTTCTTGAATGCCCTCCCTTATCATAATAATTAGTAAAGGAGTGTTTATTTGTGAGAAGATTTCAATGTGTATTCATGATCCTCTCTCTCTCTTGATTATGGCTGCTTGTGGACGAAATGAGTCGGTGCCTAATCAAAGAGATGAGCATAAGAAAGAAATTGTGCATGAAACGGAAAATAACGGTACAAATCAAACGGAACAAAGTATCTTATCTGACTTTTTTATGAAAGATGGAGCGATTGCTGAATACTTGGGGATAGGCAACGAATATGCGCAATACAATTCGCGAACTCAATGGTTGAATGACCATTATGTAAATGTATACGAAGATAATGGTGGAACGGTAATGTTAAGAACGTTTCGCATAGAAGAGAATAAAGTTGTCGTCGTGAAAGAAATAAGCGAGGCTTATGATGATTATTTGCCTACCGAAAATGAACTTGATCAACTAAACCCGGTGTATACGTACTTGCAGCTACCATTAAAAACCGGATCTGAGTTTGATGGTTGGAAAGTGATTGAGGACTCGCTTATACTTTCTACACCATACAAACAATTTGAAAACGTAATTGTCATTGAAATAAACAACGAGGACCATTCCGTTACACGTAAATATTTTGTGGCAGGACTCGGTGAAATTAAGCGGGAGTTCACTATGCAAGAGGGGAAAGAAAAAACGACGATTACCTCTGTTCTTGAGAAGATTAATTAGTTGGATCGAGGTTTTAAAACATGGGGTATTACAGCTGGTTAAATAGAAACGAGGTAAAAATGATGGATTTGATAGAAAAGATGTGCTTAGGAGAAGTGTATTGTGATTTTGAACCTGAGTTGATAAAAGGACGAGAAGATGCGAAAAAAATAACACGATTATATAATTTGACAACTGATAGTGAAATGGAACAGAGAAATCTATTATTGGACAAGTTATTTCAAGCACGAGGCAAGAATACAATGATTGAGCCTAACTTTCGAGTTGAATACGGATTTAATATCCATGTAGGGGATAATTTCTTTGCCAATTACGATGCAATCATACTAGATTGTGCAAAAGTTACGATTGGGAATGATGTATTATTTGGACCAAGAGTAGGAATTTACACCGCAAATCACGTGACAGATCCTGAAGCCAGAGCAAAGGGTGATGTATATGCTTTACCTGTTACGATTGGAAATAAGGTATGGTTAGGAGCAAACGTTGTTGTGAACCCTGGTGTTACGATTGGTGAAAATAGTATCATCGGGTCAGGTAGCGTTGTTACAAAAGATATTCCCCCGAATGTTGTAGCTGCCGGTGTACCTTGCAAGGTGATTAAGCAAATCTAGTCTTGCTATTTATTAACTAAAAAACAGTGCACATTCATGTGAAAGCCACCGTTTTTTCGTACGGTATTACTTGTAATGATCTCCAAATGTAGCATATTGAGCGTTAGAAATACGTTGTTTGGCGGCATTGATAATACGATGTTCCTCAAATATCTTAAGGTTATTAAAAACGGGACGCAGTCCCCCGTTGTTTAGAAGATTACGTCGGAATACGATAAAAGAAAATGACTCGTTACGTACTACCTTTAGAGTCATTTCCTTTCGTTATTAAAATATTCGTTTATTGTAGGGAGGGATGCTTTGAGGAAAGGTAAATACGTTATACGGATCATATTCGGTTTTAACTTTTCTAAGTCGGTTGACATTTTCGCCATAGTAGGTGGTTGGCCAGTCTTTAATATAAATATCCGGCCAGTTCACATAGTCGCCCATTGTATTCTTTGATAGCGCCTTTCTTAGACTTTCAATCCAATGGACGTTTTGCCGTTCCTCACTAGTGGAATTCCAAGAAGAAATATACTCCTGAGCGATAATAGCTTCTCGGTAATAGTAAGCTGTATCTTTAGGGGCAAGTCGGTTAACTGCACCTCCCAGTGATTGATGCCATATGGCCGCATTTTCGTTAGGTGCTCTGGCCAAAAATTGTTTCATCTTTAGAATGGCTTCTCTAGGAAGTGGTTCTTCTATAAACGAACCGGATCGCTTAAAATTGGATGGACGGTCTCCACTTGGAGAATCAAAAAATTTGACCGTATCAATATACCGTACCGCTTTTACTCTTTGAGCAATGGGACTGCCGGCTTTTAATAATGGCTGAATAAGCTGTTTTAATTTGGCAACAGGACCAACAAACTCCCCAAGTACTTCGATTCTATTTACTTCCTTCGCTCTTAATTCAATTGTAGAAGTAAGGCGTTTATCCGTGAAAGGTGCCCAATTCTGCCATACGTTAAATACCTCCTCAAAATCCTCCCATCCCCATGTAATCGAGAAAATCGCTACGTCCGAGATTGGATGTACCCTAAATGTTAAGGATGTGACAATACCAAAGTTCCCGCCACCACCACCACGAGAAGCCCAAAACAAATCACTATTTTCATACTTATTCGCTTTAATAACTTCCGCGCCTCTTTTGGAAGAAGCTTTAACCATTTCAATTTCAAGTAGTTGATCACAAGTCAGGCCAAATAATCTTGTTAGTAAACCAATTCCACCACCAAGCGTGAGACCGACAATCCCCGTATTGACAGATGTTCCAGCAGGAATGGTGACTCCGTATTCCCATAATTCTTGATATACTTTCCCTAATCCAGCACCCGCTTCAATCTTCGCGGTTAAACTTTGGCGATTAACTGTTATTTGATTCATTTCACTTACATCAATAATCAGGCCTCTGTTCACTAAAGAAAAATTTTCAAAGTTATGGCGTCCACTTCTCAAACGGAAAGGGATACGATTCTCCCTCACCCATTTTAATGCATTCACTACATCTTGAACATTTTGACAAAAAACGATCACCCTTGGAAACTTTGGGATGCTCAAGTTCAGATTTATTCTCGCTTGCTCATAATCAGAATCATTCGGTGTGACAATTCGACCTGTCAGTTTCGTCTTTTCCAAAAAGAATCCCCTTTCTGCCGATGAGTCATGGCTTTCATTGTGTAAAGGGTTTTTCTATAAATTCTATGAATCATTTTTAGGAAAAGACCTTTGAAGTAAATCGGCACAGTATCGTAGATTAAGAATACAAATTAGAACATGAGTTTTTCGCGCTGGGCCTGAATTTTGATACAAAAAAAAGGGGTGTCCCAAAAGCAAAGGGTCAGACCCCGCAATAACTAAATACAGTGTATAAAACGCTACATACTGATTTAGAGTGCGAGGTCAGACCCTTATGGACATCCTCTTTATTTGTTAAATATGCTATATAGCTTCAAGGGATTCTCAAAGGGAAATTCTACAATAGATCTCTTCTTAATTCTTCTGCAGATTTTGGAGATAAATATACAGGTGCAATCTCATAAACAGTTTTGGCACCAACTTGTCCCTCTTTGTTTAAGCGATATGCAGCTCGCGCATATGCGACTAATACGCTTGCTGTAAATTCTGGATTACTCTCGAGATTTAGTGAGAATTCAATAATTTGTTTATTGTCTGATCCTGTTTTCCCACCACGAATAACAAAACCACCATGTGGCAATTTTGAGTGATTCTCTTTTAATTCTTCTTCTGTAATAAAGTTCACTTTTGTTTCATAATCGGCAAAGTAGTTCGGCATCGTGACAATATCTTGTTCAATTTTAGCTTGATCATATCCTTCTTCCGCTACAACATAGCAAACACGAAGATGTTTCTCTGCCGTGGATAATTCAGGATTTGCGCCATTCCTTACTTTTTCAATTGCCTCATCGATTGGTACCGTATATTGAACAGCACCTTTCACACCTTCAACTCTACGAACAGCATCTGAGTGTCCTTGGCTAACACCTTTACCCCAGAACGTGTAATTTTCACCGTTCGGTAAAATCGCTTCTGCCATTAAACGATTGATCGAGAACAAACCTGGATCCCAGCCAACAGAAATAATGCTTGTCTTTCCACTTTCTTTTGCAGAACGATCAACCGAATTAAAATATTCAGGAATTTTAGCATGTGTATCATAGCTGTCAATTGTGTTAAACATTTTGGCCAAATCAGGGCCTTGTTCTGGAAGATCCGTTGCTGATCCTCCACATAAAATCATAACATCAATTTCATCCTTATAATCCACTGCTTTGGAAATATGTAAAACCTTCACATTTGGTTCATTTACCGAAATACTGTCAGGTGTTCTTCTTGTAAAAATAGCGACAAGATCCATATCTGGACATTGTTTAATTGCCTCTACTGTTCCTCTGCCAAGATTACCATACCCGACGATTCCTATTTTAATTTGATTGCTCATCGTGTTCCCCTCCATCGTTGAATTTTCCGAGGACAATTTTAGTCCTTTCTATATTATATTACTTTTTTTGTATGACACACAAATATGAGATGAAGATTGATTTATTTCAAAAGTTAGATTGATTCAGAGAGTTGAATTGTGAATGAAAACATAGTGTTAGGCAAGTTTTATCCCATAACTTCAAAAGACAAAGGAACCTTTGTGGCTCCTTTGTCGTATTAGTGTTGTGCGCTAATAAGAAATTCCATGCTCCCTATCCTATTAAAATAAAGTGATAACAATAAAGAAAACAAACATAGTAGCTAGACCAACAGGAAGACCAAATTTTGCCCATTCCTTACTTGTGATCCCTAGCTTTCCTGCTGAAATGATGTTCGGGATGTTACCTGGTATAAGCATCCCACCACTAATCAATAGACCAAGTAGAATTGCCTTTATGGTCGGTTCATCCATAGAAGGGCTAATTTCAGCGGCAGCAAGTGTTGCATTATCGAGAACTGCTGAAATCATATTAATCCAGTAAAGAATTCCGGTATTCAAATCAAGTAGGTAACGATTAATCAACGTTTCAAAACCTGCTCCAAGAAGGGTTAATCCCATGACAAACAGATAAATTTTTATCGTTCTAATCATAATTTCACGATAGGTTTCGCTCGATTGATTGTTGGACAGCCCATCTTGAGTTTGTTTCGGATGCACCAAAAACGCAGCAAGAATCCCGAAAATCAGCACAGCTGGAATAACTTCAGGGCCAATTAATCGCAAGAGATAAAAGAAATCCTCTCCTAATTTACTGATGGCGATGGTTGAAAGCGGCTCACCAATCGGTGTTAACGCTGCTCCAAGACCAATAGAGAAGCAGGCTAAAACGACAAGTCGAACCTCTGATTGACGGTCAAGTGTCAGAACACTGACAATGAGAACTAAAATTAAAGCAGCAATAATTGCAGTAATCACACTTGAAATCAAGCCTAAGATAATAACGACTAGAGCAATAAATAACCGAAAAGGCATCGCACGACTTATGCCTAGAATCCCTTTTTCTAAAGGTGTCTTAAGCCACTTAAATAATAGCCCAGCCACCAAAACGGCAATCGTAATTTTAATCGGATCCTCTAATGCTTTAATTAGAAGATGCTTGTCAAATACGCCGCCAACGATTGCAGCTAAAAAACCCATAATAAACAAAAATACTTCTAAATTTTCTTCAATGTATTTTACGAAAAAAGGCAAAAATAATACTAGAAGTAAAATAAGTAACAACCCAATAATCATTGATTTCTCCCTCTCAAACAAGCCTTGCTTGCAGCAAAATAGTATGTAAAACACTCTATAAAACTATTTTAACATAAATACGTCATGGTAGTTATATTATTCTGATAATTCGTTGAACGAATTACCCTTTATTTCGCAAATTGCAGACCTTTACCCAGGATTATAGTAGTATCAAAGTAAAATGATAGAGAACATCCTGCCTTTAGCCTATTTCTCAGCGAAAAGAAGAGCACCTCGGGATCCAGAAGTTAAGTTCACGAGCCCGATTTACGATTTGCATACCAGAATTGAAATGCACATTCCATAACGAGTTTACTCACAATAAAGTTAAAATTGGCAAACTCCCATTCAAGTGCATGTTCAAAAAGGAGGATAAAAAGAGCCGAAAAGTTCGAGGAGCGCATCTCGAGAGGACCAGACTTGCACAGGATGTGCTGATTTCTGTGTTGCGCACAGGACGTGCGCGGTTTTAACAGAAGGTCATTCATGAGCTTTGATACAATTCGCAAGCTTTTTTACCGGACTTTTTGAACAACCTCTTCAACATATACAGACATCAAAGCTCCTAAAAGAACAACAAGCACACCTCATGAAAAGTGTGCTCACATATACCTCATTTATTAAAATGGTTACTATTTCGAGCAGAAATGGCTAAGCAGAAAACACATGTAGCGAAAAGAGGCCCGCTTTTTATGTTTGGTTACACTATAGCCCTGTTTTGACGAGATAGAGTTTTCTTTTATCTACTTATTCTTTACTCTTTGCATTCGTTTGATCTTATATTGTTCAAAATCCCACTTCGACAAAAATTCTTTAGTAGAGGTATAGCCTGATTTATAGAGAAAATCGATTTCATCCTCATTCAGTTCAAAATCAGTTGCGCTGATGTCGCCAGTAGGAATTTGAATCGTGCGTTCAATCGTTCCTTCGTTCATATATCGTAAATCATGAGCTTGAAGCATCGTTTTAAATATATTTTTAAAAAGGTGGATTGGCGTTGGGATAACGGCATTTATGTTCACTTCATTTTTCACAAAATGGAAGCCAAACGTTGGAAAACGAGGGTTGTCTGTATCAAATATCCAGATTGGGAAGTTACTAAGCAAACCACCATCTAAAATGTAGGATTTGTTACGGTCTTTTGATTTCCAAATAACCGGACGGAAGAAAAAGGGCAAGGAAGTACTCATCATAACGGCAGTCGAAACTTTTAAATCAGCAGGAGTCATCCTATAACGTCCCAAATCATCTGGCAAAATAAGCATTTGGCCATTCGAAATATCAGAAGCAATAATCTTTAACTTGCCTTCTGGAAGATCCGCAAATGTCTTAATGCCTTTTTCTGCAAGAAGTGAATCCAACCATGTTTCCAAATAATCATTTTTATACATTCCTAGATGAACCATAAGTGCTAAAAAAGTGCCCACAACGGGAAGTCGGTTCAAAATCGTCCTACCTCGAAGCTTTGAGAAATCAATGTCACTCAGCTGGTCTCTAATTTCATAGCTTTTATAGCCGCTTGCCAAAAGAGCAGCAATTACCGCTCCCGCTGATGTTCCAGCCAGCCTTTCCCATTCTACGTTTTCCTCTTCCATTGCTTGAATCGCACCGATAAAAGCAATTCCCCTGACTCCACCACCTTCAAAAACAGCATCTACCTTCAATGTTTTTCACCTCTCCATTAAAATTATTCATTACTAAACTGCTACGATAGCAAATTAACAATCATTTCAAGTAAATTTGCACAACTCCTCTTATTCTGAAATCCTTCTATTTTTTCATTTCGAAATTTGATTAACATACGTTTTCCGCGTTATGCTAAGCCCGTTTGGGACAACTGAATTCAGGTAGCATTGAATACAGCTTTTCTTTATCCTATGAAAGGAGACAAGCTTTTGCTATAAGTCTTAGTCTATTAATTCTAAATGACCAAAAAAGCAAAACCGCCATTTCGATCTTTGTTCTTTGTTTTTTTATCACTGTTTGGCAATATGTTACGCTAAAAAGTTTGTACTAACATAACTACCTTAGAAGTTCCTATATCGAATGGCACTTTCATGAAGTCGCGGGCTTCTATTAATTTGAAATTAAAAACAGAACGGCTCCCGATGAGCTGTCCTGTTTAATGAACGAAATATCAAATTATTCAAATAAAACCGGATCATATTCTCGCCAAATTACGATAAAGACGAATGAGAAGCATTACAAGCATTCTTCCTTATTTATAATTTTTAGCAATTTCGATAAATAACTTAATCGCTTCTGGTATAACCTCTTCATCAATGTCGAATTTAGGATGGTGGTGCGGATACATGCTCTTCTCTCCACCCATACCTACAAAGATAAACGCACCCGGTTTATTTTGTAAATAATAAGAGAAGTCTTCCCCTCCCATCACTGGATCAACTAACTCGAATACATCATCACCAAAAGATTGGCGAATGACTGACTCCACAAAGCGAGATTCTTTAGGATTATTAACAAGCGGTGGCGTTCCGATGATAAAATCCACTTGACCAATTGCCTCGAATGCTTTGCAAATCCCTTCTGTTAATTGAACCATTTGGCTTTGAAGCGTATCAACAGCTTCCGGCGTTAATGCCCGGATCGTACCAATTAATTTCGCTGTATCAGGAATAATATTATAGGTTGTTCCCGCTTCAATCTTTCCAACTGTAATGACACCAGAATCGATTGGATTTAATTTTCGACTAATGATACTTTGCAAAGATTGAATCACGTGGGTGGCCACATAGATCGGATCAACGGTCTCATGAGGCATTGATCCATGTCCACCTGAACCTTGAATCATGATTTCAAAGTCATCAATTGACGCCATCATCGGTCCATGTGTTAGGCCGATTTTTCCTTTTTCCATCCCTTGCCACAAATGAATCCCAAAAATGGCATCGACATTTTCTAAAACTCCCTGTTTAATGAGCCTATCTGCTCCACTAGGGGTAATTTCTTCGGCCGATTGAAAAATAAGGACAATATTTGGTTCGACTTCATTTCCTTTAATCGATAGCCATTCGGCTACAGCTAACAATGTCGCTGTATGACCATCATGCCCACACATATGCGCAACGCCTGGATTTTTTGATAGATAAGGTTTATCACCTTCTTCTGTTATCGGCAAAGCGTCAATATCTGCTCTTAACGCGATCGTTTTGTTTCCTTTTGTCCCTTTTACAAAACCAATCACACTAGGTGGTTCGAAATCTAATATTTCTATTTTTAATGCTTCAAGTCTGTTACGAATAAATGCACATGTTTCGAATTCTAATCCCGATAACTCGGGATATTGGTGAAAAAAGCGACGATCTTCAATCGCTTGTTTAATTAACTGTTCATCTATATGGGTATACGGCAAAAAAATTTCCTCCTTTGTTTAAAACGGTCCATAATGAATCCACTGCGCAATTATAAGTGCGATAATGGTAATCCCAATTTGAATAAAGAAAAAGGGCAACAACCACTTAATCCATTTCCTCCTTACCCCTACTATTATCCACTTATCACCCTATATGGTTTGTGAAGACTCTTTTGTAAAATCTACTCTTATTTCCTTGCAGAATGAAAAGTAGTAAATCAGCTTTCAAATAAAAAGAATTATACATATATATTAATTTTTATACAACGGTATTTTTTAAGAAATCCTTATTCAATACCCATCCGACTCGATTCAAAGTCGTCCATTTCGTACCTGATTTGAGACTTTCGTTCGATCCCATTCAAAAGATTTCTTCATTTTTAATGATATAGAATGATGCAATCACTCTTTTGTCCTTCCTTTTGAACGTTTATAGAAAAATTAATCCCACAGGGAAATTGTTGGGATTTGGAGAAATTTTTGGTGTTTTATGAAAAGCTTTATAAGATAAGCTAAAAATTTTTCATAATATGTCGAATAATAACATATAGGCCAAATAGCATAGATTTTGTTTAATTAAATTAATACATCTACATAAATCGTAGATTGTAACACTGGAGGAGTATATACCTTGAATGCAGTAAAAGAAAGAAGCACCTTGAAGTACAAAAAAGTTAGCACAGAAGAGGAACTTGCAACATTTCATCGTATTAAGAAAGTGTCGTGGGATGAAAAGGGATTCGAAATGGAATATGCCAAAAATGGTTCTGATTTATTTTTATTCGTTAGTGAAGACGGGAATTATGGCGGGACATTTGAATTCACACCTTATGGAATGTGGACAAACCCTTTTATGAAGAACTTATTTAAAGATGTTGTAACGAATGATATGAAAGTCATGGAAGTTGATAGTTTTGCCGTTTTACCTGAATATCGTGGAATGCTTGGCAGAAGTGGGATTTCTTTAATGATTGATTATGCAGAAAAAAATGGCTACACACATGCAATTGGAATCGCTGATCCTAACGTTTTTCGTTCATTTAACGATTCATACCATATCTTATCTGTAAAGGTAAAGGATGATGTTTTTTACAAAGGTGCGTATGCAGTGCCTACGCTTTTTCATCTAAAGGAAGTTTATGAAAACAAGCATCTTGAAAAATATACTTGGCTTTCAACATCAATTGAACAGAAAGAAGGGGATTTAGTTGGAGAATATTGACTTATTAGTAAGAAGAAATAATTGGGTCGTTCTAGTTTTTGCAGGCATTATAACAACAGTCCAGTTATTGAACCTCGTCCTTGGTATTTCATTTGCTTTTGTTGCGACAGTTCTTGGCATCATTTATGGAGTATTAGCCCCATTTGCCTATATCTCCAATCGATCACGATGGAAAGATAAACTGGCTCTATTTATGAAATATTTTAATTTAATTGTAATTGGGGCTTTCATGTTTACAATCGTTAGTATTGATCCACATATGATCAATATTATGACTATCTACTTTTATGTTGCCGTTATGGGCATTTACCAAGATAAAATTATTAACGGATTAACCATTTTAATCTCGTTAGCAATCGTATCCTATTACTTTTTCACACAAGGTGAAGTCATTTTTCATTCAACGAATCCTGTTGATTTAATGTATTTCTTACTCACCTTTTGTTTTGTATCATTAGCTTCTATGTTGCAAGCATATTTCAATAATAAGTTACAGAAAGATGTAGTCGTGCAAAAATTAGAAGCGATTGAATCGCAAGAGAAATTACAACAAATGTTAGATGGCATTACTCATTCGCTAGCATCCGTAAAAGAGTATCAAGTGGATTTGAATCAAGCAACGGATGGTGCAAATACACGCGGTTTAGAAATTGTTGCCTTATTAGATGAAATGCTTCAAACATTTGATGCTCAAACGGAAAAATCTAAAGAATTAAATAAAGGCATGGAATCTACGAATAATCAAGTAGACGATATGACAAGCTCCATTACGGAGATGCACAATTATGTAGAGTCTACGAAAATGGCAACCCATGAAAGTGGGAAACGGATTGACACGTTGGAGAATGACTTAGTTACTTTCAATCGTGATATTCAAGGTACGATTCATCTTATGCAAGAGTTAAATGAGGAAACAGAATCAATTGAAAAAATCATTCAGACGATTTCTGACATATCAAAACAGACGAACCTACTTGCTTTAAACGCATCAATAGAAGCAGCACGAGCAGGGGAACATGGGAAAGGATTTGCTGTTGTAGCTGAAGAGGTTAGAAAATTAGCAGAATCCTCTAAAGTATCATCTGACTCTATTTCCGAATTACTTTCCGGAATCCATTCAAAAATGAATACAGCTGCAAACACAATTTCGCAATCGCAAAAATCAATCGAGAAAAATACAGTCGGAATGGTTGAAGTGAAAGGAATTTTCTCTAATGTGGATTCCTATATGCAAAACATTTCTAACCAAACAAAAGATCTGCAAGATTTTATCTTGAATGTGCGAAGCATGATGCAAGAGGTTGGTGCAGGTGTAGAAATAAACTTAAATACAACTGAAATAAATAAAGAAAGTCTTGATGACACACTCCAACTTGTGTCCAATCAACAAAAAGAGATTCAAAGTATGTCAGATGGATTTGTAAGACTTGAACAAGAGATATCTGTGTTACTGGATAAGAGATAAAAACAATAAAGAAGAGAGAGGTCGTATTCTTGGCTTCTCTCTTCTTTATTGTTCGATATAAAAAAGGTAACTTTATATTATAGATATTTAGCGTCAAACTTACTTTTCGGGATACAACAGCCTGTTAAACCGGGATAAGCTTCTTCTAAAACATACTCAACTGATAATTCTTTGATAACAGCTCCAATAATTTTATTCCAGCAATACTGTTTCCTTTTTCGTCTAGGGCAGGGCCAAAAATTCCAATGCCGAACTTTCCTGGTACAGCACCCATAATTCCACCGGATACACCGCTTTTCGCGGGAATGCCAATTTTGATGGCAAATTCTCCAGAGGCATTATACATGCCACATGTCACCATAAATGTTTTACAAATACGAGCGACATCTGTAGGGATGATTTGTTTGCCACTTAGAGGATCGACTCCATCCATTGCAAACACCAAGCCGATTCGAGCCAAATCCAAACAATTCATTTCTATGGCACATTGTTTTGTATATAAATCCATTAGTTGTTCTACATCTGTATTCTCAGCCATCATATTATGCTGTTTTAAAAAATAACATAAAGCCCGGTTTAAATGAGATGTTTCAAATTCAGAACGTGCTACTTCCTCACAATAACCGATTGTTGAATCGTTGGTCATCTCCCGAATGAAGGATAAGAGCCGCAAAAACCGCTCTTCAACCGTGTTCCCTTTAATCATGTTTGTCACAACAAGGGCACCTGCATTGATCAAAGGATTTAACGGTTTCGTAGGAGCCATCGTTTCTAATTTCACAATTGAATTGAACGGATCTCCAGTTGGCTCCATTCCAACATGCCCAAACACATCGTCTAGTCCTCTGTCCATCAAGACTAAAGCTAAGCTAATCACCTTTGAGATACTTTGCAGGGTAATCTTTTTTTCGATATTTCCTGCTGATAGACAGCGCCCGTCAGGATAGTGGATAGCAATGGATAAATCGTTCGCCTTTGCTTTTCCAAGTGCAGGAATATAGTTAGCAACCTTGCCGTTTTTTGTACAGATCCTTGCTTCTTCCACTAATATCTTTAGTTCATCACTAGATTGGCATGGCATATTTATCACCCATAGTAGTATATGCCAAATGCTTTAATAATATAATATACTTGTTATGGAGCATAACTTTTCGGAGCTGGTTCCGAAAATTCTCAGGCTGGTGTGCAAATTCTAATCTGGCGCGAAAAGCAACCTTTCCGGCTCGCAAATCAGGAATCCGGCGCGAAAAGCAACCTTTCCCGCTTGCAAGTTGGAGATTTTTCACATACGTTGCCCATTCTGACGTGTAAATCTCAGAATTCGACTCATAATCATGATTCCCGGTAGCGAGCGCTCTTACTTTTCGTGAAAGACTAGACAAAGGATGATTGCTTTCTTTCCTATTCCTCTGATTTTTGTTTAACATAGAAAAAAGTCGAACCATTACGTGTCATAAAACACGCCTGGTTCGACCTCACTATCATACCACCCCTGAAGAAGTGGGCTTTTTCATTCGGGTAGATCTGTAAAAAAATCTTTATAATAAAATTTCCATACCCTCAACAGCAATGTGAAACCCTCTGTCCTTTACTTGTTTGATAAAGGAGTTTTCTGGATCTATAACGGGGTTGGTATGATTGAAATGAGTAAAATATATAGCTGTTTCATCCACTAAGTCTTGCAGGCGATCCATTGTTTCCGTCATCACCGGATGAGGAATTTCTTTATAATCTCGCCCCATTCGTTCAATTTCTTCTATTGAATAGAAAGTCCCATCCAATAAGCAAATATCTGCTTCCTTGGCCATTTCATATATATCACGATCCCATTCATCCCATCGATCGATATCAGGTATATAAAGGAGTTTACGAGTCGGCCCTTCAATCCAAAATGCAAAAGTCTCAGAAAACTCATTTCGGTGCGGAACTTCCACAGGAGTTATTCGAACAGCTGATGTAAGTTCGACGGGATGTTCATGTGTGATCTCTATTGGATTAATATTTTCAAGATCAACTAGTTGCTTCCATGGTGCATGATTTTCTAGTAGCTGCTTCATTTTTTCACCACAATAAACAGATGTTCCTTTAGCGCCGATCGCTTCTTTTCCTAAAAACATTAATCCAGGATAATGTCCAATATGGGCATGAGTAAGCCAAATGCTATCCATCAATTGTTTTTGTAGCTGGTACTTCATTTGGATAAATGCCATTTGCTCCCTTAAGTCAGGAGTTGCATCAATCAAGTGCCACTCTTTTGACTTTGGTAGAATAATAGCCAAGGAAGAAGCATACCTCCGAAACTTTGCGTCTTCTATTGCTTTTACACAGTTCTTGCAAAAACAATTCGGATGCGGGACACCAGCATCTTGCGCTGTGCCAATGATATTCACGATGACTTCGCTCATGTTAATTTCCTCCTAATGATTCCCTCTCTTGCACCTGCTCCTCAAGATAATCTTTTTTCGTTATCGTCCAACCAGTGAATCCATAAATGATATTGATAAGGGGAACGAGGAAAGCAAAGAATAAATATGGAATAAATTGCTCTACTCCTACCCCTAACATATTCGCTGCAAAAACAGCTGGTACACCCCAAGGCACCAGTGTGATTCCGACTGTTCCTGCCGCTTCAACACATCTAGATAAATTTTTCGTATCAATTTTTAAATCTTTATATGTTTGAACAAATGTTCTTGCAGGTAAGATTATCGCTAAAAATTGGGCACCACTTGCGAAGGCAACGATAAAAGTCGATACAATCGTTGTCGCAATTAATGAACGAGTCGTCTTTATTTTATTGATGATAGGCCGAATTAAAGTTTGGAAGACACGAGTACCTTCTAAAAGTCCTCCTAAAGCTGTAGCAATGGTTAATAAACCGATTGTATTAAGCATGGAAACTATTCCACCATTATTTAATAAAGAGTCAACCTCTTTGACACCGGATTTAGCCGTGAATCCATATGTCATTGTGTTAACAACGGAAGTGATTGATTGACCTTGTATAATAAATGCTACTAATCCCCCCAGCAAGCCAACAGTCATTAATATGGGCAAAGCTGGCAAACGCTTCATCATAAGTAAAATAGTTAGTACAGGTAATAATAACAGCAAGGGATGAATGAAAAACGTCTTTTCGATCCCCGCCAAAATCATATCAATTTTCCCTGTATCTACAACATTTTGCTGTGACCCATTGCTGATTATTCCATATAAAACGAGTGTGATGATAAATGCAGGAATGGTATCCCAGAGCATATGGCGAACATGACTGAATAAATCCGTTTCTGCCATTGCTGGTGCAATATTCGTCGTATCAGATAGAGGTGATAATTTGTCTCCAAAAAATGCCCCTGATATAACAGCACCAGCAATAAGTCCTGGCGGAAACCCCATCCCTTCACCAATTACCATAAACGCTAAACCGATCGTGGCAATCGAAGTAAATGAGCTACCAAGAGTGACGGAAACGATCCCGGTAACAAGAGCGACAGCTGGAATAAAGAATGAAGGGTGAATAAATGATAATCCATAGTAGATCATAGATGGAATCACACCACTGGCAATCCATGTTCCCACGATCAATCCAATAACTAGCAATATAAACATCGCAGGCAAAGCTTTTGAAACACCATTCACCATCATTTGCTCCAGCTCATCCCATTTATAACCACTGATCACTCCAACAAGGATTGTCGCAATAATTCCAATAATTAAAGGAATAAACATACCAGCTTTCCAAATTAAAATAGAAGCAGCTCCTGCAGTCATTAAAGTTACAATAGGCAATAGCGCTAAACCAATTGATATATTTTTTCCCATTTTACTTTTCACTTCCTTTACTAATTGTTTGCTTAACATCGGCACCCTGCTCATCAACGGACGAACTGGAGGGGCTTTAACTTAAGGTAAGAGAGACAGCAGAAGCTTGTCATGACTCATTTCCTTAATAAATTGTACATTTTATTACCAATCATAACGAAGAGGCTTCCATCCCTAAAAAGAGATGGAAGCTTCATAGCACCACCTTCATTAACAAAAAAAATTTATTCACTCATTTGAATAACGGCATTCCCGGACAGAAGCCAGCTCTCTCATTATAATTAACTGAATGTTCGGCTTATTTCCACTATCGACCGAATTTCTAAAATCACTAAACAATCAGTCACTTTTTCGATTCAACGCTTTTATGCTTTTGTGTAAGTAAGTATATTAGTATCTTAATATAAGACCTCTTAGCATGTCAATCGACTATTTTTTAATAAGATCTCTTCAGTCTAAAAATATTCCTCCTTTAAAAGACGAAAAAAGCCCAATTCTATAAGAATTCAGGCTTTTTCCAATTAATTTTTCTATGATTTTACCCACCTCTTCATAGCGGGTTATAGTGTTAATCCAGATATTAAAGATGCAGCGGCATGTTTTTAATTTTTATGTTTCCGATCTTCTTTAATTCGGGGTGACCCAAAAGAAAAAGGTTAGACCCCGCCACAGTTAAATATAATATAGGATAAGTGGAATGAAATACTACATACTGATTTAAAGTGCGAGGTCAGACCCTTATGGAGCACCCTAATCGTTTCAGTTTTTTTATTGATTTATCTGTAAATTGGAGTTGAATATTGGCTTTCTTCTTGGACGAGCTGGAGCACATTTGCAAGTCGCTCTTCAGCCTGAGGATGGAGCTGAAATTGATTATTTTCTGCATACTCAATCTGTGTATCAAGCACGAATGCACCTTTTAATATCATTCTCGCACCTAGTGCTGATAGTACCGGCTTCAAGGCATACTCAATGACTAACAAGTGACCAAACGATCCACCAACGACAAGTGGCAATATCGTTTTCCCCTCAAATCCTTTTTGTGGTAGTAAATCCAGATAGGTCTTCAAGATACCACTATACGAAGCTTTATAAGTAGGCGTTACGATAATAACCACCTCTGCCGCCGCTACCAATGCATTCGCATCAATGATGGATTCACTCTTATAATTGGCGCTAATTAAATCATGTGCAGGCAATTCATGAACATAAATTGTCTCAAACTCAAAATCATTTATAGATAGGAACTTTTCTGCTCTGTCTAGCACTCCTTTTAATCGAGACTTTCGGGTATGGCCTCCATAAATTATGACTGCTTTTGTCATGCCCGCCCACCCTTTCTATGTTTATAGAAATTCTATTATCTAGAAAAATCATACGTATATTATTAGAATGTATAATTTGTTAGAGACTCTATTATTTAATTAAGCATTTTGTTTCAATCCACTCTCTATGAATACTTCCCAATAATGATTTAAGCAAGGAACCAATCCACCAGACCCAAATTTAATTTTCACTTTTTTATCACAGTACTGATTTATACTTTGTGAAAATTTCAGAATGTATTTTCGGCGCTGAGTAATTTCCTTTACCCCTTTTTGGTAGAACCAAGAGTCGATCGTATTGTATACACCACGATTTATGCCAAATTCAGTATCACACCATTGTACAAATAATAAGTCAGGTAAATGTATAAGGGTATTCGTATCGTTTTTCATACATTCACCTTACACATGAACAAAGTGATTTTTATTTTGATTACTCTGATCCATAACTCGTAGTTTTTCTTTAACATAAGCAACATCACTTTGGATTTGTTTAATTAGTTCTGAAATATCTTTAAAAGACCTTTCTTCTCTTACCTGAAAACATATATCTACATTTATATGTTCATAATAGATATTTTCATCAAAATCCAGTAAATGCACTTCGTAGCTGACTTCAGAATGGTCATGAAATGTTGGTCTTATTCCTATATTCATTATGCCTAGAATTTTACTTCCTTTCCAATCGACAATGACTCCGTATACTCCATAATCTAACTTCGGAATTTCAGATAATATCTGCAAATTGGCTGTAGGGAAACCAATTGTTCGACCTATTTGTTTCCCGGAAATGACTGTTCCATGAATGGAAGTAATGAATGAATTCATTTCGAAACACCCCATTTTTAGAGTAATTACATGGTGAAGTTATCTACTTGTAGTCCTAACCATTTATCCCGCATTCACGGAAAGCCAAGACCAGGCTTAGAGGAATCGAAGAAGCGTAGGTAGGGGGATGAAAAAAACCCACTGATTGAAGTTTCACTTTATTTGGCTGTGAAGCCCCCATCGATTACCAATTCCGTTCCAGTAACGAATTTAGCCTCGTCTGAAGCAAGATAGAGAACTCCGTAAGCAACATCTTCAGGATTTCCTAAATAAGGAAGAGCGGTTTGACTGTAAATGTATTCACTTCTATCATCATCAGTAAGCTGCTCTGCAGTCATTGGAGTTATAATATAACCCGGGAAAACAGAATTCACTCGAATATTACTTTTTGCATAATCAATGGCTGTATGTCTTGATAGGGATCTAACAGAACCCTTTGAAGCAGCATATGCAGCAGAACTACTACCGCCTACAAGACTATCGATAGATGAAATATTAACAATCGAACCCCCACCCGTTTTAAGCATTTCTGCAATGGCATATTTCATCCCTAAGTAAACTCCTGTTGAATTGATGTTCTGAATCTTATTCCATTCATCTGATGTACAGTTTTCAATATTATTTGAGATAATGACCCCTGCATTATTCACAAGAATATCTACTTGCCCATAGTTTTCAACAGTATGTTCTATTACTTTTTTCCACTCTTCTTCTGAAGACACATCAAGTCTTATGGCAACTGCTTCTCCACCAAAATCTCGTATGTCTGAAACTACCTGTTGGAGAAGATCCATTTGTACATCGACCGCTACAACTTTTGCTCCTTCTTTTGCAAAAATTTCAGCTTCACAGGCACCTTGGCCACTGGCTGCTCCTGTAATGATCGCTACTTTTCCGTTTAAACGCCCCATTTTAAAACACCTCTTAACAATTTATTGGAAGAACTTGATTAAAAATAACAACGCCAAATACAAGAACGATTAATAGTACACGATACGGTTCTGCTCTAATCTTGGAAGAACTTCTTCCTTTAGCAGTCTCATTGATTTCTTCCATACTTCTGGATTGTCAAGATAATCATAGCCTGGGGTTAGCAAAGTACCAAACCCACCGGAAATTTCATAGAAATGATCGAGTTTCTTGGCCACTGTATCAGGCGAACCGATAAACCAACAGTTTTTCGCGATATAATCTACTGTTACATCTTCATCTGGAATATTCTCATCCTCTTTAAAGATAGACAATCTACCCAAGCTCTTAAATAAAGGGATAGAGTATTCTCCAAAATGTCTTCCCATCATTGAATGTACCGAATGCTCATACGCTTCTTCATCGGTTTCAGCTACAAATATATTTTTACCAACTCTCCAATCCTCACGATCAGGGGTTCTACCACTACGTTTTGCGCCTTCAACAACGGATTCCCAATTCTTTGATGCTGCACTATGTCGATAAGCTAAACTCATCGGAATAAAGCCCCTTTGTCCTGCGATCTTTAATGTTTCTGAATAAGGACTCAAACCAGCCACCCCAATTGGAGGGTATGGTTTTTGATAAGGTTTCATATGAGGACCTAACACTTTATGCATACGGTCTGTCTTATTAACATTCCAATAGGTACCTCTATATTCAAACGGCTCATCCTCTGTCCAGTATTTAAGGATGATTTCGAGTGCTTCTGCCGTCATCTTAATATTTTCACCGGTACTTCCATCTACGTTGAAAAGAGCTAAATCACTACTTAAACCACTTGAGCCGACTCCAAATAAAAATCTTCCTTGAGCTAAATGATCTAAGTATGCTACACGATGAGCCAGTTCAGCAGGATGATGGTATGGCAACAAGTGTGCTCCTACACCTAGTTTAATCTTTTTTGTCTGAAGCAGTGCTTGAGCTACCACGAGATCAGGAGCAGGAATCGGTTCCCATTCAGCTGTAAAATGTTCGCCCAGCCACACTTCTTCATAATCTAATTCATCTGCATACTTAATCATTTCTAAATCCCATTGCGTTGCATCATAATAAGATCTCTCCGGCGGGTGGGAAGCATATAAAAATAGACCTAATTTCATTTAAAATTCCTCCTAATTTTTTATATTCTATTTTAAGTACGAGGAGATTATTTTTACCAGCGCATACGCGTGTGTAAGGGTTTACATGTCATTCCTTTAATAATTCCCTCTCACTTAAATTACATTTGCTTATTTATTACTATAATCGTAGTATTTACATAAGTAAAATGAATATTTATAATATTAAATATAATATAAACTAATGGATGAGGTGAGCTAATGACCATTTCACGATATGAAGTAATTAGTAGAGTTGTTGAATTAAAGAGTCTTACAAAAGCCGCAAATTCACTCAATTTAACACAACCCGGCGTAAGCCATGCCATTAATAGCCTTGAAACGGAGTGGGGAATACCATTGATCACTCGATCGCGTTCAGGCGTTCAACTAACAAGTGATGGAGCACGTATTATCAAACATATTCGTGAACTATTACAAATTAATGAAGAAATTAAACAAGAGGTTGCTGCAATTAAAGGAATGGAAGTGGGTACGGTCAAGGTAGGAACTTTTGCAAGCGTGGCATCTCAATGGCTGCCTAAGATCATCACTTTTTTTCAACAAAGTTACCCAAATATTGAAATTAAATTATTTGAAGGAGATTATAAAACCATTGAGCACTGGTTAGTAAATAATGAAGTGGATTGTGGATTTTTGGTTCTTCCTGCTTTGTCTAAATCCCTTGAGGTCATTCCATTAAAGAAAGATCCAATGGTATGTATTGTGTCTAATCAAAATCCGTTACATAAACAAAAAAAAATTACATTTAACCAAATTGAGAATGAACCCTTCATTATTCCTAAAGAAGGAGGAGATACAGATGTAACACGGATTTTTAAAGAACATACTATTAAACCAGCTATTAAATATGAGTTATATGAAGATAATGCCATCATCTCGATGGTTGAAAATAATCTTGGCATTAGTATACTTTCGGAAATGGTAGCATTAAACAACTCATCCAATGATTTTTCTATTCTTAATTTAGAAATTGATAGTTATCGTATCATCGGACTTGCTACAACATCCACTACTTCTCCTGCAACAGAAAAATTTATAGAGTGTGTGAAAGTATGGGTGGAGCAATTCACTTAAGATTTCATCGAAACTATTATTTCCACTACAAATTTAGTAATATTTTGAAGAACCTACCTTACATTAGTAATACTAATCCTTACTATCATTTATATTCATTTTACATGGACTAATAATTGGTTAATACTTTAATAAATCACAAAAAATGAATTTTCGATATTTTCTCTAAAATCAATTTTGAAAAGGGGTGACGATGATTGTTAGACAAGATAAGCTTTGTCTGAGGGGATTATTATTTTTATTGATCATCCCCTGCCAATACTGAGGCTTCTGTGTATTAAGAACTAACATAGGGTGCTTTGTTACCGTTTTTAGCTCGTAGAATTTTAAGCGCTTTCATTAAGCGGGATAACAACGACATGCAGGACAATTCACCATTTCACTTATTTATCGTACCAAATAAACTTATGCTACAACGCTTTATTACAAAAGTAAGTTATGCAGCTTATGATTTATTATGGAAGCGAAATATTCCATTTGTAATTCAAGTACTAGAACTGGGGGATGCAAATGTCAAACATAAGGAAACAGCCTCGATTGCCTAATTTAGGAGAAATTATTATTCTATTAGTATTATTTATGGTTGTAATGTTCAGTTCGGTTAGTATATTTGAAATTGATATTTCACTTTCTCTTTTCATTGTCTGGTTCATTGTTATAGGCTTTGGACTTTACCTTGGACATACGTATGATGACCTTCAAGAATCAATTATCAAAGGAATTACGAACGGGCTTCAGGCACCATTAATTATCTTAGCAGTTGGAGCTTTAATTGGAACATGGATTGCAGGAGGCATTGTACCAAGTATTATTTATTACGGGCTTGAACTCATGCATCCGAGTGTTTTTCTACCGGGTACAGTAATTATTTGCGCTATTACCTCGTTAGCCACCGGTACTTCTTGGGGAACAGCAGGTACCGCAGGCATTGCCATGATGGGAATTGGGCAAAGTTTCGGATTACCACTTCCTCTTGTTGCAGGTGCTGTCATCTCGGGATCATTTTTTGGTGATAAACTGTCTCCAATATCTGATACGACTGTATTAACTGCATCTCTGTCCAAAGTTAGGTTGATGGATCATATTCGTTCTATGCTTTATGTTAGTTTACCTGCGATCTTAATTACTGCCATTCTGTTTTACTTCGCAGGATTAATCTATTCGGATGGTAGCTTGGACGTGAGCAAAGTACAAGAAAATGCAAATGCATTAAGCGGTCACTTCAATTTATCCTGGTATTCACTTATACCAGCTTTGATAGTCATCATATTACTAGCCTTAAATAAGCCATCTATTCCAACCATTGCATTCGGTGCGTTACTTGGAGTAATTTGGGCTTGGGCATTTCAAGGGATGGAATTTATTTCTGCATTAAAAACAGCTTATGGCGGATATAGTGCAAATACAGGGATTGAGTTTTTAGATGGATTGTTAAACAGGGGCGGCATCGACTCTATGTCTGGGTTAATTGCATTTTTCTTAGTTGCTCTTGGTTTTGGAGGATTAATGGATCAAACAGGCGTCATAAAAGTTGTCAGTGATATTCTTTCACGTTGGGCTAAAAATGCAGGAAGATTAACTGTTTCAACTATTGCAGCAGGATTCTTTGGGAATTTCTTCGGTAGCGCCGCTTTTGTAGCTCTTATTACAGCTACTAAAATGACAGGAGAAAACTATGACAAACTAAAAATCGAACGACGAGTACTCTCAAGAAATGCAGAGACAGGTGGTACATTAACTGGTGTAATGATTCCTTGGACAGAAAACGCCATGTACATGACATCCGTCCTTGGTGTATCAACCTTCGCGTATGCACCTTTTGTATGGTTTCCTTTTGTAGCTATTACGATTGCAGTGATATATGGCTATACAGGGAAGTTTATCTGGTATGTAAAGGATGAACCTACAGTTGAAGAAGAATACCGGGCACAGTCGCAGTAACAATATACGAATAACTCTTGACTTTGGTAAAAAAGCGGTTAAATCCGTATTAAAACCATTCGGGTATTTCACAGAAACAACGAATTTTGTACTGACTCCCACTATTAGATGGGACAGTCTAGATAAATCACTGGGATTAAAATAAAAACTTCCGGCTAAATGTATTGTTCCAGTAAATCGAAACTTAAATTTCGTTCCCTCTTTTCACTTTAGATTATTTAATTAATAATCTAGTTGTATCTTATTCTCTTTCATTCGGCCATAAAATTTCTCACTCATGTAAAAAAGCACAAAAGAAAGGGCCAGACTCCTAACTACTATATATCGTTTAAAATCGATATATAAAGTGTGAGTCTGACCTTTTTTTATGACAAAATAGGATGTTTATATCGAACGGCCCAAAGCTACTTACCCAGTAATATCATCATCCGCACTAGTTCCTAACGGTACTCGCTTATCCATTTTTAACAAGTAATAACTTGCTGCAACAATAGCAAGGAAAACGACTCCCACAATAAGGGAGATACGAGTTCCAGGGTTAAACCACATACCAACCAACACCATCAGTAAAAAGGCAATTGTTGCATAGTTACTGTAAGGAGCAAAAGGCATTTTGAACGGATGGTTATCCATTTCTACAGCTCTTACCTTTCTGAATTTAAGCTCACTAATAAGGATGACAAACCATGGAATCATTCCAGGTAAAACACTAGCACTGTACACATAAAGGAATAGTTGTGGCGGTGCAAGGAAGTTCAAGACAACACCGATTGCTAAACCTAAAAGGACAGCGATCGTACAATATGCTGGCACTCCACTTTTCGATACTTTTGCAAAGATTTTCGGAGCTTGCCCGTTCAATGCTAAAGTGTACAGCATACGCCCTGCACTGAAAATCCCGCTATTACATCCAGACATCGCTGCTGTGATGACGACAAAGTTAATAATACCTGCCGCCGCAGTAATACCAATTTTGGCAAAGGTTGAAACAAATGGACTACCAATGTCATCTAGTCGATCCCATGGATAGACGGTTACGATGACAAAAATAGCGCCAATATAAAAGATTAATATACGCCAAATGATCGTTTGGATCGCTCTTGTTATAGTCTTCGTTGGATTTTTTGCTTCACCCGCAGTGATTCCGATCAGTTCAACACCTTGGTAGGATGCTATGACAAGGGAAAGCGCGAAGAAGAATCCTGAAAAGCCCCCTGTGAAGAAGCCGCCATTTGCCCAAAGATTTGATAAGCCAATTGCATCGCCGCCATTTCCTAATCCGAAAAAGATCAGACCTAGGCCAGCAATAATCATCAATACAATCGTGACAATTTTAATTAGCGCAAACCAAAATTCAAATTCCCCGAAAGATTTTACAGAAATGAGGTTTGCAGCTCCTAAGATAACCATGGCGACCACACCTGGTATCCATGCGGGTAGATCTGGGAACCAATACTTCATATACATTCCAACGGCAATGATCTCGGACATTCCGACGATTACCCATTGAAACCAATTACTCCATGCAGTCATATAACCTGCTAAAGGATGAATATAGTTACTCGCAAAGGTTGCAAATGAACCCGTAGTAGGCTCTAAATAAAGCATTTCTCCCATAGAGCGCATGATGAAAAATATAAAAAGACCACAGACAGCATAAGCTAACATGACAGATGGGCCGGTCCATTTAATCGTACTGGCTGAGCCCATAAATAACCCAACACCAATCGTACCGCCCAAAGCAATCATTTGAATATGACGTGCCTCTAGCCCTCTCTTTAATTCTTTATTTGCCAAAACTAACTCCTCCAATTGCCTATATTACCTAATTAAGGCCATTATAGACTCTATCTATCTAATACTTTTTCTTATATCATAATAATATGTTCTCTGTAAAAATACAATTGTATTTTTAGAAAACCACTTACCAATATTAGCATATCAATCATTTCCATAAATTATTTTTTCATTAAAATAAGAGTCAGACTTCACATCCTCTATATATCGTTTTAAACGGATATATAGAATGCGATTCTGACCCTGTTTTGACACAAGACTATGCTTCAATCAAAAGTAGTTGATTAAAGAAAAACAACAAAATCATAAAGTGAAACTTCAATCAATGGTTTTTTTTCATCCCCCACTGATTGTTAGTTGAACCAATCGGGCTTTTACGGACAGTTAACCCCCACCTATGCTTCTTCGATTCCTCCAAGCCTTGAGGTAGGGGTCTTACTGCCTGTTAATGCGGGATAAATAAATACTCATTTCTTTACTAAATCAGACGCCTTATCCGCCTCAGCTACCTGATCTAATTCATCACTTACTATATCTTGAGCAGATTTTTTAAACTCAGATAGGGTTTTTCCGAAGGCGGAACCAACTTCAGGAAGTTTTTTCGGACCAAAAATTATCAGTGTAATGACAAGAATAATGATTAAACCTGGAATTCCGATGTTTTGTAACATACTCTATGCTCCTTTTTAAACAAGCTGGCCGCCATTTTTACTATATTTCACAATCCCTTCTGCCGCACGATAAGCGAGCGCTCCGAGTGTACCGGTCGGATTGTAGCCGCTATTATGCGGAAAGGCAGAGGCACCGACGACAAATACATTTTCAGCATCCCACATTTGCGAATAGTTATTCACCGCTGAAATATTTGGGTCATCTCCCATTACGACACCACCTACATTATGAGTCGTCTGGTATGGCACAATATTATAATCCACTAATTCCCCATAATTCATAACAGTATCCGCACCCATTTCCTTCATCATTTTATCACTTTGTTTATTTAAGTAATCGTTTAATTTGCGATCTTGATCCGTAAAATTATAGGTCATTCTTAACAAAGGTACACCATATGCATCTTTAAATGTCGGATCTAAATCTAGATAGTTGTTTCTATGAGGCATGGATGAGCCTTGAAACCATGCATCAATCGTCCGAGTATAATATTTAATCGATTTTTCTTTGAACTCTTTCCCCCATAATGGTGTTCCAGGAGGGACGGGATTGCTTGCAATTGGCCGGAATCCCGATTGACTAACGACAAAAGAACCACCGTGAATAAAATCAAGATTGCTGTGATCAAAATTATCGCCGTTAAAATCATCAACGACTTGACCGAGCGCGCCGGCACCCATATACGAATTAAACCTTTCCTTTTCAAAAAAACCGGTACTACCAGGGTTCAGCTGATAGCAATAATTTTTCCCAATCACACCTTGACCGGTTTTCGGATCGTATGGTTTTCCTAACTTCGATACGAGCAACAACTTTGAGTTATTCATGACATAGCTAGTTAATACAACGACATCAGCTGGCTGGATGATTTCTTCGCCTTGTAAGGTGTCAATATATTTGACTCCCGTTGCCTTGCCGCCTTCGTGAATAATTTCAATCACATTGGCGTGTGTTCTCAGCTCGAATTTACCTGTTTTCATAGCCGTTGGAATGACCGTTATATTTGGAGAAGACTTTGCCCCGTATTCACATCCAAACCGCTCACAAAATGCACAATATTGACAGGCATTGAGTTTTTCTCCATCTGGATTCGTATACGCCTCAGATATATTAGCAGATGGCAAAGAAAACGGGTGTAAATTTAGCTTTTTTGCCGCATCTCTAAACTTATTTGTCATCACCGTATTTTTCATTGGCGGCGTAGGATAATCACTGCTCCGTTTGCCACCTAGTGGGTTGGGCTCTCCAGAAATTCCACATGTTTTCTCAAACGTATCATAGTATGGCTCTAACTCATCATAGGTAATGCCCCAATCCTGAAGCAAATAACCGTCTTTAATTTTCGTCTTCCCGTACTTTTCAATTGTTTTTGATTTAATCTCAAAATCGTATGGGAGAAAACGAAAAGTATGACCATTCCAATGGACACCGGAACCACCAACATTAGAACCCAATAGGAAAGAGCCTAATTGCCTCATTGGTAATGCTCTTTGATCTAGTTTATTGCGAAATGTGATGGTCTCTTTTGACACATCTTGCATCAAATCATAGCGAATGGCGTATCTTAATTCATCATGGATCATCGAGAAATCTTCCGTATTTCGATTCCCGCCACGTTCTAAGCCAACAACGTTTAATCCATTTTTCGCACATTCGGCTGCGATAATTCCTCCAGCCCAACCAACTCCAACTGTTAATACATCGACTTTAGGTAATGTTTTAGCCACTTTTTACTTCCTCTCTGTCTTAAATATGTATGTTCCATACAAGCTATTTTTTTGGTGAAGAAATATGGGAATGTAGACTACTCGGTTCAATTTCGAGAAAATCCTTAGATTCAATTTGTGCCAGATAACTCATCTGATTGCCTGGGAACCCTTTCATTTTCCAGCCCGCCATGTCACGATTACCACCATATAAAGGATCAGCATAAACTCCTTCTAATACGGACATGCGCAGCAAAGTAAAGAAATCATTCGAACTTACACCTTTCATTTTCACTTTGCCTTTTTCAAAAGCAGCCAAAATATCATCTTGCTGTTGCTCGTTTAACTCTGTGAATTTCTTCTTAAAATTCTCTTGGCTAACCGACTGTATTCTAGTAATACCTTGACTAATAATTTCATTCCGTTTTAAATGCGACTGGAAACCTTGCGTTTCTATACCAGGATAAAATGGCCCCAACATATAGTCTCGCGAATTATTTCCCCAAGCTCCAGCTAATTGATGATCGATATAAAATGGGACATCTAAATCAATTGCACCTGGGCCAAGGTCGTCCGCTGGAAAAATTCGTTCAGATGCTTGCGCAAGTACTTTAAAATCCTCTTGCTTATTGAAGAACATAAGCGCTTGATTATAACGTTCTACATCGGCTTTTTGGACAACTTCATTTTTAGTCTTACTCACTTCTGGTGCTGTCGGTATGAACATTTGAGAAATTGAAGCACCCAAAATTCCACCACCTATAGCCCCACCAGCAACATAACCTCCCTTACGAATAAATTGCCTACGGGTCATCGCATCTTTTCTTTCATCATTTTCACTCATCGAATATCCCCCTTCTTCCTTTAATTGATGTACTTGGGAATTATTGTGTTCATTTAGCTTAAAAATAAACATGATGCATCGGTAACTTTTACAAAAAACGCTATAAAGATACAAAAAAACCATCTCTCAGTATAGATGATGGCTGCTGTTTTCCTTTTGATAGGATCACAGAATTGTATCTAGCTCATGCTTTATTGCATGAATCCTAAAATCCAAGTAAAGAAAGATGATTTTTCAGAAAATTCAAGGGAGATTATATGTATTACGTAGGATACGAAAATTAATTCTCCTATTCGGAATATCCACTTCTAATGGATGACGAATTGATACATAAAGAGAGGTTGATAAGTATGGGATCTAACCAAATAACAGACCAATAAAAGAAAGAAACAATAAAGGATGATTATAGATTAAATAAAGTTCCACGTGAAAAAAGGAATATGGGGTGGGTAAGTATAACCAATATTACCTTTGGCATCGCAACAGCCATTTTCTATTTTTAAATAGGAAGTGTTATGGCACTTCCATTTGGCGCCATTAATGCGATTCCACTTATGCCATCATCGTTGCTGGGATACTCGGAACATTCATTGCTTATCTTTCGGAAAAATCTGGGATGAACGTCAATTTTTTATCGAGAGGCGGTAGATTCGGCTATATCGGCCATCGTTAACCTCGTTCATTTATGCCACAAACTTCATTTTAGCCAGTTAAATCCGAAGAAGTCTTCTTTCTAAACATTCAAATCAATCTTCCAATAACCCCTTCCTCATCTTTTCATAATAAATTGCTTAGTACTTGAATACTATGCTAATGAGCTGATCAATTCTCTATAAAAAAATAAATCGCTCACCCCACTTGCCTAACACCATAAAAGGTTCTTTTTCATAAGATACAGATAAGAACAGATTTTTGGATTCATTAATTGGCGAAGAAAGTTGTGATATGACCATATGAAAAACGATTTGAGTAATCAGTACCTGTTTAAAAATTTACAGGAAAATGCGATGTCATTTGACCAGGTTTTTGAGCAAATTGTGAAGTTCATGCAATCGCAGCCATGTAGTAACTTTCGATTAATGGTAGGAACAGATTCTCAAGTTCATCAGACACATACGATCTTTATAACAGGAATTGTCATATTTAATGAAGGAAATGGTGTATGGGCTTGTATTAGAAAAGTCATGATTCCAAGGAGAATGCTGCATTTGCATGAACGAATTTCCTATGAATTATCTTTATCAGAAGAAATTGTTTCCTTATTTACAGAAGAAAGAAAAAGTCAATTAATCGATATCGTTCTCCCTCACCTTTATCAAGGAGCGACATTTACGATGGAAGGCCATATTGATATTGGTGCTGGAAAAAAGAATAAAACAAGTGAATTTGTAAATGAAATGGTAGCAAGAATGGAAGCCATGGGTGTCGAACCGAAAATTAAGCCGAATGCTTTCGTCGCTTCAAGCTACGCAAACCGTTATACAAAATAGAGTGTTATTGCCTAATTATTACGGACAAAATAAGTTTTATTTAGGGTAGAAAAAAGGTGGGCACCAGGCAATCGCATCGTCGTCAAATGACCCTCCATCGTTCAACTAAAAATAGTGCTAAATCTGAAAGAAGCAGAGCCAATGAACGATCATATTATTTTAGAGAGGTTTCGAGAATTTCTTGTCGATGCAGTATGGTAACATGCTAGATTATCAAAATTATAGGATGAAGAACATAAAATTGGATTCAGTACATTAAGTGAATCAATCAAAAAAACGGACAAGCTAAGGTCCTATTTTTAGACTGGAGCGAACATAGAAAAACGTATCATGTACTACTGAATTAACCTCTACTGTACATACAATACCAGCTCACCAGTCCCTACATGATATTCCTCTTCAAACACCTTAAAAGTTTCTGATTGAGATCCATACTAAACGAGCAAAACTATACCCGCTTTTTTATGTGTTAAAATAAAGGTATTTAAAAGGTAGGTGGCACTAGATGCAAACACTTCAGTATGAATCATCGTGGGATAAGACCATATCCAATAAAGATCGTAAAACTATTGAGGACATTTTTCTAGAAACGAGTTTGCCGAATCATAGTCTTATTCAATTCACTCCTTTATGGCAAGCGATGAATCATAAAGACGAATTATTGGTCACCGTGCTTGTCCATAATTTCAGTCACCAAGTATGTTCATTTATTAGCAAAAAACTGCGTTATCTTGAAAACAACGAAATCATTGCTGAGCATACTTTCACCCTCCCTTCACTAACTGTTCCGCCAGAAACGAGTATGCCATGGACATTCATTTTTCCTGTTGAAAGCCTGAAGAGTCATGGATCATTAGAAAATGGTCGTTTAGTATGTTTTAATGCTGTTTAAATTCAGTGCTTGTCTTCCATGCATTTAGAATGATGATTTTCTTTTTCAAAAAAAACAGCAGAGGCTTAGACACGAGACTGGACCTTTGACGTCTAATAGATTCTTCACATGAAGTTTTTTTCATGTTCTGCAACTCAAATATTGGCTCTTAAATTTGTTTGCAGTTGGTCAACTGCAAACAATGCTTCCTTGTCCTGATAAACATCACCAGGATTATTCCCTTTTCCTAGAATATATCCTTCAAAAATGGTGTAGGACAACTAGGTTCCATTTATGATGTTAAGGCCGCAAAATTATTCTATGTGAGCAAAGATCAGGGTGCAAAAGAGATCATTCCACTGGAAAGCAGAACGCTCACTGACAGCTTAATATCCATTGACACCATTTCATGGTATCAAACAGAAGAATTTACGAGATTAGCACATCAATGTTTTGATCTTAGATATTTTGGATGTAGTGGGATTGAGTCCATTCATATCATCGAAGATAAATTCGATGCTTATATTAACAAACACGCTGGAGCATGAGATTTAGCTCTGCAAATCGTTTTTGCAAACAAACTTGGATTAAAACCAGTAAATTTGATGGTTCGCCTGTAGATTACTTAAAGGGCGGCGAATTTATCCTTGCAAATGAAGGATGTTATCATGAGTTATTAACCATCTTTTCAAACAGATCATAAACAGAAATAGTTGATCTAAGAAAAATAACAAAGAGGCAATAAAAATCGTTAAAAATTGGTGACATTAAAGAAGTTGAAATTGCACTACAACATTCAATCATCGTGAGCATGATTGAAAATGATTAGCATTACTATGGAGCTATATCACAAAAGTGAATCACATAAAAGTTGGAAAACAACTATATATTACTTAATTATGAACTACATTTAGAACAGGATATGCAATTATTCAACAGCTTCCTTACATACAATACCTTTATAAAAAACTTTATGATTTTCTAGGAGGGATAGACAATATGTCCAAAAGGAATAGACCATCTTCTAGTTCTCATGATCAAAAAAGACGACCAAATTTTCTTTTCATTATCGTTGATGAGGAACGATTTCCAACGGTTTATGAAAACGAAGATTTGAAGAAATGGCGCAGAAACAATCTGAAGACACAGGAACTGTTGCGTGAAAATGGCATGACATTTTTAAATCATTATATTGGAAGTACGGCTTGTTCTCCGAGTAGAGCTACTCTTTTCACAGGACAGTATCCATCACTACATGGCGTAACTCAAACAACAGGGGTAGCAAAAGGAGCATTTGATCCTAATGTATTCTGGCTTGACCACAATACAGTCCCAACTCTTGGTGACTACTTTCGGACTGCAGGTTATCGTACATTTTGGAAGGGTAAATGGCATCTATCCGATGAAGATATTCTCATTCCAGGCACTCATCATCCATTAACAAGCTATAACCCAACGAACGGGATCCCTGATCCTGAAAAAGAACATACCTATTTACAGGCAAATCGGTTGGATTCATATGGTTTTTCAGGATGGATCGGTCCTGAACCTCATGGTGCAGACCCTCGTAATTCAGGTTCAACTGCGTCTGTTGGTTTAAGTGGTCGTGACGAAGTCTATTCAGCCGAAGTTGTTGATTTAATAAAATCTCTTGAACAAGAGGCAAGCACAAATAACCACCAACCGTGGCTGATCGTTTCATCCTTCGTAAATCCACATGACATCACCTTATTTGGACTATACTCTCACATGCTGCCATCCTATCACTTTACAATTGATCCTTCTATTCCTTTTATTCCACCAGCACCTACAGCCAATGAAAATTTACTAACGAAACCTTCCGCTCAATGGAGTTATCGAGACGTCTACCAACAAGCACTGCAGCCCACTTTCAACACTCTCTTTTATCGGCAGCTCTATTTTTCTCTTCAAAAGAAGGTTGATGATGAAATGTCCAAAGTATTTAACGCTTTGAAGACATCCACTTTTTACGAAAATACAATTGTTATTTTTACTTCTGATCACGGTAGTTTAGTAGGTTCCCATGGTGGATTGTATCAAAAATGGCACAACACATATGAGGAAGCCCTTCATGTGCCTCTTATTATTCATAGTCCTAAACACTTTTCACAACGTGAAGAAACAGATCTGTTATCAAGCCATGTGGACATTATTCCTACTTTATTAGGACTCGCAGACATTGATATCACCCACATTCAGGAAAAGCTTAGAATGGATCATATGGAAGTTCACCCATTAGCCGGGCGAGACCTTACACCATTACTTAAAGGAAAGCTCAAATTTCCGCGCGCCCATGAACCCCTTTACTTTATGACGGACGATGATGTTACAAGGGGATTGAATCAGGTTAGCCTAACTGGTCAACCGTACGATTCAGTAGTACAGCCTAATCATATAGAATCAGTGATTGCTAAACTACGAACTGGAGGGAATGAGAAAGAGGAAATCTGGAAATTTTCCCGTTATTTCGATAACCCGCAATTTTGGAGTAACCCAGGCATGGAAGATCATATCACTACTACAATATACACAGCTCCTGTATCAGAAAACACTCAATCTGAAATTTGTTTCACTAGTACTAAAACACAACCCGTTCCTGATCAATTCGAGTTATATAATTTAACAAAAGATCCACTTGAAGAGATCAACCTTGCCCACCCTCTTCATGAAACGCCTGAATCAAAGACCATTCAGCAAATTTTAATAAGAAGCCTCAAAGAACAAGGCCGCCAAAAAAGGCGATTTCCTACTAGCGGAAATGATCCAGGTATACCTTCATGTGACAGCTAGTTTTTTCTTTCTAGATTGGTGAAGCTTTTATTATGGATACATCGAAACCCAGAGATTTCTTAAAACTAGAAGCGCTTATTCAAGAATAGATGAGAGTTTTAATCGGTATCAATGATGAAAGAACTGACAGCCGGGAACAGATTCTAAAGCAGGTGGACAGATTACTAATAACTCCAATTCAAGGAAAAAACACTTCTGTTATTTTATAGAAATTATAAATAATGATAACTACTAAGGTATTCTTTAGAATGAAAACTGATAGAAAAGTAGGTAGGATATTTACGCAATTGTTTGTAGACTGTGGAAATTAAACTTCGGATTCGGGCAAACTCCATTTCACGAGTCCCTCTTTCCTCAAAGACTAATTGAATTTAAAGTAGTATACCCGTATTATAAAATATAGAAATAATCTAAGTCGTAACAATTATGTTATGAACATACTAATTGAGAAGGAGGATTTACTATGTCCAATGAAATATACCAATTAGTAGCGATTATTATTTATATGGCTGCGATGGTTTTCATCGGTTGGTATGCATTTAAACGAACATCTAACCTAACGGACTACATGCTTGGCGGACGTTCACTTGGACCAATGGTTACGGCTCTCAGCGCTGGCGCTGCGGATATGTCGGGCTGGTTACTTATGGGGCTTCCGGGTGCAATCTATTTGAGCGGTCTTGTTGAAGCATGGATTGCAGTCGGACTTACGGTCGGGGCATATTTAAACTATGTACTCGTTGCACCACGTCTTCGGGCCTATACGGAAGTGTCGAATGATTCCATTACGATTCCAAGTTACTTGGAAAGTCGTCTGAAAGATAAATCGCGTCTATTACGGATTGCTTCAGGTATTATTATTCTTATTTTCTTTACTTTCTACGTATCTTCCGGAATGGTTGCGGGCGGGAAATTTTTCCTTAGCTCATTCGGACTTAACTATCATGTCGGTCTTTTGATCGTATCTGCCGTCGTAATTTTCTATACACTGTTTGGTGGATTTTTGGCGGTTAGCTATACGGATGTTGTCCAAGGTCTTATTATGTTTTTTGCACTTCTACTTATACCGATAGCCGGGTTATTTCTTACAGGAGGTATTTCGGACACAGCCACGAGCATTCGGGAAGTTAATCCACAATTGTTAAACTTCATTTCCGGTGCTTCCTTCCTCGGTATTTTGTCAGCTGTTGCATGGGGGCTTGGTTATTTTGGTCAACCGCATATTATTGTCCGTTTCATGGCGATCAGTTCGGTTAAAGAAGTGAAAAGCGCTCGTCGCATTGGAATCAGCTGGATGTTCCTCAGCCTTTTTGGAGCTGTTGCAACGGCACTTGTCGGGGTTGCTTATTATCAGCAAAATAACGCTACACTTGCAGATCCGGAAACCGTGTTTATTACTCTCGGTCAGATCATCTTCCATCCGTTCATTTCGGGAATTATGCTTGCAGCTGTCCTTGCAGCTGTTATGAGTACGATTTCTTCGCAGCTGATCGTTACGTCTTCGGCGCTCATTGAAGACTTGTATAAAGCGATTATAAAGACAGACGCAACAGATAAACAATACGTATTTTTAGGTAGAATGGCTGTCCTTGTCGTATCAATTATAGCGGGTGCGCTCGCTTGGCCAAATGACGAATCCATTTTGAAAATCGTATCGTTCGCATGGGCGGGGTTCGGTGCTTCATTCGGCCCAGTCATCTTACTTTCCCTATACTGGCGGAGGATTACAGCTAAAGGTGCCCTATTGGGAATGATTGCAGGCGCGATCACCGTTATGATTTGGGGCAATGTTGCTTCATTGTCTAATACAATTTATGAAATTGTTCCCGGTTTCATCATCTGTTGGATTGTTACATACTTTGTAAGTATGGCAACGTATCGACCGAATGCTGAAATTGATAAGGAATTCGGAGAAGCACTTGAACTTCTAAAAAAAGAAAGTTGATTGAAAAGCCTGCAGGATATGCTGCAGGCTTTTCTTCCTTTTGTTTGATGTGCCTATTTTTAACGAGTCCTTGAATCACTCCTCCAAAAATTGGTGATTTATCGGAATTCCTAGTGATTTTTTTACAAATTTGATATTTTTACCTTATTTATTCCGAGAGGCTATATTAGATATTTTCGAGAATCTTGACGTCACAACCGACGAAGGTGTTTCTCTTCTTTTATAGTTATTTATCATAATCGTAATCGTCTTTATACAGGAAACTTCAAATAATACTTCTATGCAATTAGAATAAAAGCCCCGCAGAGATTTCTCTCCACGGAGCTTATCTAAATCATTATTACTTTAATGCAACAAGAATCAAACCCTTTAAATATCTTTACCAATATAATGTTCTCTTAATTCAGTTTCTGGAATTATTGTCTCTTTTTTTGTAACATAGTCAATCAACGCATTAACGTCTTGCGTACCTTCATCAGAGCTAATTAATACCTTTGCATCTCTAAAAGCTGTTACATTATTTCCACCATTCACTACATAGTTTGTAATCGCTAAAGAGTACGTTTGATTAGGATTAATTGACGCACCATCTGCTAATTTTAAATCTATTATTTTATTTCCTTCAGATGCATTTGGATCATATTTATAGGTAAAACCTGAAGGGAATGCATATCCTCCAGAATAACTATCGCTTGAATTTCCTGCTTGCTCTAATCCGAGCATTAACTGCTCACCTGTCACTTCAATTAACATGACTCTATTAGCAAAAGGCTGAATAGCGTATAAATTTCTTAAAGTGATGTCACCAGCTGGAATGTTACTTCCCCGAGCTCCGCCACCATTGACCCACCCTAAATCAGCTTTGGCCCAGTCGCGAAATGAATCAGCAATTAAATATCCCTTTGGTCGATGTTGAATCTCATTTGTAGATGAAGAAATTTTAATGTCTAACTTAGCTTCCATATCTTGTACATAAGAATCTTCTAATTCTTTTAATGCTGGATCAGAGACAACATTTTCATCTACTTGAATAACTTCATAGTTAAACGTTTTTTCTCCATTTGAATTAAAAGTTATATCAACTCTGACAACACTTCCATAATCCCCCTCAGGTGATACAATTAAACGGCCATCGTCTAATACCGTAATATCAGATTCTGCAGCTGAACTATTTTCTTCTCGGAGGGCAATATCAATTTCTGGAATTTCGTTTAAAATTTCGATATTAGCTTTTAAGCTAATTTGCGTAATCGCAACAATCGTATCAACGTTTTGACTTTGTAATTTTTCTACTGCTGCTTTGGCAGATACTAAATCATCTTTTTCAATCACTTCGCTAAAAGCAGACGTATTTGACATACCACCTGTTAAACCAATATAACCGATTCGTTGGCCGTTCAATTCTTGTATATAAGTTTCATTCCTAGTAAATGGTGTTTCATCCACATTTACAAGATTTGATGATACCCAAGGAAAATTTGAATCATTCATTAATTTTAATGTTTGAGCTGCACCAAAATCGAAGTCGTGTTGCCCAAAGCTAGCTACATCAACACCAATTTGATTAAATGCCTCTACAAATGGTTCCCCACGGTATAATCCACCAAATAATGTACCACCTGCTAAGTCACCACCGAATATAACAGATGAATTTGGATATAGAGTTTGTTGCTGATTAATGACAGTAGACAATCTTGAAATACTACCACGTTCTCCATCTGCCCTAGTTACGGGTGTTATTTCATGTGCATCTTGAAAATACAACAATGACGATGTTGAGCTATTCCCGTCTTATACCACATATTCGTGGCTTTCGGTTCGGGCCTACACCGCACAGGCGACTTTCATCGCATACGGCGTGCTATCAATAGTAATAAAATCTTACAACTTATTTCCCCATTTCTATTTAACCAATCGTATATTAATCTCATTTTGGATCATTGTTAAGTTATTATATTATTAGACTGAAATCGGCAAATAAGCCTTGATACAATTGGGCAAGATCACCAGTAGCCTTGACTCGAGATAACCTTATATACACAAAAATACATTTTATTACAAAAACACTATGAGTTTTACACAACTAAAACACTATATTGACATAATATAAGTTCAATAGATTAATCGAATAAATATATCGAAGGTTAGGAGATCAGAGGATTTACAACTACTTAGCTCAGAGATGAACAAAAAAACAAAAATCAACTGGTACTAATTGGTTACTTTATTTTTTCACTAAAGGGATGGATGGACATCGTTTTTATTTAGGGAAAACAGGTACGGCTGTTGCTATGTTATTAACACTTTGGGGTTTAGGGGTTTGGACATTTATTGACCTATTCTTGCTAAACGGTATGATTAAAGATACTAACGAAAACTAAATTGATTTCATCCTAATCAGACTGTCGAGAAATCCTCTCGACAGTCCCTTTTTTCTTTATTAACGTGGTGTTTCCTTTGCTTAACACACAAAATCACACTCAAAAGAAAAGTTCAAAAACTAACAGATAAAGCTAAAAATACCGTCTAAAGACGGTGGTTTTAGACCACGCATTTCTGATAAAACTCATGTACCACAAAAAGTTTGGTAAGGGGTTATTGACTTTGGCAGTGTGGAGTATTCAGCCTGTTCAGTGGAATGCTCATAAGGATTTGAAAGAACTTCCAAGAGCCGCTCCATCACACTGTAATCTTCTTGTTCCACTGCAGCTTCTAATGCCGCTTCTACTCGGTGGTTTCGTGGGATTACAGCAGGATTGCTGTTTCGCATCAATTGATTTACGGAGTCCTTCGATTCCTGTTGTCTGCTTAATCTCGCCTGCCAGATCTCATGCCATTGAGCGAATTCCGGGGTGCCAAACAGGACCGTATCCTCCTGTCGATCAAAAGTTAACGCGCGGAAAGTATTGGTATAATCCGCTTGATACTTCTTCATCAGACTGAGGAGGCCATTGATAAGGGCTTCATCCTCTGACTCTTCGTTAAAGATCCCCAGTTTTGCTCTCATTCCAGCGAGCCAATTAGCGTGATACAACTCCATAAAATTTGAAATTTCGTCCTGAGCAATTTCGACAGCCTGCTCCTGATTATCATGCAATAGTGGCAATAAAGTTTCAGCAAATCGGGCAAGATTCCACCCGGCCATATACGGCTGATTACCATAGGCATAGCGGCCTTGAATATCAATGGAACTGAATACCGTTTCTGGGTCATAGCTATCCATGAAGGCACAAGGACCATAATCAATCGTTTCTCCACTAATGGTCATGTTGTCGGTGTTCATTACACCATGAATAAAGCCAACCAGTTGCCATTTGGCAATAAGCTTCGCCTGACGCTTGATCACTTCTTGAAGTAAGGAAAGATAGGGATTCCCGTTAGCTTCAATGTCTGAATAATGACGCTTTATTGTATAGTCAGCCAAAGTCCGAAGTTCATCAACTGTACCCCATTGTGCAACATATTGAAAGGTTCCGACGCGCAGATGACTGGCAGCCACCCGAGTCATAATTGCCCCAGGTAACTCGGTCTCGCGGATTATTGACTCACCAGTTGTCACCACTGCTAGACTACGAGTGGTAGGAATACCTAATGCATGCATAGCTTCACTGATGATGTATTCGCGTAACATCGGCCCAAGCGCCGCGCGACCATCACCCCCGCGGGAGTATGGCGTTCTCCCTGCACCCTTAAGCTGAATATCTACCCTCTCACCTCGGGACAGGATTTGCTCGCCTAGTAGCACCGCCCGGCCGTCCCCTAACATGTTAAAATTCCCGAATTGATGTCCCGCGTAAGCTTGAGCAAGAGGCTTAGCACCTTTGGGAATCTGGTTGCCAGCAAGCATCGCTACGCCATCTTCGCTTTCCAGCTCTTGAATGTTCAAACCCAAAGATGTTGCCACCTGGTTATTAAGAATAATCAACTTTGGTGAGCGCACAGGAGTTGGGTTAATACTGGTAGAAAATGATTTCGGCAGACGGGCATAACTGTTGTCTAAGTTCCAACCTATTTCTTTACTCATTGCCATAGTTTCTCCTTTTCTTCTTTTGACTTTTGTACATTCCAAAACACACTACAATCCTTTTTAATGTCTACCTCTGCCAAGTTATTATACCGTTTCCACAGGCATATAGCGCCTTTTAAGTAAAGGTGATTGCCCATCACCATCACTGTTCTAGCTTTGACATCTTGATATTTAAGTTGTTACATTATTAATTAATGATGGTTTTCGTTCGACCATAGAAGGAAGGAGATATTTTAAATGACAACTTCAGAAAAAAATGTAAGGACTTGCAACAAAGGACATACATATTATAAAAGTAGCGATTGTCCAACCTGTCCGACTTGTGAGCAAGAACGCAAACCCGTTAATGGATTTCTTTCATTGCTCTCGGCACCAGCAAGACGAGCGTTAGAAAACAATGGGATAACTTCTTTACAAGATCTATCAAAATATAGTGAAAAAGAGATTTTGCAATTTCACGGTATGGGACCAGCTTCTTTACCTAAACTTAGGTCTACTTTGAAGGAAAATGGGTTAATATTCAGAAACTAAACACCAAGAATGATTATACTTACAGGAATGCATTTTATTTGATTTTTTCTTCAAGTAACGAATGAGCACGACCTTAATACGTGTAATAATCATTCAAACGCTCAGAGTGATAATGCTCTGAGCGTTTGAATGATTGTAAAAGAGATAGGCCGCTTTCAATATGAGGTTTATATTTGAAGATTCTTCGTATTTACTATTATGTGAAAAGGTTGTTTAATTATTAACAGCCATTCGACCAAGGGGGCCATTTTCATCAATGATATCCTGTATATCAAATACAGAGATTGGGAACATAGGGAAACCAAAAACATATGGAGTGATTTCATATAGTTGAAAATAGATAACGAGGACTTTATCCGCAATGTAATAGTCTTGATTAGGCCGAATGACTGTGAAGCCGTTGATTAGCTGAATATCACGTTGCTTAATTTGTGAATGAATTAAGGCTGATAGTCTTTTGACATAATCACTTCCAGGTTTAAACAAGTCCTTAAGTTCACAAAGGCCCCCCGTTTGCAAGTCAAACGTTAAAGACTTTATATACGTCATCCCATGAGCAGCATGGTAATGGTAAGTATAATTGGAAAGTGCTAAGCTCAGAACCTGGCGTTGATTGTTTTTTATTTCATACGACCCAATCATTTGTACCACAGTTGTCGGCATATTCCCAATTTGTTGATTTATGAGTTGCTGGGTTTGATCGACAATCGCTCGATTAATTGATCTTTCCATTTCTAGATTTTGCATACCTATTACTTTAGGATAAAACACTGTTTTATCCGGGCCGCTGCTGATTTCAACCGTTTTAATGCTAACTGGAAGCATAACGGGCATATTTATCTATCCTTTTCTAATTTTTATACCAATGTATTCTTGAAAGAGTAAATGTATGCAAAAAACAAAAGTGAAGGAGCATGGAATCTCATCCTAAAATTTCCCAAGAATTTCTTTTCCGATCGGTAGTGACAAATGGTAAATCCCCACTAAATGTTATATTCATTTATGCTATTATAGTAAAATAGTCTTTTTTATTAAAGGTCCTATTAAACAACCATATTGTTACCATAAACCACGAGGTACACATTTAACGAGAGTTTACATACGTATGCAACTCACTGCCCATGTACCACGCAAAAGATGATCAAATACTTACAATTAAGTACAACAAAAGGAGTATGTATGAAAGAATTTTATACTCAAATCAGTAAAAGATTATATTATACGGTAGTGCTCATCATCATCGCTCTAATGGTGGCAGGGATGTTATTATCTATTCCACATTATGGTGAACTTGAGGCAGGTTACACGTTACATAGTGTGCTTGCAATCGTTCTATCGGCATGTTTATTGCTTTATCCTAAATATGAAAATCATATCTTTAGGGTTGTCATTATTATCGTAGGATCCGCTTATTTCTATACAATTTTCTTTTTATATCCTGAAACTTGGTCTACCTTTATCTTTCTATGTTTAATCCCAGCTATCTCCATTTTATTTTTTGATTCAAAGCTATTTTATTTTTCATTACTAATAAACGGGCTTTCAATCGCAGTTACGTTTTGTTATATTGTGCTGATTGATCAAGGAAGTTTATATCCTCACATCAAACAAGATGTATTTGGAAATATTATCAACTTTATAGGCAGTCAAGTGCTTATTTATTTTATTTATCGAACATCAAATTTACGTATAATAAAACAGCAGTTATATTATGAACAATTACAAAATTCGGAACGATTAAAGACAACCAGCCAATTATCAGCTGCTGTTGCACATGAAATTAGAAATCCGTTGACAGTTGTTAAAGGTTTTTTACAGCTTTACAATGAAAAAGACACACCAATGAGTAATGAGACAAAAAATCATTTTACTTTGATGATTGACGAATTAAATACGGCAGAACAAGTCATTGCTCAATTTTTATCTATAGCTAAGCCCGATAAAGATAAAATAATGGAAATTGTGAATGTGAAAGATGTGCTTCATAGTGTAACAGATTTACTAAAATCATATGGACTCTTACATGATAATACGATTAATTTAAGTGTGGATGAAGATTGCTATATCTACGCCAACAACATTGAGTATAAACAATTAATGATCAATATTATTAAAAATGCCATTGAAGCCTCAAAAATTGGCGATTCTGTTCTTGTTACGGCGAAAAGAAAAAAGCATTTTGTCGAGATGAAAGTAGCGGACCATGGTTTCGGCATGTCAGAAGTGGAAGTTAAATCTCTCGGTACTCCTTTTTACTCGTTAAAAAGTAATGGAACAGGACTAGGTTTAATGATTTGCTATCATATTACCGAAAAATACAATGGGACCATTGATTTCCAAAGCTCAAAAGGTGAGGGAACAACAGTGACGATCCGCTTTCCATTAAAGAAATCGTAAGGATGTTTTAAACATTTGCAATATAAGATTTCTAGCACTTGATGAGGAAAGAACGTACAGAATTGTGAATAAATTTACTTCCCTAGAAGGAAAGATACACTTTAATCAAAAAAAGTTTGAAGTTAAGTTGTAATACTAATAGGGGCTCCCCATAACGAAAGGGGCAGACCTCGCAATGACTCTAACAGTATTTTACTACTATTTACTGTTTAGAGGGGACGAGGTCAGACCCTTTTGGGATATACTCTTTTTTGATTTCATTTTTATGGTTTACCGTTATTTATGGTACGGTCCACCGTAACACCTCTAAGTGAGATTTACTTTTGATCTTTACTTCTAATATACTTCTATCCTACAATTTTTTCTTCCCCATTATCTTTCTTAATGGTACATGACTCAATGTAGTTTAAGAAGCCTTCCTCTCTTTTATTGATTTCTTGACACCTTCTTTTGGAATCGTAGCTACTATAGCTAGTAAAGCTAGTCCAGCAAAAATAACATTTACCAGCAACCCTATACTTGCGGCCGCTTCCATATTTCCAGCCTTTTCAACTACACTATAAACAGTCACAGATATCGCTAAACCGAATGAGCCACCAAGTGTACTAGACATTTTATAAATACCTGCTGCCTCTCCTGCCTTTGCTTGCGGAACATTGTCTACGGCTGTATCTGTAGATGGTGTTGCATAAAGCCCAAGTCCAATCCCATACACGGTAAAACCAATAAAAACAACAACGGAATAAACCGAATTTGGTAAGATTGTTAAGGTCATTAACATAATTCCAGCCATCACTAAAAGACAAGCTAAGATCATCGGTTTTCTTGGACCATTTCGTTGTAATACTTTTTCACCCACACGAATCATCACTAATACAGCAACTAAATTGCCAAAAGATAGTAACCCAGATTGAAAAGAACTGTATCCTCTTGCCATTTGGACATAGGTATTGGCAACAATAAGTGCTCCCGCTACAGCATTCATTAAAAAGTTTGACACCGTAGCCCCAGTAAAATAGTTATTTTTAAATAAAGAAAGATCGATAAATCCGTTAGATTTTCCTTTTACAACGTTTAAAAATACCCAACCTCCTATGACAGTGACAGCCATTAGCGTTAACGAGATGGGGCTTGTCCAACCGAAGTCTTCTCCACGTGTAATGACAACATTTAAAGCGACCATCACTAGGAGAAAGATAACAAAGCCAGAAAAATCAAATTTTGATGCATGGCTTTGTTCTGCTTTACTCTCTGGTATATCTTTTATTAAAAACATAGATAGCAAAGTGAATATGATGGAAAAAATAAAGATCCAACGCCATCCCAAAGACGTAGCAATTAAACCTCCAGCAAACGAACAAATGCCTGCGCCGCCCCAAGATCCAAAAGACCAGTAGCTTAAGGCTCTTTGTCGATCAGCACCGTCAAAATAGGTTTTCACCAAAGCAATCGTCGCAGGCATAATACATGCTGCCGAGAAGCCTTGAATCACACGCCCAATCATTAAGAGAACTGTCTCCTGTGCAAAGACGAGGCAAAGTGAACCAATTATATTTAATAGTAAGCCAATAGTCGTAATTTTCTTGCGTCCAATTCGATCAGATATTCCTCCAGCTACTACAACAAACATACCTGAAAATAATCCAGATAAACTAATGGCTGTATTCAAAAGACCCAATGAAATTCCCAAATCTAACTGAACTTCCGGTATCACATTTATTAGTGACTGTGAGAAAAGCCAATAAGTAAGCACCCCAAACACAATCCCCGTTATCATTCTGTTATTACCTTTATAGCTTGTTTCCATGGTAAACCTCTCCTTTTGGTTAATATCCATTAAACTAACTATGTCTCTTCAGTGATGATGATCGTGTAAATTGCAGGCACAACAAAGAAGGGCAGAGAAAAACATTCTGTTTTTCTCTGCCCTTCTCTGTCCTTTTACCTGAGAGTTTAGCTCATTGGAGCCTTTCCCCTTTGGTGGCGTATCGATTCATACGCTCTCTCCAGAGGCGTGTCCAGTTGCAGTTTCTTCTACCTGAGAGATTCGCTTCAAGGGTCTTATTGAAGTTTGCTCCTTCGGTGGCTTATACTAAACACTCTCCTGCAACTTTCATCCATCTATATTTTCTATATACTTAGAATAATTATTAAATTATAACACGTTAACCGAAAATAGAAAACGCTTTCATTAATTGTTGTCACCGTGATGCCTCGAAACATAAATAATGTCTCTTAATAAGAGCAAAATAAAAGGCATGAACTCAAGTAATAATACCAAGTTCATGCCATGCAAACTACCAATTACAAATCGATAAGACTCGGAGGTAGCTTTTTAAATCCTTTTGTTGTAATAAGCGCATAGACAACCCCAATTGCGAGCCATATAAAGCCTACTTTTAACGTCGTTGGTGATAAATTAATAAATAAGTAGAAACAGATTAAGAAACCGAGGCCCGGAATTAATAAATAACGGATAAATTTCTTCTCTTTTTTACGGAAATAGTAATACACAATAACAGATAGGTTAACAAACATAAAACCAGTTAAACCGCCAAAGCTCATTAATTCTGCAACAAAATCGATTGATAAGAAAAGGGCTCCGGCAATACTAATGCTGCACATTAATAAAATATTGTAGATCGGTGTTTTATATTTAGGATGTAAATGTGTAAAGAACTTTTTCGGTAGAACTTCATCACGTCCCATGCTAAACATTAAACGTGAAGCACTTGCTTGACCTGTTAAACCAGCTGTAAAAGTTGAAACGATAATCGCTACTGTATAAAGTGTTACAAGCACCGCACCACCTGCTACATTCGCAATATCAAATAATGCTGTATCTGCTGAGCTAAAGTTATTTACATCTGGCCAGACTAGCTGAGCAACATACGCTTGCACGATAAAAATAACGCCACCGATTAAACAAGAAAGAATGGCCGCTTTCCAAATATCATTTTTGGGATTCACTGATTCTTCCGATAAGGTTGTAATCGAGTCAAATCCTAAAAATGAGAAACATGCCATGGCTGCACCTGAAATGATGGCTGACATTACGAATGTTTCGTTATTAAAGAACGGAGTAATCGATACTAAAGCCGATGCACCATCCTCTACCATAATCGCCTTCATACAAAAAACAACGAAGATGACAACAACGATTCCCATAAATAACACTAAAATTTGGTTCGCTTTTGCTGCCACTGCAATTCCGAGAATATTTACAACAGTAATAACTCCAGCAATAATGAATACCCATACCCAATATGGAATGGATGGAATTAATGCATTGGCATAGGAAGCACCAACCATAAAGACGATTAAAGGCACTAATACATAGTCCATAAACATGGCCCAGCCGGCAAAAAAGCCTAAATGCGGATGAATCGCACGTTGTGTATACGTATACGTTGAACCGGAAACCGGGAACGCTGCAGCCATCCTGCCATAGCTATATGCCGAAAACATCATCGCAACCATCGCGATTAAATACGCTAATGGCAACATACCGCCTGTAGACTGTGCTGCAAAACCATATATATAAGCAGGCGCAATGGGCGTCATAAAGGCGATGCCATAAATCACCAAATCCTTCAGTGTTAGAACACGCTTAAAATGAGGAGCTGCACTGTCTTGATTTGCATTACTTTGTCCTTGACTCATTTAAAAAGCTTCCTCTCTATTTTTGAACAACAGTACGTTGTTCAATTTCCTCCGAAATGAATTGAATGGTTTCATCTGTGCTCATCACTTGGCAATAAATTTGATTCATGATCATGATTTCTGCATCATGTAACTCTTTCGTTGCCGCTGCGCAAGCATCTTCTACTAAAATTACTTCAAAACCAGCGTCTGCTAAGCTACGTACAGTTGAGGCAACACATTGGTCTGTTACAACACCTGTACATACAACTGTTTCAATGCCCATATTACGAAGTAAAAATTCATAGTTTGTTCCACTTAAAACACTGTCTGTCGTTTTATTTACCACGATTTCATCTTCTAATGGTTTTAATTCATCTACCATTTCTGCACCTGGATCACCGATTGGTAATAAGATATTATTCCAACCTGGGCGACGTTGTACAGGGGAACGGTCACGTCCATCCTTATGATGACAAGCAATCCGTCCGAAAGTGACTTCTAATTGATTGGCACGGAAAAAGTCTAGTAGTTTTTTATTGTTTGGAATCGCTACGTTATCGATACGATCATAGAAAGATTCCCACTTATCGAACATGCCTTTTTCTCGTGCAACTTGAGCATCCAATCCATCACGGCTAATAAATTGATTTTGCATATCCACGACTAAAAGTGCTGTTTTTGCTGGATCTAATTTCATTTTATCTTCGCCCGTCGGGATAAATTCGTAATAAAGTGTTTGCAGTTTTTCCATATTCATTTCCTCCATCTTAGCCTATACAAGCTATATTCATTTCTTCAATACAAAGCATTCGTGAGCATCTGATCCTAACTTAAATGATGAAAAAGGTTCGGGTTCTAAAAAACGTATCACCTTATAAAGGTGGCGATGCGGAGCTGATTTTTTGGAAGCCCGCCCCTTTTCCATAGAAAAAAGAGATTCCCCTATATGCTAAAGGAATCTCTTAAAGGCAATAAAAAAAGACTAGATACCTTCCGAGAAAGAACCCGGAAATCGATGTAGCCATTCCAAATTCCTCACCCTTTTGTCTCTACTGAGAGATAGCACAACTTAATAAATTGGGTAACTTATTAAGACAGTCCTGTAATTATTCATTACAGACCCAGCACATAATGGCGAGAAATCATTATATACTTCGGCGACATTTCCTTCTGCATAGCTTCTTCGTCTTCTCTGACTCCACTAAGCACTAATAAATATCGCGCCTCTACCTCACAATTATAAAAAGCGAGGTATATTTATTCATTATAATTATTATATAATTATAAATATTACGATGTCAATATAATATTTATCTATTAATCATTCCTAAAAATAAGGAAATACAGGAAAATACTAACATATTAAATGTTATATTAATATAACATTTAATAACACCAGTACAAGATATTCTTTTAACCAACAGGCTCCGATTTTAGAATAGCAAAAAAAACTCATTTGCCATTCATTATTGCAAATGAGTAATAATCACTAGCTGACATCTAGCTTTTTTTTAATATGGCTTGTATGAATCATTCTACTTTAATTGTTCTGCTCAATACATTGGTAGACCGCCATCATATCTCGTTTATTCAACTCGCGAATACGATTAAAAATTGGAATATCACTAACAGCCTCATTTATTAAGCTCTCAGCAACAACATCACGTACTTTGCCAGTTAGCCATGTTTGCACGTCAAAACCATCGACGATTTCCTTACGCCCTTCTTCATTGATACCACTTGCATCACAACTCACACATGGTATCGATAATTTGTACACACCGTCATGGAGACCATCTTCTGAAATGACTTTCTTCCCTTTACAGAATGGGCATGGATGACTTTTTTTAATCTTATTTATTTGGGTAACAATTTTTTTGTAACCAAATGCTTCATAAACATACGTTAGTTTTTTGTATTTGCCATTGGTGAAATACTTATCAATAATTGTTTCTCTTGTTTCGTCAATATTGGCAAAATCACAAATTGTTATCAGATTTTTACTGCTTATAGCTTCGATGTTTCCTTTAATTCTGTCCCAGAATGGTAAGACATTTTGTAATACCATTTCATAGTGGGCAAAGCTTGCCTGTTCCAGTTCAAGCATTTTCAGTGCGACTTGTGTTTCCCTAGGCAACAGGGAGACATCTTCCGTCAAGGCCATCTCGCCGCCAACAATAGATTTCATTTTTACGAGTTCCGGTAACTCACCTACCATTTTCAAAACCTGATCAAGCGGCTGATGAATAATCTCACGAATATCTGTGTCGCCAAATTCGAGCTTTTTATGATGGCTTAGCACGGCGCCCTGACAAATTGGACAGGTAATCATCTCTTTTGACGCTTTCATATGCTCTTTAATAATCGATTTCGAAATGGACATATACATCCCAAGAATTTTATTAAAGCCATCCCACGTCCTCCGCGCTTTGCCTTTCTTATCATAGAATGACTTTTCCCAATACCCGTATAAAAAGGTATGCTTCTCTGCTTCTGTCATCTCATGATAGCTTTTACTAATATCTTGACCAAGTTCATTCTTGATCTCATCAAAAAGGAATTGCAATTTCGGATATTGATAATATTTTAATACCTCCATCACGTCTGAATGCAATAGGCCATCCCAAAATGGTACGTTTTTGTCTTGAATGACAACATCAATATCAAATTTTTCAATCATCCGGCGGCCCGAGCAGCTTGGACAATGATTATCTTGATCATAGAAATCGAAGCTTCTTGTATCTTTATTGGTTGGATGCGCCGCCACAATATGGTTGATTAGACCGCCAATTTCATAGAGAAAACTATATTGACTATACAAATGTCTTTCAAAATCAATGGCGATGACGGGTGCAATGGTTTCAGATTCATATTCACCATAAATCAATCGAGCCATTGATGATAAACTTTTTAAGATGCCGCCCTTATAAAGGTTCTCTGCATTTTTAAAATAGTCAATCTGATTTTCTTCTAAATAGTGAATACCCTTTTGCTGCTTGAGTGTGGAAGAAAGATACAATGGGTCAACTCTATCTGCACTGTTTTTTTGGCGATAATAATCATCATGACTGACAACCTCAAGATGTTCTACAGACGCATGCTGTCTTTTACCAAAATCAACGATAAAGTCAGAGCTTTCTAGCATGTAAGAATTATGTTCAATCATCATGATTGAGACGGATTCATCTTGCAGAATGCCCCTAATACTATCAATGAATTGGTTTAAAATATTTTGTGATAAACCTTTTGAAGGCTCGTCAAAAATAAAAAGCGTATGTGGGTTTCTCGAGTTAGCAAACAGCTCCGAAACTAAATGAACACATTGAAATTCACCAGTTGATAAGGACTGTGTTTTTCTTTCCAACGTCAAATAACCCAGTCCAAGTTTAATCAGTAAGCTCAAGCGTTTATGAGCGATGTCTTGATTTGGTAGTTCTTCAATAATATCTTCAATTGAGCGCTGAAAAATATCTTCAATATCTTCACTATATTTTGTCAGTTTCTTTTTAATATCAAGAAAAGTCGCAACGGTTGACCGACTGGTAATCGATTGGTTTCGATCTTGACCTACCATAACTAGTTTATCTTTTGGATATCGCTTCAGAAAATCTTTGGCTATACATTCATTGACAAGTGTAGATTTACCACATCCAGACTCACCCGTAACGGTTACAAGTCTATTTTGGGGAATCTGAATTTCAGCCATTTGAATATTACGGCAATATAGATCATGAAATTGATAGTATTCTGTTGGTATTGCCTGATTTCGTTCCCAATGGATTGGTTGTGGGCGTGGTGATTCTTCCACGATTTTTCCGCCATATTTCCCACTACCAGGACCAAAGAACAATTGCTCATTCGTTGTATCGAGCACTGTGTCTGAATGATCAATGAGCCAAATTTGATTTTTATAGCCTAATTGTTTAATCTGTTCCAAAATTTGCAATAGTGTTTGGTGATCAAGCCCAACGGAGATTTCATCAATAATAATAACGGTATTTTCACTTGCTGCCATGAATTCTGCCAAGTAAAGTCGTGTTAATTCTCCACCTGACAATGTACCCATAATACGATTTAATGTTAAGTAACCAATACTCATGTTGATCATATTTTTAAGAATATGCTGTTTTGCTTCACTAATATGTAATTCTTCTGCAAGGGAAAGAATCATTTCAATGTTTAAGTTGTTGATATCGGAAATACTATGTGGTTGATCCAATAATTCTATTCTTTTTTGCTCAACTTCTGGATTATAGCGCTTGCCCTCACACTTTTTACATTCGATATTTTGGGTAGTACCGCGTCCTTTACACTTAGGACACCAGCCTAATTCATTATTAAATGAAAACACTTCTGGAGAAAGATTAAATTTCTCAGCAAGCCGCACGCGGAGGTCTTTAAAAACGCCCGTATGGGTGCCAATCGTTGAACGTGGATTGGCAGAAATGGCTGATTTTCCGAGAAACAGGACTAAAGGCATTTCTTCCATCTTGATGGCACTGAAATTGGTTTCCATTATATTAGGAAATAAATACTGATATTCAGCCTTTGGCAATAAGGAAACGAGACGCTTCTTAGATTCTTCACCAATTGTTTGGCAAAAAGTTGTTTTACCAGATCCAGACAAACCAGCAATTCCTAACGATTTATCTACTGGTAGTACTGCATCTAATTTGTTAATATTGTTCGCAATTAATTGATTGATTTTCATAGTGAATGATATCCTCTCAATTCTCTCAATTTAGTTTTTCTTATGTTGGCATAACGACTAATAATTATGTTGTGTTATTTCGAATCGACGTACTCATACTAATTGTAAACGAATCGATGATGTAAAGCTTACCATTCATGCTTTCAAAGAATAAAAGAAATCTAAAGCCTTTTTTGATCAAAGAGCCCTTTTGGTATTATTCATTTAGAGATTTAATTCATCGTAAATTTTTAAACAGGTCTACGAATCCACCTATCTTTCCATGACAGTACTCAAAGAGGATAGCAAGCATACTATCCTCTTTGAGTACTGTTTCTATTTAATTTAATTACCAGTTTATTAAAGAAAATAGATGGACCTATTTATTTTCAAAGAAAAGCACTTTTTCAGTGAGCTCGGACTGCCCCATTAGACATCTACGAAATGAAATATTTGAGGGTCAATGTACCTGTCCCCTAGTTCCCTAACATCCTGGAGAACCGATAATCGTATTTTTTACCATATCAAGCAGATTGGAAATCTTACTTTTGGAAAATTCATTGTCTAGGCAATTCCCTAAAAGTCAACAGTAACAACTCTGGCCCACTGACATTCTCAGTTCTTCACCGCTTGAGATCCATTTATCAGCAACGTCTTGTGCAATATCTGACTCTGTTGAACTACCCACCAGTTATTGAACAGGCTCTACCCATAGTCCCTACGGTGAAAACTTTTAGTATCTTGCACGTTGGACTCACCGCACGCTCTACTCTGCTTGGTTTTCGCTACTTCGATACGTGTGGAGCGATTAGAACGTTGATGATTTTACACAACAGACGATTTTCCTGTTGTAACCTCCTATCTTCAGTTTTCAAAGAGCGTTTGTACAAATATACAGTAGCACAAACGTTCGCATCCCTCAACAATTTAGGCTAACGCCTACCGAAATTCATCTCTCACCTACTCATTGGGCTATGCCTTTCTCATTCGTTGAGGAAGGAGTCTTCTTTCGGAAAATGATAAAGTTACTGCCACCACAAAATTCAGATAGCATATAAAAATATTTTACCGGTTTTCTATAAACTGGCACCTAAGTTTTAAGCTAAATTGACACTTTTAAATATACCAATCCTTTGCTAATGTTTTCAGTAAATAAACGGAATTAAGGGGAAAGGATGCTGCTATCATCGGAAACCACTGTATGGACTGAACTCGTTTATCATGTCCAAGTGCTCGATAACGGTATCCATGGTGAAGGTTTTATATAATTTTTCGTTCTGACTGATAGCAGGAGTCCGTTGCAGTGTTGCCTATCATTAAGGTAACCCTGTTGAAGACGTACGCGATCTAGATTTCAAAGGAAACGGCAACCTTGCACTTCTCCCTTGATGCCTATAAAGAAAAGATAAGAAAGGTTTATGTCTATGCAAAAAACAACGAGTTATTCAAACACACGTACCTTCGATTTAATTCAAACATCAATGTTAATTGCACTCGTATTCGTTGCCACGGTCTTGTTAAATATCAAACTACCGATCACGGCAAATGGCGGTTTAGTTCATCTGGGGACAGCTATGCTCTTTATCGGGTCCATCTTATTTGGTCCTAAAAAAGGCGCCATCGCTGGCGCCGTTGGAATGGGGTTATTTGACTTAATCTCTGGTTGGACATTGTGGGCACCGTTCACTATTTTAGCTCGCGGCTTGCAAGGATATATAGTTGGGAAAATCGCCTGGTCGAAAGGCCGCAACGGAAATAGTATTGGTTTCAATCTATTTGCTACTATCATTTCGGCTCCTTTTATGTTAGCTGGTTATTACATTTGTGAATGGGTACTATTTAGTAGCTGGATTATACCAGCGGCCTCTATTCCCGGAAACATCGTTCAAAACGTTGTGGGGATCTGTGTAGCCATTCCAGTTTGTGCTGTACTGAAAAAAATTCCGCTTTTTAAATAGTTATTAAAAAGATGGACAATAACACAAATAATTCTTATAAACATTATTTTATAGTACATGAAAAAGGGGAAACGCTTCGTATATCAAGCATTCTCCTTCTTTTTTCCATTAAACTTCGGATTTAAATGAAATTTACTTTTGATCTTTATTTCCAATATACTTCTATTCCTACAATTTTTTCTTCCCCATTATCTTTCTTTATGGTACATGACTCAATGTAGTTCAAGAAGCCTTCCTCCCTTTTATTGATTTCTTGACACCTTCTTTTGGAATCGCAACTACTATAGCTAGTAAAGCTAGTCCAGCAAAAATAACATTTACCAGCAACCCTATACTTGCAGCCGCTTCCATATTTCCAGCCTTTTCAACTACACTATAAACAGTCACAGATATCGCTAAACCGAATGAGCTGCCAAGTGTACTAGTCATTTTATAAATACCTGCTGCCTCTCCTGCCTTTGCTGTCGGAACATTGTCTACGGCTGTATCTATAGATGGTGTCGCATAAAGGCCAAGTCCAATCCCATACACGGTAAAACCAATAAAAACAACAACCGAATAAATCGCATTTGGTAAGATTGTTAAGGTCATTAACATAATTCCAGCCATCACTAAAAGACAAGCTAAGATCATCGGTTTTCTTGGACCATTTCGTTGTAATACTTTTTCACCCACACGAATCATCACTAATACAGCAACTAAATTGCCAATAGATAATAATCCAGATTGAAAAGAACTGTATCCTCTTGCCATTTGGACATAGGTATTGGCAACAATAAGTGCTCCCGCTACAGCACTCAGTAAAAAGTTTGACACCGTAGCCCCAGTAAAATAGTTATTTTTAAATAAAGAAAGATCGATAAATCCGTTAGATTTTCCTTTTACAACGTTTAAAAATACCCAACCTCCTATGATAGTGACAGCCATTAACGTTAACGAAATGGGGCTTGTCCAACCGAAGTCCTCTCCACGTGTAATGACAACATTTAAAGCGACCATCACTAGGAGAAAGATAACAAAGCCAGAAAAATCAAATTTTGATGCATGGCTTTGTTCTGCTTTACTCTCTGGTACATTTTTAATTAAGAACATAGATAGCAATGTGAAGATGATGGAAAAAATAAAGATCCAACGCCATCCCAAAGACGTAGCAATTAAACCTCCAGCAAACGAACAAATGCCCATGCCGCCCCAAGATCCAAAAGACCAGTAACTTAAGGCCCTTTGTCGATCAGCACCGTCAAAATAGGTTTTCACCAAAGCAATCGTCGCAGGCATAATACATGCTGCCGAGAAGCCTTGAATCACACGCCCAATCATTAAGAGGACCGTCTCCTGTGCAAAGACGAGGCAAAGTGAACCAATTATATTTAATAGTAAACCAATAGTCGTAATTTTCTTACGTCCAATTCGATCAGATATTCCTCCAGCTGCTACAATAAACATGCCTGAAAATAAACCGGATAAACTAATGGCTGTATTCAAAAGTCCCAATGAAATTCCCATATCTAACTGAACTTCCGGCATCACATTTATTAGTGACTGTGAGAAAAGCCAATAAGTAAGCACCCCAAACACAATCCCCGTCATCATTCTATTATTACCTTTATAGCTTGTTTTCATGGTAAACCTCTCCTTTTTGGTTAAATATCCATTAAACTAACTATGTCTCTTCAGTGATGATGATCGTGTAAATTGCAGGCACAACAAAAAAGGGCAGAGAAAAACATTCTGTTTTTCTCTGCCCTTCTCTGTCCTTTTACCTGAGAGTTTAGCTCAATAGAGCCTTTCCCCTTTGGTGGCGTATCGATTCATACGCTCTCTCCAGAGATGTGTCCAGTTGCAGTTTCTTCTACCTGAGAGATTCGCTTCAAGGGTCTTATTGAAGTTTGCTCCTTCGGTGGCTTATACTAAACACTCTCCTGCAACTTTCATCCATCTTATATTTTCTGTATTTTCAGAATTATTATATATTTATAGAATAATTCTGAAAGTCGATCATGTCAACTAAAATCGAAAACGCTTTCAAAAACTACTGTCACTTTGACGCCCAAAAACATTCGTTTCACAAGACGTTTCACGGAAGGTATTAATATGAATGAAATGGAGAGCTTTACAGTGATCTGCTTCTCCTCTTGTATGAAGGACATGGGGCGGGGCTTCACGACTTATTAATATAGCCACTCTACTTAGCAGGTCTACTCATTGTACCTTGAAAGCACCCAAAATCCGGCTCCTCACCGCCACCATTGTGATTAGGTGGGTGTAGCGTGGTACACGACTAATCCTTTATATTTATAGTAAATGGTGGCGTGATAACGCCATATTCGTTTTGTATATAAAATAGCACTCAATAAAGAGGTTATGGGAGCATTGCTGTGAAAAAGGATCTTTCAGATGGTAACAGACCACCTAAACTATCGATTATTCAGATAATTCAGCCGAAGGAATTGGCTAACCGTTCCCATGATTCTCCCCTTTTCACTAATCTTAGTTTTTAGTAACTTTCGGTTTACTTTCTAATAATCCCTTAAAACTTTCGTGATGGGATATTGTCCTTGTTAGCAGGTTATGTTGCAGCAAATTATTTAGCAAATGAAGGGGTATGTCAAGGAGTCGAATGAGGAGGTAACGCTCTGAAAGTCTCCCCCTAGTTGCCACCTAAAATATCCTAATAATGTACTATTTCCATTTTCAATACCAGCCGTTTTTATGCTTCCTTAAAAACAATAAACAAAACAGATAACTCCTCTGATCGTAATTAGAGGAGTACATCTATGATCTCTTACCTATAGAAAATAAAGGAGGCTGGATACGTCCAATCTCCTTCTTGCTTATTAAAGACTTTATCTATAACTGAAAAAAACCTATTTATTTTCTTCAATTTAGACAATGTTATTTTTCAACTTTTCGAAACATGTTTTTATCAGGATCGTTCCTGAACCATAGAGGAGTAGGATAGCAAAGCAAGCAACAATTCTGATACAGCATCAATCGGGTGCTTATATAGAATTGTTAAGAAATCTTTTCAAATTCCCTCGTTCATTATTTTAGATGTTCATTTAGAACGTTCTCTTCCAAGACATCCAATGTATCGCCATACACTTTGATAATATGTTTTTCTCCCCAATTGCAAAGCGAATTTAAGATACCTTGTAAGCTCCAGCCATATTCACTTAGCTCATACTCCACTTTTGGAGGAATTTGATTATAAACAATTCTATTAATGACTCCATCTACCTCTAATTCACGTAATTGTTGAGTTAACATCTTCTGTGTAATATCAGGCATAAGACGTTTCAATTCACTTGTTCGTTTCTTACCGTGTGTTAGATGACATAGAATTACACATTTCCACTTTCCCCCTATCACTTCAAGTGTCGCCTCTACTGAAATATTGTATTTCTTTTTCTTCATATATAATTCCTCCACATGTATAGGAACTTAAAAGTGCCTATAGCACCTTTAGGTTCCTATAGTACTTTTAAGTACGTACTTCTCTAATGATTTCATATGTATCATAATAGCATTTATCGGTTGAGTTTTAATGTAATTATTTTTTTAGTTTACTTAAAACAAGATCGTTCATCCATGACCAAATTATTAAGGAGGAGAAAAATGTCTTTAGATAAAAAACAAAGTACATTAGCGCTATTAGCCTTAGCTATAAGTGCATTTGCAATAGGAACAACAGAATTTATCAGTGTAGGTCTATTACCATTAATAGCGAATGATTTACAAATATCTGTTACGACAGCAGGCTTAACCGTTTCCTTATATGCATTAGGAGTAACAGTTGGGGCACCGATTCTAACATCGATTACTTCTAGTATGTCACGAAAATCATTACTACTTTGGATTATGGTTATTTTTATTATAGGCAATAGTATTGCTGCTAGTGCGACAAGCATTGGTGTGTTACTTATTGCTCGTGTCATTTCTGCCTTTTCACATGGAGTTTTTATGTCCATTGGCTCTACCATTGCAGCAGATTTAGTACCAGAAAACAGAAGAGCTAGTGCTATATCCATTATGTTTACAGGACTCACGGTAGCCACTGTAACAGGTGTACCATTGGGAACATTTATGGGACAACAATTTGGTTGGAGAATGGCCTTTATCATCATTATTATAGTTGGAATTATTGCCTTAATCGCGAATAGTATCCTAGTTCCATCTAGTTTACGAAAAGGGACTCGTACAACGTTTCGTGATCAGTTCAAATTAGTGACAAATGGTCGCTTATTACTTTTATTTATGATTACTGCCTTAGGATATGGAGGAACATTCGTTGTCTTTACTTATCTATCTCCCATGTTACAGGACATAACAGGCTTTAAAGAAGGAACAGTTGCTGTGATTCTTCTTGTATATGGTATTGCGATCGCTATTGGCAACATGGTAGGTGGAAAGCTGTCTAATCACAATCCGATTAGGGCATTATTTTACATGTTTATTGTACAAGCGGTGATACTATTTATTCTGATGTTTACGGCGCCATTTAAAATAGCAGGATTGATTACCATTTTCTTAATGGGGGTTCTAGCTTTTATGAATGTGCCGGGATTACAAGTGTATGTGGTCATGTTAGCAGAACGATTTGTACCTACTGGAGTAGATGTGGCATCGGCCATTAATATTGCTGCGTTTAACGCCGGAATTGCAATTGGATCCTACTTAGGTGGTATTATCACAGACTCTATTGGACTGATTCACACCTCTTGGGTAGGAGCACTTATGGTACTGATGGCTGCCATCCTTGCAGGTTGGAGTGCATCTCTTGAAGGAAAAGACCAAAAAAGGGATATATTGAAGGAGGTGGTTTCCTAAGTAATAAATGTGTGAAATCACCAAATATAGAACGATCTCATTTCTCATAATAATAATTGGAGGTTATTTATAATGATTAAAAACATACAAGATACAACTACTTTGCATAATGGTGTAAAAATGCCTTGGTTTGGAATTGGGGTGTTTAAAGTAGAAGAAGGCCCTGAATTAGTTAATGCCGTTAAATTTGCAATTAAACATGGGTACCGTAGTATTGATACAGCAGCCATTTATGAAAATGAAGAAGGAGTTGGTCAAGCTATCCGAGAGGGGATAAAAGAAGCAAGTATCCCTAGAGAAGAACTATTTATTACATCGAAAGTTTGGAATTCTGATCTAGGTTACGAATCAACTATAGCGGCTTATGAAACAAGCCTAAAGAAACTTGATCTTGAGTATTTAGATCTATATCTTATTCACTGGCCTGTAGAAGGTAAATATAAGGAAGCTTGGCGTGCATTAGAGACTCTTTATAAAGAAGGAAGAGTAAAGGCTATTGGAGTAAGTAACTTCCAGGTCCACCATCTTGAAAACTTAATGAATGATGCCGAAATTAAACCGATGATCAATCAAGTAGAATACCATCCACGTTTAACTCAGAAAGAAATTCAAGCCTTTTGCCAAGAACATGGAATTCAGTTAGAAGCTTGGTCACCTTTAATGCAAGGTCAATTATTAGATAATCTAGTCTTACAAGAAATTGCAAATAAGTATAACAAGACTATTGCCCAAGTTATTTTACGATGGGATTTACAAAATGGCGTTGTAACCATTCCAAAATCCACGAAGGAACATCGAATTGTTGAGAACTCAACTGTATTCGACTTCGAACTAACTAAAGAAGAGATGCAGCTAATTAACGAGCTAAATCAAAATCATCGAGTAGGACCAGATCCTGACAACTTTGATTTTTAAATAACATAAAAAGCAGACCCTTTTCCTCTAATAAGTGAACTACACCCCAATTGTTAGACATATCTATCAATTGGCGGTGTAGTTCACTAGTTAGTAGAGATGCTTTTAATTTAGATTGGATCAAATGATTCTCATATATGTTTTAAACAACCTTACTTCATATTTGCATCAACTGCAACGCCTTGTTAACCTCTTGAACATCATTTTCTAATACGCTCTTCACATTCGATCCGAACCATTCCAATGAAGCATCTACCTCCATGATTGGAAGTACTTTTGCTAGGAATTCCTCATAATTAATTGCACCTTCAAACAATGGTACCATCCCATCTCTAGACCCCGATGCAGCATAAACATTGCTTGGAGAAAAAACACCAAGTTGTTCACGTGAGGCAATATTTTTAAAGTGAAAATGTGAGATATAAGGACGAAGTTGCTTCATGGCGCCAATTGGGTTTATCCCTGATTCCCATATATGCAAAACATCAAAGTTCACTCGCAAAATGGCTCAACTGTCTAAAGACCTATTGATCCAGTTGCAGATATCAGGATCCGAATGATCAATCCTCCTTTAGCTGAAGAAAAAGTATGTTGTACAATTCTAGTGTTAATACTTGATTTTCCGTCACCTTCCCACCCATTTTTGGCAGTTCCTTAACTACCAACCTATGAGCACATAGGGACAGGAATCCTGTGCAATTAGACGATTCTATAAAATGAAATATTTCTATTAATAGTCCTATTTTTATAACAATGTAAAAAAATAGGATTACTTTAAAATTTATGCTATCGTTATTCTATATAAATATACTCGATAATCCAACTCAATAAATGAATGAAAGAGGTGGAGTATGTTAAACACAGTGATAAAAAAACAAGAAATTTTAGAAGCATTCCAATTCAGATTCGCCACAAAAGAATACGACGAAAGCAAAAAGATTTCAGAGGACGATTTCCATTTCATTTTAGAAGCAGGTAGATTATCTCCTAGTTCATATGGTTTTGAACCTTGGAAATTTTTAATTATTCAAAGCCCTGAGTTAAGACAACGATTAATGAAAATAGCTTCAGGTGCAGAACGTCAACTTCGAGGAGCAAGTCATTTTGTCATTATACTTGCTCGCACGGATGTTCGATATGATTCGGAATATATTATCAATCATATAAAATCTGTTCAAAAAATGCCTGATGAGTTTCTCGAGATGTTAGTAGGTTCATTAAAAGGTTTCCAAGAAAACAAATTGAAACTCTTAGAAAATGAGCGTACTTTATTTGATTGGTCATCTAAACAAACATATATTGCTTTAGCAAATATGTTGACGGCGGCTGCACAAATTGGCATTGATTCTACACCAATAGAAGGGTTCAACTTTGATGATGTTCATTCCCTTCTTGAAAGTGAAGATTTACTAGAAAATGGAAAGTTAAAACCTTCAGTAATGGCGGCTTTTGGGTATCGTAAGGAAGAACCTAGAAGACCCAAAACAAGAAAAAATCTAGATGAAATTGTTCAATGGGTGTAATCAACCCCATTAGATACAAAAACCAAAAGCGATCTAAAGATGGGTTTTCCTTTAATGGTAGAAGGAATCCAAATCGACTGGGCAGGTCATGCATTTGAAGAGGCGGTTAAAGAAGCTCTTAAATTTGCTAAAAAAGAGAAGAAATTGATCGAATTTTCCACTAATCATTACGAAGCACAAATAGAATAGAAGGAGTTTGATCGAGATGAAAGTTTTTGTTGTTGGAGCAAACGGACAAATTGGTAAACATCTTGTACATTTATTAATAGAAAGTAATGAACATACAGTTAGAGCTATGGTTAGAAAGGAAGAACAAGCAAAAGATTTCGAAAAGTTCGGAGTAGAAGCAAAGCTTGCGAATTTAGAAGGTAGTGTGGAAGAAATTGCAGAAGCCGCAAAAGGTTGTGATGCCGTTGTTTTCACCGCGGGATCTGGTGGTCATACAGGCGCAGACAAGACAATCTTGATCGATTTGGATGGGGCAGCTAAAACGATAGAAGCTGCTGAGAAAATTGGCATTCAACGATTTATTATGGTAAGTGCGATTTATGCTAATCGAAGAGAAAATTGGAGTAGTATAAAACATTATTTGGCTGCCAAACACTATGCGGATAAAATCCTTGAACAAAGTAGCTTAACCTATACGATTATTCGTCCTGGAGGTCTTTTGAATGAACCGGCTACTGGAAAAGTTTCAATTGCCGAAAATTTAAGTGCAGCATCTATTCCACGTGAAGACGTAGCTAAAACAATTATGGCCACTTTAACAGCGGAAAACACGTTTAATCGTTCATTTGATCTTGTGTCTGGTGAGGATCTAATTTCTGAAGCATTAAATAAATTCTAATCAGGGACATAGGGACAGGAAATTGAACTGCCCCCAATTGTTAGACACACACTAACAATTAGGTGTAGTTCAACCTGTCCCCTTGTTCCCAGAGTGAATAAACCCCTCGGTATTCTATCTACATTTTACGTATAACAAACTCTTAATGATCCCTGTTCACAATATAATTTAATAGATGCTTCAGAAAAGGAGTTTTCCGGGGTATCTCGTGCATCGCTTCCATCGCAAGACAATAATGTTCCCACATTGCTTTTCTAGCACCTGCAGCACCTAGGATTGACACAAAAGTTTTATTGTTGTTTTCAGCATCTTTTCCAATTGGTTTTCCAAGTGCGTTCAAATCTCCCTCAACATCAAGCAGATCATCCTTAATCTGAAACGCAATTCCGGCATGCTGAGCAAATTTTTTCAAGGCTTCAATTTCTACCTCATTGGCATGGGCGAGAATGGCAGGCATGACGAGGGAAGCTTCGAATGCAATCCCAGTTTTATAAAAACTTATCATATTCAATTGTTCCAGTGTCAATTGTTTCCCTCTAGAATTCAAGTCCATTGCTTGTCCCTTACACATATCCTCTGTCATTTGGGCCGAATATTGAATCAAGTTAAGTACAGTTTTCGAATCGAACTGATCTAGAGATGCTTGTTCCCGGGTTGCCCTCTGGGTCAGAAAGAGACCGGTTAATTCAGCTATCGCAATGGTATACACTTGATGGAGGGTTGGCCGCCCCCTACGGATGGACGCATTATCTTGGGATGGCAAATCATCGAAGATTAGGGATGCGGTATGCATATACTCCAATGATCTTAGAAGTGGAACGATTGCTGATCTTTCTAATCCATATACATGAACACCCATCACCCAAGTCACAATTGGCCTCAACCGCTTTCCATCGCCTACTAAACTATAATTTGCAGCATCAATGATCGGGTCCTCTTTCATCAAAGAAACATAATCGATTCTAGGGATATGTAAGATGTTGTTGATCTGATTGCGTACGGTTTCGATCGTATCTAAAAATTTTTCCTGCTCTTTCCGCTCATTTTTCAGGATGGTAAGCATATGGTCCCGAAGCAATTTATCAAAGAAATCCACATCATCCGCTTTTTGAACCATTTTTTTGATTACACGATTGAAATTCGGATTTTCAGGAGCAAATAACTCCATAACTTCATTGTATTTTTTGGTTCCCATTCGTTCTTTAAATCGTTTCAGGCCATTTATCGCACGATCTAAAATCACTTCACAGGTCTTCGTATCTGAATGATACACGTTATGGATCAAATGGGAGATGACCGTCCAGTATAATTCAAATGGATTTATAAGATCCGGACGTTGATCATGATATTTCATATAATAGGTATAAGGGGTTACCGCACCGTCCTTCATGTCATCAAACATATCTGCAAAATCATCAGCAAGCTGATTGTAAATCCCATAAAAGAATGTTCGGTTGTCAAAACCCTCGTCAAAAGAAGCACTGATTACTGAACGGACAATTAATCGGGAAGAAGAGGATTTTAAAATAATCGGGATATAAAGCTCTTCATTAGTGTAATTCGCATTGGATAGTTCTTTTACACGGTCCACTTCCTGAGAATGAAAAAACACATAGGATTGCTCGAAAAAATTTTTTCTCGTCTCTGGTCGCTGATAGGCCTTCATATACTCAAAGGCATCTCGGAGTTCCGTATGAATATAGCGGATTAGATCTGAGTTTTTTCCAGTCCACTCTCCCAATTCCGGAACAGCACCTGTGATAAGTGTGGTACGTATTAAATCGGAATATTGTCTTTTCTCTTTTTCGGATAAGACTTTGGCATCGAGAAGATCGTCAATGAATGGATAGGTCAGACCATAGAAATACCCTAACCGAATAGCCTCATCAAGTTTCTGAGAACGTTCTTCAGAAGATATTTCATCGCCCATCTCATCCACCACATGCATGATTACCCCAGCCATGATTTTGATAAGTTTTCGCTGGGCTTGCTCTGCATCCATTCCCTTTGGAATATTGGAAGAGACAGTCTTTAGTTTGTCCATCACCCAAATCATCGTGGATTCAACACCTTCCTCCTGGGCCTTCCGATACACCCCAGCCATGCTAAACATCTCCGAATTGTTCCCTCGATTGGTTGAGGTGGAATGAGTCAGGTGTGTTTTTAAACGGTCAACGACACGTCGAATCCTTGTCTGTGTGTCAGATGAGTCCAAAGCTTTGCCTAGATCCCGCAAGAAAATATAAGAGATGCTGCGATCCAGGTAATTATCTAGTTTATCTGTGTAATCCAGCCATTTAATATAATTGTGATACTCCCGAGAATCAGCTTTGTTCTTATCGCGCAAAAAAAAGGATACGAATGAATGATGATGGATGTGATTCTGTTTCCAGGACCGAATATCTTTTGTCAAAGTAGGTACATAGGTCTTTTGCATAACTTGCGTATAAAGTGATTGATAATATTGAACAGCCTTTTTCTCCGCCAATCGATAGCACGCATCAGCATTTTTTATTAATTCCTTATTCATACTATACATTCCCTCTACTTAACGACTTCTTATAAATAAATGCAATTCATACAAGCATTTTTCATAAAAATCAACCAAAATATTTTCCTCAAAAATCACATCTCTTTAACCCGAAAGCTAAATATAAACCTTTGTAGTATATACCTTTTTCCACAATCTCTCTTAACACTATGAACTTACAGATCGTTTAATGTCCCCAAAATCAACTTTGATGAAGATTTATTAACATTCGATATCTCTACTAAAAAAATTCCGATATTCTGTGGGAGGCAATTTTCACACTTTCACTCTTAGTATGCTGCAAAACCCCCAAAAGGCTTCCCATCATTTAAGATACGAAGCCTTTTTAGTAATGATTATTATGTAAACACCAGCTGTACCGACAGTTCTTCCATTTGGATGCGGGAACTGTCTTCAGTTGGAAAGGCATGCTCATGTAGCCGTAAATGACTATACGTTAGGAAATCTTGGAGTTCCTACTGCATTATGTGATTTCATGCTTGAAGTCTATTTTGCATTCACATCTGGTTGATGAATTCCAAATATATTGCCTTCGGTATCCATATAGTATCCTTGCCACGCCATTCCAGGCAAGGCATATTTAGGCATTGCGACTTGGCCACCATTCTCAATAATTTTAGTTTCCGTTAAATCGTAGTTTTCCACTCCCATTGTACAAGCAAATGCATTTAACCCCTGATTTGCTTCCGGAGGAGCACTTTGACGCTGCATCAAAGCTCCATCGATTCTTGGTTCATTTTCATCACCAGTCACGGCTCCAAAGTAAGGCATACCAGCATAATCACTCCAATTTTGAAAAGACCATCCGAACACCTCTCCATAAAACTTCTTTGCTCGTTCCATGTCATCTACATGAATTTCAAAATGAACTAATTTCCCCATGATTACCTCCTAATTTTATAAAATTTTTCTTTAAATCAACTAGTTTGTTCGCTTCCAATTACTTCTCTATTATCGTGATAAATATGGATATATTCAATTATAATACATTCACCGTATATCCAACATTATCTGTTGTTTTTATGAACTCCCAAATGATATAAGCAATAAATGAAATCATTGCTCCGATAAGCATCATAAAAAAAGGGATGTTAAACGAAAAGGAGTCAAAAAGATCATAATATCGCACTAATCCAATTGCAAACAATAAACGTGTTAAAGTCGATGGAGTTAGTCTTAAAGTTCTCGCAATATCTGACTGACGACTATTTCTATTTTCATCCAAATAGCAAAGTGCCAAAATATGAGAAACACCTAGGTCATCATTATACAAGCATGGACATTTAAGGGTAAGGCTACAAGCTTGTACCGTCTAATGACGAGGGAGTTTGACCACGCATTTGTAAATTAAAGTAATGACATGCAGCTCTAATTAGCCTTGATTACTCACATATAGTTTCGGTGTATTAGATTTATAGATACGGATAAGTTGATCTCCCATATATGATGATGATTGTTGAAAGTTATTTTCAATCCATTCTAGTATCAAGTCTATCATTCCATAAATCAGATAAGTGGTAAAAATATGAATGTCCAAATTAGGGTCGTTCTCAGTAAATGAGTAGTCAAATTCTTCTCTATATAACGAATCTAATTTTTTTGTCAGTTTTTCACGAAAATTATAGTTAGTTGACGGTCTTAACATGAGCTTCTGAACCTCTCATGACTAAAGTCATGAGGTTCTAAGGTACTTTCATTCAGCCTTCGTCTGAATGACCGAAAACGAGTTTTCGGCTGACATCAGCCACTCAGCTATTTCCCTTAGACTTTCATGGACAAAGCAACGATTGCTGCCTAGCCAAGTCGGATTCATACTATAATTAATATACATTCGACAATTCGTAACAAATCCATTCAAAAAAACTCTGTAGAGATTTCTCTCTACAGAGTTTTCTTGAATCTTCTTTGTACCTACCAATATCTTAATAAGGCTTGAGAAATGACTAATGACTTATTCAAACTCATAAACTGCAACGGTTCCTGAAATTTCATGAGTTGCAGCTAATAAAGCTTTACCTGTAGGGCTTTGGTCAGCAGGGATGAATTGCAATCCTTCCGGTGAAACATCTCCGGCAAATTTACCTGCATCGTCTCCTTTAAGGTCACCAGCAAATTCTGTTACTGAAAAATCACGACTTGAAAGCAATGTTACAAATTTTGGCGCTTCTGGATTTGTTAAATCATAAACCATGATACCGCTGAATCGTTCTAAAGCGATAAATGCATAAGTAGTTTCATCAATTATGCCTGTTACAGCTGTTTCTGGTTCCGGACCTTTACTGCTACTTCTGTCATCCTTTGCTACTTTTTCATTGTCAATATTAAAGTAATCAGGAGCGGCTTGTGCAATTATTGATTCAAATTCACTTCCACTGTCATAAACCGATTCCATCGTGTCTGCATTGAAAATGGAGAAACTACGCCCGCCAAAGCCATATAATGCTTCGTATTTACCAGTTCCAAGATTTTTTCCACTTTCAATTGTAACTTTAAAATCTTTTAATTTACTAAGGTCGAATGCATCTAATTCTGCTTGTGTATAACCTGCATAATTGTTCTCATTTAATTGAATCTCACCCAATTTGCCGATTTTCTTTTCCTCTGAATAACCATCCCAATCACGGGTATCTCCTTCATTCGGAGTGATGATATACGTCGTTCCACCTGCTGTAAAAGTACTAATTGCATCTGGTAGATAGTAAGTTAAAATCGGCTGTTTTTCGATTTTGATTTCACCATCTTTAATTGCATCCATTTCATTTCCTGGTTTAGAATGATCAATTACTCCCAGACCTTTTACATCAACAATTTTTCCTTCTACAAGATCAATCGTTGCTATGGCATTGTTTTCTTGCATTGAAACGTATGCTGTTTTGCTATCTTCAGAAACGGTGATATATTCTGGTTCAAGTTGTTGTAATTTTGTACCTTTTGAAGAAACACGAACTTTTTCATCCAGTAAATCTTCCGCAAACTTAAGTTCTTTAACTGTAAATTTTGCAGGTTCACCCGTTACATCAATAACAGAAATAGAACCTTCTGGATCTACAGAGTAATCATCGTTTGGTTCACCTTCGTTGGCTACAAGTGCCTTTGTCCCATCTGGGGTAAAAGTCACCATGTCTGGTAATGCCCCTACTTGCACCTTAGATAGGAATTCACCAGTCTTATTAACAAATACAATGTATCCTTTGTCTGTTTTCGAACTGTTTACAGCAGCAACAGCTACTAAATCTTTTGTAGGATGTACAGCAATACTTGTAATACTATCTACATTTTCAATACCAAACTCAGATAATAGAACACGTTTTTGAGATGCTACTTCTGTAAATTTACCAGACTCTAAATCAGCAAATGATAAAATATCAAATCCACTAACTGCACCATTTGTTACAAATGCTTTTTGAGTCTTAGCATCATAAGCCAAAATTTCTGTTCCTGCTGCTCCTTTTCCACTGTCATATCTAGCAATTTGTGATACCTTTAAAAGATTGTTACCACTAGAGTATTGTAAAGTAGGTTTTAATGCTGGTTCTTTGCTATTCCCGTCTTATACCACATTTTTGTGGCTTTCGTTTCGGGCCTACACCGTACGTGCGACTTTCACCGCATACGGCGTTCCGTCAGTAGTGTACTCTTTCTTATTTCCCCAGTATATAGTACCATTTGAAAATGGTTATTATTTGGATATAAAGTAAAGATATTGTAAGCATATTGTAAAGAACAGGAGAACTTAATAAGCTCTCCTGTTCTTTACAATATGCTTTATTTAAGAATAATATTTTCTGTGCTAGCTCCATCTTCGTAGATAATTTCTTTTTGCGGGCGTAGGGACAGGTTCATTTTTATTATGCTCACATATGACTTGAAGCTTTTCTGGCGTAACTCCGCCTGTATGTAAAACGGTATACTCGATATTCCTTTTCCTCATAGTTCGCTATGTAACTTGGTCGTATTGATAACTATAATATCGTTGTCTTTATCTTCTAACAGATAGGGAACGTATACACCCGCTACTTGTTTAAATCCAGAAACAAAGTATTTACCCAAGGTAGTCATTTTTCTGATATAATAGTTCGGTAGTTTTGAGCTTCTGGGAGGTTTCACAATGAAATTAAATAAAGGTATTTTATTTGTATTATTAGGTGCTGGATGTTTTGGTTTTACACCGATATTTGCTAAATTGGGGTTTAGCTACGGCTACTCACTTGGCCAAATTAATATCGTTCAAATGATTTTTTCCTCATTATTATTATGGTCTTTCACTCTAATTAAACGCCCCAGCTTTAAAGGGCTAAATAAGAAAAATCTTCCTCAAATTATGATAACCGGTTGTTTTATCGGATTAACAAGTATTTTTTATTATGGTGCGATGCAATATCTACCGGCCTCATTAGCCATCATTTTAATGTTTCAATTCGTTTGGATAGGAATTATTTTAGAATGGATTTTTAGTAAAATAAAACCTGCCCCTGTAACCGTATTGTCCATCATTTTAATTTTGATTGGGGTCTTTTTTGCTTCCAATATATTAAATGGCGACATACAAGGACTACCTTTTAAAGGTTTCCTTTTTGGTATTCTATCTGCATTCACTTATGCCGGATTTATTTTTTTCAGTGGAAAGGTCGCTGTAAATGTAGACCCATTGATTCGGACTTCTTTAATGGCAACTGGGTCAACCATCTTAGTACTTGTCCTATTCATGCGTGACATTTCATCTGTACTGCCATTGGAGGCAAACTTATTAACGACCGCCGTTGGTGTTTCGCTATTTGGTGCAGTCCTTCCCCCACTATTTTTCGCAGTGGGCGCACCATTGGTTTCAGGTGGAGTCGCCAATATATTAACATCCATTGAATTACCGATCGCCATCCTATCAGCCAGCCTTATTTTATCAGAAGCGGTAATGCCGATTCAGTGGTTAGGCACGGCTATTATATTAGCAGCGATTGCGTTAAATGAACTTGGTAGTAATCTTTTTAGAATAAGTAGGCCAATCAAGGCGTAGAATTTTGAACTGCACCTTCAATTGTTAGACACAACTAACAATTGAAGGTGCAGTTTTCTTATGAAAAAGTATTCTTTAGAAACTAAATTAGCTGCTGTTCATTCTTACCTTCATTTGATCGGCTGTCATTTTTATCATAGCAGCTACCCCAAAAAAAATTTCAAAATATCAAGAAATGCTATTCTATTATTAGCGTTCTAAGTTTGTAAAAATTCTCTCTAATGATTGGTGTGTTTCTTCGTTATGTTCTAGTATTCTACCAGATCTATAATATGATAATTTCATTTCCGGCCCACTTGCTATATTTAGTAAGATACTGATCGGTATATACCCAACTGATGAAATCGAAGTATTTGGGCTGATAGGCAAGTTACCAAAACCAGCTTCAGGTAATAAGTTATCTGTATAGGCCAAAGGAGTGAGAAAATGGGTAGACGAATAAAACATACTTCACGTGACGTGGAGGAGTTAGCTAGGCTCATGCTGGCGGAAGCGAGCGGTGAAGGAGTTCAAGGGATGAACATGGTGGGATCGGTTGTAGCCAATCGAGTCGAAGCTGACTGTGCACCTGACTTCAAAGGGTTACGCAATATCAGACATGCGATTTATCAAACCATACCCGGAACTGGTATTCCCCACTTCGAGCCTGTCTTAAATGGATCATTGTATACACAACGTCCCGACGAAGCTGACCTCCAGAGGGCTAGGAATTTGTTACAGGGTCATAGGGAACCTCGTTCAAGAATGAATTTGTGGTTTTTTAACCCCAGTCCAGGGAAAAAGTACCGAGCTCCTTGTACCGAAACGATGCCAAGATCCCCAATGACGAAGTTCGACTTTTCGCATAAGAACCATTGCTTCTATGTTGCGGTACCGGGCTATTGCCCAGAGTTTTATAGATAAATTAAAAAGGAGCTGATCTTCTCATGACTTGTGGAGACTCTAGTTATAATCCAATGAATTATTATCCAACTTCCATGATGCGAGTTAGTGGCGCACAACAACCTGCTGGCTTCCCAGCGAATATGCCATCTGGACCCTCGTACGGTGTTCCAGTGGTTCCTATCGGGACTGGGCAGCAATTTGGGGGAGGCACGATGGAAGAATCATTTATCGAAAATATCCTACGCTTCAACAAAGGTAAGGTAGGTACATTCTACTTTACTTATCAAGGTAACAGCAAATGGAATGCAATGGTTTACCACGGACGCGTAGAAACGGCTGGTCGTGACCACCTCATCATCAGCGACCCTTCCACCGGTAAACGCTTTCTGCTGATGATGGCAAATCTCGACTGGGTAGAATTCGATGAACAAATTAACTATCCTCAACCGGCAATTAGTCCGGATGTTCAGGCATCCCTGACGACATCGGAGTGAGTTTGTAGAACGCTTAAAACCCGCTTACTTCTTTTTTTGAAAATGAGCGGGTTTGTAGTTCTAACCACATATAGAATGCGGATTTAGCAATAATTGGATAGGGTGAACTAACTTCAATCTTAATTTATTTAATACGAGGTAAAATCAGATTAAATAACAAATGATTTTACCTCATTTTATTATTATTTTTTGTAATGTCCCATTTTGTCCCTATTTTAAGGTGAATATATATATTTTGTTCCCGCTCCTCTTCCTATTATTTTCTACTATTGTTGTATAGTACACATGATCAGAATGTACCGGAATTGTGTTAACTGCAAGCACATTTAAATCAGTAAGCCAATCAATAGATGGAGCTTACGCTTGTGTATTTGTCATATGCCTACTCTTCCTTTTTATTCTTCTATCAGACGTTGGCTATTTATTTTACAGATCCCATCATACCTGCTACAAAATGTCTTTGAAGCAAGAAGAAGATCAGTGCTGTTGGTAAAGTTGCGATCACAATGGATGTCATAATAATCCCAAAGTCAGGTGAATTACTTGAACCAAGATTAGATATGAGCAATGGAATCGTATGGTTTCCAGGAGACTGTAGAACAACAAGTGGCCACAGATAATTATTCCAACTTGCCATGAATGTAATAATGGCAGCTGCTGCATATGTTGTTTTCATCGTAGGTACATAAATACGGAAGAAAACACCAAGCTCTGTTAAACCATCTATTCTTCCAGCTTCAAGTAGCTCTCTTGGAAACATCTTTGTATTTTGTCTGAAGAAAAAGATCAGAAAAGCAGTTGTAATGCTTGGTAACATTGCAGATGTTAATGTATCAATACCAATCCCAGGTGCAATTTGAGAGATTGTCCCAAACATTCGGAATAACGGTATCATTAGTGCAGCAAAAGGAATCATCATCGAAAGAAGCAAAATATTAAATACAACATCCTTTGCCTTACTTCTATATATTTCAAAGCCATAACCAGCAAGAGATGCAATGATTAGGGATAAAATGGTCGTTGCAATGGATATGGTTGCTGAGTTTATTAAAGCAGGAACAAGGTCAACCGTACTCAAAAGATTCTGGATGTTCTCTACCAAATGAGTTCCTGGTAATAATCTTCCTTTTGTAACATCGATAGATTTATTCGTTGCACTAATAATCATCCATATGAATGGAAAGATGGAGATGACAGTGAAAATTGATAATAAAATATAAATGAATATTTGTTTTATTTTATGCATTTTTATCACCTGCTACTTTGAACTGAATGATAGAAAAGACGACGATCATGATAACAATTGCATATGAGACAGTTGCTGCATAGCCAAAATCAGGCGTATATTTGAATGATAGATTATAAATATACTGAGAAATGGTTATCGTTGCATTTCCTGGACCACCCTTTGTTATATTCATAACTTCATCAAACAACTGAAGAGTACCGATGGTTGATGTAATAGAAGTAAATAGGATGATTGGCTTTAGCATTGGAATCGTAATTTTAAAGAATTGTTGGAATGCATTTGCACCATCAATTTTAGCTGCTTCATAAATGGAATGGTCCACGTTTTGCAGAGCAGATAAATAGAAAATCATATTGTAGCCTGTCCAACGCCATGTTATTGCAATGATAATTGTTACTTTTGCCCAAAAAGGATCTGTTAGCCATTGTATCGGCTCTGAAATAAGTGAAACATTGATTAACATTTTATTAATAATGCCATCTGTAGCAAATAAATATTTGAATACTACGGAATATGCTACAAGCGATGTAATGCACGGTAAAAATATGGCCGTTCGGAAGAATCCTTTTAGTTTCAATTTCTTATTATTTAATAAAACAGAAATAAACAATGCAAAAATAATCATGACTGGTACTTGGATGATGAGGTAAATTACTGTATTTTTCAAAGCAGCTATAAATGCCGGATCTGTAAATAATCGTAGGTAGTTATCCAAACCTACAAATTGGAGATTTGTTCCCGCACCTGATTGAAAAGAAAGAATAAGTGCTTGAAGCATTGGGTAGAAATAAAATAAACAGATCATGACCGTTGCTATTGAAATAAAAGCCCAACCAATTAATCCATTTTTTAATCGAAATTTGTTATTATATTTTCTTGGTTTCGGCTGTATGTTCTGCTTCGTAGTTGCTGGTATCATTTGTTTCAACTCCCTACTTATCTATAAAAGAATAGCCTCGGAAGAGCTCACCTAACAATTGTAATAGCTTCAGCTGGCGAGTTCCAAGGCTGTATCTCTTATATATCTTATTTCTTGGCTCTGTTAATCATGGCTGTTGAGGCGTTCGCTTTCTGCTCCAATATCAACAATGAGCTTTAACACAGCCTATTTCTTGAAAAATATATGCGAGGCTAAATTCAAGGCAAATTATTTAATTTGCGTTTCCGCTTGTTGTTGTGCATCTTCTAATACTTTATCAAGGTCTTGACCACCAAGGTAATTTTGCATAGCAACAATTAAAATATCCTCAATCGCATATGTGTGCATACCATAGTTTACTTGCGGAATTTCTTCAGCCCACTTTGAAAAATCTGAGATAATTGACTGACCACCGAAGAACTCATCTTCTGTCTTATACGCTTCTCCCTCAGTAGCTGGGATATAAGTACCAATAACACCGATTTCAGTAACTAATTTTTGATATAAATCTACATTCGAACCAAAAGTCTTTGTAAGAAAATCAACTGCATTCTCTTTACCTGGAACATCTAGAATGTACCATGACGCACCACCTAGATTAGAAGCATTTACGGATTTCATACCTGGAAGACTAGGATGTGGCACCACTGCCCATTTTCCTGATTGTGAAGCCTCCGCTTTTATTGAAGGTGTAATCCAGTTACCAGTCGTTACTGTAGCAACCTCTCCACCATTAAATGTAGCCAAGAACTGATTCCAGTCTGAATGGAAATTCATTAAATCATTATCAACAAGTTCCTTATAAATTTCGAAAGATAGTTTAAGAGCTTCATTATTTGCTAAATCAGGTGTAGTACCATCTTCCTTCACATACCACTTACCTGCTGACTGAATCATTGTACGAAGAATTCCTAATTCATTTGGGTCGATAGTAAGCAATCTTTTACCCGTTGCTTCTTTTACTTTCTTGCCAATTTCAATATATTCTTTCCAGTCGATGTTTTGTAAATCTTCAATTGAAAACCCGGCTTCTGTTAAATAATCTGTTCTAACATATAATCCAGTTACTCCAGTATCAAATGGAAGTCCGTAGTTTTCGCCATCTACACTTGTTGCTTCCACTTTATATTGAACAAAATCTTCTGTTTCAAAAGAACCAGTTAGTGGTTGGAACATATCTGGATATGCTTGAAGGAAACTTTTTGCACGATAATCTTCAATCAACACAATATTTGGCAATCCCTTAGTAGTACCAGAACTTAAACTAGTATTTAGTTTTTGAACAATGTCATCTTGAGCATTTTCAATCACATTAACTTTAAGGTCTGGATTCTCAGAAGCATAAGCTTCTTTCGCTAATTCTATTGCTTTAATGTTGAATTTTGGATCCCACGCCCAAATTGTAATTTGATTTGAATTTGAGCCTCCTTCTGGTTCAGTACTATTTGAAGCCCCAGAAGAACATGCAGTAAGTAAAAGCATACTTACCATTATTAATGCTAATAGTTTTTTCATCTGAAATCCCCCTAAGATTGTATATTTTTATATTGTAAGCGCTATCTACCTTACGATTACTATGTTATCATCATTTAGAGAGGACGAGTTAGGACGATATTTTTGCAATTTTGTGATATTTTTAGAAAGTAAATATACACCCACTTATTCGTTTGGACTATTTTTAGGTTCTATGACTATTTTTAGTTTTTTTGTACTGGTAGTGAGATGCGAACTTTGGTCCCTTCACCTATCTTACTTGAGATTGAAACACCATACGCTTCACCATAAATCAACTGAATACGCTCATCGACGTTTCGAACTCCAATCCCACTGAACATCTCCTGCTTGCGCCTCGTATCTGGAAGTTTGTTATCTGCTGATACTTCCATTCCGTCACCATTATCCAATACCTCGCAAATAAGGGTTGCTCCTTCCTCCCAAACGAGGACATTAATCGTCCCTCCACTTTTTTTATTGAAACCATGAAAGAAAGAATTTTCAATAAAGGGTTGTAAAATTAGTTTGGGAATTTGGGTTTCAAAGCACTTTGGCTCTATAAAATAATTCACTCTAATTCGTTCTCCATAGCGCTTCTGATTAATTAAGACGTAGCTTTTTAAATTATCTATTTCTTGCCTAACGGTTATGGTTTCACTAATATTGCCTAATGTATTTTGTAATAAGGATATAAACGCATTAACGGTTTCGGTTGCTTCTTCCTTTCCACCCTGTTGCACCATGAATTTGATTGAAGTTAACGTATTATATAAGAAATGTGGATTTATCTGCTGCTGCAATGCTGCTAATTCCGCATTACGTTTCTGATTCTGGATAAGTACAAGCTTATCAACATACTCATGAAGTTCATCAAGCATTGAGTTAAAGGCTTGACCAATTTGTCTCGTTTCGTACGTACCTGTTACAGGTATATAATGATCAAAGTCATTTTTGGGGGTATTTTCAATTTGTTTTACTAGATTTGACAACGAATTTGTTACCTTTCTAGAAGCAAAAAACACAATGATAATTGCTAGAAAGATGAATAGAATACTAATAAGTACGATTGACTTTTTATCAATGATATTTCCAAAAGCAGCTTTCTTATCAATTAAATTTACCAAATACAAATCAAAGGTAGGTAGATATTCAATCATAATAAGATGGTCCTTACCCTTAAAATCTGCATCCATATAATCCATTTGCTGATCCTCTAATTGGATCGCATAATCCATGAGCTCAACTTCTTTATTTCCAATGAACTCATTACGATTACTTGATAAAATGGTACCTGACTGATCCATAACTAACACATCATTACCTAAGCTTGTATAACTACTATAAAACTTTCTAAAATCCTTTTCTCGAATCGTAAAGTACATCGTTCCATAAATATATTTTGAAGTTGGTTCCATAAAGGCCTTTGTAGCAATAATAACCTCCTCACCTTGTGTTTGATCTTTTGATTGTTCTAGATGAAATAACAGTTTATTAGGCTGCTTGAGTGCATTTGCGGTAATAGAGTGATTCTGTAGTTCTTTATCGGATACAGACCATGAAGATCTTTCTGTTGCAAAACTAATACCATTAATACCGTAGACCAAGATCCCTACATCATAAGCTTCTACACTTGTTTTTATATTGCCCATCTGTTTTTTGACATTATAATAATATGTGCCCAACTGTTTGTTTGAGTGCTTACCTGAGAGAAAACTCTTAATCGTTCCATTGTTCATAAGGTTATTTGAAGCGATAACAATTGAATATTGAAACGTACCTAAACTCTCCTTTATCTGATCTATAACCTTGCTATTGTTAAAACTAAACCGATCAATAAAAAACTTCTCTGACATACGAAATGTAGTCCAGGTTATAAGGCAGGATATAGTAACAATGATTAGTATGGTAATAAGAAACATTTTAAAAAATAAACTGTTATGTTTAATTCGATTCGTTATTATTCTCATTTATACCTCATCTCTTATCCTCAAATGTGTTTTTTTCTAAATTTACTAGGTGACATTCCATTTATCTTTTTAAATACTTTACAGAAATAGCTATGATCTGAATAACCTACTATTCCACTAATTTCTGAAATGGATGCTGAATCCTTAAGTAGGAGCTGTGAAGCTTTTTCAATTCGAACCTTATTCAAATACTCAACAAACCCTTCTTTATTATTTGTAGAAAAATAGTTAGACAAATAGGAAGGATTAAAATGAAAATGCTCTGCTACATCTGTAAGGCTGAGTGGATCTGCATAATGGTCTTCAATATATTGCAGGAGTTTTTTCATTTTTAAATTACTAGGTTGATTTCTCTCCGCATGTAAGCATTTGTTCACTTGACTAATAAATTTATTTAGTTGTTCTACTGTCTCACTGGATGAATTGGCCTCGTTAATGGACCTTAAATACTCATACTTGGAACTTCCTATTTCAGCTACATCGTATTCCATATTATTTAGAATTACATTAATATGAAAAATGATATTTTCAAAGAATGATTTAAATTCGAATACATCCGTTGTGTAACATTTAGAAAATTCAGATACATATTCCTGTAAATAGCTGAAAGCCTCCTGAAAGCGACTATGCTTCCATTCGTTTGTGAACCACTCGCTTTCAAAAGCTTCAATAGTTGGTATTTCTCGTTGTAAATCCTGTTCCCTTAAAAGAGGGATGTGAGGGAAATAAAATTTATATTGGATCAATTTTGATACCTTTTCATTATAGATAGGCCCTATTTGTGATAAATCAGAGAATTGTTCACTTAGAACAAAGCCCGAATTTGTATGATTTCCCGCAACTCTTTTTGCGAAATCAATGACCTCCTGGGACTTATCTTTGTTTATGTTCAGTATGAATGCGATTTCATTTCTATCAAAGGTAATGGTATGAAATGTTGCTTGATCTAGATAAGATTGGTAATGTTGTGTGATACTATCTTGAACTTGAATAAGATCTCCTCTAGGAATATTCCGACTAAACACTACACCTAATAAATAGAAGCTATCATAGGGAAACACCCTAGTTAGTAGCTCTGCATCATAATCCGCTTCATAACCAGAAATTAACTTTTCAACTGTATGATTTACAGACATTCGCTCCTGCTGCTTTGTCCCATTCGATTCAGGAGTTGGAATTCTACTCACTGCCTTATTTAGCACTTCTAATAGCGTATTTGCATCAAGCTTAGGCTTTAATATATAATCAACAACTCCACTTTGAAAGGTAGAACGAACGTAGTCAAATTCCCCAAAACTACTTAGTATAATAATTTCGATATCTGGATATTTTGATTTAACTATTCTTGTCAATTCTTCTCCATCCATAATAGGCATTACAATATCAGTTATAACAATTTGTGGATGGGTTCGTTCAATGATTTCAAGTGCCTCCTTTCCATTAGAAGCTTCTCCGACAATTTGAAAACCTTCTTGCTCCCAATTAAGGTAATGTTTTATGCCTTGCCTTATTAAAATTTCATCATCTACAATAACAATTTTACTCAATTCTTTAGTTGTCATATGTTCACCTCTAACGCAAATCATATTTACAAATATTCCTACATTTATTATACACACCAAAACTAGTATTTTGGTATTAGGTCTAGAAAGTAGACACAATTTTATATGTACCGCGCTTTCGCTAGTAAAATAAACTCTTTCCTTTTCTCCCGCTTTTTCACGTTTTTTATCTGTTTAAAATAAAGATTTTCTCTCACGATTTCTTTCACAATTGTTGTGTTGCCATGGTCACTGACTCCAGAGAAATTTCTACCATATCGCATTATCTATTATAGAAATTTTGCCTTCTGCACAGTGAAACGCATCAGCACACTCATGTGTATTACGGAGCAATCCCTTTAACAAATTGGCTTACGGCCCATCATCTAACTGTCTACGATTAAAGACTACAGCTACAAGTTGCCCTCCAAGATTCGATACAAGTGAGTGGCTAGTTCTTCCCCGACGGGAATCCCACCCGCTATATATTGCGACATCGCTCAGTCGCTCTCACTGTGACGATAAACGATCGATATAAAAAAAGGCTCTCACCATATTATGAGAGCCGGACTTGGTATCTTGTTTACTAATCTTGAGGATTGCTAACTGCTTTCCCCTCCAGGCCTTCATATTTGCGGCCCCATCCCGTTATAACTGAGAACAATAGAACCAAGAACAGTACCATGCAATAAATCATACCGCTGCTGATTTGTGTTAGTAAAAGCGGTGCAACAAAATCATAACCTTGTGTCAGCAAAGCACCGAGGAATACAAAAACACTTAAAAAAGGGATTACTAGTACGATAGAATTAGCAAAACCATCAAGTAGATTGGCACGACGGTATGGATGCAAACCAACACGTTTGCCAATCTCATTCTGTACTTTTCCAAATGTCGTCATCGATGCACTAGTTACACCACCGAAGATCAAAGTTGTAAACGAGATACCTAACATCATAGCGATTTCAGCACCGCGAACCGTCTTGCCCATTTTGCTGTTAAGTATGCCATTTGTGACTTTTTCAAGCACTCCCGCACCGTTGAGCACACCCATTATACCGTAGACTGAGATAACTAGCGTAACTGTTGCCATCATGCTGCTGATGCCGCCCGTTAGGAATCCTACCGGAGTACCATCCGCAACTGAGATAATATTGTCGAAAGTTAAGAGATTAAACGCTAAACCTGTTATTGTCCCTAAAATGATGCCTATAGTAATTGCCTTATAAATATTGCGAGTTTTGATTGCTACGATTAACATGATGACTACCGGAACCAGCATGACCAGTGTGATGGGATTCATGTTTTTCGCAAGGATATCTGAAGCGCCTGCACCTACCGTGCCGCCACCACCAAAGATCCAGAACAGAACAAAAGAGATAACACCTGCGACCAAGGAATACTTCAGCCGACTGGCAACACAGCCACCCACTTCAGCAAAACCTTCTTTTTTTGTGTATTCTTGAGTTCCTGCAGAGATGATGGTGGTATCTGATATTGGTGCTAAGTTATCACCAAAAATAGAAGCACTGACAATTGCGCCCGCAAGAACGGCAGGATCGCATCCCAACAATACTCCTGCCGGGTAGAAAATAGGGAAGCAGGTAAACATTGATCCGATGGATGATCCAGTAGCAGTAGAAATGATACAAATTGCTAAGAATGTGAACGCAGTGAATAATCCTCCATCCACGCCTAGCAAGTCGGCAAGCCACACGAAACCTGCCGAAATGTTAGTAGTTTTGATCAGCTCCGAGAACATCCCGATGACGAACAGCAGAATTGCAATCGGTACGGCTTCCCTTACGCCTTCATAGACTGAATCCCAGAATCGTTCGTAGTTACCCTTTTTGACAAAAATTGCACCCACCATAAGTGCGACGAAAGCACCCATTGCGAGTGCATACATTTCAAACGCTTTAAAAACGATAAAATACAATATGCAGAAAAACAGAAAAATAACGACTGGAATAAACGCAACTCCCCAGCCACCTCTAAATTCAAGTTTTTTATCCATATAGAAACTCCCTCTTATGTATTAAACGTGTACTCTTGTTTAATCGTCGCAACACCCAAAAACTGCGTTAAGATCGTTTGGTATAATTATTCTTCATTCAAATTCATCTTCATAATATTTCGGAATTTTGAATCAGCCGTACGCTCTAACTCAAAAGGTTCACCATCTAATATTGGATAATTATCTAAGAATTGATTTAGTTCTTTAATATCAGAACGATCGAGTTCGAAAGTAAATATGTGTGCATTTGACTCAACGTGGCTGCTATTTCTAACTCCAATAATTGTGGCCCCAACACCTTGTTGACTTAAGATATATTTTGTAGCAACATGAGCGACGCTGACAGAATGCTTTTTAGCGATTCTTTGTAACAATAACAACAATTCCTGATAGCTATCCCAACCCAAAGTCTCCTCAATCACCTGAAGATATTTAACATGTGAGCGTGTTTCGGGCTGTATAGATGGTTTGCCGATCCATTTTTCTGCTAATAAACCACCTGATAATGTACCATAGCATAGCAGGGAAATCCCTTTACTTTTACAATAATCTAATAATTCTTTCTCTGGACGTCTATCAAAAACCGAGTATTGATTTTGACAAGACACAATCGGTATCCCAGCATCAACGATTTCTTTCAAATGTTTCGTATCAAAGTTTGTAACAGCGATATTACGTATTTTCCCTTTTTCTTTTAGTCTTAACAGATCCCTAGCTGTCTCGATATAGCCGGGCACATCGTAATCCCACCAATGAAACTGCACTAGATCTAATACATCTCGATTTTGCCGTTTAAGGCTTCTGTCAATGATTTTTTCTGTATATGTAAAATCGACATCACTAAGTAAATTGATATCAGGTACATACTTAGTATGAATTTGAATATCATTGGGTGAAATGGTGCTTCCATGCTTAAGTTGCTTTGAGAATTCACCTAGGAGTTCTTCAGTACCTGTATATATATCAGCACAATCAAATGTCGTAAATCCTTTTTCGACAAGCATATGGAAGGCCCTCATTATATCTTGCTTGTCTAAATTAGATTCTAAGCTATGACCTTCCGATAGTTGCCAACACCCGTTGATCACTCTACTGATCGTATAATCTTTTGCTAATTCGAATCGTTCTACCATTATTTATTATCTCCTTTATATATAGGCTCTGTTGTGCATTCAGCATGACTAAATTCTTGAGTTCCGATACGAGTTATTTTAAATCTAGCCCCACAGTTTGGATCTGGGCAGGCAATTACACTATCAGACAACATCCAGTCATTAGCGTGTAATACTCGTTGCTTTGCAGGCAGTAACGGCAAAATAGCGCTTAAGGCATACATTGAAAATGAATTACTTTCTGGGAAGATAAGGTCTTCCCCTATAACTAAGAAATAGCCACCTTCCTTATGCTTGCAAACCATTGGTTTATCTGTACCTACAACTTCTACTTTTAAGTTATATAGCATAAATTTATCATCCATGACACGTACTCCTATCAACATTTATAATTAATAAACCTGCTACTTTCATTACTTTTTTCATTCTCCTTTTCTTCTTTATAATTCTGAGATTTCCTACTTTCATACATAACGAATAGGGTTTCTCCTCAACAATTATATCCTGCTTACTTACAGTCGTTTTGGCCCATAAAATAATAAAAAACACCTATCCTTAAATAATAATTCAAGGACAAGTGTTAACTTGCGGTACCACCTTGTTTGATATGTATCATACATACCCTCTCTGCAGAGTGCTCACACAAACACCCTTAGCCCTATAACGCTGGCTATACGTCTAAGCTACTAAAATTTTTTTCGCTTCGCCCTCTGAGGCCCACTTGGCTGTTACTGCATCTGTCCGGCTTACACCATCCCGGATTCGCTGAGAGATCGTTTAACAGTTTAACTCCCTCGTCTTCAGTTTATAAAAATGTTAGCATCATAGGTTTCCATTGTCAACAATATTCCTTATATTTAGATAACTCATCTATATTTCTATACTTCTATTTGGATATGATCTTTAATTTCTACTATTCGATCAGCCTTCTCAGCTATTTTTTTATCATAGGTTATTACTACAAAAGTCGTACTGAACTTTCTATTTATATCTCTCATTAATTTATATATTATTTCAGTAGATTCGGAATCGAGATTTACTATATATAGTGCAATTACAGGAGAACTATTTATTCCAAGTGTTGCAACCATAATACCTAATAAAAATCTTTCAATTCCCTCAAAAAAATAACCCTTGAAAATGCTGTAAATACAGCATTTTCAAGGGTTGTTTTTTTACTTTTTCACTAGCAAAGAGACCGTCTCCACATGCGCGGGGTGTATGTGGCAACACATAGGATACTGGTGAGTTAAACAATTTGAAGAAAAAAGGAACCCCCCTTACAGCCTGAAATGGTTATTAGGAAGAAGGTTACTCTAAATAATGTACAAACACCGTGATACTTTTCAAGTTTCCCCCAAGTGCTAAGGATAGACTCAGACTGCCAATAGCACTAAAGTAGCCTTATAAATCTCGACATAATTCTACATAACCCGAGTGGTGACAGGCACAGAGATTACATTTCAAACCAAATATCGTTTCAAAGTAAAAACAAAAATGATCTAGAATATCTATTAAGCAACATTATTTACATTCTTAATTCCATTATGGTCATTCTTGTATTTAAAACTTACAGCAAAAATGATTGCAAGGACGAATGTGTATGCTGCAAAAACTAACCAGATACTTTGCCAATCCTTCACTCCGTTAATCGTAAAATAATCCACCATTTTCCCACTAAGAACAGCGCCTAAATAGGTACCGATTCCGTTGACCATTGTCATAAATAAGCCTTGTGCACTTCCACGAATTCGACTATCCACTTCCTTTTCAACAAAAATAGAGCCGGAAATATTAAAGAAGTCAAATGCAGCACCATATACAATCATTGATAATAGCAATAAGATGACACCTACACTTGATGGGTCTCCATAGGCGAAAAGAATAAAGCGTAATGTCCACGCCACCATACTCAACAACATTACCGTCTTAATCCCAAATTTACGTAAGAAAAAAGGAATGGCAAGAATAAAGAACACTTCAGCAATTTGTCCCATTGATAATAAAATGGCTGGATATTTAACAACAAGACTATCTTTATAGTTAGCGATTGACGCAAAATCATGTAAAAATGGATCAGCAAATACAAGGTTAATTTGCAATGCAGCACCTAACAGCATAGCAAAAATGAAAAAGATAGCCATTCTCTTTTGCTTAAATAATACAAAAGCATCTAGACCTAAAAGACTTACTAACGACTTATCCTTTTTGACATTTGATGTTGGATTATCTGGCAGTGTAAATGAATAAAGTGCAAGTAAGAATGAAGCCCCCGCAGCCATGTATAGCTGGATATTGCTTAGCTCAAATCCACCAAGACTAATTATCCACATCGCAAGAATAAAACTAATTGTTCCAAAAACACGAACAGAAGGGAAGTCTTTCGTTGTATCAAGTCCTTCTTTTTCTAGGCAAAAATATGAAATCGTATAAGATAAAGAAATCGTCGGCATGTAAACCATTGCGTTAAAAAGCATAGCCCAAAACATGAGATTAGGGTCTGAAATCCCTGCAGCTGAAAATAAGAAAATCGCTCCAAGGAAATGGCAAATTCCATATAATCTATTTGCTTTTATCCAACGATCTGCAATAATCCCTACAAGACTTGGCATTAGAAGAGAAGCAAGCCCTATTGAGCTATAAACACCTCCAACTTGTGTGCCAGTAAATTGCAAAGTATTGAACATATATGAACCAAGTGTAACAAGCCAACATCCCCAAATAAAAAACTGAAGAGACATCATAATTTTAAGTCGTGATTTTATAGTCATTTTTTCCTCCAACAATGCTTTTTGTGCTGAAACTAAATTTTTTAAAATCTTGATATTAAATTAGAGCCATGTATTTATTTTCTAAAAATTCCGGTAATTATATCTATGATATTGGTATTTGACTTACTCACACTATAATTTTTTCTATAAAAAATACTATCATTTATATTGATCGTAATACATTTAGAACTTCTCTCTAAATGTACTACGATCAATGGTTCACAAACACGAATGTTCTTTAAGCTTTCAAGATAGTTATTAACTTTAACAAAGACTGTAATTTCATGTTAATTTACTATCTATTTCAAAATCTGTATGTTATAGATTAAGCTTTTTTAGATAATTCGGTAATATAATCGAAGAAAGCATTAGAATTTACATCATAAACCACATTTACTGGGCGACCATTGTCTGTTTCTTCTGTACGCCCTTGACTCGGCCCATCTGTATGCACGATACTATTAATTCTTTTCACTTTTACAAGATCACTATTACCAACAAATGCTGTTGTTAAGACGTCCCATAAAAAATATGTTGAGTTTGTTGTAAAATGAACCAACGGCGGGCACATCGCATAACATTGGCCAATAAAATCAACACCAAGGTGTTTGCGTTCAGATGCCCAACGATTACGTATATCTACTGTAAGAGGTACCTGGCTAGTGCTTTCAAGCGCTACTAAATCAATTTCTATACTACTTTTCCATACTCGACCAGCTGCTTCAGGGTCCCAAAACACATTCCATTCCGCTGTCCCATCATGTTCGGGCTCTTCCACATTTCCTACATCACGAAATGTGCCGCCCATCCATACGAGTCGATCGATTTTTTCTTCAATAGAAGGGTCTTCATCTAGTGCACGAGCAAGATCCGTAAGTGGACCGGTGAATAAAAGAGTAGTTTTTTCATCTGAAGCGTGAATTGCATCTATCATATGAAGATGTGCTGGTTTCTCCGCTACTGGTGTAACAATCTTTCCGGATTCATTTAATATTGGCAAGGCATCCACAAAGAAAGCGTGCAAACGCCAATCTTTAGGAAAAGGATTTTTTCCGCGAGAATTTGACTCTGCTACATCTAGACTTCCTTTTCCAAAGCGATCAATGATTTTCCGGCTTGCAAACATAGCTGGTTCTAAATAACAATCAGCTGGAATGACGGAAACACCAGTTAGTTCAATGTTATCCATTTGTAGTAATAAAAATAGAGAAACAAGATCATCTACACCGCCATCATGATTAAAGTAAATCTTCTTTTTCATTCTTTCTCAATCCTTCCAAATTGAATTTTTATTTTGCTTTACGAATTGATCCAACTGTTTTCCTAGCCCTGGAATGGGGCACACTTTATTACACATTAAGAGCGAACAAAATTTGCTTAGTATATCATTTCTCATAATAAAATCTAGAATTAAATATTACTTAAACGATAAAAAAGCGCTCCGATATCTACCGGAACGCTTGACTAGGGCATGAGTAAATAAGAAAGAGACTCCCTCTTTCAATTAAAACTCAGCTCGTAGTCAAGCCCTTTACGGCGGCTCGGTAGAAACTTTTGGGCCATATCCCCAATATTATACGACATAATCCTACATTAAATTTATACTTATCATAGCAACGATTTAAAGTCTCGTCAACAAATAAAAACAACTGTTAATATTTTTAACAATTGTTTTTATTTGTTTACTAATATAATATTACGTGTGTTGATTATCTGATTTCTACCAAAAAAATTGCATTAAAAAGAGAGATTCTCATGTAAAATAGTAGTCACTTATACAGCTGACACAGCAATCTATTCACTTTATCTTATTTACCTGTTAATTTTGTAAATGTGGTACGGGTAGAGCCTGTACGATTTACCAACCAAACTCCTAAAAGTGCCAAAGTTATTCCTAACAATGTAATAGTAGTTAAATCCTCTTTTAAAAATAAAAACCCTGACAGAGTATCAACTACGGATACTATTAGCAAAGAAATCGATGCTTTACTAGCTTCCATTTTAGAAAGAATATGAGACCAGATAACAAAAGCTAATGCAGATGCCAAAACGCCAGAATATAAAAGGTATACTACAGCCAGACTCCAAGGTGACTGACCATGTTCAAAACTGATCGAATAAGTAAACAAGCCAATAGCTCCCGCTCCCATTTGCCATGTAGTAAATTGAATAGTGTCACAGCCTTGCCATTTCTTTTGAAAATTAAACTGGAAAGCGCCCATGTTACTGCAGAGCTTAACGCAAGAATGGGTGCCCATATATTTCCTCCAAACTGAATATCCATTGCTAAAAACAACCTACATAATCCGATCAAGAGCCCAATTGCCTTACTAGCAGTCAATTTTTCTCCTGGAATGAAAGAATGAGCCATCAATGAAAGACATATCGTTCATCAATTTTTATAGAAATGATCAACGATAACTAAACAAGGGTTTTCCTCGTAAAAATGTTTTATGGTATGATAGTTAAACTGTTTATCTACCCTGTGACACACTTACATTCATCTAAGAAAAGAGGTATTTATGCACGACACAAAATTATCCAAGCGACATTGGTTACTCATCTTAACACTTACTTTATTAACATTTGTTCTCGGGACAAGCGAGTTTGTTATCATCGGGATCTTAACCGATATTTCCTCGAGTCTCCATATAACAAATGCAAAAGCAGGCACACTCGTTTCTGCGTTTGCGATTACGTTCGCCATTGCCACACCACTCGTGATGTCGACAACAAGCCATTTTCCAAAGCGTAAATGGATGTTGTTTTTGATAGGTTCGTTCATCATCCTGAATGCTTTGTGCGTGATTTCAACGAGTTACATCATGCTCCTTACACTTCGGATGATGACTGCGATTGTAACAGGCGTTTTAATTTCACTTGCCATGATTGTTGCAAGTGAAACCATGCCGATTGCAAAACGTGGACTTGCTATATCATTCGTTTTCGGTGGTTTTACTCTTGCAAACGTGATTGGAGTACCAATAGGCACTGTCATCGCTGAATGGTACAACTGGAATGCAACCTTCCTGTTAACGACTTTTCTCGGTGGAATTGCGTTTTTGGCATCTTTCTTCATTTTGCCTACTATGCACAGTCCAGTTCGCAGTTCGATGCGTGATCAATTTTCTTTATTAACACACCCACGAATCTTAATGGCTTTTTTCATTCCATCTCTTGGATTTGGAGCGACGTATGCCGTTTATACGTATCTTGTTCCGATCCTAGAAGGAATGAAAGCACCAAGTAGTTCAATCAGTTTGATCTTGTTTGGTTACGGATTTATTTCTATTTTTAGCAACATACTCGCTGGTAAAATTGCCAGCTACAATGCTATCGGACGCCTCCGGTTTGTTTTCCTCGTTCAAGCCATTGTTCTGATCAGTTTATATTGGACGACAAATAATTTTATCTTTGGATTGGTTAACATTGGTTTGATGTCATTAATGGCCATCCTCTTAACAACATCTACCCAGCTTTATTTGATAGACCTTGCCGGTATTTATCAACCAAAAGCTACAGGACTAGCTGCTTCACTGATGCCAGTAGCAAGCAATGTCGGTATCGCCTTTGGTTCCGCATTAGGCGGAATTGTTTACCATCAAGGAAATTTGATGAGTGTGACATTGGTCGGTGGACTACTTGCTATTTTTGCAAGTCTTCTAACTTTCTTAAGTCATCGCTTAGACCAAAAACAACAGAAAGCAGCATAAGAGAAAAGCTACGAACGCCTTGGCATGCTTCCTATGCTACCTCCAATTTAAAAAGAAGTATCAAGAACGTTGAGTTGTTCTTTGATACTTCTTTTTAAATTGGACTAGGTGCTTACCTCTAAAAATCAAGCGGACAATTGCAAAAGAACTTATCAAGATTAAGATTTCTGATTAAAGGAAATATTGATCTAAGAATCGAATTTTTGTTCTTTAAAATTACATTAAGAAACCTCATTTACTTGTGGTATGGTTCCACTTAACATGACGTCTTTCATTCCGAGGTTCAATTATATCGAAGAAAATAATGATCTCCCATTTGTGCACTTTTAAATTGCAAATTCATACCCTAATATAGCTTACTATAATAACAAACGTCTAAAGCAAAAATTGGCGAGAATGAGCCCGGTTCAATACCGCATTCACACCAGCCAATTAACTGCTTCATATAAATTCTAACTTTTTGGGGGCATATCAGTTTAACGTCCCACTTCGCTTGTACCTTGAATTGGGACACTTCTGCTGTTCCCCCGTCCCTTCACCAGGCAGCGTTACACACCAAAATTTAGACCCTTAACGAACCACGGAAACCTCTTGCAGCATAATAAGACTCTGCTCCATTGTGGTATACAAAGACAGTGTCGTAGCGACGATCACAAAAGATGGCCCCACCGAGTTCTCTAATATTAGTAGGTGTTTTCACCCAGCTTGACGTTTTAGTATCGAAATTCCCAAGTTTCTGCAGCCCCCGGTACTGTTCTTCCATTAAAATCTCAATACCCATGTCAGCAGCCATATCAATAGCGTTGTTTTGTGGTTTGTGTGCTTTCCTTGACTCTAGCGCTTCACGGTCGTAACAAACACTTCTGCGGCCTTTAGGACTTTCCGCTGAACAATCATAAAAAATGTATTCGCCCGCCTCTTTATCATGAACAATAACATCCGGTTCACCACCGGTTATTTCCATTTCATTAAGCGACCACAGTTTTTCAGAATTAGTTTCTAGCTTCGCTTGTACTTTAGCCCAGTCAAGTCCTTTATGGCGATTTATGTTTTTCTCAAAACGTGCTTTCAATGTTTTGAGTATTTCTTCACGCTGTTCAGATGACAACTTCCTTTTTTCATTTTTCATATTAAATCTCCTCGTATAATATGTTTAGCACTACTTTTTTAAAATGCCTTCATTGATCGCTTTCTTTTCTAACTTTTTCTTAAATATTTGCGTATTCAGTAAACCTTTGCCTTGTTTAACTATTTTCGCATAAATCAACCCTATTAATCTATAATAAAAATGCTCTTTTCTGTTCCTCTGACGTAAACACACGAAACTATCTGGTTAAATATCGCCTGTGATCCTTGATTTTTACTACTTATTTTCGTTCCAGCAGCGCAACTGTCTCAACGTGTCCAAAGTGTATGTGGCAACACATGAGGTGCTGGTAAGTATTTAGAATCCTTCATTAAATATTGATTTTGATAAATTATGGATAATATCTCCACGGCTTATAATCCCTACATCCCTGCCTGCTTCATCACGACAGGAATCTTTTTAAAATGATGCTTGGACCTTAAACGAATGGAACTTTCAAAGTCATCATCGGGTGCTAATATCTTAATATTCTTCTTTAATACTTTTTCAGGGAGGTTCACTGAACCTCTCATGACTAAAGTCACGAGTGTTCTCAGCTATTTCATAAATAAAAACTGTGCCATGATCACGACTCCTTATGAAAAATGTTCTTTGGATAGGTCAAAAGTAAAGGACCATATGCCACAATTGCCCAACTCAAATTTATCATAGTACAATACTTGAACATCTCAAACATTTTAATGTCCTTTGTAAAATTGATATCGCAGCAAACGCAGTCAACTCGATAATAACAAAAATCCCATTTCTTAGAGCGTGAACCAAATTACTAAAATATTAAAAATGCCTCTAAATAAATTTTTACATATTCTCTTAATCTTCCTCTAACTTACTTTTTTTGTAAGTTAATAAATTGTAAACTACTATTTACAATTTTTCTACTTCACTTTAAATAGTAGTCCATTAACACAAATACCCTACAAACTACCCGTGTATTTATTCTCAAAAAAATAAATTTATCAAATCAAAAGGTAAGCACAATTAACCAATTTATGGATAAAACGCAAATTAACTAGTATTATCTACCTGGTATTCTAAAAATTAACACTATCTTAAAATTTATTCTGCTATATTATTTTTTGGACCTATTAAACACAAAAAATATAAAAGGATGAGTGCATAATGAAATTAGGAAGAAGAAATAGGGGCAAGAAAATTTTGTCCAGTACACTAGCAATCACCGTGTTAGCAGCTCCTTTCTTGTCTGGCAATGCAATGGCTGCAAACCCCTCTAAAGACAAGGTTCAATCACAAGTTGAACTTCGCATCATGGAAACGACTGATATCCATACAAATCTACTAAGCTTTGACTATTACAAAAATAGTTTGGCCCCTAAACTGGGACTGGCTAAAACCGCAACTCTTGTTAAAGAAGCACGAGCAGAAGTAAAAAACTCTGTACTCGTAGATAATGGTGACCTTATACAAGGGAATCCTCTCGGTACATACAAAGCAAAAATTGACCCTTTAGAGGAAGGAGAAATACATCCAGCTATCAATGCCATGAACTTAATGGGCTATGATATGGCGACACTTGGAAACCATGAGTTCAACTATGGGTTGGAGTATCTAGACGAAGTATATGATGATGCAAACTTCTCTTTTGTAAATGCAAATGTATATGTAGATGATCATGATAATGATCCAACTAATGATATTAATAAATATACCCCTTATAAAATTGTGAATAAAAAAGTCAAAGATGAATCTGGTAAAACAAATGTCATTAAAATCGGATATATCGGATTTGTTCCTCCTCAAATTAATGAGTGGGATAAATCTAATCTAGATGGAAAGGTCATAACCAAAAACATCGTAGAAACAGCTAAAAACTATATCCCTATTATGAAAAAAGAAGGAGCAGATGTAATTATCGCATTAGCTCACTCAGGTTTTAGTGGAAATACAGCAAATACTGAAGATACAGTATATGCTTTAAGTAAAGTACCCGGTATTGATGCCATTACATTTTCACACACTCATAAAACATTCCCAGCAAACAATGTAGCTAGTTTAGATACATTGTTCAAAGGTGACGATGGACAACCTCTCCCTGGAGTAGATAACGAAAAAGGAACAATCAACGGTGTTGCTGCTGTACAAGCTGGATTTGGAGGTGGATCATTAGGAATTATTGATCTTAACTTACAAAAAGTAAAAGGGAAATGGTCTGTTTCTAATTCCCAATCCTTCACAAGACAAATAGAATCTGTTCAACCAGACCAAGCAATTGTTAATGCTGTGGAAGCAGATCATGAAGCGACCTTAAAATATGTTAATACACCAATTGGTACTACAACGGATGACATTTATAGCTATTTCGCACTCGTACAAGATGATCCGTCTATTCAAGTAGTTACAAACGCACAAAAATGGTATGTCGAAAAATATATTGAACTAAACAAGCCAGAATTAAAAGATCTTCCAATTTTATCAGTAGGAGCCCCTTTTAAAGCTGGTCGTAATAGTGTTGACGAATACACAGAAATCAAAAAAGGTGATTTGACGATTCGTAGTGCAGGTGACTTATATCTTTATGACAACACTTTAAAAGCCATTAAAGTAAAAGGTTCGGTTGTTAAAGAGTGGATTGAAATGTCCGCCGGTCAATACAACACCATTGATCCTTCAAAAACAACTGAACAACCGTTAATAAATCCTGCATTTCAAGTATTTAACTTTGATGTAATTGATGGCGTAGAATATCAAGTTGATGTTACAAAGCCTGCCAAATACGCTCCGAATGGGACACTTCTAACCCCAGACTCAAGCCGTGTTGTGAAACTTGAATATAATGGTAAACCTTTAGATCCTGAGCAAGAATTTATCGTAGTTACAAATAATTACCGTGCTGGTGGCGGAGGAAATTTCCCTGGATTAAAAGGAAGTGAATTAGTAGTCGATTCAGCCGATGAAAACCGTCAAGTTTTAATGGACTACATTTCTGAGGTGAAAGAAATTACCCCGACAGCTGATGAAAACTGGTCTATTGCTCCAATCTCAGGAAATGTGAATGTTACTTTTACGACTTCACCAAAGGCAGAGCAATATATCACGGAAGATAGCCCATTCTCTTATACGCACAAAACCGATTCAAAAGGCTTTGGAATCTTTAATGTTAACTTGAGTAGCCATTCGGATAGCGACCGATTAAAGGTTCAGCTTTTAGGAGTAAATGATTTACACGGACAGTTAGATACGGTTACACAGGTTGGAGATTTATCAGCTGGGCATATTGAGTACTTAGCAGCTGCATTAAAACAAGAAGAAGCAACAAATCCAAATACACTTCTTTTACATTCAGGTGATATGATTGGGGGAAGCCCATTAATTTCCGCTCTTTTCCAAGATGAGCCTACCATTGAAATATTGGAAAATATCGGTTTTGATGCAGGTACTTTCGGAAATCACGAGTTTGATGAAGGGATTGATGAACTACGCCGTATGATGAACGGTGGAGATCATCCAAACGGATCTGTTGGTTATGACGGAATGAACTTCCCTCTTGTTGCAGCAAATGCATATGATACAAGAGATGGAAATTTAATTACGGATCCTTATACCGTATTCCCAATTGAAGGTGAAAAAATTGGTGTGATCGGAGTTGTAACTCAAGAAACTCCTTCCATGATTGTCACGAAAGGAAACGAATCATTAAAGATTACAGACGAAGTTGAAGCCATTAATAAGTATACTGAAGAATTAAAGGGACAGGGAATCGAAGCAATTATCGTCCTTGCACATAATCCTGCTACCCAAACAGGTTATACAGCTTCATTCGATGCTAGCAGAATTGCAGAACAAATTGATGATGAAGTGGATGTCATCTTCGCTGCACACAACCATGCAAATGTAAACCGAGTAGTGGACAACAAACTAATTGTTCAAGCCTATTCTTATGGATCTGCTTTTTCTGATGTAGAAGTTGAAATTGACCGCGTTACTGGAGATATCATTAATAAATCAGCGGAGATTAAAACTGTTTATCAAAAGGACTATACTCCAGATCCAGAAGTTGCAGCGATTATGAAAAAATATACAGAGAAGGTCGAACCAATTAAAGCAGAAGTTGTTGGGCAATCTTTATCTACCCTTGAAAAAGGTTATCCAACGGTAGCTAATGAATTTGGGGATTTTGCTCTTGGAAATCTTATTGCGGATGGTATGAAAGCTACAATGAACACAGACTTCGCCATGATGAATGGTGGCGGTGTCCGCTCTCCATTAGAAGCAGGTGAAGTAACATTTGGTGATTTATTTGCCATTCAGCCGTTTGGTAATGTATTAAATAAAGTAAAACTTAGCGGTGCAGATCTAGAGACAGTTTTAAATAACCAGATTACAGATAGAGGTCTTGACTTCCATATTGCTGGCTTTAAATACACATATACTTATGACAGTACAGCTAAAACAGGCAAGGTTGTAAACATCTTCTTACCAGACGGAAGCAAGATTGATAAAACGAAGGAATACACTGTTGTTGTCAACAACTATATGACTGGAAACCTTAATTACGGTATTGGGGCTCTTTCTACTGATTTAGAAGTTGGCCCAATAGATGTAGATGCAACCGTTGATTTTGTAAAAACATTACCTTCTCCTTTTGAATATAGCTCTGAAGGAAGAATTCAAAGAGTTAATTAACTAACAGAGGACTGTATAGATTCTATAAACGAATCTATACAGTCCTTTAATTTTCAAAGATTATATCTACAAAAATAAATCAAGCTGCCTTGGGGATAGTCCTGCATATTCTATACTAAACATTGCTAAGAATTCTTTTGCATTGTTCGCAGCATCTTCACCAGATTATTATTAAATAGTCCAATAATACCTTTAGTATCCCTCGATAATTCCTGCGTCGCACTTTACATTCTAATAGTTCTTCCTTATGGTACTTATAAAATTTGCGAACTTACTGCCAGTCTTCACCTTTTGATTTATTCCATCCATGAAAGTTTCTCCCATGTATACGAACCAAAGAGCCTTTCCGCAATTGAAAGACTCTTTACTTACTGTTACATCTCTATTATTTATCTTTCCTTATGAGTAGTGAACAGCACTCCACATGCGATATCACATAACTCTTATACAAAATAACAAAAGAGTTTTGAACTACTTTTTTAAATTTTCTTCATTATCACCTTCTTTTCTAGCTTGTTCTTAAATATTTGCGTATTCAGTAAACCTTTGCCAAATTGTTTAACTATTTTCGCAAAACTCAATCCTGCTAATCGTTAATAAAAATGCTCTTTTCTGTTTCCTCTGACTTAATTTTGAGTGAAATCTTTTCTAACTCCATCCTTTAACCATTTCGCTGTCAATGTCTCTGCATTTAACATTCCTTCTGGTGGACCTTCTAATATAATTTGTCCACCTTGTTTGCCTCCTCCTGGGCCCAATTCTATTACCCAGTCGCTCGCCGCTATAAAGCTTAGATTGTGTTCGATTATGATGACAGAATTACCTCTGTTTACGAGATTTTGAAATACGTCTAAGAGTTTTTCATTATCTTCTGTGTGTAGTCCTAAGGATGGCTCGTCTAATAGGTAGATTTGTCCTTCTTTTTGTAAGTGGCTTGCGAGTTTTAGACGCTGGATTTCTCCTCCGCTTAGAGAACTTGTCGTCTGTCCTAAGGTTAGATACCCTAATCCTACGTCTTTTAACGTATTCACCCTTTTTATAATCTTTGGTACTTTGAAATAGTTAATAGCCTCGTCTATAGTTAAATCTAAAATCTTTACTATATTTTTATCTCGATATCGATAGACAAGCGCTTCTTCTGAATATCTCGTACCGTCACATGCTTCACATGAGATTGTCACTGGATCTGCAAATGCTACGTCTGGCGCTATTACTCCTTTTCCATTGCAGATAGGACATGCTCCTAAGGAGTTAAAGCTGAACAAACCCGCTGGTTGCCCTGTCTCTTTTGAAAATATTGAGCGAATATCGTCCATTATTCCCATATATGTAGCCAGCGTTGAACGGTTAGAAATTCCTATACTGCCTTGCCCAACCATTATGGTTTCTGGATAACTTTCTGTGAATGCTTCCAACATTAAGGAACTTTTACCTGAACCAGATACTCCACATATAGAGACTAAGACATTTTTAGGAATATTTACGCTTATATTCTTTAAGTTATTGTTACTTGCTCTTTTTATTGTAAAATAACTTTTTATATCTCTTGGATTTTTGTTTATTTTTAGCTTGTGGTTTAGAGTTGTTGCGGTTGGAGAGTTTTTTAGTCCTTCTAATTTTCCTTGGTAGACAACTTCTCCTCCGTTTACACCTGCTTCTGGTCCCATCTCTATTATTTCATCCGCTACTCTTATTACTGATAGATCGTGTTCGATTACGATGACAGTATTATGTTGGGCTTTTAGCCTTTTTAGCATCTGTATTAACATATCCACTTCTTCTGGATGGAGTCCTGCACTTGGTTCGTCGAAAATGTATGTGATATTGTTTAGACTGCTCCCTAATTGACGAGCGATTTTTCCCCTTTGAGCTTCGCCACCAGACAGGGTGCCTATTTTTCTTGACAGACTCAAATATCCTAATCCCATTTCAACTAATTGTTTTATATGTGGGATTACTTGCAGTGCTATATATTCTCCCAATGGATCTTTTATGTTCTTTAGTTCTTCCAGTAGTTCTGTAAGCTCTAATCGATCGTATTCTGCGATATTTAAACCATTTATTCTACATTCCAATACCTTTGGGTTTAGTCCTGAACCTTGGCAAGTTGGGCATAATGAATGTTTTGATACTGCTAAGACGTCATCTTGGGTTACTCCTTTTAGCTTTGAGATATCTCTATTTATATAGAGGCGCGTAAACCTAGGCAATAACCCATCCCAATCATGTTTTTGAGGTCCATGTTTTGTGTGAAACGGTGCATTGACTTTTTCACCTTCTCGGGGGCCATATAATAGTAGATGGAGTTTTTCTTCTGAATAGTCTTTTATGGGTTTATCTGGATCGAATAATCCGCAAGTCATCATCCAATTACCTTGCCAACCCGAAGGCGATAATGGCTTAAATCTCACTGCATAACCTCGAAGTGACTTATCCAAGTCGACCATCTTATTTAGGTCCGGCGAAATGACCTCTCCAAATCCACTACATTCTGGACATCTTCCAAAGGAACTTTGGCTCAAAAAATCGCTGGCAGAACCTATTGATGGTTTTCCTATTCTTGAAAATAAAAGTCTAATGAGTGGATTTATATCCATATAGGTGCCAAGTGTTGAACGGGAATTGCCTCCTATCGGTCTTTGCTCTACTACGATAACTGGGCTTAAGTTTTGCATAAGATCGGCGTGGGGTCTTTCGTACCTTGGCATTTGATATCTGACATAGTGAGGATAGTTCAAAGTCATTTGTCTTCTACTTTCTGTTGCTAATGTATCAAAAACAACTGAGCTCTTTCCAGAGCCTGAAAGACCAGTAAATACGATGATTTTTTCTTTTGGTATGTTTAAATCTACGTTTTTTAAGTTATTTTCTTTAAGCCCTCTTAAAATGATTTCATCTTTTATTTCTGGCATTTTGTCATCCTTTCTGATTTTACCTACTATGCTTCTTTCAGTTCGCTACAAGTCTAGTCAACCCTGACAAGGGGAATACCTTTCACAAATTCATATTCGTTTTGTGAGGATACTTTTGTTTTAATACCTTTTTATTTACCACCCATTATTCGTTTAATTACTTATATTATAGTAAATTAAAGTGATTAATTGTTTAAATATTCATAAAATAATAAAATCTGTCGAGACTTTCTCGACAGACTGATTCAATCAATATATTGATTGTCTTGTTTCACACTTTCACCTATTAATTTATATAGCTTTGTTAATCCGTTGCAAGAAAACTAAAAGGCAACAACCCCAATAGGTTAGTTGCCTTTCTTTAAAATGAGCTGTGAGATTCACTCCACATGTCCCGAGTGTAAGTGGCAACACATGGGATGTTGGTGAGTCTTTTGTGAGCTATAATTAATGCTGTTATAATAAGTGGGTATATTTTAGCTTTTTATTGTTAACAACGGTCATTTTTGTTAAAAATATAAAATAAATCTTTATTTTATATTTTAATCTAGAATATACGATTGCATGAATTTATATCATTATGATATTAAATTATCCATAAGAATAGCCAGAGAAGCGGAAATGCCTGAGCTTGAGGAATACATACAAAACTTGACAACGGCAAGGTATAAAGGATTACCAAAGTAGTCTCTTGAATTAGAATAAACCGACTGTGTTATTTAAAACAGTCGGTTTGGTTTCGGTGATTGATTATTTCAATAGCTTCTTTCGCCAATCAAGGCTTTGTTGCTCGATTCTTCTACCATGTTTCTTAAATCAGCCCCAGATGGATTCTGGAATACTCTAAGTCCAAACTCTGGTGCAACTGCAAATAGATGGTCAAAGATATCAGATTGCACAGATTCATATACTGCCCACTGTACGTCATTGGTAAATGCATAAATTTCTATAGGCAACCCGTGTTCACTATGTCCCAGCTGTCTAACCATTAAGGACATATTCTGATTGATTCCATGGTGATTCTTGAGGTAATTGCTGATATACACCCTAAAAACACCGATATTGGTAAGGGCCCTACCATTCACACGATTGTTCCGATCTATTTCATTTTTGGCATTGTACTCAGTAATTTCCTTTTCCTTTTGAATAATGAAGTCTGAAAGGTAATGAACTTTTATAAATTTCTCAATCATTTCCTCAGTGCAAAACGTGATACTGCTGGTATCTATATACAAAGGGCGCTTGATTCGTCGGCCGCCTGAGCTTTGCATCCCTCTCCAGTTTATAAAAGAATCGGAAATAAGGGCATAACTTGGTATCATCGTAATCGTTTTGTCAAAATTTTGAACCTGTACGGTATTTAAAGAAATATCAATAATGTCACCATCTGCTCCATACTTTGGCACTTCAATCCAGTCACCAACCCGAACCATATCATTGGTCGTTAACTGAATTCCTGCCACTAGACCTAATAACGAATCTTTAAATACTAACATCAAAACTGCCGAGAGAGCACCAATACCACTTAATATGATAAGAGGACTCTCCCCTATTAGGTTCGAGATGACTAAGATGAACCCGAGAGTCATGATAATAATGTTAACCACCTGAATATATCCTTTAATAGGCTTAACCTTGGATATTTCAAAGGTTTGATAAATATCATTAAGTGCATTAAGTAAGCTTTGAATAAACACTAACCCTACAATAATGATATAGGTAATGGCCAATTTTCCGATAACTGATTGATAGGTTGGAAAGGTTGAAGAAAACGAATAAATAATGATCGCAGGAACAATGTGGGATAACTTTCGAAAAACTTGTCTTTCCAAAATGACTTTACCCCACTTGACTTTGGAGTTTGTAACGATACGAGTAATAATCCTGATCACTATTTTCTTTGAAATAAAATTCGCTACGATACAGATAAGCCCTATTAGCAAAATCTTGATTATAATCGAAAGATATTGTACTAATCTAGGATCTAGTTCCATATCCAGAAGTAGATTATTAATGAATTGCATCTGTTCTCCTCCGTTTCAATCTGCATAATAAGCAACTTTACGGGTAAAGTATCTAAACTGTCAATTTTACTTTATCAATAACGAAAAAATGGTGCCTTAGCCCCTGAGCTGTAACGCTTCAGTTTATACTCGGGTCAGTCAAATGGAAGTGTTCATACGTTGCAGGAAACGTTAAAAGGCAACACCCACAAGGGTTAGTTGCCTTCTTTTAAAATGAGCTGTGGGATACACTCGACATGCGTCGAGTGTATGTCGCAACACAAGGGTGCTGGTGGGTTTATTACATTCTTAAAACCTTTTTCTTTCAGAAAACAGACTATATCAAAACAAAAGTTGCCGGTCGCAAAGGAACTTGAAACTGAATAAAATAAGTACACATAAGTTGATATGATTCATTTTTTCTCTAACTTTTGAGAGTTACATCATTTCACTGTCCCGGTCCCATCAACATTCTTTTCCAAAGTTATCAAGCAATGCACGCACTTCATCTGTTGATTTCGTGTTCATCAATTGATTTCTTAATTCACCAGCTCCACGGAATCCTTTGACATAAATTTTGAAAAAGCGATGAAGCCCTGTGATTGAACGTGGCAGTACTTCCGCATATTGATCTTGAAGATCAAGCTGCAGTCTTAATAGATCAAGATATTCTTTACTGCTATGCTCTTTTGGCTCTTTTTCAAAAGCAAAAGGATTTTTAAAAATACCTCGCCCGATCATAACGCCATCAATACCATATTGTTCAGCAAGCTGCAGCCCAGTTTGACGGTCAGGAATGTCTCCATTGATTGTTAGTAGCGTATTTGGTGCGATACGGTCACGTAATTTTTTAATTTCCGGAATTAGCTCCCAATGCGCATCTACTTGGCTCATTTCCTTTCTGGTACGTAAATGAATAGAAAGGTTCGCAATATCCTGTTTTAAAATATGCGTTAGCCACTCCTCCCACTCATTTACATCCTTATCGCCAAGTCGTGTTTTCACGCTAACAGGCAGTCCGCCCGCTTTTGCTGCTTGAATAAGTTCTGCCGCAACGTCTGGACGCAGAATAAGGCCACTACCTTTCCCTCTCGATGCCACATTCGGTACAGGACAGCCCATATTAATATCGATGCCTTTAAATCCTAGCTCTGCCATGCCAATACTCATTTGACGGAAATATTCGGGATTATCCCCCCAAATATGCGCCACCATTGGCTGTTCATCTTCTGTAAAAGTCAAACGGCCACGCACACTTTTCATGCCCTCTGGATGACAATAGCTATCCGAGTTTGTAAACTCTGTGAAAAATACATCCGGTCGACCGGCTTTACTTACTACGTGACGAAAAACAACATCTGTCACATCTTCCATTGGTGCAAGTACAAAAAATGGTCGTGGTAAATCACGCCAAAAATTATCTATCATTTCAAACTCAAATCCTCTCACTATGGATACAACTTCAAACTCTCGGTCAAAAAATAGAATGCCAAATATTCCACTTCTTTTACACTTATATCATGCTTAATAACTTATTATCAAACACAAGTGCATGTGGACATTTATTATTTGTGAAAAACTATTGTGAAATTCGACAATATTTATTTTAACGAAAATCGGTCCTAAATGGTATTTTTATAAACAAAAAAAACAGATGGTATAGATTTTTTCTATATCATCTGCTTTTCTATTATACCAACTTCAACTACGCGACCGCTTTACAATAGCCAGGCACTGTTCGCCATTAGTGATGGATGGGAAAAATGTGTCAGTCCCCTGTCATTCTTATTATCTTTGGGCTAACGTCTAAATACGCATTAATGTGCCATTAGGCTTTGGTAACTCCTGATCTGTTATCTGATTCATTTTACAAAAATGTTCAAAAAATTGTTGTGCCAGCTCTCGTTCCTTTGGGTCACTTTTCAACGAAACTATATCAAGCAAAATTTGAGCCATCCATGAATTATCAAAATAACGGTATTTACCTGTATTCCATGTCATTTTTTGGGGGGATTTTTCATTTACATAATATTCCCAAAAAAGCATCTGATCCGATTCCTGTTCTGTAAGTTGGAGTCTGTATTTTGAATGAGCAGGAATATATCCATCTTCACAAAGCTTCCCGATAAAATCTTCATTCACCATATAGACACCTAAGATACGTCGGTCTTTTTCAGGCATGCTGGAATCTATTGCTGTTAACAGGACAGCGCTATTTTGGTGCAAGCGGATGGGTTTGTTTGGCTTCCCCTTGTTATTACCACTTTTTATTACGCCTGAAAAAACCTTCCACTCTGAAAAAGAACGATTCTGTTCTTCTGTGTCACACCAAAAAACCATTTGTGATTCGGGATGAAGTTTATGATTTTTCATAAGTTTTTCATGCTCTAAGCGAAGTTCCTGGTTTTTTCTTTGTAGTTTTTTTTCCTCTTCCTTCTTCCATTCTTCCTCATTTCGCTCCATTTCCTTTTTTTGTATAATCTTTTCAAGTGAATTAGCAACACTTTTATCATGTAGTTTTAGATGCTTTTCAAATACGTCGGGGAAAACAAACTTTTTATTTTCGGATGCGAAATGTATTTCAATACTAGATTCATTATGGTTAACTATACTACCCATGCCAAAGCGCTCGTGTGTAACTTTCTTATTGATTAGATTCATTATTCTAGTCCTCCTTGTAGAATAAAAACTCAGTTACTATTAGATAGTAAATTAATAATTTTATTCAACTAACTTCCTTTAAAGCTCACACAACTATTTGTATTTTTCTTCGGTTTAAAAAAGGAGATTAAAAAAACGTATCCATAATTCTATCTGCAAAAAAATACAGCGGAATTCGGAATACGATTAAAAAAACAATTGTAAGACTATTATAACATTTTTTGAAAATATTGCAAATTCCTTATTGACAACACATTTTATTATGAGGTAAAATTAAGTTTTATTCTCTGCACTTCCTTGAAATAGCTATGAAATAAAGGCCTCCAAAAAGTCGCGAAACTTCTGAAAAGCCCCTATAAATAACCACTTGATTACATCACTGTTGATAAGCTGTGGAAAAATTTTATTTAACATGTAGGATTTTTAATTTTTAGTCACACTTCTTTTAAAACTATCAGCGATACTACCTCAACGTGTATTGAGTACTGACTGTAGGAAAATATAAAATAAAATTGAGATGTAGTGGTGTGTTCATCTTTGGGATTTTATATCTTCTTGATATATATAAGATATACATTCTAAGAAAGGCATTATTTTAATTCCGCTCGAATATTTTAAATATTCTAATTACATATTTTTCTTCTTTTATGTAAATGCAAAAGTTTTTTGCTATTCTCAACATCAAATCCTTTTAAATGAAGGGCAACGGTCCGGACTGTATTATCCCTAATAGTAATCAAATTTTCCTCTAAATCAGTTTTACTTCTATTGCTTTCATGCACAGTTACACATCCTTCAAATTCCGCTTTGGTCAGAAATTCTAAATTCAACATCCCCATTGCCCTTTCTTCCTAAGTTAGTAATGTCCTTACAACCTGAATTAAGATGGCCAATCCATTCATCAATCCCTTTTCTCATATCTGTTTTACCGCAAGTGATGTAGATATATTTTACATCCTTATAATCATGTTTTACCAATACCTCTACTGCTTCATGATTGTTTGGATGATGCGTTCCTCTACACCGTTGTAAAAAAAGATTTCTGCAGTCGTAGCTATAGTTTTATTTTCGGAATGAAGAGTGACGGGGACAATTGTAAATTTTTCTTGTTACATGAGAAAGCACCTCCTTTAATTGATACTTGTATCGTATCAGGAGATGCTCTGGACTAATATGTTTTTTGATTATGGGTCGCATGCTACCACGAGCTCAACTGACTAAAGGCATAACGATAAAGATTGCCCAAATATCAAGGCATTCTTTTTTTATTATAAAAAATCAACATTAAGATTAACAAAGCAATAGTTTTAAATAACTACGTTTTTTGAAGGATAATTGTCGTCATAAAATCGAGTAATTTCCCATCATTTAACCAGTCTATTTTGTCTTCTATTTGAGGAACAGCATGGTCTTCTAAATAGTTCCAATCATGTTTAATTTCTGTAAAATCATTAGAATTAGCAATTTCCATTCTATTTTCACGCATTATAATGCGATACTTATATGGCCATATTGGCATACCCACTTTATGTTCTTGTAAAATAAAATATTCATTTTGCCTAGTATTTTTCCACCATGTTAACCCACCAAGAGTTGATATCGGTTTCCTGAAAGCCATAAAACCATCTCCGTGTTTATTTAAATTTTCCTGTTCTTAAAAAAGCATCTACCCATTTTGCTGTTTCTACTTGATGATGTATTTCCTTATGCCCATATGGTAAGATAGTAAAATCCTTTAAATTGGGCAAATACACCGAATCAACTTCAACTCTACCGTCATTTTCATCTCCAATTAATTTTCCTAACAGAAGATTATTTTTACAACCTGCAATAGCAGCCATTTCGATTTCAGAATTATTCTCGATATTAAATTGTTCAACAGATTTGTAACTTAATGATTTCAATGTCTTATAGATTTCGACATATCCCTTAACATTTCCTGCAATATTAGCCAACTTACTCCCTTTATTAGGTGTTGCTATGAGTACACATCTTCCAATTTTATGAGAATATTTTGTATCAGCGATCAGTTTCCTAATAACTAATCCACCTGTACTATGACCAACCAAGTAGATTTTCTCATCTTTTCCTAAATCTAATTGAATCATTTCTTCTAAAATTCCCTCTAAAACAAATGATGCAAATTCAATTTCTTTATACGTAAGTGGCAAATCTGGTAAAACACAATCATATCCCAATAATTCTAAATTTCGTTCTAATGGTCTCATGTCTTTAGAACCTTTATTAAATCCATGGATTAAAATTACTTTTATAGTGAGCCCTCCATAAAGTACTTTTTATTAACTACTCATATACATATATTTGATTTTTTCCGTTTCTTTTCGCTTCATAGAGTCCTAAATCAGCAAGATGAAATAATTCATGAAACGTTTTTACAAGACCTTGTGAGTTATCTGCAACTCCTATACTAGCTGATATGGAGACAGAGTTTCCATCTTTAGTAATTTTATTATTCTTTAAGTTCTCATTTAATTGTTCCGTTCTCTTCTTACCCGTTTCAAGTGAAACATCCCTTAAAATTACCACAAATTCGTCCCCGCCAAAGCGTCCAATGATATCGGTTTTCCTAAAAATCGCCATACAAGCATCGCTTACTTGTTTGATCACTTTATCACCGAAAAGATGTCCATACTGATCATTTAATTGATCTAAATTTGTCAATGTCAAAAGCAACACAAACGACACTTTCATTTTTTTCAGCGGCTTGTTTTAACCAATGATTTGGCAATCAGCATAGATTTATGATCATTACACTTCAAGCCTCGTTCAAGAAGATAGTAGCAAGCTTCGATGGTGCTTTAATTTTTTCTGAGTTTCAAATAAAAGGGTTGAGGCTACCTTAATATTGTTAAAAGTGATTAATTGTTAATCCGTTGCAAGAAAACGAAAAGGCAACAACCGCAGTAGGTTAGTTACCTTTCTATACCATAAGTTATTCCGATCCACATGACAAACTTGTTAATTAGCATTTTGTATCTAGCTTTTATGGACTGCTAAATGATCATTTTCCATCCTGATAATGTCAGCCATTTTTCCTTTTCCTTATAATCAGGCATCATTTTTCCAACAAGGCGCCAGAAGGATCGGTCGTGATTCATATGAACCATATGGCACATTTCATGAACGACTACATAGTCAATTACCTCCTGTGGTGCCATTGCCAGTCTCCAATTAAACGTTAACTGCCGATTTGAATCACAGGTGCCCCAGGTAGTTTGGCTATCCGTAATACGAAGAGAACGTGGTTTTGTTTTGAAATTCCGCTGATAGGAGGATATACTCTTCTCCACTAGATCCTTACACTGCTGGTAATAAAATCGTTTTAAAGCTTGTTTTATTTTTTCAGTGTCAGACCGCTTTACATAAATATGTAACTTTTCTTCTTTAAACACTACATGGTCTTGCGTTATATTTATATCTTGAAAGATCTCTATTGGATAGGTCTTTCCCATATAAAGAAAACTCTCACCATACTCATAGACCTTTTTTTGCGGTCCTTGCAGCCTATCCTTCATTTCTTTCAATTTTTGCTGAATAAGATCCCACTTATCCTCTAATAACTGAAGTACTCTGCCATTAGGTGTCCCTTTCGGAGCTTGAACTTCAATATTTCCATAACTGTCTATTATAATCCCTATAGATGTACGATTTTTGTATTTGATTTCAAAACGTATGGTTTCACCTAAGTAGGTATGTATCATGTCATCACCTGTGCCCTTTGATTCCCTGCATCACTATCTCTTTTAAAACTGCGATTTCTGCTTTTTCGAATAAATCTTCAGTAGTCCATGCTGTTTAGAGACAGTTCCCTTGTTTCATTTTGATTAAGAAAGATACATATTAATCCCATTAAATTTCATTCAAAAATGATTGAATAAATGGGATAGCGGCACCAATAGGTACTCCATTTGCCAGTGAACGGCTGATATAAATAAATGGGTCATTGCTAGGAAATGCCGTTTTTTCGTTTACTTTTTCATGAAGTGTTTCGATATCATCTTCCGTTAAATAAGGAGATAGATAACCGCCTAGAATAAATTCACTGTTCAAAACAAGATGAATATTGTTGATGGAAATGGCTAAATGACCTAAAAAGGAATTCCACCTCTTCACATAAGAAGGAATTCTGGAACGGACTTGTAGAAAAAAGAATTCTAATGTTTCATCATCATCTAGAAGTGCATGAACAGAGCTAATCGTTTCCATGCAGCCTTTTTTCCCGCAGTAGCAAGTAGGACCATCAGGAATAATCGTCATATGTTCGACCGTTCCACTATGCCCTTCTTTCCCCATATAAATTTGACTATTTATGATAATCGCACCCCCTAGGTGTGGACCAATCGATAGATAGACTGCATCGCCAATATCATTTCTTACCCACAACTCTGTTGTTGCCGCACACTTAGCATCATGTAAAAACATACATGGGTAAGGGAGATACTTTGAAAATACTTCAATATCTAATCCTGTAGCAATTAAGATTTTTCCATATGTGATTTTTTTCCCGTCATTTGACGTTAATCCTTGTACGGCAAAACCAATACCTAGAACCTGCTCATTTGTCACATCGAGTGACGAGATGAAAGATTGTACAGCTTGACTTAACTCTTTATAATAACGATCTTCATTGGCATAATCCATCGCTAGTCTCTCTTGCAAAAAAGCATGACCACGCAAATCAATGGCCAGAATCTGTACGGTCCTCTTCTGAATCTCTACCCCAATGCTAATCCGAGCCTGAGGGCAAATGGCATAAGCTGTTGCACGCCTTCCCACAGAAGATTCAAACTGCCCGCTCTTCTCAATCAATTTTTCCTTTTCCAAACGAACGAGATTCTGGGTGACCGTTGGTAAACTCAAATGAAGTTGATTAGCAATTTCTTGTTTCGAAAGCTTCTCATTTTGAAAAATGAGGTGGTAAATCGATGAATAATTGCTTTTTTTTATATCTTTAAACGTGATGCTATTGTCCATGAAAAAGACACCCCATTTTATAAACTAATTTTATAAAAACATTTACTTTAACTCTTCAAATATATCACAAGAACGGATTCAAACACAGCTTTGTCATAAGTTATCTGCCAATTATAAATTTTGTATATATTGACTATCAGAGAAAATCGTTTTATTATGTAAATGTATTTTATAAAATGATTTTACAAAATAAATTAATAAAAGAGGATTGGGGAAAATGGGGATTATTGAAAAAATGAGATTGGACGGAAAGAAGATTTTTGTAACAGGCGGGGCAAGAGGTATTGGTAAAAGTGTGGCAACGGCTTTTGCTGAAGCAGGAGCAGATATAGCGATTGTGGACCTGGATATTGAGGAAGCCACAAAGACAGCTCAGGAACTTGAAAAAAATAATGGGATCAAGTCAATTGCCATCAAGACAGATGTCACCAACCCAGCAGATGTAGATGCCATGATCGAAACCATCCTACAAGCATTTGGTCGTTTAGATGTTGCTTTTTGTAATGCTGGAATCTGCATGAATGTCCCAGCAGAGGAAATGACCTATGAACAGTGGAAAAAAGTCATTGATATTAATCTTACCGGTGTATTTTTAACAGCACAAGCAGCGGGAAAAGTCATGTTAAAACAAGGTGGCGGTTCGATTATTAATACGGCTTCGATGTCAGGACATATTGTAAATGTGCCGCAACCACAGTGCTCGTACAACGCATCTAAAGCAGGTGTCATCCAGTTAACCAAATCGTTGGCAGTAGAATGGGCAACAAGAAATGTACGGGTAAATTGTATCAGTCCAGGATATATCGGAACAGAACTTACCTTAAATTCTCCAAACTTACAGCCATTGATCGAACAGTGGAATGAAATGGCACCGCTTCACCGAATGGGTAGACCAGAAGAGCTTCAGTCCATTTGTGTTTATCTGGCAGGAGACACGAGCAGCTTTACTACAGGATCTGACTTTACCATCGATGGAGCTTTCACTTGCATTTAATAGATTAATAATTCGGGAGGAAGCATCTATGAATTACTTACTCGGTACAGATATCGGAACATCCGGTACCAAAACAATCCTAATGGACACGGAAGGAAATTTAATCGCTCAAGATTTACAAGAATACGATGTGCTAACCCCAAAATCATTATGGGCAGAGCAGTGGCCGGATGTATGGCTGGATGCAACGAAAACATCGATTAAAAACACGGTACAAAAGTCAGGAGTACCTGCGGGGGAAATCCGCGGAATCGCCATTAGCGGGCTTTATGGAGGTTCAGGAATTCCATTGGACGAAAACATGGAACCAGTTAGGCCGTGCATGATTTGGATGGACCGAAGAGCCGAAGCGGAAACAAAGTGGGTCTTAGATCATATTGGAGAAGAAAAACTCCGCGAAGTTACCCATAATGGAGCTGACCCCTATTACGGCTATACCAAAATGTTATGGATGAAAAATCACGAACCGGAAAATTGGCAGAAAACCAGGCTCTTTCTCCCGCCCAACGATTATGTAATCTATAAACTGACCGGACAAATTGCCATTGATTATTCCTCTGCAGGAAATATCGGCGGGATTTTTGATATGAATAACCGAACCTGGTCTAAAGAAATGATGGATGCGATGGGAATTCCGCTGTCGATGATGCCAGAGAAAATCGTGGAATCAACTGATATTGTCGGTGGATTGACCAAAGAAGCCGCGGAGGAGCTGGGCCTTTCAGAAGGAATGCCTGTGGTCGCCAGTGGGATTGACAGCGGTGCTGCCAATATCGGCCTAGGCGTATTTGAATCTGGTATTTATGCAGCGGCCGTTGGAACTTCGATGTGCGCAGCCTTAATATCTGATCAACCAGTGAAAGGGAAAGATTTGATTGTTTGGCCGTATTTATTTGATGCGAAAAGACTTTCCTATTATTTTGCCGGAGGAGCTACAGCTGGAGCGATTGTAAAATGGTTCCGTCAGACGATGTGTCAATATGAATTGGAAACAGAAAAAGAAGGCGGAAAAAATGCCTATGATGTGTTAAATGAACAGGCCGCAGACATTCCAGTTGGAAGCGAAGGGTTGGTTGTCCTTCCTTACTTTATGGGAGAACGAAGTCCTATTTGGGATTCTGATGCAAAAGGTACCATCGTGGGACTTTCATTGGCACATACAAAGGCTCATATTTATCGTGCCTTTCTGGAAGCGGTTGCCTTTTCTCTACGAGATGCGATTGAAGCGACCGGAGAAAATATAGGCGAATATATCCTACTAGCCGGTGGTGTTACAAAATCAAAATTGTGGAGACAAATCTTTGCTGATGTCACAGGCTATCCAGTGGTCTGCCCGATTCATGATGTAGAAGCAAATATGGGCGATGTCATGCTTGCTGGTATTGGTACAGGTCTTCTCTCTTATGAAGATGTGAAGAAATGGCAGGTTCTCGATCAAAAAATCATGCCAAATAAAGAGAATCATAGGATATATAATGACTATTACCAAGTTTATAAATCAATCTATCAAAATTTAAAGTCTAATATGAAAACGTTGACAAGACTTTCTGCAACATAATTTGAGCATATGCTTTACCAATTTTAAAATAAGGATATGTGATAACAATGAATAAATGGAAAAAAAGAATTGGATACGGGGCGGGCGACTTCGCCTGCAACCTCGTATTTAGTACAATGGCGTCTTACCTGTTGTTTTTTTATACAGATGTCTTTGGAATCTCCGCAACCGTTGCTGGTACCTTAATGCTAGTAACCAAAATCATTGATGCTTTTGCCGATACCGGAATGGGATTATTGGTTGACCGAACTCGGACTAGATGGGGACAAGGAAGACCTTACTTCATAATTGGAGCCATTCCGTTTGCTGTCTTTACGATCATGACCTTTATGGTTCCCGATTTTAGTATGTCAGGAAAAATTCTCTGGGCGTATATCACATATTGCTTGTTGAATATTGCTTATACGGTGGTTAATATCCCGTTAAATACGATTGTACCGAGGTTAACTTCTGATAACCACGAGCGAAACTGGTTAGTATCGACTCGTATGATTTGCGCGTTAATTGGAACCGCTTTAGTTATGTCGATTACGACGCCAATGGTGAATTTCTTCGGTCAAGGAGATAACCAAAAAGGTTATTTCATTACGATGACCGTTTATGGCATTGTCGCCGTGCTCGTATTTGTGTTTACCTTCATAAATACGAAAGAGGTGGTTCCGCCAACCGTTCAACCTGGGAAATCCTCTTTTAAACAGGATTTTAAAGGATTGACTGGCCCTGCCGTTATTTTCTTTATCTTGAATTTTCTCTATTTTGGTCTTTTTGTCATTAGAAATACAACCGTTATCTACTATTTCACATACAATTTGGGCCGTACGGATTGGCTGACGTTTGTAGGACTTTTCGGTATTCTCTCTGGTCTGCCCATACTGCTAATATTGCCCTGGTTGCAGAAGAAAATGCCGAAGAAAAATGTATTGCTTTTAAGTACAGCTATTTATATTGTTGGAGATTTTGTCATTTATTTTGGAAAGTCATCACCTGGCTTGCTGATTGCCGGTTTAGCCATTACCGGGCTTGGAATCTATGGCATCTTCGGCACCACTTTTGCGATTCAGCCAGATGTAATTGATTATTCAGAGTACAAAAATAATCGAAGTATTGCGGGGATGATTGCCGCTTTCCAAGGATTTTTTGTAAAAGTAAGCCTAGGCCTTGGAAGTGCACTTGTAGGCGTTATTTTGAAAATGGGCGGTTATATTCCGAATGCTAAACAAACTGAAACCGCTTTAAATTATATTGAAATAAGCTTTATCTGGATACCACTTGTCATCTGTGTACTAATCGCAATCACCATAATTCCCTACAAGCTCGATAATAAACGGGCAGAAATGGACATAGAACTTGAACGCCGCCGATCAGGCGCAGTGCCAATTCAAAACATTAGGTGATCCATATGGACAGCTCTTTTGCAAAACTATCATGATTTAAGAAGAATGATATAAATCGAATGTCCCCGACTAATCGGTATAGTGTGAAGCGAAGTGGAGAGCAATGTCTCTCTGCTTCTTCTTACTGTTATCCCCTTTTATAGATTTTCCCCTGCATAAAACGTCATGCATATGAAATCAATTACTACTAAAGTAGTTATAAGGATAAAGCTTTGAAACCCTAAAATTCAGAGAAGTGTCTTAAAACACATTAGCCAGAATACCCACTTACACGCTCTTCTTATTTTGCTGTTGCTTAACAGTTTCATATAAAATTCAGGATTTTTTGGGTCTCAAGTGAGGAAATCATAGCTGCGTAGTTCAGTTCAACAGGTCTACCAAAATACGATTTCTTCGTTACCACAGCGAAGATCGGATCAATGTCGATGTTAGAAAAAATAGCCTCAAAACGGTGGGTAGGTTCTAAATCAAATAATCCTTGTAGTCCAAATAGGCCTCCTTGCCGTATAATAGTCCATAGGGGGTCTTCCTCCAGTCTTATAAGTTTGTTGTGGTGACTACTTATTTCTACATTCTGGGGAGGTACTCCTTTTTTTGTTCCCTATAGTCCTTAAGGCTCTAAGGGTAAAATTGATTCAATATAATTTTTTTAATTGCAGTATTTTGGTAAAATTTAAGAAAGGCGTTATTCCGTATATATTACACATTAATTGTACAGTTCTTTATCGAATCAAGGGCCGTCAATGATCATGCGCACTAAATATTCTCAATTTTCAAATGGTTTAAACTATTAAAATAATTATCTTTTAGAAAAACCCCTAAACGATGAAAGGAGATGAAACTCATTGGAGAAATTCAAGAAACCTTCAATATTAATTACATTGGTCTATACATTCGTTTATTATTTGTTGATTGTACTATGGCCAACAAACCTATTAGGAATTGGATTAATTGCAATTTTAGGTCCATTGATTGCAATTACATTTATAGGTATAGCCAGTTATCATATAAAGGAAAAAGAGGAGAAAAGATTTTGGCTCATTCTCTGCCTCGCATTATTTAGTCAATTTATTGGGGAAATAATATGGAGATACCACCAGTTTGTTTTAAACGAGTACAACCCATTCCCAGGTTGGGATAATTTGTTTTATGCCATGTTTAGTATTATATACAGTATTGCTGTAATTTATAAAATATTTACAAAAAAAGTGAAATATCGAACAATTCAACTTTTTTTTAATTCCTTTATATTTATGACTGTGTTAACAACAATATCGTGGGTTTATTTCTTAAAACCATTTTTACATAATTCTGAAATATCCACTTTTAAACTCATTATCTCGGTAACTTATCCGGTAGCTATTTTAGGGGTTATGTTTAGTATTGCGTTGCTCTTCTTTTTTAATAAAGGGATTTTTTCGCCTAAAATCATATTTTTAAATGGTATAGCAATGATTATTTACACCATTGTAGATTGTTTTTGGTTATTCTATTCAATTACTTCTACATTTGATCTTTTGTCACCTTTAAACCCAGTATGGAATTTCTGTCTATTATTAATAGGTATATCAAGTTTTTATTCTGTCAAAATGAAGGATAATCTATCACAAGAAAAAAAAGAGCATGAAAAACCGTTCTACAGACTGTTTAATATATTACCGTATTTTAGTTTGCTGATTTTCATCATTCTTGGTATGACCAAAAAAGAAGATTACTCAAGTTTTGTAATAGGTGGAGCATTTATTCTTTTATTTATTGTCATTCGACAAGTCATTACAATTTTTGAAAATGAGTCCTTAGTTCGTCAACTTAAAATTAGAACAGAAGAACTCGAAATGACCCAACTTGAACTGATTGAACTAAAAAATATTGCAGAGAAACAAAGCTGGATAAAAACAAAAATTGCTGAAATTGCTACGATGCATTCAGGGATAGCTGATTTAAACTCTTTAGCAAATCTGTTCATATCAAAAGTCACGCCTATGGTTGAAGGATCTTATGGGGTTTTCTATATAAAAAATGAAGAAGGAACTGAAAGGCTTTTCCAAAAAGTAGCTGCTTATGCTTATAATCAACAGAACATTGGTGCAGAGAGCTTTCGTTTAGGAGAGGGTCTTGTAGGACAGTGCGCATTAGAGAATCGTATGATTCTGCTAGACCGAGTGCCTGAGAATTATATTAAAATTACTTCTGGTGTTGGTAAAGCATCGCCATCAGCCATTTTGATTATACCAGTAAAATTTGAAGGAGAAGTTTTAGCTGTTATTGAATTAGCTTCATTTAAATCTTTTAATACTGAAGAACAAATGCTGCTAAAAGAATTAATGGACAATCTCGGTGTCAATATAAACAGTATACTAAGAAATATGCAGTTTAAAAAGCTGCTCCAAGAGTCACAGGCTTTAACAGAAGAACTGCAAAGCCACTCTGAAGAGCTTCAATTGCAGCAAGAAGAGTTAAAAACAGTTAATGAGCAACTTGAAGTACAAATTGAACAGTCTGAACAGAAGACAAAAGAGGTAGAGCAAGTACAAAGCATTCTTGAAGAAAAGGCACAACAGTTAGCCATTAGTTCTCAATATAAATCAGAATTTCTTGCTAATATGTCCCACGAGCTGCGCACACCGCTCAACAGCTTGCTGATTCTAGCCCAATTGCTAGCTGAAAATGCCCATGGAAACCTGACTTCAAAACAAGTCAATTATGCGGAAACTATTTTTTCTTCAGGAAATGATCTGTTACATTTAATAAATGACATTTTAGATATAGCAAAAGTGGAAGCAGGGAAAATGGAAATTAATATTAATGAAGTATTACTTAGCGACGTTAAGGATTTTGTGGAAGCACAATTTACCCCTGTTGCACGTAAGAAAAATATAGAGTTCAACATTCTTCTTGATTCTAATTTGCCCAAATCGATTCATACCGATAAGCAGCGTTTACAGCAAATTTTGAAAAATTTATTATCGAATGCCTTTAAATTTACCGACCATGGTTCTGTTTCATTCATCATTGAAAAAGTAAAAAAAGAGTCACTTACAAACTTGCAAACGTTAACTCATTTAGATATTGAACTTGCATTTTCAGTTAAGGATACGGGAATTGGCATACCGGCAGAAAAACAGGGCACTATTTTTGACGCTTTTAAACAAGCTGATGGAACCATTAGCCGCAAATATGGCGGAACAGGATTAGGACTTTCCATTAGCCGGGAAATCTCTCACTTATTAGGTGGCTTTATTGAAGTTGAAAGTACAGTGGGCCAAGGAAGCATTTTTTCTTTATTTTTACCGAATCAAAATAATAGAAACACAAATAGATTATCGCTAGCTGAAGCAGAGATAGCTACGGGGCTTTTTGAAGATTCCAGTTCCGCAACATCGGCCCCATCTGTGACTCGATTACAAGATGGTGAACCATGGATAGGTTTGCTTGAAAGAAGAGAATTGTTAGAGGGCAGAAAAATACTTTTAGTTGATGATGATATCCGAAATATATTTGCATTATCATCAGCACTTGAAAGTTATCAAGTTGAAGTATTGTTTGCGGAAAATGGAGAGGAAGGTATCGCAATTTTACAAAGTAATCCAGACATCGAACTAATTCTCATGGATATTATGATGCCTAAGATGGATGGATTCCAGACAATTCAATTTATACGACAAATTCCTGAATTCAATAATCTTCCTATTATTGCACTTACAGCGAAGGCAATGAAATATGATCGAGATCAATGTATTGATGCAGGTGCTTCAGATTATATTAGTAAGCCAGTAATCATGGAACAATTATTATCTATTATGCACGTATGGCTATACAAATAGGTCAATGAATACAGGGAAAATAATAAAATTAAGACCTTTTATGTTTAATTGATAGAAACATAAAAGGTCTTTTTATATACCTCATTTACTTATGGTACGGTTCACCACCATTAATCCTAAAAAACCCTGCCATACGGCAAGGTTTTAGCATTAATCTTTTAACTTAAGCTCAGTAACAACTTCCACATGACTCGTCTGCGGAAACATATCCACAGGCTGCATGCTTTCCACCTTATAAAGCTTACTCAGCTCCTGCAAATCCTTCGCCAATGTTGATGGATTACAAGACACATACACAATCTTCTTCGGTTTTACTTTCATAATCGTGCGTAGTAATGCTTGGTCACAGCCAGTTCTTGGTGGATCGACAACGATGACATCTGGTCTAAAGCCTTCTTTGCCCCAACGAGGCATGACATTTCCGGCTTTTCCTACTGCGTGAGACATAAGGACAGGTAACCTGTCCCACTAGTTGCCCTCTTCTGAAAATACGCTTTAGCGTGATATATCTAAGTAAGGTTTATAAGAGATACTGGATGCAACCATTTCTATCCTTAAACGACCACCTAAAGCAGATGGTCGTTTAAGAAATTTTTAAGAATCATACCAGTTTTCCATATGAACTATCTTACAAAAAAAATTAACCAAATTCGAAGGTAATCAAATGGACACGGTTAATGATGATCCCGTGTCCATTTGTTAGCTAACTTTATTCAAGTTTTCGTGTGCTGGTCCTGGCTAATATTTATCTTCCCGAGAATGCTTTTTCTAATCTTGCCTCTTTTATTTTTTGGACAAACTGTTCGGCTAATGAGGAAATGGTTTTGTAATCACCAGTTTTGGCACTAGCAGTGAGCGATCCTCCAGCACCTACAGCAACAGCTCCTGCTTTAATCCATTGCCCTACATTATCAAGGCTTACACCTCCTGTTGGCATAAGACTGGATTTAGGTAGAGGACCTTTAATTGCTTTGATAATATTTGGTCCAAAGGCTTCCCCTGGGAACACTTTTAAAATGTCAGCACCAAGTTCCATTGCTTTGACCACACCATCAACAGTCATTACACCTGGCATACATGGGACTTGATATCGATTGCACAGTTTAAGAGTTTCTTCATTAAGATAAGGACTGACAACATATTCTGCACCTGAAAGCAAAGCAATTCGTGCAGTTTCAGGATCTAATACGGTTCCGGCCCCAATAATAATCTCGTTTTGGTATTCTTTAGCCAACTCTTCGATGACTTGAGTAGCACCTGGAACAGTGTAAGTAATTTCAATCGCGGCTGCTCCTCCTTTTAGACAGGCTTCGGTAATTTTTTTCGCTTCATCCGCATCGTTTGCCCGGACAACTACAACTAATCCTGAGTCAGTAATTTTTTTTATAACTTCCCATTTATTACTCATAGTATACGCCCCTTATTCTTTCCATTTTGGATTATCAATTATTTCAGGCTTTCCATCTCTTTCAACAACAAGTTTTCTGTATCCCTTGGTTTCGATGGTACCGTAGTCATGACCGGCATCTGCCCGGAATGTAAAGAACGTCACAAGTGGCTCATTTCCAAGATTGATGCTTCTATGTGCATAACGTGGTGGTACATAGACGGCTTTTCCTGGGGAGAAATACTGTATATCCCAATCCCCTTCCGGATTTTCCATTAACATGGCTCCATAACCACTTAAGCAATAGTAGACTTCACCTGTGTCTAAAATGGTATGGAAATGACCTTTCGTCATAAAATACTCATCGCCAACTTTTCCAGAGTAGACGATACTTGTTCCGAATAATAGATTACCTGGCGTTTCTGGTAGGTCGAGTTCGTAAAACTCATAAACTAGCGGATCGTCGTTTTGTGTTGCTGAATCAAAAGCAACGTCATCTGCATACATACCTTTCATTTTCGAAAGCGGACGCTTAGTTGAATTTTTCGCTTGGGAGTAGCCAGTAATAAGATCAAAATCAATAGTAAATGGTTTTAAAACTTTTTCAGTCATCCTTAAGTCACCTCTGTTTGTTTTTATATTAACTCTTTCATTTTTGTAAATTTGCATCTGTCATAAAGTTCAGCATTAATTCATTCAGAGTGTTGAACCACATATGTGCTTAGTTGGTTATTGGGTTTATCATTCTAATAAAACTAATAGAGTTCATTCGAAAATTACTTACCTTGTTTCATTTGAAATTTGTTCAATTCGGTAGAAAACAGATCCGGTTATGTCAATATGGAAGACCTCAGCAACAACCTGCGTCCAGCCGTGGATGAAGTAAATCCAGCCGTCTTCTATATAAAGGTTTCTTGATTCTTTTTGACGAAGGGCCTGATGGAAGAAATCCAGCTCACCACGATAATTCAATTCCCATACAAGGCTCTCTTCAGGGAAAATGCACTCCTCCGTTAATGGTGAACCAGGGCGGTCTTTTCCTAATCCAGTCGCATTTATTACGAAAGAATATGGTTTAAGTTGAGCGAGTAACGCATCGTTTTGGCTTGGCTCTTGTGTTAAATGGTATTCACCATTAACATCAGGATTAATTTCGCGGATAATACGTTCAATCTCCTCAAGACGCTCTTGGTTTAGATCTGTAATCACCACTCGGGATGGGGTATTTTGACCCTTACTACGATCTAACAAGTAAGAGCTGATTGCTATAGCGCTTCCGCCAGCTCCCATAATGAACAAATCTCCACCATGGTTGTTCCAATAGTTTTCTGGAATAAAAACTTCCATTGCTAAACCGCTAGAAATAGGATCTTTTGCATAGCCTTCAAGCTTACCATTCTTTTTGGAAATAGAAGAGAGTTCACCAAACATGGTTGCATAAGGATCAAGGTAATCAAAGAGATCCTTAGCAGCATGATAAAGGTCAATCTTATGGGTAGTTACAAGTGCCCCGAGCGATAGTTCATCATCCTTGATAAACTGCACCACATCCCGATAAGCTTGGGGATCCGCATGAATATCGATATCAATCCCTTTTAAGACCGCTTTTTCCAGTCCTAACGCTTCCGCCCAAAAGGGGAAAAGCTTCATGATGGATGATTTCTTGGTAGTTACACCGATAAAATACATGGTCGGCTGAGTTGCTTTTTCTGGTAATTTCAAAGGGATATCTCCTCTCTGTTTTATGTTGTAAGAATACGTTTACTGAAGGCTTTTGCTGGATTTTCGTGCATGAATCTTCGGATTAAGGCTCTTGATACACCACTATCCTCAAGTTTGGGCAAAAAACTTTTGACCAAATAATCCAAACCGAGTTCACCACCGTAGCTTCTTAATCGCTTTCGGGTGGAATCCAGTCCGAGTAAAATTTGATTTTCATAACCTGCCTCAATCAGCTTAATAATCAGCTCTACTTCTTCGTCATCCGAATGATATTTAAATCGTCCGATGGTATCGAGTTCTAAATAAACCCCCGTGCTCGCAACATGAAGCATATAATCAACGTTATCCATTTTTCGGTCTAAATGGCACATGATTAATTGGCTAGGAGCAACGCCTAAATCTGTAAACAGCTTAATCTGATCAAGAGCTCCATACCCGAGTTCAGTGTGACTCATGATGGGTGTCCCAGTAGCAATCGCTGCCTGGGAAGCAGCTTTGAAAAGCCGGTAATATTGACCTCCCACACCTTCAAAATCCGCGGCCGTCTTAATAATACCTGCCCTTGCCACAATCTTTTCTACAGGCCATGCATCTTCTCCATCTGCATACATCCCGTTTTCCAGTTCATCTATAAATAGTTCAGTGAGTGTATCAACATTTGCCGTTCGAATCCAATGATTTTCAGAGTAAAACATTAATTTATGAAACCCAGTGGAAGCAACGACCTGAATACCTGTTTGTTGCGAAGCAGCCATTAACCACTGACTATGGCGGCCGCTTCCAATGGGTTGGGCATCCACTACGGTCGTACCACCAACCGCTTTAAATAAATTCAGTTCCTGAGTGGTTTTATCAAAATCATCTATTTGCAAAGAAGAATCTATTTCAGCACTTGGGCCTTTTTTTAAAAAAAGATGCTCATGACTGTGACAAAAACCGATTTCTTCCGACGCTATTGGCCCAGTTACAGTGGTAATTACTTGGTGATAAGGTTGCTCATTACCACTTACATCCTCTTGACTCTCAATAATTAAACCCTTGGATGAATTCGATACACTAGTTAAATAATCTAAGCCATTATTCATTTTGCAACTTCCTTTTGAGCAAGCATATTGATGAGATTTTCCGTTGAAACCATTGCCATTCGTTCCACTGCCTCATAGGTAAAAGCACCAATATGCGGTGTTAAGATGAAATTGGGAAGTGCCACTAATAAATCCCCTTGTTTTGGTGGTTCAGAAGAGTACACATCCTGTGCAGCAACGGCTATCTCCTGATTAACAAGCGCATGATAAAGCGCTGCTTCATCCACAAGTTCTCCACGAGATGTGTTAATAAGGATGGTGGTTGGCTTCATTAGTTTTAATGTTTCAACATTGATTAGCCCTTTGGTCTCTTCCGTCGCCGGCAAGTGAAGGGAAATAATATCGGACATTTTTAATAGTTCTGATAACTCGTCTGCTGTTTGGATATTATATTTTTCAAGGAATTCGAAATCATTAAAATAAGGATCATAGATTGTAACTTTCATACCAATTCCAACCGCTCTCTTGGCAACCTCTTTTCCAATTTGTCCGCCACCAACTAGACCAAGGTTTTTATTAGTTAACTCGAAGCCAATACTTCGTTCCCATCCATATGCTTTAACTCCAGCGGCAATACTCGGTAAATGTCTTGCACCTGCAAACATAAGAGCAATCGCATGTTCGGCCACTGAAATCGAATTCGTTCCTACCGCATTTTTTACAAGGATTCCAAGTTCGTCTGCTTTTTTAAGGTCAATATTATCCATACCAACCCCATATTTAGAGATTGCTCGTAAGCTCTTGCATTGTTCTAGAACATTAGATGGAAGTGGATCTACACCTATGATAATACCGACAACATCATCATTGGCTAGCTCGATGATCTCTTCCTCCGTCATCGTTCTGCCCAAATTATTTTCGATGATCTCATAGCCATGTTCCTGAAGTAGCTTATGAGCCTTTTCTTTGTAGTTTTTAAATGATTTAGGCGTGATTAAGATTTTTTCTTTCATTACATCCTCATCCCCCTATAGTAAGTTCTTGATTTTTCAGTCAATCGTTTCCGGTCTATTGATTGTTATTATGTAGTTATGTCACGACATAACTGATTAAAAATTTTATTTGGAATAGGCAACGCTATTTCCAAATAAACATAAACATTACGATTGAAAAAATATTAGTCTATTTCGATCATGACCTTCATCGCATAGTCTTTCTGCTCATCAATAAGAGCATAAGCTTTGGCATAATCTTCAAATTTCACTCGATGCGTGATTAACGTATCAAAATCAATTAAACCTTCATTGACAAGTTCAATTGCTTTTACATAATCTTCTTCACGATACATAGCACTGCCGAGTAAGGATAGTTCGTGGTCTTGCACATAGCCCATGTTGATATTTGCTAGCTCTGCAAATACACCAACAACGATGATGGTACTTCCTTTTCGGGCAGAATTAATGGCCTGGTTAATGGTAACATTGATTCCTATGCACTCAAATATAACGTCTGCTCGGTCATTACCAAAATTCGCAATGATACCATTCAATATGTCCTCATTTTTAGCATCAATAGTCTTAATGCCGCACTTTTCAGCAACTTCTAAACGATATTTACTTAGTTCTGATATGAGCACTGATTCTGCTCCCATTGCTTTAGCTGTTTGGGCAACGAGATTACCAATTGGCCCCCCGCCTAGCACTAGGATCTTTTTATTCGTTACATCTCCAGCACGTCTTACAGCATGCACGGCAACAGCAAGAGGTTCGATCATTGCTCCATGCTCAAAACTCATTTCAGCAGGTAGTGCTAATGCTTTACTAGCATCGACGACAAAATACTCGCTTGCCATCCCTGTTGTTTGAAAACCCATAACCTTCAGTTCTTCACAGTCATTATATAATCCATGGGTACATTGATAACACTCGCCGCAGACTACTTGTGGCTGGATGGTAACTTTATCTCCTATCTTAACATTCGTAACTTCAGAGCCCACCTCAACAACTTCTGCTGATACTTCATGACCTTGTACTACCGGATAACTAGTATAAGGATGTTTGCCGTGATTCACATGGATATCAGAACCGCAGACTCCGATTCGCTTCACTTTAATTTTAATTTGGTAAGGCTTTACTTTTGAAACTGGTACATCATTAAATTCAATTTTACCGGGCTCAACCATAATTGCTTGAAGCATTTGCACATCCCCCTCATATTTTGAAAAATAAATTCCCATCAAGATGGATAAGTAATTATTGCTTTCTTTAAAATTCGATGATTCGTATACTCTTCAAAAGCATCCAAAATATTTTCGAACGTAAAGTAATTTGAAACAAAGTCCTTCAAGTTAATCTTGCCTTCCCTAATCCAGGATAAAATCTGACCGTACGACTCACTTTCCTCAAGCTTAGAGGGCATTTGTTGGAAATTAAGCTTCCAATTGTAGGGAGCCTTACTCCAATCAAGCTGCATTTGATTGTACTTTGGTACACCATAACAAAGTATTTCTCCTCGATCTTCAATCAATTCCATCGCTTGATTAATAATCTCAGCAGTCCCAACAGCGTCTAAAACATACTTGACTCCATTAGGGTATAATGTTCGGATCTCATTCTTAATATCAGTTGCTCTGCAATTAAAAGCGGCATCTGCCCCGTTCTCCAAAAGAATGTTCTGCTTTTCCTCACTTCTAGCAATTCCAATAATCGACTGGAATCCCATTAAACTCATTAATTTGATAAAGGTTACGGCAACAGGTCCGCTGCCGAAAACAACAATACTATCATCTTTATTAATATCAAAATATCTAATCGTGCTATAAACTTCTCTTAAGGTAATTAGAATTGTTGCATCTACCGGGTCAATATCAACAGGTACAACCTGCTGTGCATAAGCAGCCTCAGGAATATCATCCTCCTGATAAGCTGATTTATCATTTATAACACCATACTCACTAAACGCTCCCCAGGCCGAACCTAAAGAGCCGTATTGTTCTTCATCCTCATCGTTAAAAGGAAGCAAAACAATATCTCCGACTTTAAAGCTTGTTACCTCAGAGCCTATCTCAACTACTCGGCCTACACCTTCATGTCCAAGCATTAAGGGATATTTCTCTCTAGGAAAGCCTTTAAATTCGGATTTGATAATAGTAGCATCCGTACCACAAATTCCACAGCTGATGGTTTTTACCAAAGCTTGTTTAGAATTGTATTTGGGAACGGGTACTTCTATAATCACTAATTGGCCATCAGAATTTACTACTAATGTTTTCATAAAATTCTTCGCCCTTTCATTACTTATTGATTTCCTAATCTCTGCCCCTCATACAAAGGCTCCTAAACTATTAAACTGCCTTTTCAGATTTATTAGTTAAAATTCCCAATAATACCGCCGCGATAATTATGAAGCCTTTAATAATGTCCTGCGGATAAGATGGGACGGCCATTAAGTTCATAATATTTCCGATTAATCCTAATATAAGTCCGCCAGCCACTGCTTTCACTACAAAGCCCTTCCCCCCTGCAAGACTTGCCCCACCGATTACACAAGCAGCAATGGCATCCAACTCTTGACCCATTCCTACTGTAGCACTTCCGGTTGAAGATCTTGCTGCAATAAAAACACCTGCTAATGCGGCTAGCGCAGCTGACACAGCATATGTTGACATGATGTATCTTTTTGTCCGGATACCCGCAAGCTGTACTGCTGTTGGGTTACTACCGATAGCAATAGCGATTCGTCCCCAGCTGGTATATTTTTGTACAAACGCGAATACAACAATTAAAACAAGAGCTATGAGAATAATAGGGTAAAAGAATTCCTTGCTTACAATCGTATCTAGAGTTCCAGATTCGAGTTTAACTGGTCTTCCTTCCGTAATTACAAAGGAAACCCCTCTTGCAATAGTCATAGTAGCTAGGGATGCTACAAACCCCTGCATACCTGCGTAGGCTACTAAAATACCCGTAAATAATCCAAAAATAATTCCGATCACAACAGCAAGAAACATTGCCGGAAGATAATTCATTCCCATATCACTAATCAAAATGGCAGATACGGTTGCTCCTACGGCCATAACTGAACCGACTGATAAGTCAATACCACCTGCTACGATAACAAATAACATCCCAATAGCGACTAATATTGGCGCTGCCTGTTGAAGAGCAATATTCCTCAAGTTCATGGATGTTAAAAAGGTATCGGTAAGCATACTGCTGATAATGATTAATAATACTAGGATGATATATGTATTGTTATCGATCAGGAATTGTTTGAAATTAAGCTTTTTATTTTTTTTTTCTTTAGTCAGGTTTTTGTTATATCCCAATTCCATGTTAGCCATATCTCTTATACCCCCATTGCAAGTTTTATTAGGTTATTTTCAGTTAGCTCAGACTTATCTACCTCTCCGGCTATTAATCCTTGACGCATAACAATGGCACGGTCACACATTCCGATAATCTCAGACATTTCAGAGGATATCACGATAACCCCTACACCTTCTTCGGCAAGCTGGTTAATAATCTTATAGATTTCTGTTTTCGCACCAACGTCTACCCCTCGGGTAGGCTCATCAAATACAAGACATTTACAATCCGCAGAGAGCCATTTTGCAAGGGCAATTTTTTGCTGGTTTCCTCCGCTTAGACTATTCACATTATCTTCCATAGAACCGTACTTTGTAGCTATACTAGCCAACAAATCTTCCACATACTCTTTTTCTTTATTATGATTAATAACACCGAATTTCTTTATTTTAAACATTGACGCTATTGTCGTATTCATCCGAATGGATTGCTCTAACAATAAGCCTTGTTTTTTTCTATCCTCAGGGAGAAGCCCAAATCCTTTATTTATCGCCTCTTTTGGATCTTTAAAATTCACTTCTTCTCCAAAGTAAATTACTTTTCCAGATTTCTTTTTATCTACTCCAAATATAGCCCGCATTGTTTCAGTTCTTCCTGAGCCTACTAAACCACTAAATCCAACTACTTCACCACTTTTAATTGAGAAGCTGACATCTTTAACCAGGTTTCCGGCACTTAAGTTGTCAACCTTTAATATTTCTTTTCCTATTTTCATTTTGCGTTCAGGGAACAATTGGGTAATCTCTCTTCCAACCATCATGGAAACTAATGCTTCCTTATTAATAGAGGAGGTAACTACTGTATCTACGTATTTTCCATCTTTTAATACGGTAATGTGATCACTGATTTTTAATAATTCTTCCAGACGATGAGAAATATAGATAATACTAACACCATTATTTTTTAAATTATTGATAATGGATAGTAACTTTTGAGTCTCAGAAAACGTTAATACAGCCGTTGGCTCATCAAAAACTAATACATTTGATTCTCTTGCAAGGCATTTACAGATTTCCACAATTTGTTGATATGCAACACTCAAACTCCCTACTTTTGCTTCTGGGTCTATATCATCGAACCCAAGCTTTTTTAATTCTTCTTTTGCCCTCTTTTTCAACATCTTCCAATTAATTAACATTCCAGAATCGGCTAGTTTATCAATAAAGATATTTTCTGCGACAGTAAGGTCAGGTGCCAGCATAAATTCTTGATAAATAACTGAAACTCCTAAATTAATAACATCTTTAGGTGATGTAATTTTTGCTTCTTTACCGTTGATTAATATCTGGCCTTTATCATTTTGATAGGCACCTGCTAAGATTTTCATCAAGGTGGATTTTCCAGCGCCATTTTCACCTATTAATGCATGGATTTCCCCTTTTTCAACATTAAGAGAAACATCTGTTAACGCTTTCACACCGCCAAAATGTTTTGTAATATTTTTCATTTGTACGGCATATTCTTTCTGCATAATTTTTGTCTCCCCTTTCTATAGAAATAATGATAAGAAGTAATCCTCCTCTTTCGTAAAATGGCAGATCTTTTATTCAACTGACTTCACTTATAATAATTTTTAAATGATTGCAATTAAAACCAAAACCCTAAAGATAAGTGGTACTGTCTATTACTATCATTGCCTTTAAGTAATAGACAGTTTGTGGATTTTAGTTTCTAGAAACCGAATTCATAATATTCGTCTACATTTTCCTTCGTTACAGCTGCTGGCTTTGTTAATGTAATGTCTTCGTAGCTCCACATATCTTTGCCATCCACTAAAATTTCTTCGGCAATCTTAACACCTAACTCTGCAACTTTATAAGGACTGTTTTCACCTGTAGCATAGTATTTGTCTTCTTTAATTAAGTCATAAGCTGCTTTCGCTCCGTCCGCAGCAGCAACAATATCAACACCTTCAGCCCCAGAATTTTTAAGCGCTGTCATTGCACCAAATAACATATGATCGTTTTCACCTAATACAGTTGTTAAACCTGGATTAGCTGTAATCAGATCCTCAGAAGCTGTTAGACCCTCTTCCTCAGTCCAGTTCCCCCAACCTTGTCCTGCAACCGTAAATTTCGCTTCAGCATGAGTGGCTTTACCCTTTGATGTTAATTCTTTATCAAATGCTTCTGCTTGCTTCCAAGCTTCTTCTTCTGTAATTCCAGTCTTTCCTTCAATAATACCAGCAAAAAGACCTGTTCTTCTTTCCATACCTGCTACATTTCCTTTAGCACCGCTTAGGATAATAGATTTAATTTCTTTATCCTCCATTTTTTCAGCATAAGTTAACCCTACTAATCTACCATTTTGTTTATTATCTGAATAAACCGTTGTAATATCTTTAGCTCCTTCTCCAACTCCACTGTCTAGGTTAATAACACCAATTCCAGCTTCTGCAGCTTTATTAATACTAGGAACTGCGGCGTCTGGTTCAATGCTATCTAAGAAAATTAAGTCCATACCTTGGGCAATAAAAGTTTCCATGTTTTCTGCTTCTTTTGTAGTATCTCCATTTGCATCTAGTACCGTTAAATCCCAACCTTTTGCCCCTGCATATTCTTCAACAGCATCAACTAATGACACAAAGTAAGGCGAATCTTGAGTCTTGATCGCAAAACCAACTTTAAACTTTTCATTACCAGATTTTCCGTCTTTAGATGACTCCTCTGAAGAATTACATCCAACTAGTAACACTGCCATTAACACACCTAATAGTAATGAAAATAAAGACTTTTTCTTCATGTGCATATCCCCCTAGATTAGATCTTATTTTTCAATACATAGTATTGTTACTACATTACAATATATGCATGTCCATACTATACAACAAAATGATAGCGTTATCAATATTCTTATTAAAAGAATTTTAAGAAAAATTAAAACGCTTCTATGTTTTGTTTTAGATATAGTGCAACTTCAATCAGTGGGGTTTTCTTCATCCCCCACCGACGCTTCTTCAATTCCTCTAAGCCTTGAGATGGGGGTTTTACCGCCCGTCAATACCAGATAAATTTTACATAAATTATAATTATCTACTAATAAAATGAATATTCTAAAAATAATTAATGGGAGTTTATTAAAATTGAAACTATATTAAATTTTAATAAGTGATAATTGATTTAGTTCATTTAACGACTCAATGACATCGTCGAACTTTTCAACATTTCCAAACCCGTATTTAGCATAAACAAAAGGTATGCCAGCTTCCTTTGAAGACGTAGCATCTAACTCTGTATCGCCTACATAGATAGGGTTCTTTAAATGATTACGATCAATAATCATACGGATATTATCTGCCTTTGACAGCCCCGTCCTACCCGGGTATTCAAAATCTTCAAAGTAACCTTCCAGTTGATTTCCTTTAATGAAACTTTGAATATAACCTTCCTCACAATTGCTTACAATAAAAAGCCGATAGTTTTTCTTTAGTTCATTTAATGTCTCTAGAAGACTTGGGAAAATTATGCCACCATCTTCTTCAAGGTACTGACATTGTTTCCTAGAACTTTCCTGCATAATAGCTTGGAGTACTTCATCTGAGGCATATGGAAATAATCTATTTGCAATAATATCAACTGGTAATCCGTACAGGCCTTTTAATTGATCAGCTGTCACTTGAACACGAATATGATAGTTTGAAGCAGCATCTGACCAAATTTGCGCCCCTATATGGGTGGTATCCCATAGAGTCCCATCTAAATCAAATATAATACTATCAATCATATTAAAATCCCCCTCTGAAGCTTCCTTAGGCATGAATAAGAGTTATTAAACAATCGTGAACCCACCATCAATAATTAAATCTGTTCCAGTTGCAAAGGATGAAGAATCAGATAGCAAATAAATTACAGCACCAGCTAATTCTTCCGGCTTACCCATCCGTTTAAATGGGGTTAGCTCCTTCCATAAATCTTGCCAATCCTGTCTAACAAATGATGTTAACTCTGTAAAGATATAGCCAGGACTTATGCAGTTTACTCTTATTCCTTTATCAGCCCATTCGACTGCTAGGGATTTAGTCAATTGAACCACACCGGCCTTTGATGTATTGTAAGATGCTTGCTGCTGCGGGTAATTAACAATCGTACCTGACATAGAAGCTGTGTTAACGATAGCACCTTGCTTATCACGAGCAATTAAATATCGTCCAAAAGCCTGAGCTACAAAGAAAACCCCATTTAGATTGACATTAATCACTTTAAACCATTCATCCGAGGTTAAATCAATTGCTGGTTTTTGAATCACAATTCCTGCATTATTAAACAATAAATCTAATTTCCCCATTTCGGTATCTGCTTTTTCAATAGCAACGGCAATCTCCTCTGGCTTTGTTACATCAACCCCTATTGCCATTGCTCTGCATTGATATTCTCTTTCGATTGCATCCGCCGTAGCCTGTGCCTTTTCTGCCTGTTGGTCAAAAATCACAATATCTGCACCTACTGCTGCAATATGTTCAGCAACGGCTCTCCCTATGCCCTGTGCCCCCCCAGTTATAAGTACTACTTTTCCTTCAAGTGAGAATAATTTTTTCAGCATATCCATACATATAGTCTCCTTTAACAATATTTATAGGTGTGAAATAGTGACTTGATCATAAAGTGAAACTTCAATAAATGCACCTACTGCATAACCTTCTTTTTGAGCATCCATAAACATTTTTTGTAGTAAATAATGAAATAATTATCCATATCAACATTAACTATTTATCTATTGCAAAAACATCTTTCAAGGCAAAATAACAATTATCAAAGACTTTCTTAATAGGCTGATAGTCTATAACTGCCTCTGAATTAGGTGTATGTACATGATTAATTTCAATGAATTGATTAATGATATTAAAATCTTTATACATTCCTACCCCTACACCACCTGTTACAGCAGCTCCCATACTACCTGCTTCTTCTAACAGGTTTGGGACAATAATCTTCGCATTATATATATCTGCAATGATTTGGCGCCAAACAGCACCTTTCGCTCCACCGCCAACGACAAGCATTTCATCAATATCCATATGTTTGCGGAGAATGTCTAAAATGATAGAGAGATTCATCGTTACCCCCTCTAAAACACTTCGGAGTAAATCTCCTCGTTGATTTTCAGATTTCAAACCAATAAAAGCACCTTTTGCCTGAGCATCCCATCTAGGAGCTCTTTCCCCTAGGAGATACGGAAGAAAAATAACACCGTTTGAGCCGACAGGAGACTGTTCGATTTGTGTATTCATATATTCATAGGGTGACTTCCCATTGGCCTCTGCTTCTTGGATTTCATATTGGCAGATGGTATTTTTCACCCAATTATAGGAACCACCAGCAGTTTGCATAGTACCATTTGGAGCATATAATCCAGGAACTACATGTGCCCAAGTAACCGTTCTCATTTCTTCGTCAAAAATCGGTTTTTCAGAAGCTGTCGTAATCCATGCGGATGTCCCGATACTACAATAGGTTTTCCCAGGACTTATGGATCCTGCGCCTACGCTTGCCGTTACACCATCACCACCACCAATAACAACAGATGTTCCTTCAGCTAAACCTGTTGCTTCTGCTGCTTTCTTTGTTACTCCTCCAGCAACAAAGGTTGAGGGCTTTAATTCAGGAAGTTTATCTGTGTCTATTCCTGCATACTCGATAATTTCATCGGACCATTTTAAATTCACCAAATCAAAACATCCATTACTGTTCCCATCTGAATAGTCTGTATAAAAATTCCCCGTAAGTCGGGATACAATGAAATCCTTTGCATTTAAGGTTTTATAGGTTTGCTCATATATTTCCGGTTCATTATCCCGAACCCACATAAGCTTTTGAATTCCATATGAGGCCGTATTACGATGTCCGACAATATGATAAAAGTCCTTTTGCGTAATATACTCTTCAATTTGGGCTACTTGTTTTTGGGCACGCTGATCAGCCCAAATAATTGCCCTTCGTAAAGGATTCCCTGATTTGTCCACACAAAGACACCCCATCATTTGGCCGCTAAAGCTAACAACGGCAATATCTAGCGGATTAATACCTAAAGATCCAATTAATTTCTTACTTGTGATGCATACGGCCTTCCACCAATCCTCTGCATCCTGCTCTACCCATGTGCCATTAAAATAATCAGTAGAATAAGAATAGACAGAACTCCCGATCAATTTACCATTTTCTGAAAATAAAGTAGCCTTATTCCCCGATGTTCCTAAGTCATGAGCTAAAATATATTTTGTCATTTTTTTAGCACCCCTTAAATCTATTCAAAAATCATATATTTTTTTATCATCTATGCTCCCATTCGCAAGGATGGAACCATAGATGATAATGAACTATTTTGGTGAATTGGCCGAGATTATTACCTCGAACCTGTTTCTATCTCCCCTATATCTCGCTAATGAGTATTCAATCGGTTCGTCATATACGTTGTAACCAATCGAAAGAAATTGCTGTATTGCCATATCACTGCTAATATTTAGATTTTCTATATCATAATCGTCTGCCACTACAGCTTCTATGAAACGGCGGATTTTATATATCTGCGTATCATCATGTAATGCTAGAACAGGATACAATGACTCTTTTTCTAAATCATGATTCAAAACAAACTTGCACTTGTTAAATGGAAGATACGTCTTTACCATGACAATCGGATCTTCATCAGCAAAGCGTTTACGATGAATGTAGACTACCTTTTCATTTGGTTTTAATTTAAGCTCTTTTGCCACTTCAACAGGAGCTAGTATCACTTCAAACTCAAGAAGCTCTGTGCTAGGGACTCTTCCCAAATCTGCAATTTGGTCATTAAAAGAACCTAAAGCCTGAATGAAACTTTGGTCAATTTTTGGCTTGGATACAAATGTTCCTTTACTTTTCACACGATATAACCAGCCCTCTTGAGCAAGTTCCGTTATTGCTTGCCTTACGGTTGTACGGCTAATCCCAAACATCTCACTCAATTCATTTTCTGTAGGAATCAGACTCCCAATCTTATAATTACCTTCTTTGATTTCTGATAATATTAGTTCTTTTAGTTGGAAATATAATGGTATTGGCACCGATTTATCCAATCGCACATTTTTCAATAAAACCATTCCTCACTTCATTCCTTTTTCTATATATTCTCTTCTATTAACCTAGATTTTATTTGAATTTTCAAATTCAATATCTTATATTTTCCTTGACATATTCCTTCAGAGATTCTTATTATTGATACATAGCATATTAATATCGTATTGTTACTACATAGTAACATACTTAAATTACGAATTCAATAAACAAGAAATCGAAAGTTCGTCTGACCTCTTATTTTTTGTAAGCACTTTCTCTATATTAGAGGAAGTTTATACAATATTAAAATTATAATAATGGAGGCGTTAAGAATGAAGTATGGAATCTATTTTGCTTATTGGGAAGAAGATTGGGATACAAATTATCTGAAATATGTAAAAAAAGTTTCTGATCTTGGATTTGATGTGTTAGAGGTAGGAGCTGCAGGAATTGTCAATATGTCTGACGAAGATTTATATTCTTTAAGGTTTGAAGCCGAGAAATACAATATTACTTTAACGGCAGGAATTGGACTTCCAAAAGAATACGATGTATCCTCCCGAGATGAAAACATTAGGCAAAATGGAATTGATTTTATGAAAGAGATTTTAGATGCACTGCATAAAGCCGGTATACATAAGATTGGCGGTACCATCTATTCTTATTGGCCTGTAGATTACACAAAATCAATAAACAAACCAGAAACTCGGAAACAAAGTATAAAGAGTATGAGGGAATTAGCAGATTATGCTGCTCAATATGATATTACCCTGTTAATAGAGACTTTAAATAGATTTGAGCAATTTTTAGTGAATGATGCGAAAGAAGCGGTTGAATTGGTAAAAGATATAGGAAAAGACAATGTTAAAGTCATGTTAGACAGCTTTCATATGAACATTGAGGAAGATTTTATTGGTGATGCCATTCGTTATACTGGTGATTATTTAGGGCATTTCCACATTGGTGAATGTAATCGAAAAGTGCCCGGCAAAGGTCATATGCCATGGTCAGAAATGGGGCAGGCACTTCGTGACATCAATTATGAAGGCTACATTGTGATGGAACCATTCGTTCGCCCAGGAGGCATTGTAGGTTCTGATATTAAAATTTGGAGAGACCTTTCTGAAAAAGCAGATGAAGCTAAATTGGATGCCGATATTAAAGAATCTTTACAATTTGTAAAAAGGGAATTTCTAAGATAATTATAATTTAGTAGATTGATTTAATGTAATCTCATTTATTGGATTGTTTTACTTACTTTCCACATTCGATAGAAGTTTATAAAACGGATGTTTTAACCTGAAAAAGCTGCCGTATTGATTAAGTTAGGCAGCTTTCATTATGGTATTATTCTACTGACAATGCTTAATGTGATAGGGTTCGGAAATACGAGTTTGTTTATTTTCGCTACTACCTACAAAAAGTTTTAATAAGGAGAAATACCTTTCTTTATTTTTAAATAATAATAATATGCTTAGCTCTACTACGAGCTAACCTATTGTGTTTCAGTTAAATTCCCATACCATATCTCTCTATATTACAAACTAAAATATGAAAAATCTCCTTTAATAATCATAACATCAATCTATTCCCTTTCTAGTATTAATGTCTTCATAATTATTTACAGGCAGTCAATCGAGTATATCTAAAACCTTTATACTTCTCTTCTTTTTCAGCTTGAACTAGTTCCCTTTGAAAACTAACACCTCCTAATTTATTTTATTGAGACGAAATTCCCTCCAGGACGGCGATAAGAAAAAAGTGAAGCATTTACGTAAAGATTTGTGCGAGCTAGGGGTATCTGTAATAGACCAAGGAGAAGATCAGTATGACCTTTCCATTAAACATTAGAACAACAAGAAGAAAAAAACGTGCCGTTTCATAAGATCTAGCTAGAGGTGCTATGGTACTACTAATTGCACTTGCACATGCCCCACTATATTTGTACGCCACTAAACCTGGGATCATGCATAGGGTGGAAAGTATTAACTTCTTTGATCAAATCGTGAACCTTTTTGGCATGTTCATTATTGATAACCGAGCAAGAGCGATGTTTGCCGTTTTAGTAGGGTATGGGTTTGTTCTGGCATTTGAAAGTCAAATCTCAAAAGGAAAAAGTGAAAAAGATTCCTTAAAGACTATACGTCGACGTTCCCGGTATTTGATTCTATTTGGAATTGTTTTAGCTTTCTTCATTCTTCTAATTGCTTAAGAAATGGATACATAAAATCTTGATAACCTGGAACAGCCATACTTATTTCCCCCACTCTATCTTCTTTAAACAATATAACAAAAAATAGTTATTATTTTGCTACCCCCGTCTTACCCATCGCTCAACATACACTTACTTAACGATGAATCTTACCGATTCCGCCAAAGCACTATGATGGGTGCCTGTCACTCCCCGAAATAAACTAAAAGCAAGATAGGTAATTTATATGATAATTTTCATTGGTGCCCAAAAGTCAGTAAATCCATTATCAATCGAATATTTGTAAAGGTCAGTCAGTTTTCTCTCAGAATACACCTTCATATCAGACCTGTGAACAAGATCTGTCTCCACTATTTCCTCATTTCGATCAATTAAAGAAGACAAATACCTGTCTTCAGCCAACTTGTCGTTTTTTGAAAGATTACAAGATTTGCAGGCGATAACCAGGTTCCAAATTTGATCCGCTTGAACAAAGCTCCAAGGAATAAAATGATCGGCATGAGCCAATTGTTTCTTCTTGATCGACTTGCCGCAATAGAAACAATTCCCCTTATATAATGAGGATAAAAGATAATAAAACTGATCCAAAGACGCTCGTTTAGATACATTCTCTACTTTTAAAAGTAGATTTGTCGTATCTCCTTGTTCATTGAACTTCTCCAAAAATAGAGCACATTGATAGTTGGTTAAATAGTTCAATACCCCTTGAAATCGCTGTATAAATGAATAATAAGCAGGATTAATTCGAATCATTTCAGTCTTATTATCAAAGCCATAAATCGTACTGCCAGTATCTCCATACAAAGTGCCCATCACATTGAGCTTACGGAAAAAAGTACAGGAAAAGGATGGGATTCCTGTTCCCACCCTCTTTGTTCCTTTATTCTTTTCATGCCTTTATCCACGCGTTTCCCACAGGAGTATCAAGACTTTATTTGGATTATGACAAGAGTTTGTTATATGGAGCAAGAGTCTATTATTCCGTTACACTTTTCAACTCAAGCTCCGTAACAACCTCCACGTGTGAGGAGTTGATAGTGCATACAATTTAAAGAAATTATCAGAGTAGCACTTGCCTGTATAAAAAGAACCCAATTTTGAGTTGGGTTTAATGCTACTCCTCAGTTTCAAGTAGATTTTCTATATTGTTATAAAAAATGCTGGTAGACGATTTTTCGTTATGCCAGTAAACAAATTCACTTGCCCATTTCCCTGCTTGATCCAAAGTTTCAAATCCTTTATTTGGAAAGTTTGGATGATATTTAAATGTGTGAAATATCGCTTCCTAATACGGATTATTATTACTTGCACGTGGTCTTGAAAATAAACTTTAAAGGCTCATTTTCTCGAGCAATACGTGAAACGTCGTCGTTTTCACTAGGATACCGTTATATGAATGAAGGACAGTAGCTCCCTTAAATCTTTTCTTTAATGGCCACTTTGAATCAATTACTTCGCAAGTTTCACTTCTGCTGATTCACATCCTTCCCAGCCTACTACTTTTTCCTCACTAAATAAACCGAGAATCAAATAGAGACGGCGGGAGTCGAACCAACCGCTCCTAGAAAGGCTGTAATACCGGTGTTTATAAGGGTGGTTTATTGCCACTGTTGAAAACGTTTGACTACGCTTTTGACTACGTTCGACAGATATTATGTTGCGGGGGGCAAGATTGTTACTTTTATTAACTTAGCATTTAGGCATCCTAGTCTATTCCAAAGGCCTTAACTGTAAACCCACACACTACACGTATAAGCAAGACTATGTGAACAGATTTACGGTGTATGCCCTGATGCTATTCTAACTGATCCTTACAAGCAGATTTCATTATTAAATTTTCACCAATTGAAGGGAGTAATAAAAAGATGTCTTACAATAAACAAACCACTTCGTCAGAATTACTAATAAAGTTGATTAAGAACGAACAACGCCAAATAGAACTCGATACAAAAGAGGTAGCGGAGTTAGCTCGTATTGTTACTGACTATGTAAAGAGAATTGAAACTGTTAATGCCGTTTCAGATGTAGAGGTTATAAGCAGCCCTCCATATCGTGAAATAAAAAAGAAACTTGGCGAACTTGAAATTGCAAATGAAAAGATGAATTTTAGGAAAGGGCTTATTCGTGATTATATCCATCGATTATACTTAATAAATGGGTACTATTTGGGTGAGTGGATAGAATAGGAGTATTCATTCCACATTTAAAATCAAGAGGACACTTTTTATTAAAGTCTGGACAGAATAACCACCCATTGTTATGAACTAGGTGGTTTTCCTGTCTACTAAAATACAAACTGTACTCTTTCATTCCCCTTCTTTTGCAAGTGTAGGATATCTTATATGAATCACGATGTCACCAAAGACTTGTGAGAATGATTTCTGGTGCGTTTAGCGTTTTTTGAGGGATTATCTGTATAATTTTTATTTCCATCCAAATTACTTGTTCTTTTTAGTTCATCGTTCAACCACACTACTTTTTCATCCAACTCCCTCTTCCAATCCCGTTTCATTGCCTGCGTATACTTAATTGAGTTGGCAAATGGGTTGGCTTCCTGATGTTTAGCTTTGTAGCTTTCATAACTTCTGCTATCAATAATTCTTCCTATGTTTGGAATTTCATGAATACCTTCAACATACTGTATAGCAGACAAATCGAGTTCGTCTTCTGAAACAAACCACTCCTCAGAAAAGTCCCTAATGACTTTATCCCTAGCCTGCGTAAATAATTTAATCTTCAGATCTTGTACATCTTCTTTTGAATTATATTTTCCATGATTATTTGCATTAGAAATCTCTTTAACAATTTCATGATAAATCCCCACTACTATTTCAGGTTTATTCTCTTGCCCTAAAGCTTTAAAAAGTTCTTCAGATGTAGGTATACTTCCTATCCTATAGTCATATAACAAACTGTCAATTAAAGTATATACATAGTCCTTTTTATTATTTACTGATTTACTCTCCAAATCATATTCGTTAGTATGATTTGAACCATTTACATCTTTTTGTTCTATATCCTGTTCCGTCTGCTTGATAGTTTGTGTTTTCACGTCTAGTTTAGTATTCATTTCCTCCAAAAACTCTTCGATAATTGATTGGCTTGTTAAATTCGATACTCTTAAAAAAAGGTCTTTAACTTTTGCTAGGATACTATCATCTATTAATCCCCCAAAATGATTAAAGATTTGAGTATGGGGCTCTTTATCCTCCAAAAAATATTCCTTAATTGATTTTATATCTTTATCCACGATAAATTTAGTATCATTTGAATAGACATCTAAAATAACATCTACAATGAGATTACGGCATGAAGTCATTTGATCAGGGGTTTTCAAATGAAAGAGTCTCAGTTTAGGGAAGCCTACTGACTGTTCATTACTTCTCATAATCGATGAAAGCTTAATAAATTCATCGGAATACCCTATTATAATTATTTCCTTTATTTTGTTCCCTACTGTTATGTTAGGAATTAAACCAGAGGAATGATCAATTTGTAAAGTTTCCAGGTTTTCCAAGTGAATCTCTTCTTGGTGAATCTCTTCTTGGTAAACATTCTCATTGGTTATTAGGATATTAAGCTCTATTAAATTTGTTGATTTTTCTAAGACACTTTTCTCAATCACAAGATTGGTATTTCTCAATACTGTTAATTTTTCTATATTGTTCTGTGATTCTGATCTAATATAAAAAACACCTTTTTTTGTATCTATAAGATTAGATGTAAAGGAACAATCAAGTATTTCAAGCCGTCTTAATGACTCACATGTAGAAATATTTACACTTACATTATTTTCATTAACTAATGTACAATTTTCCATTCTAATATAAGCCAAGCTACTACCATACTCCAAAAGTCGGACAAAAAAATCACTATCTATTTCTGTATTAGAAAAATCAACTTTTTTCACCCATTTTAGCAACTTTAGAAAGTCCTCAGAATTATTGAGTTTTTCAAAGTTAGTTGAATCTATCGTTTCCTCAAAATATACGCGGGCGATCCTAGAAGCGTTTTTATTTAGTATCAAGTTTCTTGATATTTGAAGCACCCTATCTATATTACCTACGCTTATTCTTAATTCATTAATATTGCGAAGAGTAAAATGGCTTATCGTCAATGAAAGCTCAGATAATATATCTTCTTTTGGAAATTTATTTGATACAAAAGAATCTATAGTCAGATATTCCTTGAAATTTGATACAATTAAACTTTCTTGCAATAAAATTTCTAAGAAAGGAACCAACACAATTTTCTCGGCAACGGATGAACCAAATTTCCTTAGAATTTCTTCCATTTTAAAAATGTAATCATCTTCATAGTAAAATATAAACACCTTGTTTGCTTTTTGAATTAATTTTGATAGGAATGGAAAATCGCTTCCTTGAAGAGAATGTCCTATAATATATAAATCATTATTCGTAACTTCACTGTCCAAACCTATAGTAGACATTATCTTATTTCTTGTTGAATTTAATAACTCGTTTTCCTTAATTCTAAATAACTTATCATTAATTAATGACTGTGAATAATGAATCTGGCCAATATCCTCACTATCAGTAAACCCACCTCCGAATAAAATGTTTTCTTCTTCTAAGCTTCCATGTATATGAAAAACTCTTTCTTTCGCTTTCTTCACCTCTAAACTAGACTTTGCAATGCTACCAGTGTCATAAAGTACACTTTCGCATAGGTCCTCAATTGTGTTCGTATAATTAAAATTAACAAAAAATGTATTTTCATCTTTAATCATTTTCTCAAAAAAAGGGTTCACTTCTACTTTAAATTGTTTAAAATCAGAATTCCCAATCGGAATCGTATTTTGTTCAACCCACTTTGGGTATTCATCTAAAAGATATTCATGAAAATCTTCTTCTAATCTTTTAATAGAATCATTTAACGATGCTATGTCAAAGATATCTTGCGGTTCCTCATTTTTCTCAGATCGATTATTTATTTTTCTTACAGTCTCCTCATATAAGCTTTCAAAATCGGACCAATTCAAACGAAAATTTTCATATTTCCTTAGAAAAAGTCTATTATAATTGTATAACTCGTAATCTTCGGCAAACCTTTTTCTATTCTTAATATATTCAATGAAATTCTGATATGAACTTTTGAGACCAAGACTCATATCGAATCCGTTTCCAACAATAACTATATTCTTTAAACTATTATTAGCATCTAACTTTTCTTGCTCCTCTTTGCTCATAAAGTATTCTCCCTATAATCATCTAATTGTCCGTCAAGTTCATCAAAAATAATCATACCTAACGTAATTCATCCCCAAAAGGTACAATGACCTCATCCAATACCATTCTCCACTGACGTTTCAATTCTGGTCCGTATTTCAACGGTTTTGCATCTGGATGTACAGCTTTATACTTATCAAATTGTTTGCTGTTGATGACGCCCCCAATATTCGGAATAGGTTCTGTTCCTATTACGTATTGAATCGCAGATAAATGCAGCTGATTTTCTTCCACAAACCAAGTATTTGCAAACTCATCAATTGCTTTATTGTAGGATTCAGTGAAGAATCGTCGTTTTACAACAAGAATATCTTCTCCTGAATCGATTTTCTTGGTATCTATAGCGTTTAAAATCGCACGGTATACGTCTTTAACCATCTCGGATTTCTTCAGCTTTTGAAGTGCTTTTTCAATCTCATCACGGGTATTCTGATTGTTGGCTGAATATGTTCCTAATAGTCGGTCAATATAGGTGGCGTCAATATCATACATCTTAATCGCATTTTCCCCATAGAATTCAATGTCCGAAAAATCTGGAACTGGTCCATCTTGGCCGCCCTCATCCACTAGTGACCCCTTAACAGTGTTGTATACGCCGATATATTCTTCTAACGTCTTCACTTGCTCTTGAAGTGCTTTTGATTTCTCCATATCATCGTTGTAATCATCATACGTAACTAAAGCCTCGTAGGCATTGTTTAGCTCTTGGAAGGCTCTCACAAATTCAATTCGAGTTTCGAGAGGTGAATGCTCATTTATATCGTTTGGATCTGGAACGACTATTGTTAGCGTCTTGTGAGCCTTTTTGAAGCGTTTTTTCGAATCATCATAGGATGCATACACTAGTTTAGATTCCTCTTGTTCCTTTGAATATAACTTCGTAGCGTCCTGTACATGTTGTTCCATTGTCGAGGGTTTCCTAAATGTCACAATCAATCCTTTTGTCTTCCCCGGGTAAGTACGATTGGTGCGGGAAAAAGCTTGAATCAGATTTGCATAGCTCAAATTGCGATCCACAAATAGCGTTTGGATAGTTGGTGCATCGAATCCAGTCAATAAGCGGTCTACAACAATTACTAAGTCAATTTGTTTCCCGAACTCTTTGAACTCTGCTTTCTTACGGGCTAAGCGATTGTTGATATCACCATTATATCGTTCAATATCTTCTATCGACCAAGCCGTGTGATAATAATCATTGTAATCCTTAATAATGGCTTTCATTTCATCTTGAATTTGTTTGGAATCATCTTCGTTTTCTTGCATCGAATAAGTAATCGCAATCCGCGGGAAATCTGGATCTTCAATCGTCCGCCCCGTTCGAATTGGATGTCCTGCAAATTCATTTATCAACCACTCAGGATCTTTCGTCATTTCCTTGATAGCTTGATAGTAGCGTTTTGCCATATCAATGGAACTTGTTGTTAAAATGGCAGACTTTTGCGGGCGACCATTTTGGAAATCGAATTTGATGTAGGCATTATCTGGGCGAAATATCTTATGAATGACCTTTTGGATATGTTCATCCTTTTCGAACGTATCCGTATCAAGGTATGCTTCCTTTTCCATTCCCTTCATTTGGTCGATTACATTATTTATTTCATCGTCCGTAAGGCTGGCGTATTTCTCTTGATGACGTAGTTGATTGAAAATAGAATTCGTTAACGATATGGGTTCAATCGTATCTTCGTGCTCTACTTGAAACCCTAAAACAGCCCCATCTTCTAAAGCATTTTTAATCGTATAGGTGTGTAAGTCTTCCCCATATTGGTCACGCGTGGTACGAGCCAATTGACCTTTCGCTTGTTTCTTATTTTCATCAAATATTGGCGTGCCCGTGAATCCAAACCATGTAGAATTCAGGAAAAAGTCTCTGATTGCCTTCATACCTTCTGCACTTAACGCCCGATGGCATTCATCCACGACAAAGACAATATGTTGTCCCAGTAGTTTCTTAAAGCGCTGAGTACCTTTTTGTTCTTCTTGTCTTTCCGCAAAGCGTAAGGCAGCTTCTAACTTTTGACGGGTAGTAATAATGACAGTATTGGAATTGGTGTCAGATAGTAGAGTATTACTTAACTCTTTCGCACTTCCGGTTCCAACAATTAAGCTATTCGACTTGGCATTTCCAGAAGAAATACCTGTATTAAACTCAGACGCAAATTTGGTGAATTCAGAAGTCGTTTGATTGTCCAAGTCTTTTCGGTCAATGAGCATAATGGTACGATCCACGCCAGGTTTGCGGGCTAATAACTTCGTAGACACAAAACTTGTCAACGTTTTTCCTGAACCCGTCGCATGCCAAACATAGCCCGATTCGTGCTTCATGGCAGATGCAAACAAGGCTTCAATAGCATGAATTTGATAAGGGTGTAATACCATTAAGGCTTTGTTGTCTTGGTCCTCACTTACAATCGTATAGTTGGCAATCAGGCGATGTGCATCCGGTATATTTAAGACTTGTTTCACAAACTCATAAAGGTTTTCGACCCTACGATTATCTGTGGTCCGCCAGCTAAAGACAAATTTCTTATGCATGTCTTTTGGCATAGCATTGGCAAAGTAGCGAGTCGTTTGTTCGTTGGATATGACAAATAACTGAAGAGTAGAAAAGATATTATTTCTAAACATCCCTTCCTCAGCGTATTTCTTGATTTGATTGTAGGCTTGGAATACACCGTCTTTGGCACCAACCTGTTTCAATTCAATCTGAACAATCGGCAACCCATTGATGAGGAGCGTCACATCGAATCGTCGATCACGGTCATCCATGTTCACCTTTTTCTTCGCAATCTGATGAACGACTTCATATGTAGAGATGCCGCCACCAATGTCTTGGTTAGAGTATAATATCAATGACATTGAACCTAGGGACACATCTTCACGTTCAATCGTTATGCGAGAGATGCCATTCTCGCCCTTAAGCCATCTAGCCGCATCAAAGGGTGTCGTTGTTTTCAAAAGCAACTCTGTTTTAATCGTGTCAAATTCTTTATCAGAAATGGGATGTTCCCCTATTTCCGACAAGTTATTTTGCGTAATCTTTTTACGAAGGTTCTTCCATAAGTCTTCCTCTGATTTTAAATCCGGGCGATAATTCCACTGATTATGCCCTTCCCCTAGCACTTCAATGAGGCGGCGCTCCACCTCAGCTTCATCATTGTGCGGTATCATTGCCACGGTCCTTCCCCCCTTCCTTTTACTTAAACAAACATCTTTTTTAAGAAAGCTTTTTTAGTTTCTTGCAAGACTTCTAACTCACGCTGATGAAGGGTGATGTGGTTGTCTAGTTGGTTGAAAAACTCGCCGATTTTAAATTGCTCATCTATATCAACAGGAACCTTTATGTCCTTGCTCAACAATTCTTCTTTTGTAATTCCTTTGATTGATGTACCTTGAACTGCGTGTAACTCGCTTTGTAATTTCTTATAGAGCGAATAAACTCCAAACCATTCATCAACTTTCAATTTACTAAGCGAAAGAAAATCTTGGCTAGTAGCGTATTCAAACGGCATAAATGCTAATTTTCCAACGCCTACTCGTGTGACAACTGCGATAGAATTTGCTGGTACTAATTTTGAAGCAGAATTTTTTAATCCAGTTTCAGTAATTTTCTTTTTTGCTAAAGTATCTGATACTTGATGCTCATTCAAATCAGATGATTGTATCCACGGCAAGTTACCGCTCCAATATTCATCAACAGAAGTCTTTGGAGTTCCACCACCATACGTTTCTTCAGCAAAGTCCGAAACTCTACGCTGTTCCCAAGCGTGAGTGAATCCCGGGAACCGAACTTCTGGCACGGACTCCCCTTCTTTTGGAAACATTTTTTGCAAGAATCCTTGTTTTGTTTGTTTGAGGGTGGTTAGTTCTTGCTGATGAAGGGTAATGAGGTTGTCTAGGTCAGAAAAACATTCGCCAATTTTCTCTTGTTCTTTTATTGCTTTTGGGAACTTTATTTCCAATTTATGTTGCCCTGTAATTCCAATATAAGGACGTGTTGATTGTGTCGCTTCAAGTTTTAGAGTATTTTGAAATTCCTGCGAGTTGAAATATGCATAAAGATATTTTATAGCTAATTTCGATTTGTCAATAACCCTATAATATGTCACCTGAGGTGTCAAAACAGCATATTCACTACTTAATCCACTTAAAATAGCAACTTCACCAACTGTTGCTTTATGTGTAATCAACACATCTCCATTCTTCGCAAATCCCTTGTCTAGTTTTTCCGACCTTTCTATAGTAATAAAATTACAATTTCTAAAATCTACTATTCCGTGTTTTATATCTGAAGCCATTAAAAATGGAATTCCATAATCAACATATTCACTTGCTGTCGGATGCTTTTCCCCATGATTTCCATCCATTGGTTTTTCAATGATGCCTTCATCAATCAGCCATTGAACCTTACGCTGTTCCCAATCCCCAGTAAATCCCCCAAATCGAATGTCTGGCGTCTGTTTATTTCCCACGATTAAACACCTCTAATGCACCTTTGATCCAATCAGCATTTTCTTCATCAAATTGCAGGGAAGAAATCATGCCGTATAGGTTAGATTCTAGTGCAGCTTTTTCTTTTCGAATGTCTTGAATGGTTGAGCCAATGGCAGCCATGTCCACAGGTACTTCTTCTTCAAATGTGTCTACGTATCTTGGGATGTTTAGGTTAAAGTCATTTTCTTTGATTTCCTCAAATGTAGCGACGTGGGCATATTTCTCCACGTCTACTCGCTTCTTATATGTTTCAACAACCTTCTGAATATGTTCTTCAGAAAGTTTGTTTTGGTTCTTTTCTTTCGTAAACTCGTTACTTGCATCGATAAATAGTACATCGCGTGTGCTGCGATTTTTCTTTAAGATGATGACAGTTGTTGGTATGGATGTTCCAAAGAATAAGTTGGCTGGCATACCAATTACCGCATCAATACTGCCATCTTCTACTAACTTCTTACGAATCACACCTTCTGCCGCCCCCCGAAACAGTACACCATGCGGTAAGACGATTGCCATCGTTCCCGAATCTTTTAAATGATAGAACCCGTGTAAAAGAAAAGCAAAGTCTGCCTTTGATTTTGGTGCTAACTTCCCGTAACGATTGAAACGGGAATCGTCTAAGAATGTGTCATCTGACGACCAGTTTGCAGAGTAAGGGGGATTCATCAGAACCGAGTCAAAGGTATACGGCTCATCTGTCGGCCAATCTTTGTTTAACGTATCACCATTGCGTAAGCGCATATCTTCTTTATCAACACCATGCAAGATCAAGTTCATCTTCGCTAGGTTATAAGTCGTTGTATTTAGTTCCTGCCCGTGATACTTTACACTCTCTGGATGGTTAATGTAGTTTCGAATATTTAGCATCAAAGAACCAGATCCCATGGTCGGGTCAAATACGCTGAACAGTTTTTTGTCTTCTTGACCAATTGCCGCAATACGGGCCATCATGTCCGATACTTCATGGGGTGTATAGAATTCTCCGGCTTTCTTGCCCGCTTCGGAGGCAAATTGACCAATCAAGAACTCGTAAGCATCTCCAATGACATCACCATTATGTCCCAGCACATCCACATCATTTAATTTCTTCAGGACTTCTGTAATGGTAATGTTTCGTTGTGGGTCATCTGATCCCAGTTTTTTTGATTGCAAGTCCACATCATCAAACAATCCGTTAAATTGGTCATATTTTGAAGACAAGTTGCCAAAGGCATTCTTCAAGTAATTCAACTGAAACGTGTTTTGTTTCGCTTGATCGGTTAAGACATTGAATAAATACGCCGGTTCAATATCATAGCCCAATGTGTCCACTAGCGTTTCAATCAAGTCAGCTTTTATCTCTTCGTCTGCCAATAAATCCTTATACAATTGGGTTTGGTTTTCTTGGGTGTTGTATTCTTCTAGCGATTCATCTGCTATTTCAACTACTTTTCCTAATAACTTGTCAGATAAATACTTGTAAAAGATCAATCCTAATAAGTAGTTTTTGTATTCTGATGCGTCCATTTTGCTGCGCAAGTTGTCTGCGGCACTAAATAATTTTGTGTTTAATTCAGCCATGTCGTGTACCTCACTTTTTCTGTATGGGTCTACTTGATTCAACACTTCTATATAATGTTATTTTCAAGTTCTGATGGTTTCCAAATACTTTTGGGCAGGAATCCTATTCCTTCTACCCCACCAGCAAAGTCGTAAAATGTCATTGGTAGACCACTCCTTGTTAGTATACCATCAAGCGGATTGCTTCACGAGGTGTATAGTGGTCCTCTCCGGCAAGTTCAGAGTAGTGGCGGATTAGTATTCTATCTCTCTCCCTCCACAATGTCATTAATCATCGGGCTAATCACTGGGTGAATATAAAAATAAAGTAGCTACTCCCCCCAACTCCCGGAATAGCTACTTTAGCTTTTAGTCCTTTTCAGTCTACATCTAGTCCTTTATCCACACCAAGCCCCATAAGATAGCGGCTTACAAGCTTTAATTGTTCAGCCATCATACTTGACTATGGATTAGAGCAATCCTTTTCTCGCCATGTTTGCAACACTACCTCTTCACAATCATCTATTATAACATTCCAGTTGAGGCTTCCGCAGTCATGGCTTTACTTTTATGATACCTTGCACATCACTTTCGGGGACTTCATTAACTAACCTATGCAAATCTTCTACCATCACGCCTAACCGCCCCCACCTTACATTTTGGACCTGTTACCGCTTCGATGAAACCTTAGTTCCATTAGTTCTTGCTAAGCTTCTCCAGTGCCTCACCGTTAGCTTTTACAGCCTTGTCGTAGATTGCCTGGATTTTGTTTTCTCTATCAGTTTTAGTTGGTGATAAAGTTGCTTGTATATCTTCGTCATCCTTTTTCTTATTAGACAATGGACACCCTCCTGCAATGCTTATTTCTTCTACTATACCCTTTTCCCCGTCATTTGTGCCCCTTTCTATCCTCCACTTCATCATAAACGATTCTAACAGCCTCAATTCGATTATGCTACGCTATCAATTCACCTCTTTAATTAATCATCAATTCATTCTTTGGAACAGAGGCGGCGCCCTACATCATTCGCACCATAACTTGTAACAGGCACGCTTCAAGACTCATCTACTCCATTACTAGCTACTTTCTTCTCGCAATGATAGCACTTGAAGCCCCGCGGCTTTGTTGCAACTTTCCTGAAATATCACCCCACGTTGCTCTTCTTACCTTTGTAGGCGTAAATCAAGCTTTGCCAATTCCAACATTAGTCTAAAATCCAGAAAGAACTAGTTTATCGTGCTTCATTGCCTAACACATATATCGACTAACATGAACGCGGTGAAAAGAACACTTCGATTGAAAGCCTTGCTAAAGTCTATGTAGCATTGGACGTTATATTAGACGAGTTCTTTAATGAGGAACGTTATTGGACAACCTAAGTTACTTAGCTTCGAATTAGAGCAAGTCATACATCTATTAAATAGACGCTCAAGAAAGTATCAACGGGCTATTTTGAAAGTTATTGAATCATTAATCGCATGGAGAGATAACGATAAATCGTTACGGGGGAGGCTCTCTTGTTGCGTGTTGGTGCGTTGTCAAACAACTAGAACGCACCAATGGTTATCCAAGAACACAAAGAAAGCAGCTATTAACAAGAGACTTGTTAACAACTGCTTTTTGAGGTTGTATTCATTTATTTTTGATAAGGTATGTCTATATACATGCTATTTTGAGCGCTTTTCATGTCATAACGGGGGATTTTATAGGGATTAATTGTGAAATGGTATCGTGATGCTACCCTACATCTGATAAAATACGTTTAAACATTAATGGGATTGTGAAAGAATGTACTTAAACTAACGGAGCAGTTTAGTTGAAGAGTGTTGTTTAACTGTTGTTCAGCAATCGGGCCATTTTGTGGAGTAACTCTTTTATTACGTAGTAGACTACATACTACACACAAATTTCTTCATCCAGTTGATGTTGTAAAAGGATAAACTAAAAGAGAGAGTAGGGGGAAAAATAGGAATTACCCCCAATTAAAGTCCGTGAATATTATAAATATAGAGCGCTAAATCACTCTCCCGTGTTTATTTTTTCTTTTTTATAAGATGTATTCCAACAGCCGCAGCAAGCGCTAATAATGCAAATGTATCATTTATACGTGGCCCTATTGGCTTGGAGAATGGTTCAGGACCACAACCACCAGTAAAGAAACCTGTTGGCTGAAATTTTTCACAACTTAATGGATCAACTCCCTTTAACAAGGCATCTAAAGGTATGTTTAAACGTATTAATCCACCAACAAAAAGAAAAGCAAGTATAATGCAGATAAGATAATTTAACTTTATCGATTTTGAAAAGTTCTCATAAATGAATAGAGTGATACTTAATAATGTTGCCATAAGCAACCAAGTTGGTGCCAACATACCACAAAGGTTTAGAAGAGCTAGGCCAATAATAATCCAAAAAATTATTTTTATTGATTTTCGATTTTCCTTATCGTCTAAATTTTCTTCTCCCAATTTCGTATTCCTCCTTATAAGTATATAAAAACAGTTCTATTTTATCAAATGCGGATAATATTTCCTACACGAAATTAAGAATAAAGGATTTATAGTATACTATTTAATATCCTTTTTCTTATTCAACTAACGGAGTGCTTTAGTAAAAAACAGCCCGCAAAATACAAGGAGCCTGGAGATACATTTCCATGCTCTTTTTATGTGAGTTTTATTCCCCATATTATACTACTAATCATTTTTCACAAATTCCATTTAACTCCCCTCCCCCGTCCTCGTATAACTCTACATACAGCAATTAAAAACATTGCGGGGATCAAACGAAGAGGAGCAATTACAGATGAATGTAGAGCTAACGAACACAGATATAGAGGACATTGTAATAAAGGCCGTTCAGAAGGCATTACTAGCCACACAGCACCAGTTTATGGACAGCGGATGGCTTTCCTTGAAAGACGGTGCTAAGTACGCTGGCGTCTCTTACAACACGTTTATTAAGTTCCGTGTGATGGGCTTACAGGTGTGTGAAATAGAAGGGATCAAGCGTGTATCTCGTAAAGAGATTGATCGTTTTTTACAAGATCATAGCTTTTAATCATTATGTATGGGGATTGTGGGATTCAGTTATAATGTCCCTAGAGGTAAATCCTCTCTTTAATCATTTGCCCCCGCAACTGATTCAGGAGGAATTATCATGGCAAAGAAGAAAGTATCACCTATCAGAAGCTACAAGCTGAAAGACGGTACAGTACGTTACGAGTTTCCTGTTTATTTAGGCGTTGATCCGCTAACGGGCAAACAGAAGCGCACAACGAAACGTGGCTTTAAAACACGTAAAGATGCGGGGTTAGCATTAGCACGTATTCAACTCGATGTTGCGAATGGTACGTATCAACAGGAACGTGCTGAAACGTATCAAGAACTTTACGACCTATGGGTAGTACAATACGAAAAGACTGTTGAGGAAAGTTCATTTGTAAAAACAACGGGTCTTTTCCGAAATCATATACTTCCCTCGATGGGTGCTTATAAAATTGAAAAGATCCATGTCCATGCATGTCAAAAACATGTGGATGAATGGGCTCTAAAGTTAAAGAGATTTCGCATGGTAAAAGCGTATGCTGCCAAAGTGTTAGACTTTGCGATTAAGCACGGCTATATAAAAACAAATCCCTTTACGCACGTAGAAATGCCCACCACCGCCTCTAAGAAGGCTATTGCGGCGGATGAGGATGAAGCGGAGAACTTCTACACGCGTGAACAGCTTATCAAGTTCCTATCATGCTTGGAACAAGAAAGTAACAACAAGGCATATGCCCTATTCCGTTTACTTGCGTTCAGTGGGATGCGTAAAGGCGAGGCATTAGCCCTTACATGGAAGGATCTAAACTTCACCACAAATGAGCTACGCATCAACAAGGCCCTTTCACGGGGTAAGGATAATCAGCTTTATGTAAAATCTACGAAAACAGGGGTAGCCCGTACAATTAAAATGGATGACAACACAATGGCTATTTTAAAAGCGTGGAAGAAGAAGCAGAAGCAGGATTATCTAGTGCTGGGCTTTAATACGTTGCAACCTAAGCAGCTGATCTTTAGCAATGAGTTAAACGAGCATATGCAACCGACAAAAACCCGTAAGTGGATCGTACATGTACAGGATAAATACAAGCTAGGGACTATTACAACACACGGTTTGCGTCACACGCATTGTTCATTGTTATTTGAGGTGGGTGCCAGTTTGAAGGAAGTGCAGGATCGTTTAGGACATAGTGATATCCAAACGACGATGAACATCTACACGCACGTTACGCAGAAGGCAAAAGAGGAAGCAATATTGAAGTTTGCTAACTATATTGAGATGTAGATTTTTTGACTACGTTTTTGACTACGTTCGATTGATAATGAATGACATTATATGAAACACGGCAAAAGAAAAAACCCTTGTATATCAAGGGTTTTGACGCCATATGAAATCCTATGAATTTCTACTATGGAAGCGGCGGGAGTCGAACCACTATCACTAAAAAGCACTGTAATGACAGAAACATTGATAAGCTAAACAATCAGGTAAGTAGTTTGCTTTCCTTACATGCTGATGACTGTGACAACGGAGATGTTTAAACAACAAAGTGAACGTATTTCTATTCAACTTCAAGAGTTAGCAACCAAAAAAGTAGGCTTACAATCTGCTTTAGCAACAAAAAAAGATCATAGCGAACAACTACAAGCCTTTAAAAAAGAAATAGAATGCTTTGCAGACAAGGACATTGAAGATGAAAATATACTTAAGCAAGATCTACAAAAGCTTCTTAATAAAATAGAAGTATTTGAGGAAGGAAAGATTAAAATCGACTACAATCTTTCCCCCGCTCTATCCTCTTCATTAGGTACGGTTTAATCGACTGTACCTTTTAAAACAAGCTTCACTATCATTTCCACATGACTCGTCTGCGGAAACATATCCACCGGCTGCATGCTCTCAACCTCATAAAGCTTACTCAACTCCTGCAAATCCTTCCCCAATGTAGACGGATTACAAGACACATACACAATCTTCTTCGGTTTTACCTTCATTATCGTGCGTAGTAATGCTTGGTCACAGCCAGTTCTTGGTGGATCGACAACGATGACATCTGGTCTAAAGCCTTCTTTGACCCAACGCGGCATGACATTTTCCGCTTTGCCTACTTCATAATGGACGTTATTTCGGTTGTGTTTTTTGGCATTTTTCTTGGCGTCGTCAATGGATTCTTTGATGATGTCCATGCCGCGAACTTCTTTGGCTTGATCGGATAGCCAGAGGCCGATTGTTCCGACTCCGCAATAGGCATCGACAACTGTTTCTTGTCCTGTTAGGGCTGCTGCTTTCTTTACTTCATCGTAAAGCTTAACCGTTTGGACCGGGTTTAGCTGGAAGAAGGTTCTAGCTGATAGTTCGTAAGATAGGTCACCGAGTGTTTCATTGATGATGCGTTCTCCTGCTAGGTGAATCGTTTTGTCGCCAAAGATGACGGATGTATTGCGGTCATTCACATTTTGGACGAGTGATTTCACTTCTGGTAGTTGATCGCGAATTTGCTTGATGAGTTCGTCTTGTCTTGGGATTTCGTTTGTTCTTGTGACTAAGACGACTTGGACTTCTCCTGTTTCGAAACCAACACGTGTGATCACGGTACGGATGACACCTTTTTTCTTCCGCTCGTTATATATAGAAATATCTAAGTTCTTTAAGATTTTCTTTACTGTTCGTGTTACTTTATTCGTTGCTTTATGTTGAACCAGACAGTTTGGAATATCGATTAGCTGGTGTGAATCGGCACCATATAGTCCAGCGATGATCTTGCCTTCTTTCATGCCGACTTGAAATTGGCTTTTGTTTCGGTAATTCCATGGATCTTCCATGCCAATCGTTTCTTTAATATTTAATGATTCGATTGGTACGCGTAGATAGCGTTCCATCGCTTGAACAACGATGTCGCGTTTTTCGACAAGCTGTTGGTCATAGCTAAGGTGCTGCAGCTGGCAACCGCCACATTGTTCATAGACCGGACAAGGTGCTGCAACACGGTGTGGTGACGCTTTGCGAATTTGTTTTATTTTTGCTTGGGAAAATTTCTGATCTACTTTTGTTGCAATCGCAACGATTTCTTCACCAGGTAATGCTCCAGGGACGAAGACGACTTTTTTCTTAAAATAACCGACTCCTTCGCCGTTAATGCCGAGTCGTTTTATCGTTAATGGGAAAGTTTGGTTGACTTCTAGTTGTTGATCTTGAGTTTGGTTCATTTCTTTTCACTCCGTTTTTCCGTACTTCTCCATAAATAGAGGGAGGCATAGCTTAAATAGGGCGACCAGTTTTCGCTATATTTGAGCATTTCTTCTTTGGTCGGCTTTTGCGGTAAGTTATATACTTGCTGCAAAGCCCTTTGGATGCCAATATCAGCAACTGGAAACAAATCTGGTCTTCCTACGCCAGATAGCAGGAAGTTTTCTGCCGTCCAATTGCCAATCCCTCTTATTTTTACGAGTGTATCGATGATTTCCGTGTCTGTTTTTTCTGCTAGTTGTTTTAAGTGTAACTCTCCAGTGGCTATCTTCTGTGATAAACCAATCACATACTCTGCTTTTCTCGTGCTAAATTGAATGTCACGCAATTCTTCCACCGTTAGTTTGGCTGCACGTTCCGGTGTTGGAAAAAATGGTACACCATCTATTTCAAAGCCGAATGTTTTTACATAGCGTTCTGTTAGTGTATGGGCAAAGGAGAGGTTCAATTGTTGATGGATGATGCATCTTACAAGACAGCTATAATAATCGAAGTCTAACACAATAGGTGTGCCGCGATGCTCGGTAAATAATGCCTGTAGGTCGGTTGTTTGAAAATGCGTTGCGATTTTTGATAATGGCTCATGAAAATGGAATACTTTCTTCACTCTCTCAAGTGCTGCTTCCTGATATTCATTTCGCTCCCCTTGCAAAATAAATATAGGATTGTCCGTATTGCCAATACTTTGAATGTGAACGATAAGTGGTGTTTCTTCTATATATAGCGGTACCTTAATCGTCCGCTCTTGAAAATCAATGACATGTAATGGATCTAGGCTTAAGCGATCAAGCACTAAATCAAAATTATAAGGAGCTTCTACCCGTATCGTTTCCTTCCACATACTACCTTCCTTTAACAGTTTTCCACGTATTATAGCATATATGCGATACGATGCGGTAACTTGAAAAGATTGTCTCATGAAACAAAACTTCGGTAAGTTGCGGTTAGCCTTGTCCGATGCGGATCAAGCTTTAGGATGTGGCAAAGCCTATAGTCTTTTTTCCTCTACTCCCTCGTAAAAAACAAATACTCCCTATTGATCAATACAAGTAAGAGATAAACCAACATATATGAATAGCTATCTGGACAATTTAACATAATAGAAACGACATACTGTTTAGAATGGAGAGATAACTCACAAATGAATAAAATTCCACAGGTCACACTTCTCTTTTGGATCATGAAGATTGATGCTACTACACTAGGTGAAACAGCAGGTGACTTGTTGTCCATGACGATGGGGGTTGGATACGGGGTCAGCACTATTATTTTATTTGCTCTGTTTATCATTACACTTATCGCTCAACTTCTATCCAAAAAGTATTACCCAATCATCTATTGGCTCGTCATTACGTCCACCGCCGTCGCTGGAACCACGATGTCTGATTTTATGGATCGTACTCTAGGGTTAGGGTATGCAATGGGTTCCACAATATTAGTTTGTATCTTATTAATTATATTTGCCTATTGGTATGCAAGTGAACGTTCATTGAATATCCATGATATTCGCACACGTAAAGTTGAAATACTTTATTGGGTTGCTATCCTATTCTCCAATACTTTAGGTACAGCTTTAGGTGATTTCTTGGCGGATAGTTCTGGTCTTGGATATATCGGAGGAGCCGTCCTAATCGGCATTCTATTAGTTATCATCGTACTAGCCAAGTATTTCACAAAAATTTCTCGCGTATTCCTATTTTGGATTGCCTTTGTCTTAACACGTCCTTTTGGAGCGACATTTGGAGATCTTCTTACTAAACCAACTGAAAAAGGAGGATTAAATTTAGGTACTACTGGTTCTTCTCTTGTTCTGGGAGTCATTCTCTTAGCCCTTATTATTTACGCGACGATAAAAAATAATAAGGCCTCTAACTCCTTGACCTAATCAGTATTTTCTTCTAATGACCTTATCCTGATACGATTATAGCCTAAAAGAAGCTTGGAGAAATTTCTTCAAGCCTTTTTTCATTATGAATTCACGGATGAATATTTCTGAGCTCTGTATTCCTAAATAAGTCACAAGTGATTCAGTTCCATGTCTACTAGTTATTCTTTGAATTTAATTTTGTGTGTGAAGAATTGAAAGCATTATTAAACGACTTCAAATGTTAAAAAAGCCAATTCCACGTTTATAGAAGAATTGGCTTTTTCTCTATTCTTTAATCTTCAACCCCATCAATGCAGCAAAACCAATGGCTTGCTCTGATGAAACCTCGCAGCCTTTAAGATCATCAAGTGATATGCTTATTTGCTGAAACCGGCAGTTGCTTAAATCCACGCCTTTAAGCGAAGTTCCGATAAAGTTTGCTTCATTTAAATCACATTGCTTGAATGCTACTTTGTTGAACTTCGCTTCAAATACATCCACATTGCAAAGCGAACACGAATCAAACATAACCTGTTTTAATTTCGCAAAGCCAAAATTACTTAAGTTTGCATGACAATTTTCGAACCGAACATTTCCTAATGTTGCATCTGAAAGATTCAGACCTAGTATTTTCGATTCCTTGAATTCAACGCGATGAATAATTGCATCGCTGAAATCCGTATTGGATAGGTTACACTTCTCAAAAATCACATCTGTTAATTCAATATTGCGGAATGACACATCGACAAAGGTCACATTTTTAAATATCACTTGTTCAAATCTGATTCGATGGATATCTTCCCCAATGATCGAGCAATCGCTTATGATGCACAATTCATAATAAGGTTCGTCGTCCATTACGTGAAAATCTGTTGGAGTTAAATCATAAGGAATCTTTGGTTGTTCGATTTTAAATTTAGTAGCCATCCTATCACCTTTTGCTTCCTTTCTCCAACAAGAATAGCACATAAGGTGAAACTTCCACCAGTGGGGGGTCTTTCATCCCCCACTGATGGTTAGTTGAACCAATCGGGCTTTTACTGGCAGTTTGTCCCCCACCTACGGGCTTCTTCGATTCTTCTTAGCCTTTTGGTGGGGGTCTTACTGCCCGTAAATGCGGGATAAATGATTCCACTACTAATGAAACCTGCCGTAATACAGAGGCAGACCCCACCTCTACTCTATCCGGTTTAAATGACGTGTATATAACATCATCTCAAAGGGTCTGACCCTTTGAACACTGCTCTAATATAACATCGGATTCTTTATCTGCTGTTCAATCATCAAATCATCCAAGCTCTTAAACGTATACCCTTGCTTTTTCAAATCAGTAATAATTGAATCAAGCGCTTCGGCGTTATCCTTGGATACTGTATGTAGCAAGAGGATCGCACCAGGATGAATCTGCTTCATCACTTCACTATACGAATAGTTTGCTCCTTTTTGCTGATCGACAATCCAATCTTTAAAGGCAAGCGACCAGAAGATATGTGTATATCCTTCTTGATTGGCGATGGCCATTGTCCGCTCACTAAAAATTCCCCGAGGGGGGCGTAAATAGTTCATCGTTTTCTGCCCTGTAATTCGCTCAGTTTCTTCCTTTACTTTCTGCAATTCATTTCGAATGGCTTCATCCGTTTTTGACGTCATATCTGGATGGCTCCAAGAATGATTGCCGACGATATGTCCTTCCCTCACCATTCTTACAGCCAATTCAGGCGTTGTTTTCAAATAATGCCCCGTCACGAAAAACGTTGCCGGCACATGTTGTCGACGCAGGATATTTAGAATATTAGCTGTATATCCATTTTCATAGCCATTATCAAAGGTTAGATAAATATTCTTTTTGGCTGAGCTTCCTTTATATATTGCACCATGCTTCTTCATCATCTCATCAAGCTTGGCCCCCGCTTGTGCTGGCTGCTCATTTTTTCCTTTATTAAAGCCCCAATGATTAGGTGTATTCGAGATTGTCGCCAAAGCTTCCAGCTGGGTGACAAAAAACAACATCAGCACCATCGGTACGATCATTAGCCTTTTCATAATTCCGCTCCTTTGCTCCTTTTTACTTAGTGTTTGAGCCAGGATTGAAATTATACGAAGTGGAAATTGGAAAAAAATCTAGGTTGCGGCATATATCTGTACAAAGGGGGAGTGTCTATGACTTTGTGGTGGGTCACAACGATTGGCTTCTTGATTATTTTAGGGATTATCGGCATGATTTTTATTTATTTCCTAAGAAGCGGTTTAAAAAATGAAGAGTTGGTTGAACCGACATTTCATGTGGATGAAGAAACGACTGAAGGAGAAAGGAACAATGAAATAAAGTGAAACTTCCATAAGTGGTGGGGATATTACAACCTGTTAAACTGGGATAAATAAGCCTATTGTTGAGCCAAGCTTGATCCCTAAGGGGCAAATCTTGGCTCTTTTGTTTTTACCATTACAGGTAATTTCATTCTTTATTCACTGCTTAAAAGTGAAGCTATTTGATTTGTAGTCCGCTTATTTATGCTGAAAAACCGGTTTGCGTTTTTCGATGAATGCTAAAACGCCTTCTTTGCTATCCTCTGTTCGGAAAATCTCGATAAACAATTCCGCCTCTAATTGAAGTCCTCTGTCCATCGAAGTATCAAAGCCTTCATCAATGGCTTGCTTAATCCTCGATAATGATTGCAAGGAGTTTTTGGCGATTTTAGCTGCGAAATTTTTCCCTTCAATTAGGCCGTGTCCTCTTGTAACAACACGATTAACGAGGCCGATTTTTTCTGCTTGCAGTGCTGATATCGGATCACCTGTCAGCATCATCTCCTTCGCTTTCGCTGTTCCTATGAGGCGAGGTAACCTCTGTGTCCCACCGCCACCTGGGAATAAGCCAAGTTTCACTTCAGGTAATCCGATTTGAACATGTTCCTCGGCAATGCGGATATCACAAGCGAGCGCCAGCTCACAGCCACCACCGAAGGTTATGCCATTTAAAACAGCGATGGTCGGCTTTGGACATGTAGCGATCAGATCCAGCGCCTCATGGCATTCTATAATTTGCTGTTTGATATTCTCATCGCCGAACATGTCGGGGAATTCTTTAATATCTGCTCCTGCTGCAAACGCTGTATAGCCAGATCCCGTTATAATAACCGCAACCGTCTCAAAATCATGCTTAATATCTGTATAGACTTCTTTTAAATCTCGAAAAACTTGTCTGTTGATCACGTTCAAAGGGGGATTCGTTATCGTAATAATCGCTAGTTTGTCTTCCTTTTCAACCTTCACAAATTGCGCCATTTACTTAGATCACCTCTTCTTCGGTTTAGTCAGACACACAACATTAGCATGACATCCCAGGGTAGATACACATAATTTCCATATGTCCACGCCCATTTCCTTCTACATATATGATTTGAATTCGCTCAACCTGTGTTTAATGACAATAAAGTTGTTTAATTTATTATCAAGACCTAAATTGTAAGAAGTCATAAAAAATAAAGGGTGGTACAGATTAGTCATATAATCTGTACCACCCTTTTACTTCTTGTTCAACAATCGCGCCCGATCGGAACAAGATAAAACGCCTTTCTCTTTCTGCCTTTTTAACATAAGTAAGGAATAAGTCCAAGGTTTTTAATGCAACAAAATATCCTTTTTGATATTCAATATAACTTTTGCTAACAGCACAGGCAATTTAGATCATTGGAAATGATCCCGTTATTTTTCTTATTCAAAATGGCTGTTTTCTTGTTTAATTTGATCTATTCTCTTTTTTCCCCATTCATACATCATCTCAACGATTGGTAATAACGTCATCCCTAGTTCAGTCATTGAATATTCGACTTTCGGAGGAATTTCTGGAAATACTCCCCTATGAACAATTCCATCTTCCATCAATTCACGTAATTGGTTTGTTAATATCTTATGAGATATTTTCGGAAAAAGTTTTTGGAGTTCGCTGAAGCGATGTGGTCCTTCTACACCTAAATGCCACAAAATAACAACTTTCCATTTCCCACTAATAATCGATAAGGTAAGTTCTTTTTCACAATGATAATCATGCGTTAATATTCTGTCTTTTATCTCTTCTCTTAATTTATCCGACATAGAGCTAACTTCCTTTCATACAATAAGTAACCTTTTGGTAACCTCCGCACAAAAAAGTGCATTCTTCACAATGTAGAAAACCATAAGTAGAATGAAGTTAGTCTTAAAGACAAATCTTTATCTATTTTAGGCGGCAAACATTTATGAGTAAAACAGCATTATTAATTATATCACCCGAACAATTTTATCAAACTCACCTTACTTAATTATTAAAATGTTTTCGTTTAATACACTTTATTTCGTCTAAAATTAAAGGAGAGAAAAACATGCAAACAATCGCAGGAAAAGTGGCGTTAATTACAGGAGCAGGGCGTGGAATAGGACGTGCAACAGCAGTAGCTTTTGCACGAGAAGGTATTCACGTAGGTCTTGTTGGACGTACACTTGAAAATTTACAACAAGTAGCAGAGGAACTCAAACAGTATGATGTGAAGGTAGCAATCGCTTCGGCAACTGTAGCGGATTTAGACTCGATCACGACAGCGGTTGAATCAATTCGCGGTGAGCTTGGTCCAATTGATATTTTAGTAAATAATGCTGGCATTTCAAAATTCGGTAACTTCATGGATTTAACGCCTGAAGAATGGACAAATATTATCGATGTCAACGTAAAAGGTGTGTACTACACAACACGTGCAGTATTACCGGAAATGATAGAGCGTAACACAGGCGATATCATTAATATCTCATCAACAGCTGGTCAAAAAGGTGCACCCATTACAAGTGCATACTCGGCTTCAAAAGCTGCAGTGATCGGACTAAGTGAATCATTAATGCTTGAAGTGCGTAAGAAAAATATTCGCGTTACAACGTTAACGCCAAGTACGGTTGCAACAGATATGGCTGTTGAGCTAAACTTAACAGACGGCAATCCAGAAAAAGTGATGCAAGCGGAAGATTTAGCAGATTTAATGGTTGCACAGCTAAAACTTCATCCAAGAGTTGTATTAAAGCATGCTGGACTTTGGTCGACGAACCCTTAATTGAATTATTCGAAATATCAAGGCGCTATCCGATGTATTTTGGATGGCGCCTTTCTTTTTTTAAATAATAAGCTCTAATAGGGATACTGCCACCCCGTCTATCTCATGAATGGCATCACGAGCATTGGGATTAATGACATTTGTGTAGTAAGAAGAAAAGTATAGTTTTTAGTGTATTGCTGCTCTTTCCTGTTACATCTAAATACTTCATCACAGGCACTACAGGCATTCCACCTTTATCAAGAAGCATATACCTTTTCTTATTACCATAAGTAATCTAGATTGAATGGTCTTTATCTGCATCAAAATTTGATGGTGTACTAGAATTCGTTAGTATGTTGCCTAATACCCTTTCAGTAAACGGCATAAAGTAATTAAGTATTAGCCCTCCTAAACAAACAGTTAATAGCGTTCCAATACCAATTGGTCCATCGAATATCATTGCCAGTATCAAGAATACGAGGTAAATGAATGTTCTCGAAAACAGTATATTTGTTCTAGTTAATTCTTTTATTACTAATGTTAATCGGTCAATTGGAATCGGTGCAAAATTTGTGTGTAAATAAATGGCTGTTCCTAAACCTATAACAACTAAGCCGATCAAAAAACAAGCAAGCTTGTAAAACCATAATTCGGGTGTTATCAAATTGTGTAATAAAAAAAGCCATATATCGATACTAACACCAGTAATAAATGCTGTTAATAACCCCAAAACTTCTGGTCTTTGTCTTATTAATAACGAATTACAACAAATCAATATGAAAGCTATTATTATTTCCCAACTTCCTACAGTTAGGCCAAGGTTTATGGATAAACCGACCAATAGTGCATCAAAAGGTGATGTTCCAAGGTCTGATTGTATAGTCAATGCAATTCCAAAGGTTAATATTAAAATCCCTAATACAAAAAGACCATATTTTTCTTTACTCTGATTTTTCATGATGTTTTTATAGATAATTCTTTCACCATTAAAATATGTGGGATTCCAGCTTCCATAAACATAGTAGATGAAGTCTGATAACCAATTTTTTGATAAAAGCCCTCTGCTTGCGTCTGTCCGTGTAATTTAACCTTGGATACTCCCTTTTTAGCAGCGCTTTCTTCCAATGCTTTAATAATTACTTTTCCTAGACCATATTTACGATATGGCTTTAAAATACAAATTCTTTCTAATTTTCCTAAGTCATCAACAACTCTTATTCTGCCCGTTCCCACTGGTTGTTCATTGTAAAAAACTAATATGTGTTCGCATCGTCCATTAAGTGCGTCAAATTCATCAAATTCATCCTCTAGTGGTACGCCTTGTTCCACAACAAATACTTCTTTTCTAATATAGAATGCAGTTCTTAGATCATTTTCCACCGTTATTTTTTTTACTTCCACTTATCTTCGCCCTTTCTGGATTTATTTTCTTAGACAAGCCATAATTAAAATAAGTCAATATACAAGAGTATATATGAAAATATTTTTGTTGTAAATACAACAAAATTGGAGGCTGTTATATGCAGGAGATCCTTCGTGAAATAGGAATGATAGCCAGAGCATTGGATTCTATAAGTAATATCGAATTTAAAGAATATGAGCTTACAAAAGGACAGTATTTGTATTTGGTTCGAATATGTGAAAATCCGGGGATTTTTCAGGATAAGTTGGCAGAAATGATAAAAGTAGACCGAACAACGGCAGCTCGTGCCATAAAAAAACTTGAAATACAAGGTTTTATAGAAAAGAGAGAAGATGATCATAATAAAAAAATAAAAAAATTATTTCCAACAGAAAAAGGGAAGAACGTTTATCCCTTTTTAAAGCGAGAGGGAGATTATTCTAATAACGTTGCACTATCTGGATTCTCCCCTGAAGAAACAGAAACACTTTTCCAGCTTCTTCAAAGGGTTGGAAAAAATATTGAAGTAGACTGGGATCTTGTAAAAAAGGGGAAAAAGAGAGAATACTAATTGATTGAAAATTCACGTTCTATAGGAAGGCTAAAGGAGGCGTTTGTTGAAGTAGAATTAAACAACTTTATTATCTTTTCTATGAATGGAATCTGTATAGATCAATATGCTATTAAACAACTTTTAAAAGCCTTATTACATTAATATGTAGTCAGGCTCTTGTTTTTTTATAACACAACTTTATTCCCCATACACCTAACATGATTGCTGATAATTCTTTTTGAGATGGGACATAGTAACCGTAAATGGTTGGGGAGGAAAATACGATGAAAAATTGGACTTTTATTCTTACATTCGTTATCTTGAATTTTATTTTTCCACCGAATATCGCTACGGCAAGCCCAAGTTATCAAGGGTTAGCTGACACTTTACTAACGACACTAAACCCCACTATTTCTAAAGAGGTTCAAAAGTTTTATAAAACGAACAAACAATACGGATTGTATGATGCGAAAATCGTCCATATTCAAAGAGTACAAGAAGGGGGATTTAGTTTTCTCGTAAAGGTGCAGGTGACAACCTTTGAACATGCTCATAATCCGCCTTATGGAACGGATACGATTACCTTAGCAGTAGATCCGGTTGCAGTAAAAGTAGTAGATTTCGTTCATATCGGGGACGAGGAAGAAAAGAAAATGGAGCAATTTTACAAAGAAGCTCTAGCGGATATTCAACAAACATTTGCGCTTAACTTAAAAGATTATCAGATGTATTCATACGATCAGCTTTTATTTGAATCTGAAATACTGAAGGAATTTACATCTCTTTCTCATATTGCCGAAAAGGTTGTAACAACGATGCTCAATCCTGATATTAAACCACCGTTTAAAAACGTCATTGACCCCGTTACCTTTATAAATGGTAGCCATGGCTATATTTTATTTAAAAGAGCAGACGGTACAAACTATATGTATGTCTTGAAAAAAAGAGACGATGAATGGCAGATTACCGATAAAAAAAAGAAACAAGGCAAGAAGATGAAAGCAGAACTGCTTTGGTATGAATAAATGGAGCAAATAGCTTAATCTTTTCATGCGGAAAAAGAAGTTGTATATACAATATCAGCTTGTTTTCTGTTATATCAACCGTTTTGCAAATAGATTAGCCAACCGTTTGAATGCGATTTCGATTATAGTGTCACCGAAACACCGTATGGGCTTGGCCACTTCTACTTACTTTATTTTTACAGATTTAGGGATTGGAATTAGGCCGTTTATTCTAGGATCTTTAGTTCCAGTCATGGGATTTCGCGAATTGTATATGACGATAGCTATCGTGGTTTTTGCTTGCCTCTTCTTATATTATTTCTTACATGGAAGAAAAGCAGTACATGGAACTGTAAATGTAGGTTAATCCACTTAAGGGTCTGACCTCACACTCTATAAACCGTTTAATGTGTTTTGTTTACGCCTTAAACGATTTATAGTATGTGGGGTCTGACCCTTTTTTCGTGTTGCAAAAAGAGGAAAAGACCAGCAAAATACCTTAAAGCCGGTTCTTCTGATATATTCAGGATTTGTGTATCATATATATTAGCGTTTGAATTGTTCGATTTTCATTTCAAGTTCATCAATCATACTGATTAAGCGATCAATGTCTTCAAGCTCAGTATGTTCTGGATCAATATTTTCTAAGACCTCAATAAACATCGTTAGACGACCTTTCAAATACACTAATTGATCATCTTTATCGGTTATTTGCTTTCCCATGACGCACGCTCCTTTCGCCTTCTATATCGTATCGAACATATTATGAAAGTGCAATGTTAACATGTTTGTAGCCATTGACATTATTTTTTGATTGCCCATAATAGGAATGTAATCTTACTGAAGGAGTTTTCATAATGACCAGTTTAACCAATATTCCAGCAATACAACCGATTTCACCTGCCTATGATCCATGGGAAGCTTATATGGACGTTGAACAATATGGAAAAATGACGCTCACCAATATCGAGTTCACGACAACGACACTATGCAATATGCGATGTGAACATTGTGCTGTTGGCTATACGCTTCAGCCGAAAGATCCGAACGCCCTTCCACTGGACCTCATTCTTCGTCGTCTTGACGAAATACCAACATTACGCTCACTTAGCATTACTGGCGGCGAACCGATGCTTTCCAGAAAGTCAGTGAAAAATCACGTGCTGCCACTGTTAAAATATGCACATGAACGCGGTGTACGAACGCAAATAAATTCGAATTTAACCCTTGACCTTGCTCGTTACGAAGAAATCATTCCTTACCTTGATGTGTTACATATTTCGCATAACTGGGGAACGACCGATGAATTCATTGATACTGGGTTCGCAATGATGGACAGAAAGCCAACTCGCGAGCAGCGTGCAAAGCTATTTGATAACATCATTCTAAATTCACAGGCCTTGACGAAGGCTGGTGTCTTAGTCTCCGCGGAAACGATGCTGAATAAACGAACTCTTCCTCATCTAGAGCATATTCATAAGCAAATTGTTGAGGATATGGGCTGCCAGCGACATGAAATCCATCCGATGTATCCTAGCGATTTCGCTTCTGCGCTAGAGACATTGACCCTTGATCAAATGCGTGAAGCGATTCATCAACTGCTCGATTTCCGGAATAAAGATGTCTGGATGTTGTTTGGCACCCTTCCTTTTTATTCATGTAGCAGTAACGAGGAAGATGTAAAACTTTTGAAACGCTTATATGATACGAAGAAAGTTACGGTCCGAAATGATCCAGATGGTCGCTCTCGCTTAAACGTGAATATTTTTACGGGGGATGTGATTGTCACAGACTTTGGCGACGCTCCATCACTCGGCAATATTATCGATCAGCCGCTGTCACAATCGTATGAAACATGGATGAACTCCAAGCTTGCCGGAGAATTGAACTGTCATTGTCCAGCAGTTAAGTGCTTGGGTCCAAACGTACTCGTTAAAAACGCTTATTATCCAAAACTGGACTTTCAAACAAGAAAGTCTTCGATCTAAGAATAAGAGCGTGTCCTACAGGGCCTGACCTCACACTATTCCATCGTTTATGATGTCATCCACACGTCATTTAAATGATATATACAGTAGTGGGGGCAGGTCCTTTCATTGGACACTTTCTTTTGATTTAGGTTAGACCAGCCACATTATCTTGGTTGCTCACTAGCCATAAAGTTGAAGGAAAGATGATCTTGAACCGGAATCCACGCACCAATTCCTTGGGATGTGATATTTTTGATTAGTAAGGATCGCTTACTTCCTTTTAAAATCACATACACCTCACCATACGTGACTTTTCCTTTTTCGTTAATGGCTGAAGCATATGCATTCAGGTAGCCTAGTCGTTTTGCCGGTATATTATAGACTTGATCTTTCTTTGTTGCTCCGCCAATAATCGTTTCAAACGCTAACGGTAAATGGGTTTTTTCAGCCGCTTTAATCAGCATCATTTTTTGCACGTCTGGTGAGGATGGAATCTTGGCAGTTAAGCCACCGCGTACGACTTTCTGCATCTCTTGAACATAATGAATGGGATGTGGTGTCAAATTGGCACGGTTATCAAAGAAATTCGTGTTAATTTTTTGATATTCCCAATTGGGCGCTGTTTCACTTGATTGATAATTCAATGCCCAATGCCCTAAATAAATCGTCGCTCTGTACCCAAATGAAAATGGTGCTTTGCCAACAGCTGATTCATTCAGCATATGAATGAGTTCAGGATTCTCAATTTTTATTTTTGATGTATCAATTAAGGATTGAGCGAATTCACTAGGTTGAAGATAAGGTAAGTCCTGAGTCGAATTCGGATACGTGTTTTCCTTTGCAATATTTAAAACAGATGGAGGAATGACAGTTTTACTTGCTTCGGGTACTTTCTCCTTTGATATTGGAGCATCTTCCTTCTTCTCTACAGGCGTATTCTCCTTTTGTGTAGCAAAAGCTTCGTCTGAAAAATAAGGAAACCCTATCAGTAAACCACCAACAATCATCCATACTCTAAGTCGCTTCATCATGACGCACTCCTTTAAAAAAGGTTTTGTTACTATCGTTTGTCAGACATAGCGTTTATATGCAAGCGATGAATAAAAGATTTGTGTTTTTTATGGAGGTTAGGGGGACAGGGCTTCTTGATTTATTAATATAGACAATCTACTTTGCAGATATATTTCCTTTAAGGAAGCGCCTCAAAACCCAGCTCCGCATCGCCACCATTGTGATTAGGTGAAGGGAGCGTGCTACATGATTCATTCTTCATAGTAAATGGTAGCTTTAGCACCATTAAGATTTTGTAAAAAAGATTGAGATTTTGTTGTTTTGTAACACAAATGTAAAATTCTGAATATTTACAATTTTATTTATGTGGTATATAATAAGCTTACATTCAAATAAAGGAGGGGAAATCGTTTAGTCAACATTACGTCAAGGAGGAATGCTTATAGAGACGATTCCATAACCTTTACTTTATTACACGATTATTTAACTAAAACGAAACATAAAGGATGGTGGCTACTTCTAGAATTATTGGTTCCATGTCACATAAGGTTGCGTGAAGATAATTTTGGATGATTATATGTACTTACAAAATGTAATTGAATAAAAATGGCTCTCCTAATCAAGATGAGGTGAGCCATTTTTTTGTTTACTTATCGTACGCGTTCAAAAAGGAGGATAAAAAGAGCCGAGAAGTTCGAGGAGCGCATCTCGAGAGGACCGGACTTGCACAGGTTATGCTGACTTCTGTGTTACGCACAGGACGTGCGCGATTTTAATAGAAGGTCATTAATAAGCGACGAAGAAATTCGCAAGCTTTTTTACCGGACTTTTTGAACATCCTCTTACAATAAGTAAAACCCTATTCCCATGATCACATAGGCTGCCAAAAGGGTAAGGCCTTCAAACCAGTTTGTCTCACCATCATTTGAAATCATAATGATTAATAATACCGCTGTCACCATGGCGATTAGTTCAGGCAAAGTGAAGACCAGTGGCATAGAAATCGGGAAAAATAATGAAATAAGGACTAGTACAGGCGCTACGAACATAGCGACTTGTAACGTTGATCCAACAGCGATTTCTACCGCCACATCCATTTTATTTTTATAAGCCATAAGGATCGCTGATGCATGTTCCGCTGCATTCCCGACGATTGCGACGATAATAACTCCGATAAATAGCTCTGACCAGCCGAATGTTTCGCCGACAACACTGAACGTATGAACCAATTTTTCAGAAACATAGGCCACCACGAGCGTTGCCCCAAAAAGCACCGCAATCGCCTTTTTCTTACTCCATTCTGGTACTTCCTCTTCATGTTCGATCTGTTTTGTTTTTTCAGTAGGCTGGTACACGCCCCGATGCGTGACAAGTTTAAAGAACAGCGCAGCAAGATACAGGATGATTAATATAATGGAAATCCCTACACTTAATGACATCGTCCGGCTCTCACTCATATTTTGCGTAAACACTTCTGGAATCACAAAGGCCAAGCCGATCGCAAAAATTAATAAGCCAGCATTATGCCTTGCATCAAATACATTGAATGTTTGTCGCTTATATTTCGTTCCACCTACAAAAAAGGAAAGACCTGCGACCAATAATAAATTTCCTAGTACGGAACCCGTCAACGATGCAAGTACAACTCCAAGCAATCCAGCTTTCAAAGAAAAGATGGAGATAATTAATTCAACGGCGTTGCCAAATGTTGCATTCAATAAACCGCCGATTCTCGGTCCCATTACAATCGCAAGGCTCTCTGTCGCTCGGCCCATAAAGCTTGCAAGTGCAATAATCGTCAGACAGTATACAATGAACATTAAGATCGTTGACCAGTGCAGAATGGAGCCGATGATCGACAGCGGGACACCGGCAACTAAAAGCACGAAAAATATTTTATTACCCATATCACTTCCCCCTCCATTCCTCTATACTATCTCCTGCTTTTCCCATTCTATTAGTTCCATAAACAATTGATGCGGGATTTTTTAAGCTTGTACACTAGATGAATTACCATGTCAGATCAAGTGAAGATACCTGAAAATAAGAGGCTTGATAAAGTGAAACTTCCCTCAGTGTGGGTTAGTTGAACCATTTGCAAGCACAGTATCTAAAATGGCCTTTTCAATTTGGACTCTCAAATAAACCCCATGAAAAAAGGCTCGGACACGATGTCCAAGCCTTTTTTGTTAACTAATGATACCCATTTTGCCCATTTGCAGAGCCAGATGTTTTTTGCTTCGGTTTATTTTTTCCTTTTTGCTTCGTACTACCGTCCTTTTGCTGACCTTTTGGCACACAAACGCCCCCTGCTCTGTTTTACTGAAGCCAATAACTACTTCAGTTATAGTATGGCCTCATTCAGCCGCTTCATGAAGGTAATTTTCGGAAGGCTATTAACATGTTGGATGTTTCTGTTCACTTGATAGAGCATTGATTTCACCACCAATGATAATGATGATACCGGTCAGATAGAACCAAATCATGAGTACGATGATGCCACCAAGACTTCCATATGTAGTCGTGTACCCTCCGAAATGATCCACATAATAAGAAAACGCAAGCGACACGATAATCCAACCCGCTGTTGCAAAAAAAGCCCCTGGGACAACATGTAGGCATTTCTGCTTTTTATTCGGCGCAAGCCAATACAACATAATAAACACAATGACAAGCACAATTCCGCTGACAAGCCATCGCAATGCATTCCAGATTTGCAGAAACTCATCTGATAATCCGAATGAAGAAAATAAAAACACACCAAGTTGCCTGCCGAATACTGGTAATACAAGAGCAATCACAAAGATAAATATCATAGCCAATGTAAGGAGGATTGACATTCCTCTGGCTACAAAAAAGTTTCTCGTTTCTTCGACATTATAAGCTCGGTTAAATGCACGAACAATGGCATTTAACCCATTCGAAGCTGACCAAATGGTCGCAATGACTCCAAACGATAACAGTTTTGTATTGGCTTGCATCACTTGATTTATATTTTGCTCAATAAGTGCCATTGAGCTAGCTGGGGCAAAGCTACGAAATAGCATTAATAAATCCGCTTCGGAAATAGGGAGATACGGCAGTAAGCTAATGAGAACGAGTAGTAGAGGAAAGAGGGAAAGCAAGAAAAAATAAGCCAGCTGTGCAGCCAGTCCTCCTACATCATCCTGATCCATCCTTTTGATCATCTTTTTAACATACGCAATTCCCTTCATTTTGCCACCCCAAACTCGGTTACTTGGCCCAATAATATATCTTATCCGCCTTCGTTATGATTTTTTTAAAAATATCACACAGTATGCAGCTTCAAATCGTCAGATTCTTCATTCCTATTGTTCTTAATTTCAGCCGTAATCGCGTCTTTCGTTTCAATGACTGCATGTGCCAATTGTGGTGGAATTTCTTTCAATTCTTCCACCTTTTGTGAAATGTACACAGCATCATCCGTGATTTTTTCAATGGTCATGCGAATTTGTTCCGTTGTGTCACATACTTTTGTTAGGCTTAAGCTCGGATTTTTCACAAAGGTCTTCATTTCTTGAATGCATCCTTTTCCAGAACTGATTACTGAAGTTCTCGTTGTTTTATCAAATAAACTGATCACTGCTCCAGCTGCTGCTCCGATTAAAATCGACTTCAAGAAGATACTTTTTTTCACCCCATATTTTTCATTCATAATTTTTCTCTCCCCTCATATTTTATATATGTGTGTATGTAATTCTTCATTTTATCCTGTTATCCCATCATATACCAATTCGTGATTCTTTGTAAAAAATCTCTCGTTATTTTTTCCATTAACAAGCATTTCCATCCATTGAAACACCTGTACTTTTCATTGACTTATCATCACAATAATGACAAGATTAACTAAATGAATGGAACGAAAGGAATGATATCATGGATGTGTCACACAACACAGCAGAAACAGCTGATTACATGGTTGAAAAGATAAAAGAAAAGTTGAGAATGATGAATATTGGAGCTGTAAAATCCACACATTTCAATGCAGAAATGTATGAGGAACTCCGAGATATTTACGAAATGGTGATGCGCAAATCCAAATTCAGCCCAAGTGAAATGCAAGCTATTGTTGAAGAACTAGGCAAATTACGCAACTAAACCTAGGTTGCCCCAAAAGCTCGAATTGCTTTTGGGGTTTTTATATTTCACGTAAAAGAGGAGGGCAAAAAAAGAAATGATGATTGTAAGTTTTCTTTTAATCGGTTGGATATTAAATTGGTTTAAGTTTAATACCTTGTTTATTCAGGCATTCAAAGAGCTGTTTAACAAGGAAATCACCATTGCAAGTTATTATTTTATATTTTTTTGTGTTGGTACAATTGGCGACTTGATTTTATTTTTTAATGGAACATATAAAGTTTGATTATACAAATCGTTTATTCAGCTAATGAGGAACTTTAGTTGAAGATGTATGAGGGACCATATACCTACAGTTCCCCATTCAATTTGATTCAAAATCAACAATACTGTTTAACATAGCTTCGAAAAAAAGCCGGCTCACACAAAATGAGCCGGCTTTCCATCTATTTATTGCTTCGTTAAGATCAATGCGCCATCCTTCGTAATCGCAATAGTATGCTCGTACTGTGCGGAATATTCCCCATCAGCCGTTGATGCTGTCCAGCCATTTGGATCACGTACTGCTTTATATGTACCAACATTTACCATCGGTTCGATCGTGAATACCATGCCTTCCTTTAAGCGCGGTCCTTTATGCGGCAATCCGTAATGCGGGACTTCAGGGCTTTCGTGAATGACATTCCCAATTCCATGACCGATGAAATCACGGACAACTGAGAAGCCTTCACCCTCCACATAAGACTGAATCGCGTGACCAATATCTCCAATCCGGTTGCCTGGTACACATACTTCAATCGCCCGATATAAGGATTCTTTGGTTACTTCAAGGAGGCGTTCTGTCACCTTGGATACGTTTCCTACTTTGTAGGTCCACGCTGAATCAGAAAGTGCTCCATTGTAATTAACAACCATGTCAATGGTAACAATATCTCCATTCTTCAATGGCGTTTTCCGAGGGTATCCATGGCAGATTTCTTCATTTATACTTGCGCAAGTGGCATATTGATACCCTTTATAGCCCTTTTGCTCCGGTTTTGCTCCATGCTTTTTTAAAAAGCCCTCAACGAATTCTTCTATTTCCCAAGTAGTTACACCTGGCTTAATGAGCTTGGAAATTTCAAGGTGGCATGCGGCCAGAATCTTTCCTGACTCATGCATCGCCTGAATTTCTCGTTCCGATTTCAATACAATCACTCTGGACACTTCCTTTTAAAATAACGTTTATCTCTATTCTACTGCAAAAAAGCTAAGATATGAACAACAATGCATGATTCTTTCAAGACAAAAAGTATATCGCATACAGGTCTGATTTTACAAACGATACACCGTTTCTAGTAAGCAGCCCCTTCGTTTAAACAAGATCTTGATCGTAACAATGAAAAACCTGGCTTCTATTAAACAGCAAGTATTTTCATGCCATTTAAAGTAACCAAGTTCATTTTGCTTATTGCTTTATAGTGTTCCGTGGCACAATAAGAATTTCCACACGCCGATTCTTCGCCCGCCCTGCTTCTGTTTCATTAGTAGAAACTGGCATGAACTCTCCATGTCCTTTAGCACTAAACCATTTAGGATTCAGGCCATTATTTTCTAGCAGTATTTTCATAAAGTTCACTGAACGCATCACACTTAAATCCCAGTTCGAATCATATCTAGCATTTTGAATCGGTACATTATCGGTATGCCCACTGATTACGATACTACGTGGTGGATCCATGACGAGCAGTTTAGAAATCTCCCGTGCAATCCCCTGATTTTCCGTTCTTATCTCAGCACTGCCTGAATCGAATAATACATTATCCCGAATCGTAAGGAGCAAGCCACCGCTCGTTAATGAGGTGCCTAATTTGTCATTTAATTGATTGTTCTTGATAAATACATTTACTTTTTCTTGGATTTCTGAGAGCTCCTTTTGTTCGACTTGACCAAGATTGCCTTGCTCATTCTTTCCAGCACCATCTGCTGAAGGATCTTTCTTGTCTGGTGAGTCCGGAACAGGAGAAGGATAATCCATGACTCCCGCTCCTCCTGTGAAGATTTGATTGAACACGCCTGAAAGCTGTTGGAATTTATTCGCATCCACCGAACTCGAAGAAAATAGCACGATGAATAATGCCAAAAGCAAGGTCATAATATCCGCATAAGGAACAAGCCATGATTCATCCACATGCTCTTCCTTACGATCTTTCCTTCTCTTCCTAGCCATCTTGCTTCACGCCTTCCAGCCATTTTCTCCGTTCCTCAGCGGTCAAATAGGAAGTCAGCTTCTGTTCGATTGTTCGTGGCGCTTCTCCTTCAATAATCGATAGAATGCCTTCAATCATCATTTCCTTAATCCGTACTTCAGCTAGTGATTTTCGTTTCAGCTTATTGGCAAATGGATGCCAGAGTAGGTACCCTGTGAAGATTCCGAGCAAGGTCGCAACAAATGCTGCTGAAATGGCATGCCCAAGTTCGTCCGTATTATCCATATTTCCAAGTGCAGCGATTAACCCTAATACCGCTCCTAATACTCCTAGAGTAGGCGCATATGTACCTGCTTGTGTGAAAATGGCCGCTCCGCCAAGGTGACGTTCTTCCATTGCATCGATTTCTTCAGACAGTACGTCACGAATATAATCAGCACTTTGACCTTCAACAGCAAGATTCAAACCATTTTTTAAAAATTGATTATCCACTTGCTCTGCAACCGCTTCTAATGCAAGTAATCCTTCTTTCCTTGCAATGACTGCCCACTCGGAAAATGTTTGAATTAATTCCTGTGGCTTCGCCAGCTCTTGTTCTGTAAATAAAATCTTAACTAGCTTTGGCAGTTTCTTTAATTCAGATGATGGGAAAGCTGTGATGACGGCTGCAGCTGTTCCACCTAAAATAACTAAGATTGCAGCAGGATTCACCAAAGCAGATATATCCACACCTTTTAAATACATCCCAACTCCTATTGCAATGACTCCTAAAATGACACCAATTATTGACGTTTTATCCATCATATTCACCCATTCATTTATTCTTCTACTCTCTTTTCTTTATATCGGTAGAAAACATGAAAAAATGAGTACCTTTTTATTTTTTTCAAAAAAACTAACAATATGATTGCTGATTAGTTTTCTGAATCGAAAAAAATTATAAACTTTTTCAATATTCACAAATTATTGAAACAAATTTTACCTTTCAACTAAATTACCGGATACGTTATCGTTGCGTTTGTAATAGTAAAAAAGATTTCAGCTCCCAATCTCACCTACTACACGCTTGCAATTTTCTAAGCCAATATATGCATAAGACTGTAAGTCGAAATAACGTGATTTATCTAGATAGCAAGTTTTCTTATGGTACCATTTATGAATTGTCCCTTTAATTGGCATGGTTTTTTATTTTCTAGAATGATATGTTAAGTGTCGAGTATTTTCCGGGAAATATTCATTCTTTCGACAGAGAGTTTTGTAAAATGTAAACAATTACCACAAATTATTTCCCCACATTCTACAAATTTTATGTAAAATGCTATATAGGGGTCAAACTCTAATTAATAGGGGTGACTAGATGTTTTCAAATACAGAAATTGGCATCGATTTAGGGACAGCCAATACATTAATTTATAGTAAAAACAAAGGAATTATTTTTAACGAACCATCTGTTGTAGCCATTGATACAATCACCAATAAAGTGGTTGCTGTGGGTAATGATGCAAAAGAGATGATTGGAAAAACGCCAGGAAATATAGTGGCGATTCGGCCATTGAAAGATGGGGTTATTGCAGATTTCGATATTACTTCTCAAATGCTTAAACAAATTATGAAAGTAGCAGCCAAGAAGCTTGGACTTTCAATCAGAAAGCCTGTCGTTGTGGTATGTACACCATCTGGTTCTACGACAGTTGAGCGAAGAGCCATAGAAGATGCGGTGAAGAGCTTCGGAGCCAAGCAGGTGCATTTAATAGAAGAAACAGTTGCTGCCGCAATTGGAGCGGACTTGCCCGTTGACGAACCTACCGCAAATGTCGTCGTTGATATCGGTGGCGGAACAACAGAAGTGGCGATTATCTCCTTTGGTGGCGTCGTATCCTGCAACTCCATACGAATTGGCGGAGATCAGTTTGACGAAGATATTGTTCAACATATTAGAAAACAATATAATCTTCTTATTGGAGAGCGCACTGCCGAACGAATTAAAATAGAAATCGGCCATGCTCTCATTTCACATGACCGTCTCACCATGGATATAAGAGGTCGAGACCTTGTCTCAGGTCTGCCGAAAACCGTAACCATACATTCAGAAGAAATCCAAGAAGCGATTCGTGAATCCCTTCTTCATGTTTTAGAAGCCATTCGTGCTACCCTTGAGGATTGTCCACCAGAGTTGAGTGGTGATATCGTCGACCGAGGTGTTGTCCTTACCGGTGGTGGTGCTATGCTGAATGGCATTCAAGACTGGCTGAGCCAAGAAATTGTCGTTCCTGTTCATCTAGCGTCAAACCCGCTTGAATCGGTCGCAATTGGAACCGGTCGTTCTGTACATCTGATAAGTAAACTTCAAAAGGCTATCAAGTAAACTAAATACCGCAAAAAAAGAATCTCATCCATTGGAAGAGATTCTTTTTTTGCTAATATCTATCACGCTTGAAGCCAAAAATTTAGGCTTCTTTCTGTTTGTGAGCAAAAAGTTTTAGTCTCACCAAGGATTATGATCATCTTTCGTAGGGAATAGACTTCTAACCAGTAAAAAATCCGGGAGTGAAGTCTAATGAAACATCTATTAGCGTTCGGTAAAGAACTTACTAACGAAGTTAAGGAGGATCGGGCCACAGGGTTAGCTGCTGAACAGGCGTATTATTACTTACTTTCCATCTTTCCATTACTCATTTTACTGCTTTCAATTCTTCCCTATCTAAATATTGAGCCACAACAAGCAATCAATTTTATGAATCATTTCTTACCATCAGAAACTACGGACATGCTAGCCGATACGATTATCGGAATTGTAACAGAGTCGAATGGTGGACTTTTTACTATAGGAATCTTAGGAACGATTTGGTCAGCATCCAACGGAATGAACAGCTTTATGCACGCTATGAATATTGCCTTTGATGTTAAAGAAACAAGAAATTTCATTGTAGTTCGACTAATTTCCATTGCCTTAACTTTAGGGTTGATTGTTGCTTTTATCGTTGTCCTCGTACTTCCGGTATTCGGTAATGTTATTTTAAATATGACTAATCAAGTTATACCAGTTTCAAACGAATTCAAAAGCATCTTCAATCTTTTACGCTGGGTCATTGCTTTCGCTGTTATTTCAATTGTGCTTACTTTTTTATACAAATTTGCTCCTAATAAGAAATACCTATTTAAACATGTACTTCCCGGTGCCATCATTGCCACGGTCACTTGGCTAGTCATTTCCATTGCCTTTTCCTTTTATGTAAGTAACTTTGGCCATTATTCTTCCACATATGGAAGCCTTGGTGGTGTCATCGTTCTTATGCTATGGCTGTATGTAACGGGTCTGATTCTTGTGATAGGTGGAGAAATCAATGCCATTTTTCATAACAGATATTCTTCAGTAAAGGAAGTAACTCGTGTGAAGCCAATGAATTCAAAAGACCGAAAATTGACGACTTAATGAAACTTATCAACCGTGTCAATAAAACTTCACCGAGACGTCGGCAAACTCCAAGAATTCATTCCAAGTTAAACCATTCTTCTATTACGCTTTCTTCACAATTAACAACGGAGCGAAGCTTATAGTTCTAAGCTTTGCTCCGTTGTTTCATTTATTTAAATTGGGCTTATCCCCAAACCTCTTTTGAAACATCAACAATAAATTTTAATTTTTCCCATTGTTGTTCCTCAGTTAGCTTGTTGCCATGATGCGTGGAAGCAAATCCGCATTGTGGGCTTAAGCATAATTGTTCATGTGGTACATATTGGGCTGCTTCCTTAATACGAGCTATGATTGCTTCTTTATCTTCGACTTCTCCATTTTTAGATGTGACGATTCCTAGTACAACTTGTGCACCATCATTTGGAATATGTTCTAACGCTTTAAAATCTCCTGAACGTTCATCGTCATATTCTAAGAAGAATCCGTCTACTTTTTCTTTTGCAAGTAGCGTTGGGGCGATAAGATCATAACTTCCTCCAAACGCCCAAGTAGATTGATAGTTTCCGCGGCATAAATGTGTAGTCACGATTAAATCTTCAGGTTTTCCTTCCAATACGCCGTTAATTACGCGTAATGCTAAATCAATTAAGTAATCTCTTGTATATTTTCCATCATTGAAAGGGATCCCCGGAGAGGAAAGACCCGCAATGTATACATCATCTAGTTGTAAGTATCGTACACCAACCTCGTAAAATGCTTTTAATGCATCTTGATACGCTTTAATAATATCATTTGCATATTCTTCGATGTCAGGGTAAATCGTTTCATCACGAATCCCAAGATTAAATAATTGGTTCGGGCTTGGAATCGTTTGTTTCGCAACTGCACGGTCACCGACGATTTCCTTAAATTCAACGAAATCTTTAATGAATGGATGCTCAGGATTGAATGAAATCTTCCCGATGTTTCTAACGTTATATCTCTCTGTTTCTATACCATCAAAAGTGTATCCTTTTTCTGGTACAAAGCCTTCAAATCCATTTATATGCTCTAAGAAATCTAAGTGCCACCATGTACGTCTAAACTCACCATCCGTCACTAATTTCAACCCAACCTCAATTTGCTTATCAACAATCCGTTTTATTTCCTTTGTTTCAACCTCGCGTAATTGTTCCGCAGTTATTGTACCTTCTTTAAAGTCCTTTCTTGCGCTATGTAGATTATCTGGTCGCAATAAACTACCAACGTGATCTGCTTTGAACGGGACTTTCGTAATTGTTTTTGTCATGTCTAATTCCTTCTCTCTTTTATTATTTGTGATAACAACATTTTTTGCTGACTAGTAAACAAAAAATAAAAAACCCTTCTTGAATACAAGAAGAGTTTTGTGCGCAATGGCTATTTACTCTTCTTATCTTCAAGCCTTACGCTTCTGGAATTAGCACAGTACTTAAAAGTCTGTTGCTGAGGTATCAAAGGGCCAGTCCCTCCACCTCTCTGGATAAGAAAGTTACATATTTAATTATTTGATAATTCTCACTTTATATCTATTACTATTGAATGTCAAGGGTAAAAATATCAAATTTCTAAATAAACAGTTTTCAAGTCAGATCCACTAAACTTAATCTGCGTGAAGTTTTGTAGTATCTGAACTCTTTGGTTTTGCACCTTTTTTTGTCCCGCATTAATGGAAAGTCAAAACCCCCACCTCAAGGCTTAGAGGAATCGTAGGTGGGGGATGAAGAAACCCCGCTGTTTGAAGTTTCACTTTATCTACTCCATTATTCGTTCAAATATGTCCATGCATATTGCGCGTATAGTTCGGCTCCTGTAACGAGAGCGTCTTCGTCAATGTTAAATTTGCCATGGTGATGCGCCCATTCTGTATCTTTGTCGGGATTTCCACTTCCTACTAAAGCGAAACTACCAGGAGCCTCGTCTAAATAGAAGCTGAAGTCTTCCCCACCCATTGTCGGCTTTTCAGTATATAAAACATCCTTACCGAATGCTTCTGAAGCGACCTTTTGTACAAACTTAGCACTATATTCATCGTTAATAACCGGTTGGGTTCCGTGGATATATTCCACTTCGGCACTTGCCCCGTAAATATTTGCGACATTTTCAGCGTATTGCTCGATTTGCTTTTCAATATGTGCACGCGTTTCATTGTCAAAACAACGGACCGTTCCTTCGATGACAGCATTTTCGGCAATGACGTTAAACCGTGTGCCAACATCCATCTTTCCGATCGTAAGCACGGCAGGTTTTTGCGGGTCAATTGTTCTTGATACAACAGCTTGGATATTCATGACGAAAGAAGATGCAACAATGGCTGCATCAATGCAATCATGCGGCATAGCACCATGTCCGCCTTTTCCTTTAAATGTCACTTTAACAATATCCGCTGATGCAAATGATGGTCCCGGCGTACATGAAACTTTATGAGTCGGCATCTGTGACCAAATATGAATGCCAAATACATTATCAACGTCTTCCATCGCACCTTGCTTCACCATTTCTCGTGCACCTGTCGCAGCTTCTTCAGCAGGTTGGAATATTAATCGTACAGTCCCAGGTAACTCATCTTTACTTTCATTTAGAGCTTTCGCTGCAATAAGCAACATTGCCGTATGGGCATCATGACCACAAGCATGCATTTTGCCATCTTCCTTTGAAGCATATGGAAGATCTTTGTTCAACTCTTCTACCGGTAATGCGTCCATATCCGCTCTTAAAGCGACCGTTTTCCCTGCTTTGGCCCCTGCTATATTTGCAATGACACCTGTAGGATTTGTTCGACGATAAGGAATTCCTAGGTTTTCTAGATATTCACAAATGAATGCTGTCGTGTTTTCTTCTTCCCATGATACCTCGGGTTCACTGTGGAGTTTTCTACGTAATTCTGTTAGTTCTTCACGATACGTCTGAATGGCTTCTTTAATTTTTTGATGAATCATGTTTATTCAACCTCCGTTAAGTTCTTCGCTGCTTCAAAAAGGATTTGTACCCCATTCGTCAAATGACGTGCATCCGACCATTCTTCTGGACAATGGCTAAGCCCGTCTTTACTTGGAATGAAAATCATCCCGACATTTGTAACATCAGAAAATATCATCGCATCATGACCTGCGCCACTATTAATCGAACAATACGGGATTTCTAGTCTACTACTCTCTTGTTTCAACAAAGAACGAATGTCTGTATTCAACTCTTTTGGTTGAATAAACAAAAGCTCTTCAACAGATGTTCGGATTCCATTTTCACTGTGAGACTGTATCAATTCTATTGTTTTTTGAATCATGTTTCGTACGTTTTCTTCCTTACCAGATCTGATGTCCACAGAGAATACAACTTTGTCTGGAATGACATTGGCTCCATTTGGAAATACTTCTAGACGACCTGTTGTGATGACTGCTCCTTCTCCTTCATCGATTGCAAGATCCGGAAGTTGTGAAATGATCTTTGCAGCGGTAACTAAAGCATCCGAGCGGCGATCCATTGGCGTTGTACCTGCATGACCTGCTCGCCCTCCTATCGTCACTTCCAATTGGGCCAATCCAACGATGGCTTCAACGACACCGATTGGAATATTCTTTTCTTCTAGAATCGGGCCTTGTTCGATATGCAATTCCAAAAATGTCTTTATTGTATCTGGCTTTCTCTCTTTGGCTAATGAAGAATCTAGTCCGATTTCTGACATCGCCTCTTCCGTCGAGATGCCATCTTTGTCTTTTAGATTTTTAAAATCATCCGCACTCAGTGAACCGATAATTCCTCGTGAACCCATCAGTCCGCCACCAAATCTTGATCCTTCTTCTTCGACCATCGCAATGATTTCCAAAGGATATTTCGGTTTTAATTGATTTTCAGAAAAGAGAGCGGCTACCTCCAAACCTGCAACGACTCCAGCAGTACCGTCATACGCTCCACCATTCGGGACAGAATCAAAATGTGAACCAATGAGAACACTTGGTGCGTCTTTTAAACTTCCTTCAAACTTTCCAAAAATATTGCCAAAACCATCTTCCGAAACGACCAGACCATATTCCTTCATTCTTTCCTTGATATAATTTCTTGCTTGCAAATCTTCTTTGCTGTACGTAAGCCGTGTAACGCCTCTATTAGACGTTGCTGTAAATTCACTTAAGGACCTAATATGACTTTCCATCCGTTGTTGGGACTTTTTCACAATACCCCTCCTCGTTTTTTACAAGAATCCTACGAATATTCCTGCTAAAACGACCGAAACGATCGTTACAGTTATGAATCCACCAACGAGCATAGGTGGTAGCATATGACTTGTTAGCACTTCTTTTTCTTTCTCGTCATTCGTTAAAGACTTAATTACTTCATTTGTGATGATATAGTCTGCGGGAAACCCATATAAGGCTGTTAACGATACAGCGAACGCCATTTCTTTGCTGACTTTTAAAATCTTACCGATGATAAATGAGAATATATACATGCCGATGACTGCTAAAATAATACAAACGATGAGAGGATATAAGATCTCAAGCATCATACTTGGTGTCGCCTTTTGCAAACCGTCGAAGATGAAAAGCATAAGCGCCATAATGGAGAAACCGAACCCATTCGCTTTTTGTAATGGTTGTTTTTCCAAAAATCCGACACTTTTCGCAATAATCCCAAATAATAAACATAGGACAAGTGCATTAACCGTCACGAACGGCGCAAGTAAAGTAGAGACAAGATAGGCAAGGAAACCGACAAAGGCAAGTCTAAAGAATTTGAAATACTCTGTGTTATATTTTTCCGGCATATTTTTGAAAAGTTTGAGTTCCTGCTCTTTTTCTACTTCCCCACCATTTTTCGCATCTTTTATAGTCAGTTCTCCACTGCGGTATTTCTCAAGGAGTCTTTTCCCTTCCTTTTTTAATACAATTGAAGTGATGGGATATCCTGCAAATCCTTGCATAACGTAGATGACGATTGCAAATACAGATAAAGACGCAAGTCCTGCTTCTTTGGCTCCTTCAGACATAATTAATGCTGATACGATTCCACCTACTAATGGAGGAATGGCAACAACGACTGTTTCAAAGTCGAAAATCAATGTTCCAATCGTAAATAATATAGCGATAATTCCTAAAACACCGGAAAGGGCAATGACAATGGTCTTCCATTGATTCTTCAATTCTTGAAGAGAAAGCAAAGTACCCATATTTGTGATTAATAAGAACATCATCATAGTCGCAACCACAGGTGGTACTCCAGCCACCGCTACGATATCTGGTGGGAAAAATGTCCAATAACCAATAAGAAATAGTACTGCACAAACGAATACAGATGGTACCCAGGCTTTCGTTCGAACAGCTACTACGTCACCTATATATAAGATTAATACAAGAATAACTAAAGCTAACATTTGCGACATAACAATCACTTCACTTTCATTAATATTTTAAAATATTATCACAGAATTTATTTAATTGAAAGATAATTTTGATTTTTAAATGAATTATAATTATTCATTTATTATAAAAACGCATTATTTAACAATAAAATGTAAAGATCCCATATAATCTCATAACATCTCCAATATTCGACTGTTACATAAAAAGTATAATTATTACAATATTAGTATAATGCATACATCATTTAAAATAAGAAGCATTCAATTATCAAGGGGAAAAAATGTACGTTTCAAAAAAGAGGAAGGATTATAAACCATCATTCATCAGACAAATAGGACTTTCTTAGACGACGCCAAGAAGGCGTAGTTTCAGAAACATCCTTTTTCCATAAAAAAAAACACATGAAGAAGGTCCTAAAAGGTCTGACCGCACACTCTATCCTGTTTAATATTTCATGTAAACAATTTAGAGTAGATGTGGAATCAGATACTTTTGTTCTCGAACATTCTCTCGATGTGTTTCATATGAGGGACATGGGGCGGGTCTGCGCAACTTACTCATATAGCCAAACCATTTATCAGGGATACTGATTTTATTTAGAAAGGGACCAAAATTCGAGCTCCGTACCGCCACCATTGTGATGAGGTGGAGCAGTATGAGACTTGATTAATCCTTCTTGGTAAATGGCGGCATTTTAACGCCGTAGGAGTTTGTATAGCTAAAATAGTTTAAATAGAATCTTGTGAATTCCTCAAATACGTTTCACTTTGTGTTTCTTCAGAATTGGAGTTGACATACAATTTTCTATTCGGGATCGCTAGGGCAACTCCTTCATTATTAAGAATATCCATAATGGCAAAGTTAATTTCTTCTTTTACTTTTAAAAACTCTGTCCAAACCGTTGTTTTCGTAAAAAAGTATAAGTAAATATCTAACCCATCTACTCCGTATTTATCAAACTTAGCAACAATTGTGTCTTGGTGGATTTCAGAATGATTTCTTAGCATATATTCAATCTGCTTAATCACATCTTCTAATTTATCTTTTGGTGTTTCATAGGTGACACTTATATTAAACACAATTCGCCTTTTCCCCATCTCACTCCAGTTCGTAATTGTTTCATTGGCTAACTTTGCATTCGGTACTGTTACGAGGGCCTGAGCAAATGTACGGATTTTTGTGCTTCTAAAAGTAATCGTTTCAACGGTACCTTCAACGCTTGGTGTCAAAACCCAATCTCCAATTGTAAAGGGTTTTTCTGTTACGATAATGACTCCTCCAAATAAATTCCCAATTGCATCCTTAGCAGCTAGGGCAAATGCGAGTCCGCCTAACCCTAATCCTCCAACAAAACTCGTTACATTATAATTAAATTCTTCTGCAATCCCACTAAAACTTAAGACCACGATAATCACCCGAAATACTTTAGACAAAAATGGGATAAGAATCTCATCAATTTCAAAATTGAATCTTTCATTAAGCTTTACATAAAGGAACTTAGATGAAGACGATAAGTTATACAGTCCCCAACCAATAATAAAGATGATCGTAGATTTTACTAATTTTATAAATAACTCATGCGTTTGATCCAAATAAGGAAAATACCAAACAGATACATAAATACCTAATAAAATGAATAACCACTGAATTGGTTTTTCAAATGATACAAAGATGTGATAGAAAAAAGTATTTGGTGCTTTTCGACTTATTTTTAAAAGTAGTGCAATGACATACTTAGCAAATATCTTCCGAAAAATGAGGAATAGTAAAAAAATCCCTACAGAAATGGCTATATGATTAATAAATTCGTATGAAAAAATAAATTTCCATGACATTATGAGTTAGCCCCTAACAAGCCTTGTCATAGCAAGGTAAATTTTACGATACTGCTTTTCTACTCCTCTCATCCTCCTTCATTTGGTTACTAGGTGTGACATTGCCGCAAATAACACATACATTCTGATGAGCTATGTTTATTATCCGCAATTTTTCTCGAAAATAGCCAAAAAAAAGAAGTCCCGAACGGATGCAAGACCTCACATCTCCTAACTATCGTTTAGAACGTGTACAATGACACTAACGATGTGTAGAGTGTGGGTCTTAGCCCTATTGGAACTTCTTCTTTTATAAAGGATATGGGGACTTAGTCTTCGCGACTTACTAATATAACCAATCTACTTACCGGGTATACTTATTTACTCGAGAAAGCATCCGAAATCCCAGCTCCGCACCGCCACCATTGTGATTAGGTATGTCTAGTGTAATAAATGGTACAGCCTTCAGAGGGTGAATCAATTTTTTAAGCAGACACAGATGGATGTTCCTTATTTTTTATAATAAGGTGAGAATTTCAATAAATGGCCAACCCAATCCGCATCTCTGACCAATATTGCAAAGTATTCCTTCTTCAAATGCTTTTCCGCCGCTTCAAACGAAGGGAAGGTTTTTGTAAGTGGTTTCTGACTTACCTCAATCACCCAATCTCCCTCCCCTTTTTGATAGACAAAAATGGACTCGTCATTTCTACCTTTATAAAGAGAACCGCTTTTTGCACCTTTCAGATTATGTTGATTGTTAAAAGCATCACGCTTCAGTGGCTCTAAATAGAATGTTTGCTCAACAAATTGCTTAAATGCCTTCTCTGTTAAGTTGCACCCTGAGGCCTTGCGATGTCCACCACCATCATAAAGCGCCGCAATTTCAGAAACATCCACATCATCATGAATCGTTCGTAAACTAATCCGTTTACTCCCTGCCATCACAATCGCAATATAGTCAAGATGTGTAAACTCCTTGGAAAGCTCATTCCCAAGTTCTGAATGATAGTTTTCGCCATGGACAATGCCTGCTAAATGTTCACCAATGGCCACTTGATACACTTCACGTTTTTTTCGATTTATGTATCGTTTGACTCTGCTCTCTTCGACATCAAGTAGCTTGCTTTCAATCTCGTCAAATTGAAATGGCTCGCTACTATTGAGCTTTGTCAGAACTTTTCCTTCAAATTCATCCATTGAAATCATGAAGAAGAGATCGTTCAATTTCTTTGCAGTGAAATTCTGATTCGCGTCCCACTCCCACGTATCGTACTGCCTCACTAATTCAACGAACTCATCTGCAGCTTTTGTTTTTGTAAGCAAGTCTTTTTTGACTAAGTAATCATACAAAAGAGATGTAGCTGATGTTAACTTGCCGTCTTCCTGCTCCACGGTTACAGACGCCCAGGCATGTTCATTCAAATGTAGTGCCGTTTTATGATGATCAATCAACAATGCTTTTCCACCCGCTGCGACATACTCATTAATCTTCTTCTCGTTCTCTTCGTTCACGGATAAATCGGTAATAATTAGCGTGTCCATTCCCGTCGCATTTTCAAGAAACCCAGCTACTTGATGATTCAGTCGACCAATCGAATTATAGCTCACCTTTACTTCATTCCCCCAAGCAAGCTTTGCGACAATGCCACAGCCAACTCCATCTAAATCATTATGTGAAAAGAGATGGTACATATAATTCCTCCTAAAAACAGATATTTTATAGCTTACCCTGATTTAGCATTTTCCTTCATAACTACAGCCTCAGGATATTCTACCATTTCAGAGGATACTGTTGAACGATTAAGAACTTATTCGCTGTTCCAATGCTTTAAAAACATCGGATAATTCCGTTGTGACAAGGTCCAGCTCGTCTTTCCCTTTCTTAGCTGAATCTAGATAAATCGGTTCACCAATAATAATCGTAATCGGTTGTCTTTTAAATAAGTCCTTAAAACCCGTTGGTCCTGAGTAAGCAGCAGGCACGATTGGAACACGAGCCAATTTCGCAATCGTAACCGCTCCCCGCTTTAACGGAGCTTCCTCTGATGTTCTAGTGCCAGAAGGAAAAATCCCCACATTCTTATCCTGCTTCAATAATTGAATCGGAATTTTCACTGTGCTCGTTCCTGGATTATCGCGGTCGACTGGAAATGCATTGATTTTTCTTAAAAACCAACCAATTGCTTTGTTCTGAAATAGTTCTTTCTTCGCCATAAAATGAATTTCTACAGGTAGAATCGAAACGCCGAGCGCCAGGATGTCGACCCACCCTCTGTGTGTACAAGCAATGACATAGCCGGACTCTTCAGGCAGGTTTTCTATATTTTTCACAATCAATTTGCCCCGTAATTTCAACAGAACCCTCACTAACTTAGCGACAGGTGTATACATTCACATTCACCCCATATGGATAGATAAACCCATTTTATCACTAAGTTTTATTACTTGGTACTAATTTACGTTTTATCTTTCATTTTCACACTGAACATTCTCATCGATGCTTGAATACATTGATAGATGTTGCACATAAAAAAGGGCACCCATAAAGTCTACCTATCTAGACTTCTGGGTCCCCACTGATTGAGTTTCACTTTATATAGCGGACGGTTTGAATTTCTTCACGGCTATCAGATAAAAAACCAGAAAAAGAATGACATCTAATACTAATGAAATCGCCGGGTCGTTGTTCACCACAGTGATAAGTGCAGGAACACTTCCACCTACAGATTGTGGATCACCGATAAACCAGAAAAGGAACATATTATTGGCAGCATGTGCACCGATTGACAGCTCCGAGCTCCCCATTTTTACGGCAAGGAATGTCAACATAAACCCCACAAATACATAATCAAGTCCGACCCAAATAGCTGAACGCTCCATTTCTGGATTAAAGAAATGCAATGATCCGAAAATCAATGCCATGATGATTGCTAGTACAATGGGGTTGTTAATCACCTTTCCAATCCACTGCAAAAGAAATCCCCTGAAGATTAACTCCTCAACTGTCGTTTGAATCGGAGTTAACACTAAAACGACGAAAAACAGAAATAAAAATTTTTCTAAATCAAACTCATTCCACACAAAATGTTCAGGGAAAATTAAGAAATAGACGAGCTCTAATAGCACCATAAGACCAAAATAGAGTGCAAAGCTACCAAAGATTTGTTTCCAATTGATTCGATCATTTGCAGTAATCAGCGTCTTCAGTTTCCGTTTATGTACAATCCGGATTGAAAGCCAAATTCCAAACATCCAAACGACATACATTAGATTCATAAACAATAAATCGAGCGTTGGGTCGACGCCTACGAACATACCAGATTTATTATCAAAAACGATGCCATCTCCATTTAGAAGACCTGTAATCATCATCAATATGGCGTACAGAACACTCCCAGCAATTAGAGCAACCAAAATGATAACCGATGATAGCAAGTATCTTTTCCAACCGTTTTCTCCTGGTAGATCAAAAAGATAATGTTTAATACGAAATCCCCCTCTATATGATTTACTACCGTATGCCCCTATACCCATAATATACCATACCACCTTAAGGAGGAAGATTAATATTTCGTAAATAGTGGCCATTTACCTTAAAAGTCAAGCTCTGGCGCGCAAATTTGATTTCCGGATCGTAATGCTCGAAAAAGAGGATTTTTGAACGCAACTTGGCTTTTAGTTTCCACTTTTAGTCGTAACTCTGCATCATTTAGCTTCGAGTTTTTTTATAAAAATTGTAATTATGGAGTGGTTCGGTGAATTGGCTTAGGATTTTAAATGCATTTTTGCGCAATCCCGCTTTTAGAGGAGTCTCTTTTCTACAAAGTGTGGTCCCGCCGAGCAATTTGCAAATCTCGTATTTGCGTCGGATTCTGAACTTATACGCCAATCTATTTCAAACCACGAAAAAAGGAGCACATTGGCTCCTTTTTCTGATTCCATAATATATTTAAATCGGCAATTTAGCCGATATATACACAGAACGACTTATCATTCAAAATACGCATTCCTTATTTTCCGATTAAAGTAGATAGGTTCGCCATTTCAATCGCGGAAACAGCTGAATCATAACCTTTGTTTCCTGCTTTTGTACCTGCGCGTTCAATGGCTTGCTCGATATTTTCTGTCGTAAGTAAGCCAAAAATCACAGGCGTTCCAGATTCAAGTCCTACAGCAGCCATGCCTTTCGCTGCTTCATTACATACATAATCATAATGTGATGTTGCTCCGCGAATGACCGTACCTAATCCAATCACAGCGTCATATTGTTTAGTTTGAACTAATTTTTTGGCAATCATCGGAATTTCAAATGCTCCCGGTACCCAAGCGATGTCAATATCATCCTCACTAACTCCATGACGTTTAAGTCCATCTAATGCACCAGAAAGTAATTTTCCTGTGATGAACTCGTTGAACCTGCCGACAACTATTCCTACTTTTAACCCTGTTCCGATAAGTTGTGCTTCAAAATTTTTACCCATGATAATTCCCCCTAATGGTTTAATAAAATTTAAGCGTGTTCTGGTGTTTCTTTATGTTTTGACTCAAGTTGGTTACGATAGCGAACTAACTCGGCAATCGTAATAAATGAAAGCTGATGTTCTTTAGCAATAATTTCGAGCTCTGGAACGCGTGCCATTGAACCGTCTTCATTCATAATTTCACATATGACTCCAGCTGGCTCCGCTCCACATAAACGGGCAAGATCAACAGAGGCTTCTGTGTGTCCTGTTCGTTCAAGTACCCCGCCATCTTTAGCGATAATTGGAAAAACATGTCCAGGGCGTTTAAAGTCCTGGGCAGTAGAATCATTATTCAAAAGGGCAAGCATCGTTGTCGAACGTTCAAACGCGCTGATTCCCGTAGTCGTACTTTCGTGATCAATACTTACTGTAAAGGCTGTTCCGTGGTAATCTGTATTGTTCTCAACCATTGGATGAAGGTCTAATTTCCGAGCGAGCTCATTTGTAATCGTTGTACAAATTAAACCGCGACCATATTTCGCCATAAAGTTAATCGCTTCAGGCGTTGCCTTGTCTGCCAATACGACAAAATCGCCTTCATTCTCCCGATCTTCATCATCGACAACGATGATGATTTTGCCAGCTTTCAAATCTTCCACTGCTTCTTCAATCGTTTGAAACATCTAAAAGCACCTCCTTCGTCAGAATCCATTTTCTAAAAGAAAACTTGCTGTTAATCCAGTAGTTTGTCCATTATTTTTTATTTGCTGGACGATATATTTTCCAATCAAATCATTTTCAACATTTACGACTTCTCCAACGTTCTTTTGTCCAAGAATCGTGTCTTTATGTGTTAACGGAATAAGCGAAATGGTGATCTCATTCTTCTCAATCTGAAATATGGTTAAGCTCGTCCCATCAATAGCAATAGAACCCTTTGGGATACAATATTGCGCTAATCCTTCTGCTAGCTTAATCGTATAGTAAACCGCATTTTCTTTATGTTCTTTTTTCGTGATCGTACCTGTGCCGTCAATATGGCCTGAGACAAAATGTCCACCGAATCTTCCTTGAGCACTCATTGCCCGCTCTAGATTAACCTTTGCCCCCGGCTTTAACAGTTTGATCGTTGATGCCTTAACGGTTTCTGGCATCACATCTACTGTAAACAAACGATTGGTAAATTCAATGACTGTTAGACAAACGCCATTGACCGATATACTATCGCCTAATTGAACATCTTCAACAATTTTAGGAGATTCAATCGTAAGTGCCATACTTTGGATCCCTCTTTTTAACGACTGGACCATTCCGACATCTTCGACAATTCCAGTAAACATGTTTTCACCCTCTTTCTCAATTTGAAGTTTCAACAAAAAAAACACAAATAGCCCCATAGGTACGACCTAAGGAGTTAAAGGGAGATTATGGATTTATTATATAGCCAAATAAGCCTTTTATTTCGATTTTTTTCAAAATAAAGGGTTCACGAATGCCATTTAACCAGTTCCATATGTCCTTCTCCCATCCAGACTATACTGTCGGCCTTGGAATTTCACCAAATCCTGCCTTTTTACAGGCTCGCGGGCTTAGAATTTCTTCATCACCGCCGGTTGGGATTTACACCCGACCCCGAAGGACAAACATATTTAGCGGAATAATACCGCCTTTTTCACAAGTGTAATTCTACACTTGTATTATATTATACAAGCTAATCGTACATTTGTAAAAAAATCGGCTCACATATTATGAATTTGCGCGATTTTTCACACTATTGATAATTCCCTGTTTTTTTAAAATCATACAGATATTCTAGGATATTGATAACGATTATCTTCCGTTTCTAGTAGACTTTCTTCCCTTATACTAGTCAATGCATATAGCTCAATCAGCGCACCAACCACTTCCAAATAACTGCCGAACACAACCAAAGCATCACCTTGTTTCTTTTTATCCTGTAAGATAAATAAATTCGCAATCGAGTCAATCGAGGCGCCAAGGGCAATCACCCAGTTTCCCGCACTCTCCAACGGTCGATCGACTGGGGCCCCAACGGCTTCTAGGGAGGCACCTACTGATTGCACGCCACTACCAAGGGCATTCAATCTAAGTCCCTCCTCCTCTTGTGACCCTTCAAGAATCACCTCGTTGGCTATAGTATTAGTGAAGTTACCGCCAGCCTGAAACCAGCAGCCCACAATACTCAATATCTCTTCTTCTCTACCTTCGATTTCATACACTTTCGTTCTGCCGATTGCTTGTAGCACATTTCCAAATCCCTCGACCGCGTTTCCTCTGGCTACGAGCTCTAATCCATTATCGGTACCTGTGATAATCACATTTGTTGCTCCAATAGCAGAAATGATTGTCCCAGCTACTAAAAACCCCGCTCCTGTAATAATCAGATCCTCGCCTTGTTTAACAATCTCCATAGTCAATATCCACCATTCATTTCAATTGATGGGATAGTATATTCAACATTCGCAGAATATTACACTGAATTAGCAAGATAGAGCTCGAACAGATGGTAGTATCTGATCCCTTGTGATATTAGGGAAAAAAAATTATCGGATCGTAAATAACTATTCGTTACTTGATAAGTAGATCAACTATTAATGATCACTAAGTTAGTTAGATTATTTCCAATACATTTAGTCAAAATAAAAACCCTCCTCAAAGGTCCAAGGCAGGGTCATCCATTAAAAGGTTCAGCTTTTTGTTCATTCACAAGCGGTCCAATACCTGAATTCGGATCCTATTTTTCAGACACTGGATAAAATTCATCAGGAATTGCACCGAAGTGTCTACGGTGATATAACATAGGATCTTTCTTTTCGATTTGTATATCGGTTACTTCGCCAATTAAAATGGTATGATCTCCTGCTTCAACTGTTTTAAACGTTTTGCATTCCAAAACAGCGAAAGCACCTTGAATGATTGGTAATTGATTCGCAGAAAACTCCCACTCACATTGACTAAAACGATCCACATTTTTACTAGCAAAGATTTTGCATAATTCCTGTTGCTCACCAGCTAAAATATGTATCGCAAACTTTCCACCTTCAGTAAAAGCTTTAATGGAAGAAACTTTATGATCAATTGACCAAAGAACTAGGGTAGGGTCCAGTGAAACAGATGCAAATGAATTTACAGTTAATCCAACTGGCTCATTGTTGGGAGTAGTAGCTGTCACAATGGTTACCCCTGTTGGATAGTTGCCCATCGCTTCTTTAAATAAAACTTGTTTTTCTTCTTTTGTCATCATTCATTTCTCCTTCGCCAAATATTGTAATCTATAGAGAGATCACCCAAGAGAGTATTCATAATAATCCTCTGATTATACGAACAGTTTCTCTATCTATAGGAACATCCTTGTGTTACATCAAATAATAATCCATAACTCAATTCAGATTATTCCAACAATAACCCCCTTCAATATTACATGAAAAGGGGATACTTTTGTAGTAAGTTGCCCATTTTTAATAAATACTTTTTAGACAGAAGTTCGTTTACAGTAGCAGAAGATGTCCCCCAAGGGTCAGATCCTTTTGAGGGCATCTTCTTTCATTAAGCCTGCAGCCTGTTCAAGGCTTCATCCAAATCCTCCCATAAGTCTTCCCAATTCTCTAGTCCTACGGAAAGACGAATTAGTTGATCTGTAATGCCCATTTTCAAACGGGATTCAATAGGAACAACCGAATGAGTCATTGTGGCTGGATGTTGAATGAGCGTTTCCGCATCACCTAGGCTGACCGCAATTTTAATTAATTGTAGTGAGTTCAACATTTTTTGTGCGTCCTGCTTGTCACCTTTAATTTCAAACGAAATAATACCGCCGCCAGCTTTCATTTGCTTTTGGGTAATACGGTAGTCAGGATGCTCTGTATCTCCAGGATAATAGACCTTTGCAACACTTGGATGTTGCTTCAGTTTTTTGAATAGCTTTTCGGCATTGAAAGAGTGCCGATCCATTCTGACAGGTAGAGTCTTCAACCCCCGCAACAAAAGCCAAGCATCAAAGGGGGAGATAATCCCACCGATATCCTTCTGCGTTGTCCTGGCCATTTTGCTAATAAATTCTTGTGTTCCCACAACAAGTCCTGCAACCACATCTCCATGGCCACAAATATATTTCGTTGCACTATGAAGTACGATATCACAGCCTAAGGCGAGTGGCGTCTGCAAATAAGGCGACGAAAAGGTATTATCGACAACGACTTGGATATGATGTTTTTTCGCGATCTTAGCGACCATCTCTAAATCTATCATTTTCATCGTTGGATTTATCGGTGTTTCCACATAAATACATGTTGTTTCAGGCCGAATCAATGTCTCTATTTGTTCCTCGGTCAGCATTTCTGAAAAGTCATGTGTAATATGATATTTCTCTTTCATCAAATGTAATAATCCGAAAGTACAGCCATACAAGCCTTGTGAGCAGATAATATGGTCACCCGCTTTCGTTAATGCCAGTAAAACGGCTGAAACAGCTGCCATCCCTGAACCGAATGCAAGACCTGCTTCTCCACCTTCAAGCATGGCAATGCGTTCACAAAGAACCTTCACAGTTGGATTTCCAAGCCGGGAATATATATACCCCTCTTCTTCCCCTGCAAACCGTCTCTCACCCTGTTCCGCATTTTCAAAAACGAATGTCGACGTTTGAAAAATAGGCGCAGCAAGACTTCCCATATGTTGCTTCGGATCGTACCCTTGATGAATAACCTTTGTCTCAATATGCTTGTATTTTTCTCGCATAACTCTCCTCCTCCCCCTTACTTCTATAATATGTTATGATCACCGGAATTGTAAACGTTATCATCACTATCAACTGATAATGATGCCTGATATGAACAAAACACGAACCGCTCATCTAGCCTTGATTCAGAAGATGAGTTTACAAGCGCAAAAAAAGGAGGGGATTTGTCATCCTCTCCTTCTTCGTTACACTACTTATTTACGCAAAGTTTTTAATGCGCCACTCCAAGCGTTAACTTGATCTAACATTGCATTTACATTATCAAGATGTAATTCAGCTGGTTTGAAAACACTGCCGTTTTCAAAATCTGTGAATAATGATAATGTCGGATGTACACGAACGTCCGCAATCATTAATTCACCCATGATTCCACGTAAATGTTCAGCTGCACGAGCTCCACCAGTTGAACCATAGCTTACGATACCTGCAGCTTTGTTGTTCCAAGCGTCACGAGCAAAATCAAGGGCATTTTTTAATGCTCCTGTAATACTGTGATTGTATTCTTGAACAATGAATACGAATCCATCTAAGTTAGCAAGTTTTTCATTCCAAGCTGCAATGCCTGGCTCTGTTCCATCAGTTGTTCCTAAAAACGGCAATTTGAAATCAGCAATATCAATGATTTCATATTCTGCATCGCCACGTTTATCAGCAATCCCTTTTACCCATTCTCCTACTTGTGGACTTACGCGTCCTTCACGTGTGCTACCTAAAACAATCCCAATTTTCAACATTTCATTTCCTCCTATTTCATCTGTATTATTATTTGCTTTCCCAAATAATTTATCGAAAAAACCCAATACTTTCACCGCCTGTATTTATTAGTACCACTAAGAATAAATCAATCATATATTGGCAGTCTTTTTTAATTTCACCTTAATACGATTTTTTATTCTATTGCCTACAAAATATCCCCTAATTTCTTCTAATCAAAATCTGCATACACAATATCTTGATTTGATATATCTCTAATTAAAAATATACACCCGCACTTACTTTTTGTCAACAAGTAACGTAATTATATTTCGAGTTCGCAAAAAAAATCGATATTTGGGTATTAGCCCTGTTCCTTTACGAACTTCCACATAGAGTATAGGGTATTAACCCAGACTTCAAGAGGAGAGTGGCGTAAGATGAATCCATATGGTTACTATCCAGAGTATATTCCACGACAACAGTTTGATTATGCTCCAGAACAGTTTGAATATGTTCCACAACAAGATGCTTATTATTCACAGTATCCGACTAATTCTGAATTTCAACAATACGAACCAGAGGACATTGATAGACAACCGCAACTGGAGAGAAGAGTTAGACAACTTGAAAGACAAAATGAGCAGCAAGTTCAAGAACTAAGCAGACTAAATCAAGAGATTACACGTTTGAATAGAGAAATCACACGGGTTAACCAAGAGGTCATTCGACTAAATCAAAATGATCAGCGACATACACGCCGCCTGAACAGATTAAACCAACGCCTACGTGCAGTAGAAAATAGACTAAACATTCCGTTTTCCGCTTCCGAAGATGGTTTTTAAAAGGACAGTAATTTTCTTGAGGTAATAAGAAGCAGCGAGAATCCCTCATAATTCCGCTGCTTTTTATTCATGTTTCCGTAGTTGTAAATTACCCAAACCTTTTTATTGTCACCCATATTTAGAACTTATATTGAACCGAAAAAAAAGAGATAGCCGTAATCACAGCTATCCCTCCTTCCTTATCGATTGGCGTCTACAATTTCTCCACCATAAAATGTTTTCTTACTTAATGTGATATCAAGCTCGCGAGCCAGTTTCTTCAACTCGCGCTCTTCGCGTTCTGTGACAATCGAAATGACTGTACCATCTGCACCCGCTCGTCCTGTACGACCTGAACGGTGCACGTATTGGTCCACGCTGTCTGCTATATCAGCATGTACAACGGTAGTAAGACCTTTAATATCTAAACCTCTTGCCGCAACATCTGTTGCTAATAATAAAGGCATTTTACCAGAACGTAAATGTCTTAATGCTTTTTCACGATCCATTTTATTGGACTCGCCATGAAGTACACCGAGCTTAATCCCTTTATAATCGAGTTTCTCTTTTAACACGGTAATTTCGGCGATATCATTTAAGAAAGCAAGTCCCTTTAATCCTTCTAGACGAGTAATTTTTTCAAGAACTTTGGATTTTTCACGTCGTTCGACAACGAAATAGATATGATCCACCTTGGATTCCATTTTCTCGCTCTTATCAACGCGGACAACTTCCGGTTCGTTCGTTAAATCACGGGCCAGTTTCTCAGTCTGATCCGGAAGAGTAGCCGAAAACATCAGTACTTGGCGATCCTTTTGCGTTGTCTTGATTATGTTTTGGATCGTCCCCATATGCTCTGGCACAATCAATTGATCACCTTCATCTAGTACAATCGTTTTCACTTCATGCATTTTCATTTTCTTTTGCATAATTAACTCATATACACGTCCCGGTGTTCCGACAATGATTTGCGGGCGTTTTTTTAATTTTTCGAGCTGACGTTTTACATTTGCACCACCGATGAACGCAGCCCCTGTAATTCCGCTGCCTTCTGCCCAGATTCGGACTTCTTCGGCAATTTGCATCACAAGCTCACGTGACGACGCCATAATAAGGGCTTGTGCCGATTTGTTCTCGTGATCTATTTTTTCAAGCACAGGTAGTAGATAAGCAAGAGTCTTCCCTGTACCAGTTGGTGATTCAGCGAGGATATCTTTTCCTGCGGTTATCACTGGGATAGCTTTACTTTGAATGGGAGTCGACCGGGAAAATCCAGATTTCTCCCAAGCTGTTTGGATAAACGGTTTCATTGTTTTAATAAATTCAGGTGTGTCAGTCATAGTACTCTCCTTTAATCTCTAAGAGGATGTTCAAAAAGTCCGGTAAAAAAGCTAGCGAATTGCATCAAAGTGGATTTTTGACCTTCTGTTAAAATCGCGTGCATCCTGTGCAAGTCCGGTCCTCAGCGTTACTGCATTCACAAAAGGTTCTTGAGATGCGCCCGCAGAACTTCTCGGCATTTTTTATCCTTTTTGAACACGCACTTTAAGCTATCTTTATAGTAACATTTGTTCTTCGTCACTTGCTAATGGAATCCTAACAGTTACAATTGTACCTTGTCCTTTTTTACTTTTAAAGCTCATTTCCCCGTTGTGGCGGTGAATGATTTTGTAGGAAACAGCGAGACCGAGCCCTGTTCCTTTTTCTTTTGTCGAATAAAAAGGCTGGGCAAGATATTTCAATCGTTCTTCATCAATGCCTTTGCCATTATCGGATACCGTGATGATCGCATCACTCTCTGTTTTTTTGATTTCAATTTTGATTTTCCCATCCTTATCTACAGCTTCGATACTATTCTTAATCAGGTTAATAAACACCTGTTTCAATTGTACATCATCTGCAATAATGTAGATTGGCTCATCTGAAACCTCAATCAACTCCAATTCGAGATTGGCTAAATTTGCCTGGGCTTTCATTAACCACACAACTTTCGATACACATTCACGAACATTACGAAGCCGCAGTGAAATCTCTTGTTTTTTTCCAAGTATTAATAACTCACTTGAAATAATGTTAATATGTTCAATCTCTTCTTCCATAATCTTGAGATAGTGAGGGTCAACTTCCTTCTCCGTACGCATCAATTGTACAAATCCTTTTAATGAAGTTAGAGGATTGCGTATTTCATGGGCAACTGCTGCTGCCAAATGGCCAATCACCGTCATTTTTTCAGAGGCAATTAGCATCTCTTCATCATTACGCTGGGCCGTCACATCTCTACAAAGAGCGTATACACCTACAATTTCTTCCGTGATAATGATGGGAAAGATTGAGCATCTTAGAATTTTCTTCTTACCATCTGTATGGATGATTGCTTCAAAGTAAGACTTTACTCCATTTAACGTTAACAAAAAATACTCTTGAATCTTTTCAACATCTTCGATAAAAATAGCAGAGGTCGGGCATTTCCCCCTTACTTCGTCTTCAGTAACTCCGAGTATTTTTTCTCCCTCAGGATTGATCGAATTGATATTCCCTTCTAAATCCAACTCAATGACAGCATCCGGATTATGTTTAAACAGCGAACGGTATTGAACATCCTTTCGTTTCAGCTCATTTTCCGAATGTAGTAATTTCTTTCCCCAATAAATGAGTGATACATATAAAACAGATCCAGTCAGGAAAACATACCCCCAACCCTTCGCTCGTTGAAAGGTTACATAAGAGTGAAAGTTTTCCGCTGCTATTAGCAAAGATATCGAATCAGTACCAATTATCCACAGAATACCAATTAGGAAATATATCAACGAAACCATCAGAGCAAATTTTTGAACTTGATTCATGTTATACCCCTTTATCCATGTCATACAAGTATGATTTCCCTTTTTTAGAGTTCCCATAACTCTAAAAAGACAAACAAAAATGCCCTCAAGTTGTTAAACGCGAGGGCTTTACGATTTATTAGTGTACCATAAATAATCAGACTTTTCTAGAAAAGAATTGTTCAAAAACATGTTACTTTTTTATATAGATCTATCGACGTATGCTCTCAGTTTCTATCTTACTGGATTGTTAACCCAGCAATCAAAATAATAATGTAAATTCATTTGAAAAAGGAAAAAAATAGTATATAATTATATAATTCAGTTTATTCAAATAATTAAAATGATGGGTATTCTGATAAAGAAATTTTTTATCGCATCCTTAACTTTGTTGCTAGTTTGTTTCAATCAATTAGATTAGAAAATTCATATGGATTTGTGAGTGACACTTTAACACGTAAACCTCTACCATTATCATCAGAGTATAGTGATGAAGCCATTGCTAAAACGAGTAGGATATGGAAAATCATTAGTATGAGCAATGATAATCGTAGAGAGCCTTATTGGTTCTCTTTTTTTTTAGAAATAATTCCAAATAGCACATCAATCCTTAAATATATAATAAAAAGGAGCGATTACGATGATCAAAGGTCTTTATGAAGCACATCTACCCGTAACTAATCTTTTGAACTCAATAGAGTTTTATAAAAAGTTAGATTTAGAAATTGCCTATCAACATGAAAAATTAGCTTTCTTCTGGATTGAGAAGGGGCATAGCTGGTTAGGTTTGTGGGAAACAGATAAAGTTGACACGCCATATCACCCCTCTTTAAGGCATATTGCATGGCATGTTGATACAAAAGATATCAGGAATGCGAAAGAGTGGATTGAATCAAAAGGGATACAAATAATTGAAACTTTTGGAATTCCGCCAGAGAAACAACCGCTCGTCTTATCAAACACACGAAACGCCCACGCTGCTATTTATTTCCAAGACCCTGATGGCAACTTACTTGAATTAATGACTCCATTAAGATTGGATCTTAGCGAAAATGCTAACATAATGTCATTAGAAGAGTGGGATGAAAAAAATAACTGAATACCCTTAAAATTTAAGATTCCATTGCAGAACATAGGTAATCAATAATCATAAGTAGTGAATGAAAGATAGATATGAGTCTAGGAAAATAATGGAAGTCAGTAAAATGTCGGGGTGTGAATGATGAGTCATGAGCAAAAAATTTGGAAGTATGCCTTTGCGAGCGCTATGGTGACAATTAGTATTCTTGGCTTTGGCAGAATGTCTTACGGGATTCTAATGCCCTTTATGAAGGACAGTTTATCGCTTACCTATGAACAAGCAGGTGTGCTGAGCACATCAACTTCGATCGGCTATTTGGGATTGGTTCTCTTTGCTGGCATTTTCGCTGCAAAATGGGGGTCGAAACGTTTAGTAATCCTAGGGACATTACTTGTTACTTGTGGGTTGCTGTACATGCCCTGGGTTCAAAATTATTTTTCCTGCTTAATAGGTATGGTACTTCTCGGTGTTGGTGCGGCATTCGCGTATACCCCATTGGTTAATATTGTTGTCGGTTGGTTTCCACGGCAAAGAGGTATGATGATCGGATTTCTTTTAAGTGGGTTAGGACTAGGAACATTGTTTTCTAGCGCACTCATACCATTCTTTACAGCTTGGTTTTCTGGAAATGGTTGGCGATATATCTGGCTGTTATACGGACTGTTTTCTTTACTATCTGCCTTTGTTGCTCAGATAATTCTCAGAGATCCACCCATATCTTTACCTAAAATAACGCAAGAAAAAACTTCTCTATTTCGCGAGGTGTACTTGCATAAAAGAATCTTATTAGTAGCTTGTATCTACGGATTGATTGGATTTGCATATTTAATTCCACAGAACTTCCTTTTTAGTTTTATTTTAGAAGCTCATATTAATCGCTATTCGGCTGGTCAAATTGTCGCTTTGGGTGGTTTTATGTCCATTTTTAGTGGACCGATATGGGGAATGATTTCGGATAAAATCGGGCGGAAGAAGTCCTTATTGATCACACTTTTCCTGGGAACCATTGCGATGCTCATTCCCATTACCTTCCCCGAACTTATCGGGTTTGTAATCAGCCAGTTCCTCTGGGGAATTACGGTTGTCGGAATGCTTTCTCTCATTCAAGCTATTTCGACAGAACAAATTCAGCCAGCATATGCACCAATTGCATTGGGATATGTAACTGTTTATTTTGCTGCTGGACAATTAGTTGGACCTGGGCTTGGCGGCTGGATGATCGACCATCTTGGGGGCATCCCCTCATCATTACTACTTTGTTCTGGACTTCTGCTTACGGCTTTCATATTATCCACGCAATTACACAAAGAAGGAATGGGCGAACAGTTGATTTCCCAAAAGGAGACTCACTCTATGGAAGGGTAAGCTTCAATAAAAAACAAATATGGCGTTAAAACGCCACCACTGTGATGAATCCTGTAGCACGCTACACTCGCCTAATCACAATGGTGGCTGTGCGGAGCCAGATTTTGAGGCACTTTCTTAATAAAGAAAGTATGCCTGCTAAGTCGATTGGTTATAGTAGTAAGTCGCGAAGCCCCGTCCCCACGTCCTTCATAAAAAAGGAACCAACATTATATAACATGCCGGTTCCTTTAATCCATCATTTTCATTAAAATGACTATTTCAAAACGATTATTTACTTAATTCACGTCGGATAACCGGGGCTACTTCTGTTGCTAATCGTTCAATATTTTTCGCAACTTTAGCAAATGGGATCCCACCGATATCCATCTGGGCGATAAATCGCTGATGCCCGAACAATTCATGCTGATACAGGATTTTTTCAATAATTTGCTGGGAGCTACCAACAAACAATGCAGTGTCTGGACTTGACATTTGTTCAAAATCAGCCCGAGACATTCGTGTATTCATCCCTCGTTGACGATTCACATACTCCCAGTAATTTGAATAATATGGATAGAATTCGTCCTTGGCTTGTTCCGTTGTTTCAGCCATAAATGTGTGCCCAGTTACGCCTACCTTTAAATCATTCAAATGATGACCTGCTTCAACGCCCACTTTGCGATAAATATCAACGAGTGGTTTGAATCGATTTGGATCGCCGCCGAGAATGGCTAGAGCCATCCCAACTCCAAACTTACCTGCTCTTTCTGCACTTTCAGGTGATCCACCAACACCAACCCAAAGTGGCAGTTGCTTTTGAACTGGTCGTGGTGCAATCTCAGCATTCTGAAGACTTGAGCGGAACCGACCATCCCACGTAATCTTCTCTTGTTCGTTCAGTTTTAAAAACAAATCAATATTCTCTTCGAACAATTCATCATACTCGTTGACGTTATATCCAAAAAGCGGGAAAGATTCTATAAACGCCCCACGCCCCGCAATAACTTCAGCGCGACCGTTTGATAGCAGATCCAATGTCGAAAAGTCTTCAAATAAGCGAACAGGATCGACCGTGCTTAATACAGTAGTCGCACTGGTCAATTTAATCTGTCTCGTTACTTGCGCAATTGCAGCAAGTACGACTGGAGTAGCTGAAACCGCATAGTCTAAACGATGATGTTCACCTAAACCAAAAAGGTCTAGTCCTGCTTCATCAGCTAGTTTTGCTGCATCTACTATTTCTGTCAAGCGCTGGTGGGCGCTAATTACTTTACCAGTATGGGGATCTGGAACGATATCACCAAGCGTATAAATCCCGATTTCAAAACTAGAATCGTTTAATGTATTATCTTCTTTCATCATACGTTCCTCCAAAAAAAGCTTTAAATAACTAAATGAATTTCATTTCCTGATGGATCAGCTGTCACATATACATCGTTTTCTTGTTTCACTATAGCACCGATTTGTTCCAGCTGTACAATCACTTTGCTTCTTGCTTCTTCATTTGCGTAAACGAGTGTATACCAATTAAGTCCAACACTGTTTTTCTGAGGTGCAGGAACACCAACACCATTCCATGTATTTAAACCGATATGATGGTGGTATCCACCTGTCGAAGTAAAGAGAGCCCCTCCAAATCGATTTACAACGGTAAAGCCAAGCCCTTTCACATAAAACTCATCCGTTTTTTGAAGATCCGCTACATGTAAATGAATATGCCCCATCAACGTATCAGCTGGCAATCCACTCCACTCGGCATGACTTTCAGCAAGTAAGCTTTCCCCATCTAACGGTTCAGTTGCCATTGCTACTTCTCCATTTGACCATGACCATTCAGAAGACGGGCGATCCCAGTATACTTCAATACCATTCCCGTCCGGATCAGAAATGTACAAAGCTTCACTTACATAATGATCCGACGCTCCAAATCGATAGCCCGTCTGAAGTAAATGGCGTAAGAAGACTGACAAATCAGCTCGAGTGGGCAACAACAGGGCAAAATGATACAAGCCAGATGTACGCCCTTCTTTAGCAATCACATCAGCTGGCTGTTCAAGCGTAAGCAACGGGGTTTTACCGTCTGTTGTTAAAACCGCTTTACGTTCAGTTTGTTCCAAAACTTGAAAACCGATAATTTCTTGATAAAACGTAATGGCACGATCCAATTCCATTACATTAATACTAACTTCTCCAACAAACGTAATTGGCTTTTGATGAAACTTTTCCATTTTTACTACTTCCCTTCTTTATTAAAAATTTTATTGTCTAATGAGAAAAGAGAGCGATTTGCAAAAGCGAGGAAAATAGCCATAGCAAGCAGCGCTAATTCAAATTCATATCCTGCCATTTGCCCATTACCAAGAAACCCGAGAGGAAGTTTTACTGTAAATATGGCTCCTAACATAATAACAGCAAACAACACCGAAACAATTCGTGTTCCAATACCTAGTATCAACGCAATTCCACCAATTAACTCTATAGCTGCGACGAGATAAGCTACAAACCCAGGAATGCCAATACTGTCGAAAAAGCCAACCGTGTTACTTATTCCACCTTGAAATTTAACAAAACCGTGAATGAAAAAAGTAAGACCTAAAATAATACGTAATATAACTGCACCTGTTTCATTTTTATTCATGTTTTTTATTCTCCTTTATTTTTAGTTACTTTATGTAAGTTATTATATTTTTATAATGAAGTCTTGTCAAGTAACTTTGTATATTTAAATTATATGATATTAAATTGTAATATGATATATTGTAACTAAAGGAGTGAAAGAGCATGAATCAATCCATTATTTGTCCGCGATTTGAAAAAGCCGTCTCTCTTTTAAGTCAACGCTGGACTACTTTACTTATTTATCAATTATTATCCGGTCCACAACGATTCGGCACCATCCAATCTTCTATAGCAATTAGCGGCAGAGTTTTGTCAGAACGCTTAAAAGACCTCGAACAGCAGGGTATCGTGAAGCGTGATGTCATACCAGAAACACCTGTTAGAATCGAATACTCATTAACGGAAAAAGGTTTCTCATTAGAACCAATTTTGAAAGAAATAGAAAATTGGTCTCAAGAGTGGGTGAAAAAAGAGGAATTAGACGACTAAAACCCTTAATGCCCAATAAACACTTTACTAAATAGCGCTCTAATAAGTTTGAATCCTTTAAGACTTTAACAAGAAGGGAAAGGCGCAAATAACGGCATTATCACAGAAGCCCTTTTTTAGGACATGCTGATGGTAATGCTTTTTTCTCTGTGGAAAAGGGGAGGGGCTTCGCAAAATCGCTCCGCTACCTTCATAAGATGATGCAGTTTATAGAACTTGAACCTTTTTCATCGTCAGGTTTTAGAGCAGACGCTCATGGATCGTTCTTTAATTTACATATTATGATGGCATTTTCGGTTCTGGTTGTACGGTATCATAGAAGTACACTACAACCTTTATCTCGCATTAACGGGCAGTCCCCCACTGATCTTTGTCCCTACTAAAAGTAAGCCGCTCTTTCACATTTAATATCATGAGAAGTGACATAAACACGAATGCTGAGATATGTTATATTGAGTATATACATTTTGTAACTACTTAAGTTTGATGTCTATTTTAAAATTTTTTACCATCATTTTTTATTCTTCAAAACATAAAATAGTGAAGTTGCTTATTTTCCACAATACGATGTAGGCTTAAGTAGTTTCATAATCTCATAGTTTATTTTCAGGGAGCGCTTAGAAGATGCTGCAAAAATTAAATGCTTTTTTAGAAAGTAAAATGCCGTTTATTACACCGATCAGTGTGTTGCTTGGTGTGACGTTTGCAAGCTATGTCGATAGCTTCTCGTTTTTAGTTCCATGGTTGTTTGCATTTATGACGTTTTCGGGTAGTTTGGGGTCAAATATTAAGTCATTTAAAGAAGTGATGATCCATCCTCTACCGATCATTATTACGATGTGTATTCTACATGTGATCATGCCGCTTTGGGCTTTGGGTGTAGGTCATGTTGTCTTTCACGGGGATGTCTATACGATAACCGGATTAGTTCTTGGCATGATTATTCCGACCGGTATTACAAGTGTTCTGTGGGTATCCATCTATCGAGGGAACATTCCGCTTACACTTGCAGTGATTTTAATTGATACGTTTTTATCGCCATTCATCGTTCCATATACGATGTCGCTTATGGTTGGCGAACGAGTAGAAATGGATATTCTCGGCATGATGGGCGGTTTGCTATGGATGGTCGTTCTTCCTTCATTGGCTGGGATGTTGCTTAATCAAGTAACAAATGGAAAGGTAAAAACCGTATTAGGTCCGCGCCTTTCACCGATTTCAAAAATCTTTTTAGGAATCGTTGTGTTGTTAAATAGTTCGGTTATCGCTCCATATTTACGTCATATTGACACAAAATTGGTCTTCATCGCCATTGTCGTCTTTCTTATTGCTTTTTCTGGCTACTTGTTTTCTTTTCTTATCGGCAGGCTTTTAAAGATGAACAGAGAAGATGTCGTGTCACTAACGTTCTTAGGTGGTATGCGCAATATTAGTACTGGTGCCGTTATCGCCATTTCTTATTTTCCTGCTCAAGTTGCCGTACCTGTCGTCATAAGTATGCTATTTCAGCAAGTGCTTGCATCCATTTTTGGTCGTTTTGTCGATCAATATTATAAAAAAAGAACTGAAGTAAAGACAAGGAGTGCGTGAGTATCGCTCTGCTTTTCACAAATTAGAAAAATATTAATATTGAAATTCCACCACTAAAAATGATATGATTATTTTAATAAAATACAGTGTAGTACTTGGAGGAGCCTGTCACCAAGGGATTAGTATGTCCTTTGGTAACAGGCTTTTTTTGTATTTTTCAGATAAAAAAGGGGGATGAAGATGTTAATACTTCAATTAGCGATTATTTTAGTTGCAGCCAAGATTGCCGGACATATAAGTGTAAGATTAGGGCAACCTTCCGTGTTAGGTAAACTCCTAATAGGTATTGTACTAGGTCCATCCGTGTTAGGGCTAGTTACTGAGACTGAAACATTAGCAGCATTTAGTCAAATCGGTGTGATCTTGTTAATGTTTATAGCAGGTTTAGAAACCGATCTTGACGAATTTAAACGAACTGGAAAAGCGTCTACTTTTGTAGGTTTTGGTGGAATCATTGTTCCGCTTGCTGTAGGGTATTTTGCAGGAATGATGATGGATCTTACTTCTTTTCAATCATTGTTTCTAGGTCTATTGCTTTCTGCTACTAGTGTGAGTATCTCTGTTCAAGCACTAAAAGAGATGAAGCAATTAAAAACTCCTGAAGGAACTGCCATTTTAGGTGCAGCCGTGATTGATGATGTGGTCGTCATTATCGCTTTGGCTTTCTTAATGAGTTTTGCTGGTGGCGAAGTCGATCTATCCATCGTTATTTTAAAGAAAGTATTATTTTTTGCAGGCGCCATTCTTGTTGCTTGGAAAGTAGTTCCATGGTTCTTGGAAAAATTCGCTTCCTTAAAAGTGACGGAAACGGTTATTTCTGCCGCTCTAATTATTTGTTTTGTTTATGCCTACCTAGCAGAATATACAGGGGTAGCAGCGATAATCGGAGCTTATATAGCTGGTGTGGCTATTAGTGTAACAAGCTTTAAACATGAAGTTTTTGAAAAGGTTGAAACCATTGGTTATTCGATCTTTGTTCCAGTATTCTTTGCCTCAATCGGAATTACCGCACAATTTTCTGGGATTATGAATCATTTAGGTCTGATTGTTGTATTAAGTATAGTAGCTATTCTAACAAAATTAGTTGGTGCAGCTATCGGTGCTAAATTATCAGGATTTGGTTGGAATAGCTCGCTCGGGATTGGAGCTGCGATGGTGTCTCGTGGTGAGGTCGCTTTAATCTTAGCTGCAATCGGTCTAGAATCCAAACTACTTAACGAAGATTTATTCGCCGTTCTCGTTGTAGTCATTCTTGTAACAACCATCGTTACGCCACCGATGATGAAGTGGTTTTTCACATCAAAGAAGCAAACGAAAACTGCTGCTTAACTAAAGATTAACGACGATTATTCACATAATCAGCTACGACTTTCCACTACAATTAACAGCTAAAAAGAATTTTGAGAATCTGAGCTGACCTGCTAATATGTGACATCGAAGAAGCTCTAATAAGGTCGCCAGTTCCCTAAACTTAATTAGGGACAGGCCGTTTAATTTCGCATGAAGTCGTGTTTAATGCTATTACTTGATGTACTTGTCCAATTCTTTCTATTTAAATTGGTTTTGTAAGTAACGCCTGAATAAGAATAATAAAATCATTAAAATTCACTTATAAATACGTAAAGGAGATACTACTTAAATTGTAGTATCTCCTTTTAAAGTTCTTTAAAAAGATTAAGTTCAACTTTACTTCTGAAATTAAAACCGATAATAAAGTTGTTTAATTCCTTGTGGAACTAAAGCCTTCGAAAATGGAGGCACTTTTTTTACCTACAGGCAGCCGAACCTGAGATAAGAGATGGGAATCAATTATGTTTTAGTTGAAAATGGAACTGGTGCTAATCTGTTTTTCTATATTATTTGCTTGACAACGTAGTTATATATTTTTTAACTACTTCATAAACATATTCTTGATTTGCTGATGCTGTATCTGGGTTGTATTTACCACCATTGGTTTTATTATTAGACAATACTCTAATACCCAAGAATGCTACATCATAAGCTTGGGCCATTTGCGCTGCTGCGGCACCTTCCATTTCTTCTACAGATGTACCATACTTAGTATGGAACCATTTAATTCGGTCAACTTCATTATTCCAAACGTCTGCTGAACCTATAGTACCCTCGACAACCTTACCCTTAGTGTATTTATCTTTTACTGCATTAGCAGCTGCGAGTAAATCCTTGTCTCCCTCATAGTACCGGATTTTTTCAGCATTAGGATCCTCTCCTGCACTTCCTTCAGAAGCCATTAAATCCATAGGTATCCATTTAGTTGGATCAATTCCTTGGTTTTCATTCATGTTTTCAGTTTTTAATGCACCTATGTTTGTAACTCTTTTTCCTAAAACAATATCAAATACGTTTAAATTCGGATCATGTCCGCCAGATGTTCCTTGATTGATTATTGCTATAGGGTTATATCTTTCAACGGCCACTGCTGTAGCAGCTGCTGTATTTTCCATTCCTTTACCTGTTTTAGCAACGATGACAGGATAATTGTCCAGTGTTCCTTTGTAAAATACAAAAGTTCCTGATTTTTCCTCTTTAACATTTTCTAGCCTTTTTGCAAAATTTTCAGCTTCTATTGGCATTGGACCTTGAACGATAATAGGCTGTTGAGTATTTTTTTGTCCAGCTTCATTTTGTGGAGCTGAATTACATGCTGCTAGTATTGATAATAACAGTACAGTAATTGTTACTAATAAAGCGTATTTTGGTAACCTTTTGTTTTTCATAAATAATCTCTCCTTTTTCTCTTGTTGTATTTGTTACATTGGAAGATTTGGTCCAAAGAAAAAGGTCTAGAAAATGTAGATTGATTTCTACCTTCTAGACCTACAAAGTCAAAGTATAGATAATTCAGCAAAAAATAATGTTTTTGCTGAATCATAAAATGGCAGCGGCCAAAAAGCCGAACAGCCGAATACTTTAACTCGTAGTCCAGTTCTTTCATTGGGAACCAGGTAGAAACGCTCAGACCATATTACCGAGTATATACGAGTAATGATATTTAAGATTATCGCTTTTTTAATATAGCAAATTTATAATAGACATTCAATAAAAACATGAATATTCTTCTTGTAAAACAACTTAATGTTCGCTTTTTTTGTGGAAAACAGAGAAAAAAGGGGATCATTATTAGGAAAAAATAAATCATCCTTAACGATTAATACTATTCCACTTATTTTATCACCTTTACTTAAAGAAAAGCATAGAATGAAAAAAGGACAAACTCTCCAAAGGGAGAAATTTGTCCTAAATCCAATAAAGCATACATCAACTATTTGGTTTTCTAGCCATAAATTTATTTGAACCAGAACCGAATTTATCCCGGTTTAACAGGCTGTAAAACCTCACTGATGGAAGTTTCACTTTATTTTAATAAAGCGACTTTAATCCCTTTACTTAATATATTTTGATAATCAATGTATTCATATAGATCATCTTCAATCATTGGAGATAAGCTTTTCAATTCTTCTAACGTTAAATCTTCAATCGCTTTATGATGATCTTCACAATAAATGACAATCGAGCCAACAATACTGTGTGCATCTCTGAAAGCAACTCCTTTGCTAACTAAATAGTCAGCAACCTCTGTTGCATTGAGGAAGCCCTCTTTCACGGCTTTTTTCATATTTTCACTATTCACTTTCATCGTAGAAATCATATGAGACATGATGTTTAAACAAGATAATACCGTATCCAATGAATCAAAGAAAGGTTCTTTATCTTCTTGCATATCTTTATTATATGCCAAAGGCAAGCCTTTCATAGTGGTTAATAACGAAGTAAGTGAGCCATATACTCGCCCTGTTTTCCCTCTAATCAGTTCAGCTGCATCAGGATTTTTCTTTTGAGGCATGATACTGCTACCTGTAGAGTATGCGTCATCGATCGTTATAAATTTAAACTCTTGGCTGCTCCATAAAATTAATTCTTCACTTAATCTGCTTAAGTGCATCATAATAATCGAAAAATCAGACATTAATTCTAAAAGATAATCTCGATCACTTACTCCGTCCAGGAAATTATCTACTGGTTTAGAGAACCCCAACTCTTCTGCTGTCATTTCTCGGTTTATATGATGAGTCGTTCCTGCCAGAGCCCCACAACCAAGTGGACTTTCGTTCATAATATCAATTGCTTTAAGAACTCTTTTTCTATCGCGATCGAGCATATTATAGTATGCCATTAAATGGTGTTGAAACGTGATCACTTGAGCACGTTGAAGATGAGTGTAGCCTGGCATAATCACATTATTTTCTTTTGCTTTTTGTTCAAGACTATTTTGTAAATCCTCAATATACTCAATAACTTCTAACGCTTTATTTTTAGCGTAAAGTCTCATATCTGTAGCTACCTGGTCATTTCTGCTACGTGCAGTGTGAAGTTTTTTTCCTGTTTCACCAATTCGCTCAGTCAAATGCGCTTCAACAAAACTGTGGATATCTTCAAAACTTCCTTCGATAAGTAAAGTTCCGTTTTCAATATCCTCTAAAATGGAAAGAAGAGTTTTTACAATATCTTCTCCTTCTCTCTTTGTGAGTAAATCACATTGCACTAACATATTGACGTGGGCGATGCTTCCCTTAATATCTTCAGCATAAAGCCTTTTATCGACCTTAAGTGAGCTATTAAAGTCTTCCATCAATTTATTTTCTTCTTTTCTAAAACGTCCGCCCCAAAGCTTCATATCAAGTTCTCCTTTTAAAAAAATATTACTTTAAATTAGATACACTTTCTTTTAATTCTTCAATATTCCCTTTTTTACGCATATACCAAACACCGTTATAAACGGCAAAGTTGTAAAAGATAAATCCAAGTATTGCCGCAACAATAGACATAAATGGCTCAGGAACAATATTATTACCACCAAAATTCCCTAAATAGGACATCAATACAAGCAATAATATATAAACAACAAGATATATACCACCTAAGATTTCAATAGATTTATGTTTATTAATAAAATGGACTACTAAATAAGCGCCAATTCCTAAAATTAACCCTGTAATTGCAAGTTGTACCCTACTCCAGTTTGTCCAATAAATAAGCAATGTAGCAAAAACAAAAGCTGCTGGGGCAATAATGTGCATACCTGGGAGACCTTTGTCTTGTGTCAAACCAACCTTACGGAAAACCATGACAGTTACACATGCTGAAGCATATTTAAAAATACCAATTGCTCCTACAATAGCAACAATTGCAGTCCAACTTTTTAATGGGAATAAGAATAGCAATCCGATAACGAAATTGAGCGCAAGTGCACGAGTTGGGACGCCAAATCGTTTGTTAATTGTTCCGAAGAACGAGGGTAAAAATCCGCTCTTCGCCATTCCAAACACATGTCTTGAAGTTCCTGCTGTATAAGTCAACGCTGAACCTGTTGGGGAAATCATAGCGTCAGCCGTAATAATCCATGATAACCAAACCATATTTGCCATAAGGGCTAGATTCGCAAATGGAGAATCAAACTTAATTCCACTCCAACCGTTTGCTAGCATATCTGGCGGAACGGCTCCAATAAAAACAATTTGAAGTAATACATATAAGATGGCAGCAACTACAAGAGACGTGATCAAAGCTAGTGGAATATTACGTCTAGGGTTCACGACTTCACCACTCATCATCACCACATTACCAAATCCTGTATAGGCAAAAAAGATCCCACTAGTTAATATCGCGCTTAATCCAGCACCATAACCATAAGGAGCAAACCCTTGACTTGTAAAGTTCTCTGCATGAAAACCTGTCATAAAGAAAGCGATGATCGTTAGAACCGGTACTATAAATTTAATCGTCGTAATAACTGTATTCGTAATCGCAAATAATTTTACTCCAAAATAGTTAAAAACAACAAAGAATACCATCAAAATGGTAGAGGCTAAAATGCCCGATGTAGTAAGTTGCTCCTTTGTTAGATCATACAATCCTGGCCAGAACTGATTAGCATATTGAATAACTCCTGCTGATTCTACAGGTGCAGTAGCACAATAGCCTAGCCAGATCGAATAACTAGTCACTGTAGCAAGCATTTTTCCATTAGAATAAAGGGGATAACGACCTAAACCACCTGTTTCAGGCTTAACTCTCCCTAACTCAGCATAAATAAGTGCTATGAGTGTAATCGCAATTGCACCGAGTGCCCAGGACATAATAGCCGCGGGACCAGCTAATTTTGCCGCTGCCCACGGACCGAAAAGCCAGCTTGATCCAATAATCCCGCCAAGAGATAAGGCAGTTAGTGACCAAAAACCCATTCTCTTTTTCAAATATTGTTCTTGATTCATAAAATTCCCTCTTTCTTAATATTCTATAAATAAAAGCTCTTTATTATAGCATGATAGTTTTGTGATAATCTTCTCAATATTAATTTTTTCAGTATTTAGAATTACCTATTAATTAATTGTAAATTCAAAAATATAACAATTCTTATAGTACACGATATAAACTGGTTGTCGAATCTTCCTATAAATGAATTAAGACCAATATTTCCCCTCATATTCATCAATAGATTTATCAAGGCTATTTCTACTTTAAATGGTTTTCAGTTATGTCTTATTAGTTCTTCTCAGTGTATTTCTTAAAACCAATATATTTCCCTATTTCTTAAACAGAGAATCAAAGATAACCTTTTGTAGAATAGAATTTTTTAATAGTACTTCAATTTTTCTTTTATCGTAGTAATGGCGAAACATATATTTTCAATAGAAACAGGGTTACAATCGGTACAACCGAATTTGTAACCCTTCTGATTTTTTATTGTTTAACTAGTTGAGTCTCATTTATAGTACGGAGGTTCCTCCCCTTCACTACTAGATGCGGTTAAAGATCCACGTTCTACCTCGTAAGAAAAAGACGAGAAACCCTTTACCTTTCCTTTATTCCATCTTTCAGTAAAAGTAATGAGATATTTTTCTTTTCCTATTTCTTTTGCAGCTGTTTCTTTCTCAACATAGTAACCATCAATCTGCCCTTCCCATTTGCCAACATTCTTAGGGAAATTATCTGTAACAGTCCCATCACCATCAGTGACAAATTCAACAGCGTCTTCTACTGTAAAGGGCGGTAAAGGTTCAGACATGATCTGAAAATAGCCCCAAAGCAAACCACAAATTACGAATGGAACAAGAAAAAACATCTTAAAACTCTTTTGAACCTTAGCTCTGACAAATAGCCATCTATCGATTAAAGCATAAAACAAAGCAACTATCATTCCGGATAACGCCAATGTAGATTCCTGAAAAAGCCAACCATTTGCTAAACCAAAAAAGCCATGAAGCAAAACGTAAAGCCATATGTGTTTCACAAACCACTTTTTTTGCAGATATTCTAACCCAACAGAAACCAGATTTCCATAAATTAAGACAATTATGCCTATATACATACTATATATCGATAGCCAGCCTAAAAAACTTCCTCCTAAACCATAAGGATATTCCGACTTAACACTATCTGCCATATATAAATATGCTAAGATCATAGATGGAATCATTGTCGTGACAAATGTGGCTGTTAATTTCCTCTTAATCAGACTTTCAGCTGCCATACAACCCCTCCCATTATGCTAAATCTATCAATGATGACAAGTAATAAAAAGGAAGTTCCCTTCAAACATTCCTTTATTTAGATAAACTCCTTTTTTATCCTATATTACCATTTTATTAGCCCAATGACTTTGATTCATAGCACCTTCTGAATGCATAACAAAAAGCCAACCATTCGTATGTTGACTTCAGTTATTCCTTTTTTAAAATTCATCCTAACAAAACTAAAGAGACGATCTTTATATAGACGTTTCCTCATCCTAAAATTTTAACGCTTCTTGTTCAACCATTTGCATACATTCTCGTACCACTTTAGGCAAATTTTTTTATTATTTGGCTCTGTTTTAAAATAGTGTTGAAAATTAAGCGACTTTTAAGAATAATGCGTAAGCACTTGAAGGAATAGGTTACACATAAGCCTTATCAATTAACAATTCACTATTTTTGATTTTTTATGCAATTATAATTATAGTTCTTTTTGGCATTTTACCATTATAAATTTAAATGGGGGTTTATTTTCCATATTCTTATGTGGCTCAACAATTTCCGAGAATTCTATCAGTCCATATTTTCCAAATTCTTGTTTTATCGAGTCAGAATCATAGAAAAACATTTTTATCCCTTCCATTATCTCGAAATAGTCTTTCCCCAGTTGTTTGCCCTTTCCAAACATGGGGGCTTCTTTTGAAATAGTAGTAAAAATCATATATCCGTTTGGCTTTAACTGATTATAGCAATCTTTAATAAACTTATCTCTCTCACGATTATTCAATAAGTGAATAAGTGCATAACAAAATATACCATCATAAAGTTTGTTATCAAAAGGCATATCGGTTACTGAGCCATGAAAAATACTCATATTAAGTCCATTTTGCCTTGCCAATTCAATCGCTGTTTTTGAAATCTCGATACCTGTTACATTTATTCCGTTGTCAATAAAAACCTTTGCATTTCTACCATATCCAATACCAGGAATCAATATATCCTTAACTCTCTTTTCAAGGAAAAAGTCCTTTGTCAAGATCCCGGAGTCTGAAGGTTCAAATCCCCACATCGTTTGATTCTCTATAAAACTTGATTCCCAGATTTCTGTCATATCTCAATCTCCTTTACAAATATTAGCTCTCTTTCTTTAAATTCTGCTGTGTTTATATAAGCATAGGCTACATTACATTGAACCATAAAGTTCTTTACCTTTATTGCTTCCTTATCATTTTCAAATAGTTCAAGCCATTTGAACCAGTACATATAGTTACTGATATATTTAGTTGCAACACCATTAAACCTATTCATCCACTTCTTTAATTTGCTGTGAACAGCATTTATGTGTTGAATATGGTATATTCCTTCTTTATGTTTTCCTCTTTTTACACACTGATGGTCTAATGAAAAATCATGGGCAAACTGAACATACCTCTTATGACTATCCGTGCAAAGGATAGAGTTATCCCCTATACGACCCCATCATAGAGCCTTTCTAATTCTTGATGTGTCTTTCTTCCCTTACATAGTAGTTCCCTGATTAAATTACCTTGCCCATCAATAGCAGTTGCTATATATACTTGTTCGTTTGATATACCTCTTTTTTTAACCTACTTACCTCTTTTACGAGATTTTCTTGGCCTTTCAGAAGATTTGTATCTTTAAAACTTTCAGCAAAAAATACTTCAGCAGCCTCAATAACACCTTCAACAGAGCCTATCCAAAAAAATAGTCTTATGCAGTCGAGGATTTTATGCCTCCAAAAGAAATTTGTTACTATGTGTAATGCCAACGATTTGGGCACTTTTCCTAATGGACTAACCATTTATCATACACTTCGCATATTTAAGCCATTGATCTAACGTTTCCTTACTCTTGTAAGTAGTAAAGTCAGTAAAGCTCTCTCTGCATGACTTACATATATATCGTTGTTTACCATTTTATTTTCCGTTTCTTGATATAGTTTCAGCACCGCAATGAGGGCAGACTTTCCCCTTGGCAAATACAAATTCTTTAACTTCCTGTGTAATTTGACTTACTTGTGAGCCCAACATAGGCACTTCCTCTAAAAAAGAATATATATGCTGTTGTTAGTGTAACGGTAATCTTTTTATTTGTTCTATTGAATATAGCAAAGTTTTCGCATATTCACGAAAGTATATCAAATTTCAACATTGATTTAAAACATAGCCTATTAGTTTCATCCAAAAAGAAACTTCACACCTTCTCAATAATGGCTTCTTCTCCCCATCGGATCATTCGTTATCCTCCTTCGCTGATGTAAGAAAATCATCAATCTCGTAAACAGGTCTTCTATCTGCAGCTCTATTTTTCACGTCAAAACAACAGGATAATTTAACATTATCTAAAAAAGTTCACAGAATCGTCACTTATGTAAAAAAATCTAGGCATATATAATTAGCACTTATTCTCTTTACGAAAGGATGTTTATATTTGCCTAGTAATAAAAAAGAAGGCATGATTTTCGGACTATTTATGTGTTTTGGAATGGTTCTTATTATGTCCATTTACAACACAGCTTTACACGGATTTTCATCGTATACAGTAGGGAGTGCAGTAATTCAATTTGTCATAACATTTATCGTCGCTTTTATTGCAGAGTCAATCGTTGAACCACAAGCGCGTAAAATTGCATTATCACTACCTTATGATAAATCAAAAGAAATCAACTTTATTCTGGCGCTTGCTTTTTGTATGGTACCTATGATGGTTCTTATTATGTCAGTATACGGACTTATTTTAATGGCGGTAATGACAGGAATTGAAGGTTCAATTTTCACGGCTTACCTTAAAACAGTTGGTCTAAACTTTATCGTGGCGCTTCCTTCTCAGTTATTAATTGTTGGACCAATCTCACGTAGGCTATTAGTTAAATACATTAAACCATCGACACCAAAGCCAAAATTAAACGTGTAAAAACAAGCAAGCTACTTTTTTAGTAGCTTGCTTGTTCTAGGTAGAACTCCCAAAATGGGGTTCAATGTCTTTCCCAGTTATTTAAGCATCATTCAAATATCGGTATAGCTGTCTGTTATTCAACAAAACCGCCTCGTCAGCTTAATTAAAATCCTTCCCAAATTGCATTTATTGTATAGGATGAGACCATATTTCTAGTTTAGGTACCTTCTGGGTATTCCCTCCCTTTCTTCTAAATTGACGTGTACATTTTTCATAGGAAGATACCTTATAAATTCCTCTCAAACAATATTCCTATTTGTTCTTCCATGACATGAGGTGGATAAGGCATTCCATTCTTTAACCACCATTCCACTTCCCCTACGTAAGCTGTTCCAAAAAATTGAAGAATGACATCTTCGTTTAAACCGCGATTTTTTCCTTCTGTTATATTCCATCCATTCTTTACGTTCTTTATATCTTCGATGACAAACTCGAGGAACCGGCTTCGAAAGAAAGGGGCACCTTTACTGGCTAACATAGACGAAAAGAATAAATAATTACTTTCAAAGTAATCGAACCAAGTCACACTTCCATCTATAGAATCCGTTTCAGTTTCCGGTTCGCAGATTTCCCGTAGAGCGTTAATATGTTCTTCAATGAGCTTATCTAGCAGATCATATTTATCCATGTAATGTAGATAAATGGTTCTTCGGCTAACATTTGCCCTATCGGAAATATCTTGTATCGTAATGTCATCAAATTTTTTTTCAGACATCAGTTCAATAACAGCTTTTTTTATAGCTTCTTGAGATTTGAGTATTCTTCTATCCACTTTAGACATGATGAGGGTCACCAAACTTTCTTTAAAGTAATTCACAATTTTAATCGATTTGTGCACTAATGCACGAATCGTAGTTATTTGATAATTGCAAACATCCTGTGTCTATTTATAATTATATACACAAGTAACTTAATGCACCAACGTGTATTAATATATTTTTAGGATATCTAATTTAGTTAAATTAAATGAAGATAGGAGATAAAATTTTATGGCTAAACGAAATAATTTGCTTATATTTATATTGACCATAGGAGTTTTCGGCATCTTAACTACTGAAATGGGGGTTATCGGTATATTACCTTTAATTGCTGATCACTTTCATATCAGTGTATCCAATGCAGGGCTGCTAGTGAGTCTCTTTGCACTTGCTGTTGCAATATCTGGTCCCATTTTGCCGTTATTGTTTTCAGGTATAAATCGTAAGAAGGTAATGTTATTTGTACTTGGCGTTTTCGTTCTGGGGAACATTATCTCAATATTTGCCTCAAACTTTACCATTTTACTAATTGCTCGTACGATTCCAGCCTTTTTTCATCCAGTTTATTGTTCATTAGCTTTGACAGTAGCTGCTACCTCGGTTAGTAAGGAAGAATCGCCAAAGGCTGTTTCTAAAGTAATGTTGGGTGTGACCGCAGGTATGGTACTTGGTATACCAGTCTCTAATTATATTGCTAGTGAAACTTCCTTAGAAATGGCTATTGTTTTCTTTACTATCGTTAACGCTATAGCATTCATATCTACATTGCTATTTGTACCATCCATGCCTGTTAAGGAAAGAGTTTCTTATGGAACTCAATTAAGCGTATTAAAAAAGTCAAGTACTTGGTTAGCTATTCTTACAATCATATTTATAGGTTCTGCAATATCTAGTGTTAATAGTTACATTGCAGTGTACCTTGAAACCATTACTAATATATCGGGGAAAACATTAAGTTTGGTGTTATTATTATTAGGTTTGGCAAGTCTGATTGGAACCCTTGCAGGAGGAAAGTTACTTACTAAAAACGCCTCAAAAACTGTAATATCTTTACCCATCGGATTAGGAATCGTTTATCTATTATCACTCCTAACAGGGAAGTCCACTGGACCTATGATGATAACTATTTTGTTATTGGGAATGTTATTTGCTATAGGACACATAGTTAGCCAATATTGGATTACATCTGCGGCTCCAGATGCTCCTGATTTCGCGAACGGATTGTTTCTATCGGGCGGTAATTTAGGGATAACAATTGGTACTGCGGTAGGTGGATTATTTATATCAGGTATGGGCACACAATACATCGTATTAGGGGGATTACTATTCTTGATATTGAGTTTAGCATCTATTTTACTAAGTAACTACATGTATAGTCCGAAAAAACAACTTGCTAGCTAAGGAATGAATAAAACAGTGTATGATCCTTTTTTAAGGTTAACTGCTGTGCTATTAGAAATCTTCGCAATTTCAATTTCATTTCAACATAAATGAGGTACCATGGTATATTCAATATGGTATTGAGTATAGAGGTAAAATAAAAAACCAGACAGGAGAAAGTCAAATTCTCTTGTCTGATTTTTTTGTTGAATTAAGTATTTTATACGAGGTAATTAACTAGTGAGTATGCTATTTTCTAGCGCCGCCTCGATTGTCGTTTTCAATTCATCTGCCGATAATTCTGTAGGATATTGATATTCTTTATTGTTGATAAAAACTGTAGGCACCATTTTCACATTTCTTCGGATGGCCTCTGCAGTTACACTCAAGCTAATTTCGGTATTTCGTGGTTCTTCTTTTAATTGATATTTTTCAGCTAATAGCTTCTTAATATCTTGATTGTTCAATTGATCCCATTGTCCTTGTGTTGCAAATAATTCCTTTAAAATTTCTTTTACGCGCGAAGGATCCTCATAATCTAGGAATAAGTTGATTAACGTTCCATTTAACAGCATCTCTCTAGGCTTGTCATAATGTTTGACAATAAATTCAACTTGTCCATTAGCTAAATAGTCTTTTAAAACCTCTTCCGCAATCCCATAAAATGTAGCGCAATAAGGACATGTTAAATTCAAAAACACTTCAACCTTTACAGGTGCCTCTTTCTGTCCAAAGCTTAATTGTGTATTCTCAATTTGATTTGCCATTTCTCTCACTCGCTTTCCATTCGCATTCAATTCATATTGCCACAATTATATTAATTCATACCTTAATTGTCAACATTAATTTATAGAATATTCCGTTTTTTATAGTTTTTTAGCTCAAACTTTAATGACTTCACCTCACTCCCTTGTGTACAAAAAATCATTCTAATGGTTTCTTCATTTTGACATTAAACAAAATGACTTTTTTAAACAGTTCGTAAACCCATTCAGAAAACATTCATAAATTAAATATATAGCACAAGGGGGATTACATGTCTGAAATTCAAGTAACTTACCCTGGTACCCATTGTGTCCATCTAACAAAAGTATTCGATTGGCTTGTTCATTGTTCAACGATTCAGGTTAAAAATCCTGTTTTCATAAAAAAAAGTAAAAATAATAAAAGAAGAAATATGTAGAAATTTTTACATGTAAGATAGTAAGCAAGAGCCTACCTTACTATGGGAAGATGCCTCCCCTTCCAATATTACGAGCACAATATGGATTTCAAATGATTCAAAGAATGATTGCGTTATAAATGTTTTTGTTAACGATAAATTCCTTTTTTCCATTCTTAATGGTCGGTCCAAAAGTGTTACAATAGCAAAACTTCAATCACTTTCTATTACAACGGATTCGAAGCAAGGGATCAAGGGGAAGTTTTACATGGTAATAAATAAAAAAGTGACATATTTAGATGAAAAAAAGGGATATTAAGGGGAATAAAAAAGTTGAATGCTTTTTTATTGATCAATGTGGAAACGAAACAAATCGTTGTTTCAATGAAGTGATTGAATGTGAAGAAGTTTTGGGTGTATCGGGGAGAACAAATAGAAAAGTAATATTACTAAGTGGAAAAACAATGTTACTTCAAAAAGTGAATCTTAGAAAAAAGGATATGTTTGTATCAAACATGATGATGACAACTGTTATACAGGGCCGATTCCTTTTTTATTTGAAGAAAGTTTTTTCCTGTGTGCACCAATTGGTACAACAATTGTCTGTATAATTGAAAAAGCTTATTGTCACGCTACTCTTTTGCCAAGCGTACACGAAGATGTTTATTACGTAATCGACCTCTCAATTAAATTACAGCAACATGTGAAAGTGTTAGGTCATGCAAATGTAGTAGTTGAAGCGAATATCGTCCACCCTTGTAAACGATAAAGTGGAGACAGATGTTCTTCTAATACAACGCTAAGATAAAACTAGAAAAAGGATTATACCTATAAAAGAGCCAAATCCCTTCTCATATAGACAATTCAAACATTGAGAACCGTCGATGAATACATGATATATGCGTTTTTGGGAAGTAATCTTGGCTCAATTTATAGGTTGATTGATTAATCCAATATAACGAAAAACCAGCCTTAATTTAAACGAATAATGGTTAGAGCAGCGCCTGTAGCTCCTCCCCCTACTAAGATTACAGTCGCGATCAAACCAAATAACTGAAGTAAAATGGTATCGCCTGCTGTTAAAGATACAATCACATCATTATTATAATTCGATGTAGATACCGCTGGGGATACAATTGAACCTGGTATTGGCGTAGTACCATTCAAGATCAGTCTAGAACCAGCAAGTAGTGCAACTGTTGTATTTATTTGATAGGTCAAGTAATAGCGACCTGTCACAGGAACGGTAAAAGTAGTGTTAGCACCATTGACGGTAAACCCATCTAAGCTTTGGTTATTAGGAAGCGGAACGCTGGTCCCCCCTAGCAGTAATACAATAGTACTTCCAATTGTATTAGACGCATACATAGAGTTAGTTGTCACACTTGGCCCTGTTTCTCCTGTTGCTCCCGTTGACCCTGTTGTTCCCGTTGGCCCTGTCACTCCTGTTGACCCTGTTACTCCCGTTGGCCCTGTTGCTCCCGTTACTCCCGTTGGCCCTGTTACTCCCGTTACTCCCGTTGGCCCTGTTACTCCTGTTGCTCCCGTTGACCCTGTTGCTCCCGTTGGCCCTGTTGCTCCTGTTGCTCCCGTTGCTCCCGTTCCCCCTGTTACTCCCGTTGGCCCTGTTACTCCTGTTGCTCCCGTTGGCCCTGTTGCTCCCGTTGGCCCTGTTGCTCCTGTTGCTCCCGTTGACCCTGTTGCTCCCGTTCCCCCTGTTACTCCCGTTGGCCCTGTTACTCCTGTTGCTCCCGTTGGCCCTGTTACTCCT
>NZ_JBIWFD010000003.1:415051-681745 GCF_044762875.1 Peribacillus sp. NPDC096379
CCCGTTGACCCTGTTGCTCCCGTTCCCCCTGTTACTCCCGTTGGCCCTGTTACTCCTGTTGCTCCCGTTGGCCCTGTTACTCCTGTTGCTCCCGTTGGCCCTGTTGCTCCTGTTTCTCCCGTTGCTCCCGTTCCCCCTGTTACTCCCGTTGGCCCTGTTACTCCTGTTGCTCCCGTTGGCCCTGTTGCTCCCGTTGCTCCCGTTAGTCCCGTTACCCCTGTTGGCCCCGTTGATCCTGTTACTCCAGTTAGTCCCGTTATCCCTGTTGGTCCTGTCACTCCTGTATTGCAGCCAGATGAAAAAATTTGCGCACACATAATAACGCTCTCTACTTTCTAATAATTTTCCAAATTGATAGATTCCAGAATATACAGTCAAAGGGGACAAAATTTCATCCTCCTTTCACTCTCTTGAAATCAGAACTTATAGTTTAACGAGAAAGATACTTTAACATTTGCTGTTGAACCTACTGGAGTTCCTCCTGCTCCTACGATTCCAATTGAATTTATATCATTCATAGTAATGGACCTAGCCTCACCTGGTTCGACAATAAATCCGCCAACTGGCGTTCCATTTACCGTAAGGGAAGCTGTTGGTGCAACCCCAATCGTCCCATTATTCTCTACCATAATTGTTCCATTAATGACAAATGTAGTAGCATCATTCCAAAGATCTATAGCCGTCCCATCTGTATCATCTAAAACAATCGTAAAACATAATGCATCATTCACACCTACAATCTGATCATTACAGCAATTTCCTATCTGTGCCACTATTAGTCTCCTCCTACATAAATGAATATCTATGATCATGTTATGTTCTGCTTATATTTAGGGTTGGACTTTTAAGACGGATTGTGAATTATTTATCTGCCGAAACTTCACCATCATTTACTTTTATTGCTGTTGAATCTATGATAAGAATGGTTTTAAAAAAGGCTATGTTATATAACGCTGTTGATTTTCGGCTCATTTTAACAATATTGTTTAACATATGCCTAAAAATAAGAAAAGCCCTCCAATTCAGAGGGCGCCTTTCTAACTATATTTTTCTGCTTTAGCCAAGTGTATTCATTTCTTCGAGTACAAAAAGCAAGTATTCCCACGTACGGATTGTGGATGGAATGCTAAGATGTTCATTTGGCGTATGGACATCGAACATATCAGGACCGAAAGAAATGGCGTCTAGGCCTGGAATCTTCTCAGTAAAAACGCCGCATTCGATACCGGCATGGATAGCAATGATTTCTGCTTCTTTTCCATATCTCTTTTCATATACTTTTTTACACAGGTCACGAATGGCCGATTCTGAATGATATGCCCACTCAGGATAGTCTCCACTCGTTTCAACCTTGCCGTCTACAGTCTGTGCAATGACCTTTACTTGATTTAAAATATGCTCTTTTAAGCTTCTTACCGAACTGCGAATTTCATTTAGAAAGTATATTTCCGAATCGGTTGCCGTGATAACACCTAAATTGGTTGAAGCCACAACTAATCCGTTAATATCCATACTCATACTTTGGATGCCAGATGGTGTTAACATAATTGCTTGTACAATCCGTTCACACGTTTCTTTTGAAAATACTTTTTCTTCTAGGGAGGATTTTTCAAGATTTACATATACACCTGGGTCAGCAGCTTGTAATTCATTTTTCAACAATCGATTCCACTCAGCTATTTTCTTTGTTAACTTTTCAACAGCCTCTCGTTCAATTACAAGAATGGCCTCTGCTTCCCGAGGAATGGCATTTGGCTTCAAGCCGCCATCAATTCCACTTATTGTATATGCAATTTCATTGGATATGTCATATAATATGCGACCCAGCAATTTATTGGCGTTTCCTCTTTCCTTATCAATTTCCATGCCAGAGTGTCCGCCGCGCAGTCCCCCAATGGTTAGACGATATGAATCGGCAGCTTTAGGGGCAGCTTCCCAGTTGATTGGAAGACTTAGCTTCCCACAAATCCCACCAGCACTGCTAACAAGCAGTTTGCCCTCTTCTTCAGAATCAAGGTTGAGGAATACTTTCCCTTTGAAGTGCGTTGGGTCAACAGAAAGTGCCCCTTTCATTGTCGTCTCTTCTTCTGTCGTAATAACTACTTCTAGAGCAGGATGGGCGATATGATCAGCATCTAATAAAGCAAGTGCATAGGCAACCGCAATTCCATTGTCTGCTCCTAAAGTTGTCCCGTTCGCATACAACATATCGTTCTCGATTCGTAATTCTATTGGATCTTTTTCAAAATCATGGACCGTTCCTTTATTCAGTTCGCATACCATATCCATATGTCCTTGGAGAATGACCGTTGATGCATTTTCATAGCCTTTAGAAGCTGGCTTTTTAATCATGATGTTGAGCGCTTCGTCTTGTACGACTTCAAGACCCCGCTCCCGCGCAAAACCGGCTAAATAATCGCTGATTTGCTTTTCATTTCCGGACCCTCTCGGAATGTTCGAAATCTCCTTAAAAAAATAAAATACCGGATTTTCTATTAATTGTTCTACCGTTTGAAACATATGTATCATCCCTTCTAGACAGATATACTACAATTTGCTTTATGTACACATATTTTTTTCTACTCAAACTTCGTACCCAAATATATGGAAGTAACATTTGAGCCTGTAAGATCATAGCAAGAAAAAAACTCCAAAGCACCACATTCTTTAGTATTGGCTTTTTAGTCAACACGTTGAAGATTACAGATTCACCTATTAATATTGCAGAAGAGAATGTTTCTTGGCAAATTTAGAGAGAGAAATGTAGTATCTCGATGCTATGACCATCCCTCTCTTACAGCCTGGCATCATTACGTAGCACCACCGCTATTCGCCGCCGCGCTGTTATTCCGTTTTATGATCGCATTCACTCCCATCACGACCGCAATCCATTCCAAAGCCGGCATGGATTCCTCATATGAGCTCAAGCGATACGCCGCAGATGAGAAAAATCCGCTCACTTTCTCAAACTTGGCTACAAGCTTGGATTGACTATCAAAGATCTCATATTGGTGGGAAAAAGCTTCAGACTTAATCTCATACACTCCCCGTTCGCCTGCGTTATATTCATATTTTTTGGAGAAGAAAGCAAATCTTTGACGCAATTCTCCGAGCTCATTTTGATGATAATCTGTTACGAGCCATCTATTACGAAGTGTTCGGAACTTTCCACTAACACTGATGCTTCCTGTCTGATTCAACACATCTACACTTGAAGAAAAAGCACTCTTTAAATCCAATTCGCCCACTTGTGTCTTATTCTCATCATAAATAATGGTTTTTCCTGAAGAGAAAAAGTTATCGTTAAAGTATAAAGTTTGATTATCCATTCTGAATCCCCCTTCTATCTATTAATTACGGGTAACTCTTGAAAGGGTTTCTAATTCATTTTCTAACGGTTCAATTGTCACCCTGTTCCCCACGTCAAGATAACCCGGCACGCCGGGGCAAACTTATTCTTGCTCCGCTAACAGGACTACAATATCATCTTGTATTTTTGTAATGGAATCTCCGTCAACGAAATTATTGAATAGGATTGAGAAAATGAAACGTTCGCCGCTTTTCGCTGTAACATAACCGGAAAGAGCACTCGTCGCTGTCAGCGTACCCGTTTTCGCCTGGACATTTCCTGCTGCAAAGGTATGATTCATCCGATTCCTCAGTGTGCCGCCAATGAACCGGTCACTATCGCCTGCCACAGGCAATGAATGTACGAAAGCCGGATACCAACCTTCTGCTTGAACGGCATAGAGTAATTTCGTAAGTTCATTGGCCGGGATTAAATTTATTTGCGATATACCCGAGCCATCGCGAAGTTTGAGAGATGCAGGGTTCATCCCGAGCGATTGAACGGTGTTTTCAACCACTTCAAGCCCTTTTTCGAAGCTTCCCTCACCATGAATGACTTTGCCCATCTCCTTTACCAAATGTTCAGCATGTGCATTATTGCTCAATTTCATGAAAGGGACGAGCAACTGAGCTAACGGCATTGAGTCATGCGTTGCAAGCAATTTTGCCTGAGTTGGTACTTTTCCTGCTTTTACATACCCAACATGTTTAATTCCTTGGGCTTGCAGAGCATGTTGGAACACGTGAGCCGTATAAACAGTTGGTTCCCATACTGCTACCCATTGTCTCGTCCGACTAGATTTAACAGGGATCGTTCCAGTTATCGTAATGGTGTTACTATGATGCTCACGAACGATTTTGATCTCTTTTTCCCCATCTTGCGCCACCGTTTCGGCCAGATTAACGATTTTGACATATTCTGTTTGCGGCGTGACTTTCACAGTCGCTCCCTCACCTGCCTTCATTTCTGGAGTCACATCAACAATGACTGTACCAGAATCATAATCTTTATTCGGCGCTATCGTTAATGCGGAAATGGCTGCACCGTAATATTCGCTTTCATCGCTCCAAATCATATCGGCCGAATATCGTTCACGATCATACCAAGTATCATCACCAATCACGTTGCCGACAACCGTTTTAATTCCTTTATTCTTAATCATCGTAGCTAGTGTTTCTAGATCCGCCTGAAGTAATGTTGGATCCCCTTTTCCTTTAATGTACAAATTACCTGACAAAACATCACCATTCATAACTCCATCTGTCAAAAGTTCTGTTTTAAACACATAATTTTCACCAAGCGTTTCCAGTGCTGCTGCAGCTGTCAGCAGTTTCATATTCGAAGCTGGGTGCAGCCTAATATCTCCACCAGTTTCATAGACAATCTCACCAGTTTCTGAAGAGCGGATACTAATGCCTGAAATGGCTCCAGATAATTTTTCATTTGCTAAAAGTTGGTGAAGTTGTTGCTCGAATGTACTACCACTCGTAGCTAGAACAGGCCCGTTAGCCTGCTTCACATCTTGAACCAAAGTAAACATGAATACAAACAGAACAAGTACACAAATCTTAATTTTACTTTTCAAATTCATCCCCACCACCTTATTTTTCATACTTCCTGTTTAGGTGAATCCCGCTAATAGAAGTTTTATATGTAGCTTTCTCGAAAACCACTTAATTTCTTTAATACAAGTCGTACCACTGTTTGTATGAAGGTTTATATTCAATAGTATTCCTTCACTACCTCTTTATATTATGTGGAAATTCACATACGAATAACAACATGTTCACATTCTTTTAAGTGCCCCAAAAATAGAGTGTGATGAGCTCTTGGATGTTAAGTTGTTGCAGGGTGTACATCGTTTAAACAACAAAAAACACATGACTCATTCATTATGAAAAGCCATGTGTTCATGTATACAATTTAATTATTACAACTTTAAAGTAACCTTGTAACTTTATTTCCTTCTAGCAAAATCGACAAAACGAAATTTATCTGGACGATGGCGGGATTCGGTATATTGAATCATGCTGGCATCATCCAAGTACACATAGTTTTTGACAACTACGATATTATGAAAACCTTCCAAATCTAAATAGAGGCGATCTTCCTTTGACGGTTCTTCTATCGTTATTTCTTTTTTTGCAAAAGAGATTGTGAGTCCTAATTCTCCTTCAAGATATTCATATATGGAATCTTGGCAAATTTCTTTCGTAAGGGTGGGGACAAACTTTTCAACGAGAAATTCCTTATCTAAGATAATTCGCTCACCATCAATTTCTCTGACACGATTAACTTTCCAAATTAGCTCATCTTTTCCAAGCTTCATTTTATGGTTGAGGTCGTGATGCGGCTTTATTTTTTCAAGCTCTTCAACAAAGGTTTTTGCACGCTGACCCATTTTTTTCGAAAGCTCTTTAAAGCTGACGAGTCCTGAAATCGGGAAGTCAAACTTTGTCACATCGAGAACGATGGAACCTTTCCCCTGTACTTTATGAATATAGCCTTCTTCAGAAAGCATCTTCAATGCCTTGCGAATGGTTTCCCTTGATGCTGAATACGAATCAGCTAACTCATTTTCCGACGGTAGCATTGCACCGCCTGCGATTCGACCATCTCTAATTTGACCTGCAATATCTTCATATATTTTCATGAATTTATTCTGTTTCACCCATTATCACCATTCTCATTTGATTCTGGGGAAACAGCCTATACATCCCCGATTGATTCAACTAATCATGCACATTAGGATAAATATCCCTACTGCTGAACTTTCATTTTATCATTTCTTTTTCAAATGATAAACAAAGGATTCGTATGGCCCAATTTTCATATTTGCAGCTAGATTAGGGGCATTCTCTACATTTGAAAGCAACATCTCATTTTGATAATCACTCAATTGTTCAGAAATGATAGATAGATTAGCCGTTTCTCCATAAAAATTATTGATCACAAGTAACCGTTCATTTTCTAACACTCGTTCGTATACAAAAAGTTTAGGATGATTTTCCTCAAGTAAACGGTACTCCCCATCCGTAATAATTGGGTATTGTTTACGCAGTGCAATTAATTTTTTGTAATGATAGAAAATCGAATCCTGATCCTTCATCGCCTTTTCTGCATTGATCTCAGAATAATTGCAAGCAACAGGAATCCAAGGCGTACCCGTTGTAAAACCTGCTTGAGATTCATCGTTCCATTGTACAGGGGTCCGGGAATTATCCCGTGACTTTTCTTGAAAAATCGTAAGGACCTCTTCTTCTGTCCGACCTGCCTCTTTCATGATTCGATAATGATTAAGGGTTTCGACATCACGGTATTGCTCAATATGATTAAACTTCGGATTCGTCATGCCAAATTCTTCACCTTGGTAAATATACGGGGTACCTTGCATCATATGGATCGTTGTCGCAAGCATTTTTGCAGATTGCTTGTGATACGTACCATCATCGCCATAGCGGGAAACGATTCGGGGTTGGTCATGATTACACCAGAATAATGCATTCCAACCACCACCGTGCTGCATTTCAGTTTGCCAGGTTGAGAGGATTTTTTTCAATGCAAAAAAATCAAAATCACCAATTGCCCACTTCTCACCATTCGGATAATCGACTTTTAAATGATGGAAGTTAAACGTCATGCTTAATTCTTTGCGGTCGGGATTGGAATAATAGATACAGTCTTCAATCGAAGTCGAGGACATTTCACCGACTGTCATACTATCATAATGTGACAATACTTCTCGATTCATTTCCTGTAAAAACTCATGAACCCGAGGTCCATCTGTATAAAATTTCCGACCATCCCCTGGAAGTATGGAGCCGTCATCATCTGTGAAGCTTTGATCTTTAGAAATCAAATTAATGACATCAAGTCGGAAACCGTCAATTCCTTTTTCAAACCAAAAATTCATCATTTGATAGATATCTTGACGAAGCTTTTGATTTTCCCAGTTTAAATCTGCTTGTGCCTCATCAAAAAGATGAAGATAATATTGTTTCGTTTTTTCATCATACTTCCAAGCAGGTCCTCCAAATTTAGACAGCCAATTATTCGGCTCACCATTATCTTTCGGATCTTTCCAAATATAATAATCACGATATGGACTATCAAGCGATGCCGCAGCTTCCTTAAACCACTTATGCTCAGTAGACGTATGATTGACAACAAGATCCATAATCACTTTAATGCCTAAATCATGCGCTTTTTCTAGGAGTTCATGGAAATCTTCCATCATTCCATACTCTTCATGTATGGAATAATAATCACTAATATCATAGCCATTATCACACTGCGGAGATTGATAAATCGGAGTTAGCCAAATCACATCAATGCCAAGATTTTTTAAGTAATCAAGTTTCTCGATAATTCCTTGGATATCGCCAACACCACTTCCAGTCGTATCATTAAAACTCTTCGGGTATATTTGATAAACAGTAGACTTTCTCCACCATTCGTTCATTGTGAACACCGCCATTTCTAGGTTGTCATTGTTTTGTAAGTAAACTAAAAAGGTTATCTCAGGAAGGGTCTGACCCCACACTCTATACACGATTATTGTGTTTTAGTGCTAGGTCTGACCCTTTATAGGACATTCTTATTTTAAAAGAAAGGAGTAACCAATGATTAGCTCCTTTTGTATGAAGGACATGGGGACGGGGCTTCGCGACTTACTAATATAGCAATCTATTTATCAGGTATACTGATTTTATCGAGAAAGCATCCAAAATTCCGGCTCCGCACCGCCACCATTGAGACTAGGTGAGTGTTGTGTGCTACATGATACATCCTTCATAGTAAATGGTGGCGTTTTAACGCCATATTTGTTTTGTATTCAAGCTTTTAATGAACGGGATTTCTTAAAAGATATTTTTCCTGTATTTGTTTTAGCGAAAACGATGGTTAACACAAACGGGATGACAATGGCAACAACCATTGCTAGTGCAAATACGACCATATGCTGAGCCTGGATAGACAGGATACCTGGGATTCCCCCAACACCGATTGAGTTAGCCATCACATTGCTACCTACTGAAATGACTGCGGCAACTAAAGATCCAATCATCGCCGCTAAAAACGGAAAACCATATTTTAAGTTAATACCGAACATCGCTGGCTCCGTTACGCCTAAGTAACAGGAAATGGCAGCTGGAATGGATACTTGCTTTTCCTCTTCATTTTTGCGATTAATGAAAATCATAGCAAGCACGGCAGATCCTTGAGCAATATTAGATAAGGCAATCATCGGCCAAAGGTTTGTTCCGCCGAGCTCACTCATAAGCTGTAAATCAATTGCGTTCGTCATATGATGTAAACCGGTGATGACGAGAGGTGCATAGATAAATCCAAATACAGCTGCAAACAACCAGCCAAATGCCGAAGTTAATCCTGAATAAACGATATCAGAAACCCAAGAACCAATTTGCCAACCGATTGGACCAAGAACAATATGGGCAAGTAAAACCGTTGGCACTAATGATAAGAACGGAACGACAATCATTGAAATCGAATTTGGAACTACTTTACGTAACTTTAATTCTAAAAATGAAAAGACTAGACCTGCTAGAATGGCTGGAATGACTTGAGCCTGATAACCGATCATCTCGATTTGCGCAAAGCCAAAGTCCCAGAAAGGAATTTCCGTAGCTTCCGCAACTCCATATGCATTTAGAAGCTGAGGCGATACAAGCGTAATCCCTAGGACAATTCCAAGGATTTGCGAAGCCCCCATTTTTCTTGCAACGGCCCACGTAATTCCAACCGGTAAGAAATGAAATATAGCTTCACCAATCAACCAAAGAAAGGCGTGTACACCCGACCAAAATTGAGATACCTCGACTAATGTTTTGGTCCCATCTTCTAAAAGCTTAATATCCCCAATCACATTTCGAAAGCCAAGAATTAACCCTCCGACAACGAGAGCCGGAATTAATGGAGTAAAAATATCAGCTAGATGGGAAATCATTCTTTGTAAAAGATTCATATTTTGCTTGGCAGCGACTTTTGCTTCTTCTTTTGATGTATCACTGACACCTGCCATTTTGATAAATTCATTATAAAAGGTTGAAACCTCATTGCCGATAATGACTTGAAACTGACCTCCCTGTGTAAATGTTCCTTTTACAAGCTTAATCTCCTCAATTTGATCAATATCCGCTTTTTCAGGATCATTTAACACAAATCGCATTCTTGTCGCGCAATGTGTTACAACAGAAATGTTATCACTGCCTCCGATATGTTTCAAAAGATCTTTTGCTGGTTCTTTGTATTTGCTCAATCTTTTCTCCCCCTAACTTCCTGGTATAAGTTCACTTATAACAAGCTTCTCATAACTTGTATATACATATATTGATCACGCTTTCATATTAACTTGTATATACATCTATGTCAACGATTTTTTAAACCGTTTTCATTCTCATGAAAAAATTCGTAGCAAAATCAATAGATTATAGAAAATACCCGATTTCGGGTCGTTTCCCTCAAAAGCAAAATGTGAAAAAGGCATTTTGCCATTCGGAATTGAGAATATGCGCGGGAATGAGGGGTTTTCAAGCCAGAAATGAGATTTGCACGCCAAAACGGACACTTTTCGAGCCGCAATCAAAAAATAGATATCAAAACGAGTTTTACTAAATTGAAAGTTACGTTGGTATCTGATCTATTCTATCAACTTCTTCTTACGGCACAATATTCCTAAGCAGATTGTTCATTGACAACTGAACATAGGAGGTTAGTACGAGGAAGGCTTCGTACCGTAAAATGTTCCAGCTAAAACTAACAGCCGAGGTACACAACTGTGTGAACCCAATAAGCTGAAAAAAGAAGTCCCAACGGCAAGACCAATGGGATAGAGGGGGTGGGTGTTTATAGCACACCACGATGTCAACGCAACGTACGTTAAGCGTTCAGAAATGTTCGATACGTTAGAACCCCCCACTTCAAACTTTTGTTAGAAAATGTAGTGGCGGGAGTATCGATCAGCGTATTACATATATAAAATGCTAACTAATTAGCGAAGTTATTTGTCGAAATATTTAGTTTAATTTCACAACAACTAATAACCGCCTCCCTCTAACCTCTTACAAATTCGGAAAAATCCATGCTTTATCGCGCTTTTTCTACCTAATTCCATGGAAAAATAATCTGTAATATTACAAAAAAACTAGATTTGTCTCTATTTTGTAACATAATTACTATTAGAATGAAATATAGCTGTCATACTCTCCTGTTATGCTAAGGCTATTAAATTTTAACAAAGGAGACTATCATTTTGAAAAAATATCTAGTCTATCTAACAGCTACGTTTTTTCTAGTATTTGGGTTTTCCGGCGTTGCATCGGCGAGTACATATGAAGTCAAAAAAGGCGATTCACTCTATAGCATAGCTAATAAACATAAAGTAACAGTTAAGCAAATTACAACTTGGAATAATCTAAAGAGTACTACAATCAAACCGAAACAAATTTTAACAGTGTCAGCGACGCAAACACAAGCTAAGAAAGTTCAAGTCAAAGCAGCAACGCAAAACACATATAAAACCATGACCATTAAAGCGACTGCCTACAGTGCAGATTGCAAAGGGTGTAGCGGAATCACATCAACTGGATTGAATTTAAAGAAAAACCCATCACTTAAAGTGATTTCCGTTGATCCTAAAATCATTCCACTTGGTACGAAGGTTTATGTCGATGGATATGGATATGCCATCGCAGCTGATAAAGGCAGCGCCATTAAAGGGAAAAAGATCGACGTATTTATGCCATCAAAAAAACATGCACTCAATTGGGGTGTAAAAAACGTAAACATTCGAATTTATAATTAACGGAAAGAGGATGTCTATAAACATCCTCTTTTTTGTATGAAGGACGCGGTGACGGGGCTTCGCGACCTACTCATATAGCAAAACTACTTTGCAGATGAGGCTGTCCCATAACAAAGGGTCACCCGCTTCAAAATCCGGCTCCGCACCGCCACCATTGTGATTAGGTGAGTGTAGCGTGGTAAATGGTGACGCTTCAACACCATATTTGTTTTGTATATTTGGAAATTAGCTTTTTTTTACAATTTCGCACTTTACAAATCCTATAAATGATAAGATAAAGAAGCTTGGATCGTTTCAAGCTTGAAATAATAAAAGCGGGGTGCTTATCTTTGAATATCGTAATTATTGGTGCAGGCGCAATAGGGGCTTATTATGGTGCAAGGTGGCAAGAAGCAGGTCAACATGTACAGTTTCTCGTACGTGAAAATCGAGCAAGGCTTTTGAGTGAGAATGGTTTATATATTACTAGTTCACACGGTAATTATGTGTTTAATGACCTTCATTTCACAGACAACCTGAATGGGCTAACAGACCCCGATCTCGTCGTCCTTGCTGTTAAAGGCTACCATTTACAGGGAACCATTCCTGTCCTTAAAGCGTTAGTCGATAGGGGTGCTAAAGTGATCCCTCTATTAAACGGACTTGAACATATCGCCATTCTTCAAGAAGAGTTAGGTGAAGAAGCTGTAATTGGCGGCAGTGCATACATCATTACAACACTGGATGAAAAAGGGCATGTTGTCCATACGAGCAGCAGCCATGATTTTTTATTTGGGCCTCTCCACCCCTCTCAGCAAACTATTTGTAGAGAACTTGAAGAAATTTCACACAATGCCATTATGGATGCGCACTACTCTAAAGACATTATGCTCGAATTATGGAAAAAATATATATTCATTACCGCCTTCTCAGGGGTCACGACAGCAACCAACTTTTCAATTGGAACGATACGGAAATATCCCGATACATTCAAACTCATTCACCAAGTACTTCTAGAAATGAAGGAGCTCGCGAATTCAAACGGAGTCGCTATTAATGAGGAACACGTCGCTCAATTTATGAAACAATTCGATAGGCTTCCAGAGGAATCCACCTCATCCATGCATCAAGATCGCCGTAAAGAACACACTCTAGAAGTCGAGCACCTACAAGGCGGAGCACTTCGGCTTGCAGAAAAAGTGGGAATCCAATTACCCGTAACCGAGCAACTATATCGGCAAATTAAACCGTTTGAGAATTAACTAATCATTCAGAATATATAAAAGAACAAGGTGCATTCGTTTGAAACATGCACCTTGTTCTTCTTGATTTTGACTCAATTACAAACCTCTTATCTTAAAAACAATTACCCTTTAGTCACGAGTTCCATGATTTGTTCTTTTGTAGGTAGAGAACCAATGGCTCCTTTTCCCGTCGTCGTAAGTGCACCACAAGCATTTGAAAATGCAAGAAGCTCCTTGTGATGCTTCCTTGAGAATTCCTCAAGCTGAGATGGTTTTATTCCATTTTCTAATAAAATCTGTAGGAATGCGCCAATAAAAGCATCACCTGCTCCAGTCGTATCCTGAACATTTACAGAATACCCCTTTGAAGTATAAGAAAAGTCTCTGCCATAAAGAGTAGCACCCACAGCACCTTTCGTATAGATGACCACTTTAACATGACCCCTAAAGAGCGAAGAAATAGCTTCACTTTCATCTTCAAGCCCTGTAACGAAAGCTAATTCTTCATCAGATATCTTGATTATATCCGCCATGGGGATAAATTCTCGAATGGCTTCTCTGCATGCTTCTGGACGATCCCATAATGGCAGCCTCACATTCGGGTCAAAGCTGATAAGACTTCCTTTTGCCTGTGCTTGTTTGATCGCTTTTTTATGCGCATATTTCATTGGACTTTCCACTAAATCGACAGAGCAAAAATGCAAAATATCTCCTTCTGAAAACCACTCTTCTTCAATTTCAGATTCTGAGAATAACAAATCTGCGGAAGGTTTACGGTAAAATGAAAAATCTCTTTCGCCATCTTCACGCAACGAGACAAATGCTAATCCAGTATTCGCTTCTTTCGTTGTTAATAATTTGTCCGTCCTAACACCTGCTTCTTCCAATTGATTCCTCAAAAAATCACCAAAAGCATCATCGCCCACTTTACTGATCATATGGGCAACACCGCCAAGCTTCGCTACTGTTGCTGCAACATTTGCAGGTGCGCCACCGGGAGCACGTTCGAATGAAACAACCTCCCTTAAGGATAGCCCCTTTTGGAGTGGAATAAAATCAATTAATACTTCACCTATTGAATAAAGTGACCCCATTTTAAAGCCCTCTCTTTCTACTTATATCTCCCATTTTTCAACCGTTATTTCCATACTTCCCTGATTGGCAAAGAACCGAATGTCTTGACCATCTGCTTCTGGGAAAATCCGAGATGTAAAGACTTCCTCACCGTCGTTGATAAATATTTCTACGGAAGAAACGTCAACAAAAAGATGAACCGTTACTAATTCGGAATCCAATGAACAAGCACGTCTTGTTCCGTACTCGATCCCGACAACCTCTCCAGAAAGACTTCTATCTAGAAGTACTCTTTTACGCTTTGCTTCGTACGTCAGCACTGTTTTCGTTGTATCATTTGCGCGAAATTCAATACCGAATTCTGCAGCATCAAGCTTTGCTATCTTTATTTTCATTTCAAAAGCAGTTCCAGTCACCCCCTCAAAGGATTTGCTTTCATTCTCAATATGTGCCTGGATCTCTATCTTTTGTTTCCTTAATGCTTGCAGTTCTTTAACTGGCGTTTGAATTAGTTTTCCATTTTGAATCGATAATTCTCTAGGAATCGTCAGACAATGGGCCCAGCCATTTTTATCTGTCGGATAATCAATCTCCGGTAATCCCATCCAGCCGATTAGTATTCTTCGACCATTCGGGCCTATCATTGTTTGTGGAGCATAAAAATCAAATCCTCGATCAAGCTCTTTAAATGTTCCATGACGAAACTCCCTGCTCGCCACATCCAATGTTTCACCAATCAGATAACCTGATTGGTAGATGTTTTGAAATTCGTCATCCTTTGGTTCAATTCCTTGTGGGGAAAAGATAAGCACACCAGAATGGTCTAGTTCAAAATAATCTGGGCACTCCCACATATAACCGAAGTTTGGCAGATCTGTTTTCAATTCCCCTTCAAGCTTCCAGGTTTTCATATCCGGACTGCTATACAGAAGGACGGTCCCTGTCAAATTTTCACGTTGCGCACCGATAATTGCACAAAAACCTGCCTCTTCCCTCCATACCTTAGGATCACGGAAATGCTCTGTATATCCCTTTGGTGGCTTAGGAATTACTGGGTCTTTCCACTTTGAAATTTCTCCATATTGGTTCATCACAGCGATGCATTGCGAAGGATACCGTCGCCAATTTTCATCACGTTTATTGCCGGTATACATCAGATAAAGCTCACCATCCCGCTCTAATGCACTCCCAGAATAAGCACCATGTGAATCAAAATCTTGATCAGGACGTATCGCAGGTCCTTCATCAATCCAAGTAACAAGATCAGTAGATTTCATATGATACCAATATTTTACCCCATGAACCGGACCTAGAGGGAACCATTGGTAAAACACATGATAATATCCGTCCAAATAAGCCAAGCCATTTGGATCATTCATTAAACCGATTGGAGGTTGAATGTGGAATGTTTGTCTAAAAGGGCAAGCATGAACCGTCTCTATTAGACTTGCTATCTCTTCTGGCGTTGCTTCCTCTAGTCGGCGGTAGCGTTGTTCTCTCGTCCACATAATCGTTCACTCCTCATTATGAAATAGTGGAAAACCCGTGGCTCCCAGTATTGTATTACGATGTAGTTACCCCATTTTTCTTTGTATCACGTTTCCCCAGAATAATTGTCACAGCAAAAGCAACCGCAAAAGTAATGACCATCGCTATAATATAGAATGTGATCGTTCCAGGCTTAATTGAAATAATCCCTGGAAGACCAGCTGCTCCCAAAGCAATCGCCTTTACTTTAAACAATGCAATAAAAGCAGAACCTACCGCCGCACCTACAATCGCTCCAAAAAAAGGATATCTCAATTTCAAGTTTACCCCGAACATTGCCGGTTCTGTAATTCCTAGTAAAGCCGAAATACCTGCGGCAGATGCGACTCCTTTTAACTTTGCATTCGTCGTTAGCAATAATACAGCCAAAGTAGCAGCTCCCTGCGCCACATTGGACATGGCAGCAATCGGGAAAATAAACGAGCCTCCTGTTTTGGCTACATCAGCGAGTAACTGCGTTTCAACCGCGATAAAACTATGATGCATACCAGTAATAACAATCGGTGCATATAATAGACCGAATAACCCACCGCCAATAAAGCCAGCTGAATCATATAACCATACAAGTCCATCTGTCACTGCATTACCAGCACTTCTTGTTAATGGTCCAACTAAGATAAAGGTAAGAATTCCTGTAATAAAAATCGAGAGCAATGGCGTGACCAAATTATCAAATACCGATGGAACTCGTCTTCTTAAGAATGTTTCAATTTTAGCTAAAATAAAAGAGGAAACGAGTACAGGCAATACGGTTCCTTGATAACCAACCTTTTCAATTTCAAAGCCAAATATCTTCCAAATTGGCACTTCCCCACTTGCTACAGCGCTCGCGTACCCATAACCATTCAGCAAATCCGGATGGACCATTAACATCCCTAAAGTTGCACCTAAATACGGATTACCACCAAACCGTTTCGTCGCAGAGAAGCCGATTAATATCGGTAAAAAGACAAAAGCAGCGTTTGCAAATGTATTAATAAGTGCAGCAAGGTCCGCCATGTTTGGATATGCTTCAATTAATGATTTTCCTTCAATGAAGAAATCAGGTGCTGTTAATAAATTATTCAATCCCATTAACAAGCCGCCAGCTACAATTGCGGGAATAATAGGTACAAAAATATCCGAAAGCATTTTCACAAATCGTTGTATGGGGTTCATTTTCTTCGACCCTGCACTGCTTACTTCACTCGTTGACATATCAGAAAGCTCTGTTAATTTAGCGAAATCTTTGTAAACTTCATTAACAATTCCAGGTCCTAAAATAATCTGATATTGACCACCGGTAGAGAATGTGCCTTTAACAATTTCCATTTCATCTAGCTGTTTTTGATCAATTTGACTTTCATCGTTCACGACTAACCTTAACCTCGTCGCACAATGAGCGGCCGCTGCTACGTTTTCTTTCCCACCAAGTGCTTCTAAAATATCTTTTGCGGTACTTTTGTAATCCATTTTTTTCATCACCTTTGAGCGAATTGTGGAACCGGTTCCAAACACCCGTAAAAAATAGTAGTGTTTAGAACTCGTTCCAAACACATTGTTTGGAACCGGTTCTAAACGAAGTATAAGATCAATTAATTATTTTGTCAACGCTTTCTCGTTTGATTATTTCATATTTTGAGAATATAACTCGATCTATTTCTTCTTTGTTTACCAATTTTACGATATTTTTTGCAGCAATATTACCAGCTTCTTTATAAAAAAACTTAGCTGTTGTAATACTAGGATGGATCAAATCCGTTACTTCATACCCCCCAAATCCAGTAATTGAAACAGCCTTTGGAACTTGTAACCCACTCATATAGGCAGCTTTTAAAGCACCTAGAGCTATATTATCAGTCGCACAAACAATGATACTTGGATTGTACTGCTTAATAATTTCAAGAGTTTTATGAATCGCATCTTCACTCTTAAAGCTTGTCTCAAAATATTCCACTTCAATATCTACCTTATTTGCCATCGCAGACATAAATCCTTCTCTACGTTTTACCCCTACTGCGATATCTTCCTTTGTAACGCCTAAATAGGCGATTCTAGTATGTCCTTGTGAAAGAACGTATTCCCCTAATGAATGGGCAGCTTGATAATCATTATGAATCAAGCTATGAAATTCTTCATTTTCTTGGCCAACAAGTAAAATCGGTACCTTTATTTCATGCAAAGCTTTAATATGTTTCTCGGTAACCATAGTTGCCAATAAAATAATGCCCGCCACCTTTTGCTGGGCTAATATATAAATATTTTCAATTTCACGGTCCAAATCCTGACTTGTGTTAGAAATAATTAACTGATATTCCAAATCTCTTAGCTTCTCATCAATGCCAATCAAAGTTTGTGAAGTCGCGTAAGAATCCAATCGGGGAACAATCGTCCCAATAATATTCGTTTTCTTCGCTTTCAAGCTTTGGGCAAATTTATTTGGGGAATATCCTGTTTCTTGAACCATTTTTTCAATTCTTTTCACCGTTTCCTCACTCACAGATCCACCGTTTAAGTACCGTGAAACTGTACTCTTAGCCACACCCGCCATTTTTGCAATATCAGCAATCGTTACCATTTACCCAACTCCATTTTATACAAATCTTCCATTATTATAACAAATGTAGAATGAAGGATGTACCCATTACTCGAATAACCACATCACCCCCAGCCTTTCTTGTATTAGGATCTTAAGAAAAAGGATAACTCATACTGATGTCGAATTATCAACTTACGAAAGTCGTTACATATCGCTTTCACCCCAGTAAATCTGAAATCGCCATTGACATTCAATCTTGATTTTCAGCTTTACATTCATTCTCACATTGCTGATACGCTTGCACTATTTTTTAACTCAAACAAGAAACTTAAACACAGTTTTATTGTTATGCTTAAGAAGCACGACTTTTACTTACTGAATGGAGGTTGCACGTATGAAACATTATGGAATATTTGTGAACGGCGAATGGTCAGATTATGGCTTAGATAAAATTGAAGTAAGGAATCCAGCTACCAATGAAGTGATTGCCACTGTTCCAAACGGAGGCGCGGATGAAGCAAATAAAGCAACAGATGCAGCATACGACGCTTTTAAAGGATGGGCTGGACTGTCTGTTTATGAAAGGTCTGAGTTGATTTGGAAATGGCATCACTTAATAGAAGAGAGTAACGCCGAGCTTGGGTACACCATGACAAGGGAACAAGGAAAGCCGTTAAAAGAAGCGATTGGGGAAATTTCCTATGCAAATGGATTTTTATCCTGGTACGCAGAAGAAGGCAAACGAGTGTATGGAGAAACCATCCCAGCAACTCAGGCTAATAAGCGATTATTCGTGTCCAAGCAGCCCGTTGGTGTCGTTAGTGTGATCACTCCTTGGAACTTCCCAGCTGCTATGATCACAAGAAAAGTTGCACCAGCACTTGTGGTTGGCTGTACAGTTGTCATCAAACCATCAGAATTAACACCGCTCACCGCTTTAAAATTGGTTGAGCTAGCAGAACAGGCAGGAATTCCAAAAGGCGTCATTAATGTTGTAACAGGAGATGCAAATGCAATTGGAACTGCCTGGATTGAAGATAATCGAGTCCGTAAGCTTACCTTTACTGGATCAACAAAAGTCGGCAAAATTCTAATGAGAGGCGCAGCAGATACAGTCAAGAAAATCTCCCTTGAACTTGGTGGACATGCGCCAGTTATCGTTTTGGAGGATGCCGACTTAGATAAGGCCGTCACAGGCGTCTTGAACTCTAAATTCCGAAACGCAGGGCAAACTTGTGTCTGCGCAAATAGAATCTATGTACATGAATCCATTCATGACGATTTTATTGAAAAATTAGTCGCCAAAGTGGGAGCTCTTAAAGTAGGTAACGGACTTGAAGAAGGTACTGATATTGGACCGCTTATTAATCAAAACGCCGTCGATAAAGTATTAGCGCATATTGAAGATGCCATCAAGCAAGGTGCCAAACTAGAAACAGGTGGAACGGCAGCAAACGGACTCTTCCTCAAGCCGACCGTTTTAAGCAATATCGATGACTCTATGCTTTGTATGCAAGAAGAAACATTCGGACCACTTGCACCGATTGCTTCCTTCAAAACAGATGAAGAAGCGATTACACGCGCGAACCAGTCCATCTATGGACTAGCAGCTTACGTCTTCACCGAAAACATTAGTAGAGGCATTCAAATCACAGAAGCTCTTGAATTCGGTATCGTCGGCTTGAATGATGGGGTGCCGTCAACTCCTCAAGCACCATTTGGCGGTTTTAAACAAAGTGGTTTAGGTCGCGAAGGCGGACATCAAGGGATAGAAGAATATTTGGAAGTGAAGTATATTTCGTTAGGGTTGTAATAGACTAGCTCAAGCTAAATTGGTCACAGCTTGAGCTTTTTACGTTTATTCAAGGGGTTAAACTGGGACACTTCACATTTTCTATTTTGAAAATGTATCACTAGACGCCAAAGTATCTCCATTTCTGTTATTGAGTAATACTTTCTAACGTTTTTTGAAACCCTTCTTTATATGGCGTCCTTGGAATGTGACCTATTTCTCTCTCATATTTTCCACCGTCTAATACGACTGGATCTTCGTTTAAGTAAAACATTTCAACCATTTCCCTCATACCAGGGTCAAACACTCCAAGTAGTCGAATCATATTTTTAGAAACGGTGGAAACCTTTTTCTCATACCCCGTCAACTCTCTAACAAGTTCGATGATCTCCTTTCCAGTAATGGTGCTCGTGCCCGGAATATTCCAATGCCCTCCTTCAAAGCGGTCTTGCATAGCCAATTCACAGACGGCCTTCGCGCCATCCGGTGTATAAATATATTCTCGTGGGATCGTTTGATCGCCGACAAACTGGGCTTTTTTATCTTTCATTATCGCTTGAAACATATAATCCAGCAATGTGTTTTCAGCATGAGGTCCATAGAAGTCTGGAAAATGTGCGATCAACATCGGCACACCGGAATCCTTTGCCATCGAATTCAACTCCAGACGAATTTTTCCTTTTTTCGTATGGGGATCCTTCCTTGTCGTTTCAGCTACCAAGGTACCGAGATTTCTTCCGTAAGCATAGATATTGTCGACAATTACAAGCTTTGTTCTCGTTTTTTTGACCGTATTAAGAATATTTTTCATAAGAATGGGCTGTTTATCCTCCCATTCCTGATAAGGTATATTAATAGAGTGAAAAACAATGTCTGCATATTCCGCGGCCCGACTTATTTGTTCTTCGTTAAAGACATCACCTTGAACAAGTCTTACCTGATGATTTTTGAACAATTTATTTAGCTTCTCTAGGTTTCTAGCAAAAGCCGTAACCTCGACTCCCCGCTCCAGTAATTCATACACAATTGCGCTCCCCATGCCACCCGTCGCTCCCAATACAAGTGCCTTCATTATTATCCCTCCTCTTAATGAACCAACGGTCAATAAAATGTTAAAAAAATTAGCGCTGCAAAATTGTCCGTAAAATGACTTCTACATGTGTTTCAGCCATGATTTCCACCTCAGAATAAGGCTGTCTATTTCTACAATAGACTGAAACAAATCCATGGAGCGATAGAAAAACAGACCACGTTTCTTTAATCGGTATGCTCCTATTGCTCAATTGAAGCAGCGCTTCTGAAAATTGCCGATAGCTTTCACTTGGTTCCTGCTGCAGAAAGCTTTGAACCTCTTCATCTCTCGTTAAAAACATAATTTCATAATGATTAGGATGATCGAGACCAAATTTTATAAATCTTAGAAATAAATCTCTGATTTTTTGATGATTATCAGCTTCACTATTCATCACTTTCGCAATCTCGTGATTCAGTAAGGAAAAGTCCAGCGATACAAGACTGTAGAAGATTTCCGCTTTATTTTTAAAGTGATAATAAAGCGCCCCGTGTGAATATCCAAGATTTTGTGCTATTTTTCTCATCGATACATGCTGATAACCTTGCTCTGCAAATAAGTCTCTCGCCGTGTCCATAATCATTTCTTTTGTTAATTCATTATCCACTGCTTTTCTTGGTGACATAGTCTTCTCCTTTAATTGACCGATGGTTAATTAAAAGTTTATCTAGATTCTCACCGATTGTCAATATATTCTAAAAAAAGATGATGAAACGCAATTCTGTCGTAGTGACTACATCCGCCAATACTACTCATCATATTTGTCACTGATACACGAGTCGAATTTCAGAATTACCTTCAGTTATGTGACCGATGACCACGCTCTGATAAGTAAACTCGAATTTGGTTAGTAACTTTACTTAGATGGTTAGTAAATATTTGAAAGTGTTTAGTAATTTTGCATAGTTGGTTAGTAAATTGTAAAAGTGGTTAGTAAACTTGCTTAGTTAGTTGGTAAGGCGATAATAAATTCCAGATTTCGAATATAACATTGAAAAAAATTCAGTTGAATTTTAGTTTCAATCCCTTTCCCTTAGTTTTCAAACAATTGAAGATTTATCCTGGCGTTCACTTCTAAACTATAAGCATCACTGAAAATTTTGATAAAAAAACATCCCTATCTATGGATAAGGATGAAAAACTAGTTGGATTTAATCTTTCTCGGATATTTGGCACCTTTGCTTAAAAAGAAGTAACAAGTCTTCTAAATTTCTCAAAGGTAAATTCATTAAATAAGAATGGTCAGCAGGTTGATAAATATTTTCCGAAATAAGAGTATGAATGATTTTCTCCTTTCTGGCTTTGACGATTTTTTCAAGCCTTCCCATTTAAGAAATTCCTCCTATCCATGCATTACATCTCATCCGATCTGCTGAATACGTTTCTTAGTTTGTTTTCATCCTGTTTAAACGAATTATCAGCGGGAAAGAAGTCCCTCTCACTGTTAGCAATTCACTTCATTGCTCATTTTTCAATGCAGCACGACCTTCTTCACCAGTACGGATTTTAATCACATTGGCCAGTTCATAAATAAAAATTTTTCCATCTCCTGGTTTACCTGTATTGAAGTTTTTCCTTGCAAGGTCGATTACTTGCTGTACTGGTACCTCACAGACAACGATTTCAATTTTGATTCGGTCATGCAGGCTGATTTCACGAGTCACACCACGATAGGTTTCCTTATACCCCTTTTGCAACCCGGCCCCTTTGACTTCTGCGACCGTAATCCCACTGACGCCGATTTTAGCCAACTCCTGTTTGAACACTTCGAATTTCTCTGGCCTAGTAACAATTTCAATCTTTGTTAATACATCTCCCATCATATAGCCCCCCCTTTTTAAATGGATTCGTGGTATGCCTTTTCTCCGTGTAAAGAAATATCCAGACCAAGCGTTTCATCTTCTTCATTCACTCGTAGCGGTACTAAGTAACTAATTACTTTAGCAATGATAAATGTAAGCACCGCTACGAAAATGTAGGTTGCGACGATTGCAATCAGCTGTTTCCAAAATAAATCGAAACCCCCATACAGCAATCCGTTTGCTCCTCCTGGATTAACAGAGGTTGTAGCGAATAAGCCAGTTGCAATCCCTCCCCATGTGCCACCTACTCCATGAAGACCAAACGCGTCAAGTGCATCATCGTAACCAAGCTTTCCTTTTAAATAAGAAACACCCCAGAAACAGACAGCTCCACCAACTAAGCCAATAATAATAGCGGCAGGCACTGTAACAAAGCCACAGGCAGGTGTAATTGCAACTAACCCGGAGATTGCTCCCGATAATGCACCAAGCATCGTAGGCTTTTTATTGCACACATACTCAATTGCAAGCCAGCCAAGAATGCCAGCTGAAGCAGCAACTGCCGTGTTTACAAAAACGACCATGGCTACTTCATTAATCGTCAAAGCGCTTCCGACGTTAAAGCCATACCACCCGAACCAGATTAATGTTGCACCTAAGAATGTTAGCGGCAGATTATGGGGTGAGTTTTCACCTGACAATTTACGTTTTCCGAGCATAATCGCTAATACGAGACCCGTAACACCAGAGGAAACATGAACCACATTACCACCTGCGAAATCCAATGTTCCAAGCTGAGCTAACCACCCACCGCCCCATACCCAATGAGCTAGTGGAGCGTATACTAGCAACGACCAAAAAATTGTGAACAGTAAGAATGCTGAAAATTTCATGCGCTCAGCGACCCCTCCAGCAATAATAGAAACGGTTATTACAGCAAATGTCATTTGGAATAACATGAACAAACTGTGCGGAATCGTATCACTGTAAGGTCCAGGCTCAAACCCAACCCCTTTCAATCCAATCCAATCTAAACCTCCAAAGAAAGCATTTCCCTCTGAAAAAGAAAGCGAATAGCCGATTGTAACCCATAAGATTGAAATGACAGCTAGCGGCATATAACTATGCATCGCAGTGTTTAATACGTTTTTACTTTTTACCATTCCTCCGTAAAAAAGTGCAATCCCTGGAGTCATAATCCAGACAAGCATGGTTGCCACAAACATAAATACTGAATCTGCTAATTCCATTTTTTCTCCCCTTTATAAATGTTATATCACCTAACATCTTGTGTTATATTTAATATCATATTAAATAAACTAACAAAAAGTCAACTGAATTTTATAAATATTCAAAATAAATGTTAGATTAATTAACATTATGTTTTATCCTTTCCAAACAAGATAACAACTTCAACCTTTGACGTATCAGGTTATTAATACATTACACTGTTAGGCTTTTGTGGTACGATAATAGTAATATTTTCAAAATGATAAACTTTTAAGGAGCGTGTAATCGATGGGTGTAACGCTAAGCAAAGGTCAAAAGGTAGACTTAACAAAAGCCCATCCAGGCCTGCAACACGTTGTTGTAGGACTAGGATGGGATGTCGGCAATTTTGGAGCTAGCTATGATTTAGATGCATCAGCCTTTTTAACTGGTGCGAATGGTAAAGTAGCGAGCGATGCAGATTTTGTTTTCTATAACAACCCTTCTGGAGGGAATGGATCTATTCTATATAGCGGAGATAACCGGACAGGTTCAGGTCATCAAGATGATGAACAAATTCAAATTGATTTGAACCTTGTACCGCAGACGATCCATCGTATCGCATTTACAATCACGATCCATGATGCGCATATGAAGCAACAAAACTTCGGACAAGTTGCCAATGCTTATGTAAGAATTTTTAACACACAAACATTTGAGGAATTAATACGGTTCGAACTTGGCAGAGACTTCACAGTAGAAACCGCCATCGTTGCAGCAGAATTGTATCGTCATAACGGAGAATGGAAATTCAATGCCATTGCAAGTGGTTTTCAAGGTGGATTATCTGCTTTATGTAGAAACTTCGGTGTGAATGTGGATGATGCACCAACTCCCACTCCAATTGTTCAACAACCTTATCAACAGCAGCCTATCCCTTCGCAACAACAGCAACAAGGGTTTGGCAATCAGCAAGGTGGATTTGGCAATAGCAATACCAATACATACGGTCATCAGCCCCAACATCAACAGCAACCAACCTACCAACCTCCTATGCAAAATCAAGCGCAAAGAGGTGGAGCCTCACAGCAATACGGTAGCGAAGAGCTGCAATGCCCACGTTGCCATTCAACCAATGTTAGAACTGGACAAAAAGGATTCGGACTCGGTAAGGCAGCAGTTGGCGGGTTAATTCTCGGTCCAGTCGGGTTGCTAGGCGGATTCATTGGAAAAAACAAATTGAAACTTACTTGTAACAGTTGCGGCAATTCATGGTCACCAAATCAAACCGATTATTCCGAATGGGCCGTGCAACAAAAGCGGAAAGCACAGGATTTATTCGCTCGATACAAAAGTCAGGATGTGTTAGACGCCATCGTCGCAGGATGTGCACTTGTTTCCATGGCAGATGGACACCTAGATCCATCCGAGCGCCAGCAAATGATTGATTTTGTCAATCAAAGCGAAGAATTACGCGTCTTCGATACAAACAAAGTGATCACACAATTCAATAACTTTACTCAGAAAATCGAACGAGATATGATTGTCGGTCGCGCTGAAGCCTTCAAAGCATTAGGCCGCGTCCGAACAAAACCGGAAATCGCTCGTCTTATCGCAAGATATAGCATAGCGATTGGGTACGCAGACGGTAACTTCGACGCGAACGAACAGCGCGTTGTCAGCGAAGTTTGCCGGGAACTTGGTCTTAATCCAGCTGAATTTCTTTCCTAACAAAAAAAGCATGAACATATTAGTCATAAAGAAGCTGGACACCATAAAAAAGACAAACGGAAGACTCTATCCAAAGAGTCTTCCGTTTGTCTTTTACTCATACTTAGATTTCCAACTATCGAAACTTGCTTGAGTTTTCTTTTCACCAAATACCGCATACATCCCTTCACGAGTAACCACCCATGATGTTCCGAATTTACGAATAGTTCCGTGGGGGAAATCATGAATTCTCCTTCTTAACGTCGAAGAGTCAATGCCCCATTCCTTGCACGCTTCACTTGAGCTCAATATGTTTCGACTATCTAAGTTTGGTTGTTTTTTAAATAAGTTAATCATCCAGCAAGCACCTTCTCGATTGGCATTTTATACAAAAGCGATTACGAAAGCTCTTTATAAATATGCATAACCTGATTCAATATATCTTCAGCGGCTAAGATTCCTTTTTGCCCTGTTCGGTGAATCGTTCTTTTCACCGCCGAATTCCCCATTTCACTTAGTTCTCCGTGGATAGGGGATATTGCATAGTCCGCAACTTCAAGCATAGGCAGATCAAGTAGCGAATCCCCCGCCGCTGCCACAAATTGTCGATTGCTTTTTTCTTTAATATAAGCGACTGCATCCCATTTATTCACCGCTTTTGGTACAAAATAAAGCTTGCGACCTTGCAGTGACATTTTCCAACCTTGTTGATCGATTACTTCTTTGAATTGCATTAATTCATCCAGCGGAACCAAGTCACGTTCAATCAAACAATAATGGAACAGTTCATCTGCCGTATGTTGGGAATGAACCCACTCATCGTTAGCTATTTCACTAAAATGTTCAAGGATCTTTTCTCCACTTAACGCCTCATTTTCTAGCTTCATTTTAATTTGTCGTTGCCACTCTTCATCTACTTTACCTTTCACAAGAATATTTCCACCATTGCTTGTCACAGCAAAAGGCGGTACAATTTCCTCTTGGAATAGAGTAATATATTGAAACTGTTCTACCGTTCTTGTTGTAACCGGAAGAAACATCATCTTGTGAGCAACTTCTTTTAATAATTCAATTGCAGCTAAGGTCATATAGGAGATTTCCCGTTCACCGCGTTTTTCAACAACACGCATCGCGGGCGCAGAACGATCTTCACTAAGCCTCATCGAACGGATTGAGTAAATTAATGTTTGATCTAAATCACTCGCAAAGATCATAGCTTCTCCTTCAACGACTTAATTAGTCCGCAACAAGTATATGACATTTCTGGATACTCTTCAATCGGAACACCACGATCTTTAGCCAGCAGAATAATATGCTTTAATCGCTGATCATTTCGATTTTTCACAAGTATCTTCCAAGGAACCCTTCGTAATAAAACACGAGTTGTTTCTCCAACACCAGGCTTTATATGATTTATATCATCGATTGAAAAATCAACTTGTATCTTTCTCACACAAGCCTCTCCTGACCAATTCGGAGCTGTGTGCATCAGACGAATTTTCTCAAGATGAGTTTGAATATCTGGCTCAACTCTAGGAAACTCTTTAACGATGGTAGCAATAAATTCATTGGATACATCTTCTTCTTCAAGATGACGATAATATTTTGCACCATGAAAATCCTGATCAGAAATATACGCTTTATTATGAACTGTACGGCTTACAAGACCTGACACAGTTGAATTCAGACAAGCACTCGGGATCAAGAAATCCTCTCTTGTCCCATAAATTTCAGAACAATAACCTGGGTCAGCTAACACGGCAAGACCGTCATCCAGATTATAGCCAAACTTGTCATTCATTTTTTGGCAAGCTTTTGCTAATTCAAGGCTGATCGCACCTTTACCCGTCCACCCATCAATAAATTGAATCTGACGATCTGGATGATTCTCTTTAATATAACGAATTGCCTGCTCATCAATTCCTTTACCACGGATGATAGAAACACTATAATGTGGCACATCCAAGTTATAAGCAAATGATAAATAACGCTTAATGAGGATGCCAACCGGCGTACCTGCTCTTGCTAAGGATACAAGTATTAGATTCCTCCCTTTTTTCGCAAGAATTCCTTCTGTCACTACACCTATTGCTACCGCCATTTTCTGTGCATATTCTACCAATGCTTTTTGATACACTTTCATGTATTCAGATGTCGGCTTGTATTCAATCGGCAACATTTCAGAGTAATGAACACCAGATTGAATCGCTTCTTCCCGGTCCTCCGTTCCCTGTTCCTCCATGACTTCACTTAGATCTTTTAATAGAAACGTCACATCTTCAGGTGGATAACTGCCCATTGGCGTAATTGTAAAGTTCTGTTTAATCGGCATGACCTTCTCCTTCTACTTTAGAATTCATGGTCACCACAAAGAGCCTCTTTGCACCGACTTGTTTGATCTTTTCTAATAAAGATTCCAGGCGAACCTCTTCTACTTCGCGCTCGAGGAATAGATAGATGTCTTGGTAGCTCTTATATGGGATATTGTAAAAATAATTTATGACGCCTGAATCGTCTGGATTCACAAAATCAAACCCATTTGTCACAGCATACCCTTCTTTATCAATTCGATGAATCGGACTTCTCGTCGTTGATTGACAGAAGACATCATTGCCCATATATGAAGCGATTTTCATTGGAAGATACATAAATTCACCCGTCCCTAGACAGAGCGTTTTTCCGCCAGAACGAGTTTGCTTAAGACCCACTCCCACATGAAATGCATAATCATCAATACTCGGGCGATCCCTTGATGATATTCCGTTAAAACGTCCTGTCATTCCGGAATAAGGAACTTGATTCACAAATCCTTCACTACTAATAGATACATACGCAACATCATCAATCTGTTTAAAGCTCTCATATTCTGATAGATTGATAGGATGGATCTCCGTTTCAACAGCAGCACCAGAATGGGCATATTCATAGTAACCTTCCGTATCAACAGGATTTCCATCTACTTCGATCCTACCTGCCAATAATGTTGCGGTTCGAATGCGGATCCCCAGCTTTTCTTCTAATTCCGCGTACGCTGCTTTGTTTGCTTCTGAACGCCAATCCAAAAGAGACAAGACGACATACTCTTTTCGAGGATATGCAGCATGAATGGATTCTATAATATTTAATGCTGTTTTCCCTGTTGTAATTTCATCATCAACAAGAACGATTGGGCCATCTTTTTGCAACAACTCTTTATTTCCATAGCACGCTTGCTCAGTCGCATGAGAATGTTCTTCTTCAAACTCTATGCTCGACTCTAACCCGACAATTTGTTCTCTTGTAGTATGAAGATAATGGGCATTATTAAATAAATCAAACACACTATGCCCAAGTGCTGTCGCAGTCTCCGCAAAGCCGATGAAAAGTGTTTCATCAGGTAAATGAAATGGGTTGTCCATGAGAGAATGGTAGATTTCTTCTTGCCTATTTCCTGATAACAACGCTTCTATCACAGCTTTTCTGCCTTCTATTGAATGGGTATGCACCGTCTCTAAATAACGCATCGCTAATAACGCACCACTTAACAAAGAAGTAACCGGCGCTACCGGGATATGCTTGCCAAGGATTTTACTAACAAACAGAAAGCCACGTTTCTTATTTTTCCGGGCTGCCATTTCGAATAAAAAGTCTAAAGGAAGATTATAAGGATTTTCCGTTACTTCAACTGTTACAGCTAAAGAATCTAATATATTAAATATGGATCTGTTCTTGCTCTGTGAGTAAATCAATGTATGAGCATTGTTCATGATACACCCCGTATATTTTCGCTTTGCTAACGATTTTTATTGCCCAATTATAATGGGGCTTCATTTCATTCATTTTATTGGAAAATTGACTTTTCAGTACACCTGATTCTCCACCAATTCCCTCTAATATACTAATAGCATCCATATATTCTTCGTAGGAAACAACAGAAAACGCGTGAACAGGCTTTATATGGGTCGGATGAATAACCGTTTTCCCAGTAAGTCCATTGTTTTTGTCCAGCAATATTTCCTGAATCAACCCATCCAAATATTCATTTAAAAATTCTTTACGAATCGATAAGCCTTCTTTACCAAGACTGTTCGTAAAAGGGGTTTGGCGAAGCTGTGGCTTAAGCACTCGTTCCTCTTTATAAAAGTACTCCCATACAGGCCCTGACACAACATATTCTTTTTCACTTCGGCCAAATACATTCACGATATCAGCAATACAATCTCTGACGACCGAAATATCATAAATCGTAGAATCACTACTTCTTCTTATCCCATACAATCCACAAAAGTCAGTAGCTCCCATCCGGACATTTAAGATGCAATCATAATTTTCATCAAGCAGCTTCTTAATGCTTAATAATGAAGCTATTCTCGATTCTTTATAAATAACTTCAGCCGATTCAAGAATCGGCATCCCATATAATCGAATACCATATTGCTCATTTACATCGCGAAGAGCCGCAATGTAGCCCGCCCCATTTTCTGCTGTGAATTTTGGAAACACAAAGCCAGTTAGCACATGTATCGAGCTACCAAGATGCTCTGCTACATATCTCATTTGCTTTTCACTTCTCACTCGAATAAAAATGATTGGCAGTTCATCCATCGAAAATAATCCTGATTCAATCTGCATATGAAGCTGCTGAAGCTGAGCAATAACATTCATCTCTGCCTGATAGACTTCATGATCACTTACAGCATCTTCAAGACAAAGGACCATAGACACTAAACCATCATGCTTCTGTTTAACTATATCAGCGCAAATATTCGGACGAGTGCCAGGCATATACAAGCAAGCTCCAAGCGTAAGTGCCAGCAATTCTTTCTCGCTGTCTTTAGAAAATTCTATCGGCGTTCGATAAAAGATTTTCTCCACGCGATCCTTTGTTAAATAATTAAAATGCTTCAAACTTCTACCTCCTATTACGAAAAACCGTCACCGGTGTAAGGTTAGATATATAGTGAGACTCAATCAGCGGCGGGTTTCTTCAACCCTCGCTGACTGTTAGTCCCGTTCTAGTGTTGCTAATACCTACACTTCTTCGATTCCTACTCCTCTAATTCTTGAGGTGGGGGTCTTACCGCCCGTTAATGCGGGATTAAAAATTATTGAAAAAATGTATCCTTTATTTTCACTTAAGACTAGCATAAGACAAGCAAGAAATAGGGAGAGTTGTTTTGTTTTCTCTCCCTATTTCTTGTTTGTCTTAAGAGCGAAAAATTCTATTAGTATAAGACGGTCGACTAAGATTCGCACGTCCCTTTGTCTTCATCGACATATCTCGCATCCTTTGTTCCAAGAAATTTGGGATTAAACTACGAAGGAAATCTTTGCCAACATCTCGTGATCTTTCAGTAAAAGAATCGTTAGCTACATCCCTGCAGGCCTCAGTAAGCTAGCAATTTGCGCCAGACATAAAATATATGAAAAACCAATACTTTATTACTTTTACGAAAACCGCAACTACTCCATTCAGCCACACCAGGAACTTCAATCAATAAGTAGTTTTATTGCGAGATAAATAACGAAAAGGGAAACACAAATGTGTTCACCCTTTTGATATTTGGAACAATTATGAATGTACTATTACTTGTTCATCGTAATTTCTAGAACGGAAGGTTCTTAAAGTTACGATGACAAAATCGTTAAATGATATCTATGTATCCTTTAAACAGATAAACCGTAGTTTTGACATAATGAAGCCAAGCCACCTGAAAACCCACTGCCAATTGCATTAAATTTCCAATCAGAACCATGACGATATAATTCACAAATCACGACTGCTGTTTCAATCGAGAAATCTTCTCCAAGATCATAACGTAAAACTTCTACATTTGTATCTTCGTTTACAACGCGCACAAATGCATTAGACACTTGACCAAAGTTTTGGCTTCGTTGATTCGCATCATGAATTGTAACCGTGATTGCAATTTTATGGATATTTGCAGGAACTTTATTAAAGTCTATTTTGATCTGCTCATCATCCCCATCACCTTCACCAGTACGGTTATCACCCGTATGCAGAACGGAACCACTAGGGTCTTGCAAATTATTATAAAAGATAAAATCAAGGTCGTTGGTGCATTTATCATTCTGATCAACTAAAAATGCTGAAGCATCAAGATCAAAATCAAAGCCCCCAGTATATTTATTCGTATCCCAGCCTAGACCAATAACAGCACGTGTCAAACCTGGGTTTGTTTTCGTTAAATCAATTCGTTGCCCCTTTGATAATGAAATGGACATCAACATCATCCCTTCTATTTCCCTTAAAGATTATCGTGGGTGTGCCAAAAGGGTCTGACCTTGCACTCTATCCACAGTATCCAGTAGTAAAACACCAGATAAAGTCTATATGTAGTAGTTGCGGGGTCTGACCCTTCCATTGGACATCCTCAAATCAATAGAAACTCTATCTTCTACGAGCTTATTTAAAAATTCACTAAAAGTTATACAGATAAACCATAGTCAGTTACAAGTGCAGCCAATCCGCCTTGGTAGCCACTACCAATTGCATTGAACTTCCACTCGCCAGCGTGACGGTATAATTCCGCAACAACAACCGCTGTTTCAATCGAGAAATCTTCTCCAAGGTCATAGCGAATGAGTTCTGAATTACCTTGTTCGTTCACAACACGCACGAACGCATTCGATACTTGACCAAAGTTCTGACTGCGAGCTTCTGCGTCATGGATTGTAATCGTAAAAGCAATCTTTTCAACCTCAGCTGGTACAAGGCTTAAGTCGATTTTAATTTGTTCATCGTCTCCATCACCTTCACCTGTAAGGTTATCTCCTGTATGTACGACAGAACCGTTACCGCCTTGAAGATTGTTAAAGAATACAAAATCTTTTTCAGAACCAACTTTCCCTGAAGCGTTTAGCAAGAATACAGAAGAATCTAAATCGAAGTCGTTTCCCCCATCATATTTGTTTGTATCCCAACCTAAACCAATTACTAAATTTTTAAGTCCTGGATTTCCTTTTGTTAAATCTACTTTTTGTCCTTTGCTTAATGAAATCGCCATAATTATTTTCCCTCACTTTATTAGATTTATTTTGTATGAAGACATGGGGACGGGGCTTCGCGACTTACTAATATAGTCAATTTACTTTGGAGATATACTTCCTTTATTAAGAAATTACTCCAAAATCGGGCTCCACACCGCCACCATTGTGATTAAGCAAACGTAACCTGCTTAATGATAGACCTTCATGGTAGATGGTGGCGTTTTAACGCCATATTCGTTTTGTAAAAAAGTTACGCATACTTGTTTGCAATCTCAGAAATAGATGTGTCTTTAGTTCCGTCTCCGATTGCATTAAATTTCCACTCACCGTTATGACGGTAGATTTCTCCAACAAATAATGACGTCAATCCCGCATAGTTATCTGTCAAGTTAAAATGGATTAATTCTTGACCATTTGAATTATCCACCAAGCGGATAAAAGCATTTTGAATCATTCCGAAATCTTGTTTTCGTTGTACACAAGCATAAATATTCACGACGAATACAAGCTTTTCTATACTAGGAGAAACACGATTTAAGTCGACGATGACTTGCTCATCATCCCCATCACCATCTCCTGTTGTGTTATCGCCTGTATGTTTTACACTTCCATCCCCACTTGTTTTATTACCAAAGTAGATCAAGTTGTTTTTATTCGTTAATTTCTCGTTCTTGTCCAAAAGAATGACAGAAGCATCACAGTCAATGCTCGGAGTACTTCCACCACCAAACAATCCTCCTAAAAGGCCTTTTGGCTTCCCTGAACTTACTGGGTCCCATCCTAAACCTACTGTAATGGATGATAAACCGGCTCTGCCTTTTGTAAGATCTACCTTTTGCCCTTTTTGTAACGAAATCGCCAACAGAAACACTCCCTTACCGACTCACGCCAGCGTGTTTTATTTAATTGTATTGTATCATCATTCTTCCATTCGAACAAATAATAATACTCTTAACTTTTCAATTGTCTTGTTTGAAATTTTTCTTTCAATTCGATTAAACGTTTTGTACCTTCTTCACGTGTTCGTTTATTTTCATCTTCAATTTTCTTTGTTTCTTCTAATCCATTAATAATAATGTTCCATGACTCTTCAATCGTTTCAATTTTGATACTTGGCGCTCCCGCAAGTCGTGCAATCTCTGTGCTTTGTGATGAAATATTTTGTGCATTTCGCACGAGCATTTCATTCGTTCTGCGATCAAGCTCACTCATTGAATCAGCAACAAGCTTTTGACGTTTTGCAGATACCGCCTGAATTAATCCGTTTTTGAAAATTGGAATCGTTGTAACGAAAGCAGAATTAATTTTTCCAATTAGCTTTGTGTTGCCTCTTTGAAGCAATCGGATTTGTGGTGCTGTCTGCAAAGCAACCATCTTTGCCATTTCCAAGTCATATACCCGTTGTTCAAGCGTTTCAATACCATTTCGCAGTGTTTCTAATTCCATTGCTGCAATCTGGTCTCCCGATGTAGCTCTTGCTTCAAACTGCGGCAATAATGTTGCTTTCAATTCCTCTGCCTTCATCGCACCTGCAACACCATATTTTTCAAGAGCTAGGTAGAAATTAAAGTTTTGTTCATACATTTGTTCTAGCGTGTTTGTTGACGTCACCATCTCATTTTGGTACTTAGAAATTTCAACGTAAATCTTATCAATTTCGCCGCCCATTGTTTGGTATTTCCCAAAAATCTTATCGATCACTTTTCCGCCTTTTTTGAATAGTTTCCCAAACAAACCCTTCTTCTCTTCGGCAAAATCCTTCCGATCAAACTGATCCATAACCTTACCAAGCTGCTTTAATAATTCACTGGAATCTTCCATTGAACTGGCCTTCATCGTCCCTAAAATCCGGTCAGAGAACTTCGAAATCTCAACAGCTGGCTCTTTCCCGAACTCCAACAATGAAATCTGATTTTTTACATCAATCTGCTGAGCCAGCTTCTGCACTTCGGGTTCCTGACGAAGTTTGAGTTTAATTTCCTCCGTTTTATTAAGTGACAGCTGGTTCGTATTCTCATCAAGTATTTCTGTACTATTAACCTGCATTCTTTATCCCTCTTTCTTACGTATCTTTTGTGAAAAAGGGGCGGGGCTTCGCAAAATCAACTCGCACCGCCACCTTCATAAGTTGACACAGTTTATAGAACCTTAACGTTTTAGTTTTAGAGCAGGTGCTCATTGATCTTTTTTGAAAAAACGACGCCATATCGGTATCTTTGGTTCTTTATATTCGTAATTGAATTCAAACTGATCCATTAAATGTACATCATAATACTGTTCATCCATGTATTGCTCTATGTCTCTAAGACCTGATGGATTAAGAAGAATGATATCAAACCCCAACTCATTTAACAAAAGCAATAGCGCCGCATCGGAACGTGCTAATCCATTTCCGGAACCACTATTGTATAAAATAATTCTTGGAACGAACTGTGGATAATCAAATTTAAGTAATAAACTAACAATAGACTCAGGCAAGACCGTAAGCTGGGTAAATAAATACAATTTGAGATCCGCTATCGTCTCATGATGCTCCAGAAGAAGCTTCGGATTCGCACAAACTCGTGAAATTCCTGCAGCAAGCGCTTCTTGGACACCAAGTGGTAGTTGCTTTAATTTCCACCATACGCTATTGATCATTTTTTTAGGGTCTAGTACTCCATTATCTAAAAGTGCATGCTGATAATGATAGAGGTAATTACCATTGATGCTGTTTGTAAAAGGAAAGTAACGGATAAACAGCGATAACTCGCCGCCCTTTAGCTCCTCAATTTTCCCCCAATACTCACTCCTATTCGTTGTCACTCCTGATACTTTCGCAAAAAGGGATGGAACATGCACTTCATTTCCTTCAATATAAAAGTTCGGTCTAATGAATGCTCTTTCCCTGCTCATTAAAAATAATTCATCATACGTTGTTTTTAGTGTGATGGAGACAGGGTAATGAGAACGATACTGCCATGGCTTAAATATTGGCGTCTCTTCAGTATGTAGAATCCGCTCAATTTCCTTAGATGCCTGATAGGCAACTGTTGCCTTACGAACCGGACGCTGCGTTGGAAAAGATCTCGGTTCTTTTTTCACTTGAAAATCCTGAACAATCATTTGCTTCCGTTCTGGATCTAGTTCTTTGAAGATATCAGACCCAAGTGGATGGAATATTAATAAATCAAGGCCTAAATGTAGAATGAATGATAAGAAATAAAGTTCGCTTTTCGTTGCGTCACCATACCATAAAACAACTGGAACCTCTTCCCCATCCAGTTTACTAAGGATTTCATCAACATGGTTCCAAAGCCATTTAATTAAATCGCTAATCACTCTACGAAAATCAGGATGCTTAAATCCTGAATCATGTTGTTCGACAAATCGGGATAAAGTTTTATTGAAGCTTTCACGTATATGTCGATGAATCGAAGGATCTTCATGAGACGGAATAAGCTGTCTCCCTTCAAGAAAAGCGATAAAGCGATTAACGGAAAGCTGTTCACTTTGGTTTATTTGTAGCACTTCTTGAAGTGCCTGAAATTTCTCGGGATCATTTTCTTTGTTTAAACGGTCATTCCAGACGTATACATGAGGGTTTTGGGATAATGTAAATAATGTCAGATAATAGTCATCCTCATCTCGGGGAATACCTAAGAAACGAGCCGCCACTTGTCCAAGGCTAATGAAGGGTTCACCGCTTTGATGATTATCTCTTTCCGAGCGTTTCTTTTCGATTAATTGTTTCCATTCATCTTCTGTAAAATCGATCAATACCGGATTGATCTTTGCGTATTGACCAAATGCACCCACTGACAAATCTCCTTTCAAAGAAAAGCGCTAAGTTCTTTGTTCAACCTACGCATGCCTGCCAATTCGGATGACAAGGCTTTAAGGATCTAGGCTGTCAAAAATTACTGAAAAACTCCTGTTTCTATTATAACGTATTTGCCAGCAAAAGGTTTCATCGAAGTTGCTGATTTTTGGATATATTTGTATCAAACAAATAACTAGTTCAGGTACAATGAAAAAAGAAATATTGAAGGATGTGTTCTTATGCTTACTTTAGTTAAAGGCCAGAGATTGAATTTGAGTAAACAATACCCTCTCACGAAAAAATGGCGCATCACCGTAGCTTGGGATCTTTCCATGCCTTTGAATCGTAACCTATATGATGTAGACGTATCCGTATTTATGTTGAATGATCAGCGGAAAATTCCGCTTGAAGAGTATTTTATCTTTTATAACCAGCGAGAATCTCCGGACAAGTCTCTGATCATGGCCAATCAAATGCCAAACAATGCCGAACAACAAATTACCATTCATCTTCCCTACATAAAAGACGACATTCATGAAATCCTATTCGTCGTAACCATACATGATGCTGTTGAAAAAAATCAAAGTTTCCAGCATTTTCGTTCCATCAACATGACCATTGAGGACTTTGACACAAACGACACCTTATTTTCCTTTACTGAAAATCAGTTTTATGACGAAACAGCCTTTGAACTTGGTCAATTATACAAAAAAGAGGGTGACTGGCGTTTTAATCCAGTTGGCAGAGGATATAATGCCGGGCTTCAGGAATTCTTGGATCTTTACCATGTAGAAACCGATGAGACTCCTGATTCTGAGCCCGTTCAAATAGCTGAGCCGTTAAAACTCACTAGTTTTGACCTGCTCAAGAAGAAAGTCGATATCGTGTTGGAGAAAAAGGCATTACAGAAAGGAATTGCCCGAGTAGGCGTGGTCCTTGATATATCAGGTTCGATGCGCAGGCTTTACCAAAACGGCACCGTTCAAAACGTCATTGAAAGGCTCCTTGCATTAGCAACCCGCTTCGATGATGACGGCGTTTTAGATGTGTGGATTTATGATAATGAATTTACAAGGATGCCCTCGATTACCGAGAATGATTTCTCCAATTATATCGACCGCGAAATCCTTTCTAATCCACACGTAAAAAAATTCGGTGCCAACAATGAGCCGCCGGTTATGAGAGACGTATTACAAAAGTACTTAGTTGAAGAAAAAAGTAAACTACCAACCTATTTAATTTTCATCAATGACGGTGGCGTTAAAAAGGCAAGTCGCAAACAAGACAATGTTCCAAAAGTATTAATTGAATCATCCACTCAGCCCTTATTCTGGCAATTTGTCGGAATTGGCAACGGAAACTTTGACGTCCTCAGAAAACTCGATGATTTAGAAGGCCGCTTCATCGACAACGCAAACTTTTTTCAAATTGTTGATATCGAAAATGAAAGTGATAATGATTTGTATCATAAATTACTCAACGAATTCCCGTTATGGATGAAAGAAGCGAGAACCAAGCATGTAATTAATTAAGTGCAATAAGAAGAGGGCGAGTAAGTTTAAGCAGAATCACCGGACTTGATGCGTGCTTCCCCCCACCTTTTTAACCATTGCGAGCTGGAATTCAAATTTGCGTGCCGATTTTCAAATTTGCGCGCCAGATCGGTGGGCTTGCGCGCCGGAACCAACACTTTCCGAGCGAGAATGGAGATTTGCACGCCGGGGCCACTTTTGTCGTCTTAGATCGAAATTACTAATAAAACAACTCTCTCCTGATTACGCTTTTTTATAAACTATATGTAGTAATTACGGGGGATGTTATAGGACATCCCCTTATATGAGTACTTTACTTATAATTATTTATAAAGAGTATACCAGTTCTCTTTCTTTACCATGTTATCCCGGCCTCACTTTACTCTTCTACATAGGGAATCGTGAGTGGACCCATTGGCAAAACAGCTACTGACATATCATCACCATAAATCTGTTTTAATTCCTCTAACGTTTGTTCAATATTATGCGAGCTTTTTAGCATGGCCCCGTTCACCTGCTCATCCGTAAGTTTGGAATAAACGTATACATCTGCCCACACTTGTATCACTGTTTGTTTTTGAACTTGCCATTGATCAAACATCTTAAAATTAGGACTGTTTATCAAATCTAATAGCTCTTGAGGACTTTTCGCCATGTCAAAAATCTTCGAATAGTTGCCGTGGCTCGGAAGCCCATCCGAACATTCGGAAGCAATAATAATTGTACCTCCTTTTTTTACGATTTTATGCGCGGCGCTCATCCCCTTCACCGCTTGGTAAAGATTCTGATCAAGAGGGTAGCCTGAATTTGATGTAATGACTACATCAAATCGCTCGGCACACTGTATCATCGCATGTTCCTTAACAAACACACACCCTTTGTCATGTGCTTCGTACAATTCACCGGCAAATACAGCAGTTATTTCTTTGTCTTTATTTAAAGTGACGTTCAACATGAAGTCTGGTTTGCACAGTTGATTTATTTCACGCGTCATGTCTTGAACAGGATTGTTCTCCATGTTTCCCCATGTAGCTTGGGGGTCCCCGATCATTCTTGCATTATGAAATGTCATGATTGTCTCTATCCCAGCAATCCCTGGCATAATACCTTTTGGTCCCCCAGAAAAACCAGCAAAAAAATGGGGTTCAATAAAGCCCGTTACAATCCGAAAATCAGCTTCGACATACTCTTTATTTAAATAAACATCACAACCAAACTTGCTCTGCCCCAAATTAACTAGCGTTTCTTTATCATGACAATTATTGTTAATGATCCGAATATTGTCTACGACCCATTCGCCAAGCATCGAAACAAACTCTTCCCTTGTCTGGTCCCGGTGAGTACCAGTGCCGTTTATTATGACAAACTTCTCTAGTGGAACATGGTTCAATTCCTCAATCAGCCAAGGTACTAGTTTATGATTAGGTGTAGGTCTTGTAATATCACTGATAACGATTGCGACAGTATCCGTCGCTTTAACGGTCTCCTTAAGAGAGTGAGCACCTATTGGATGTCTAAGAGCATGTGTAACCGCCTCTTTTTCTTCCTCAATTCCTGGTAGATGGTTTGGTTCAACCAAGAATATATCATCAGGCAACTCAAGTAACAATCCATCTTTTCCGTACAATAAATTTGTTTTCATATCCATTTCCTTTCCCTGTAAAAATAAGAGTTTCAAAGTAAACATTCAAAAGAAGAGGGTCTTTAAGTAAAAGACAAGAGGGGGTTAGAGCAACCCCACATCTATCTTATATACAGTTCAAGATTTCTAAGTCAGCCGCTTTTAAACATCCTCTTAATGGATAGATGATTGAGTCGCTTTGTTGATGTCATTATTTAGGCCTACCTCTTCAATCGTCCCATCGATCCCACGTTTCTTTTGATATTTATCTACTAAAATAACAGCGATTGGACATAAAATTGCCGTTGTTAACGTAGCAATTGAGATTTGCGCGGTAGCAACGTTTACGATACTGGCATAGCCAGCAGCCTCCGCATTACTCATCATGCCAGAACTTGCTGCAACTGCAGATGCAGCTGCTATCGCTGCCGGGGTAGCTGCGGCATTTCCTGCTGTGGATGCTTCAGCAACAGGACCAATATAACTTTTTTCTTTGAATAACTTGAATACTAGAATGCCAGTCGCAGCAGTAAGCACAGTTGTTAAAATACCGATTGTGAGGCCTGCAGCGACAACGGAAGGGTTGAAGAAATTAGCAAGGTTCATCCCCGCCCCTAAAGCAAAGGCGAAGAAAGGAACAGGCAGGATTTCACCCGGTTTTAAAAAGGCTCGGATTTCAGGATCTAAATTCCCAAGTAACATCCCTAAACCAATTGGCAGTAAAACAGCGATAAATGCAATAACTGGAAAACTAGAACCTAATAAACCTAGAGACATTAGAGTGAGAAACGGACCATCGTTTAAAGATAGGACCGACACCGCGCCAACATCCGAACGGTTTCCATACTGACCCGTTAAGGCTACATACATTCCACCGTTTCCATTTGTCATAGCGGCAATAATAGCCAAGGTAGACAATCCAAGAATCCCATTCATTGGATCGAAAAAGATGCCAAATAGTAGTCCTATTGTAAGACCTGTTAAATATTTTGAAGATGTGAGCAAGACACCTTTCTTAAGCGCTCGCCCTCCCACTTTCAAATTCATCTGGCTTCCGGCACAGAAGAGAAAGAGTGCAATTAATACGAGTGAACCATTTTTAAATAAAGCTTCCGAAAACCCACCGATTCGTAAAAATTCATAAAATCCCTCTGGTGTTTCGGCGACTCCAAGCTTCTTCAAGAAATTCATGACAACAGGGATATGCATTTGATCAATCGTGTTTAGTAGCGCCCCAAACAAAAGAGGAACAACCATTAACCCACCCGGAACTTTTTCTATCGTTTTTTTTATTTTCATATGCCAAACCACCCTTTATCCATTTAGTTGATTATAAAAAAATGAACGAATAACTTGCTCTGAACAATGTTCTAATAATTCACTTGCACGTTCCATTGCTTCACTCAGCATCATCGGTTGATTAATAATACTGTTCACACTCACTACCCCAAATGGATATAAAGTTTCAACGCCAGGTCCAATAGATCCTGCCAGAATGATAGAGGGAATTCCTTGTGATTTAGCGGCTTGTGCTACTCCCATTGGTGTTTTTCCAGATGCTGTCTGAAAGTCAACCTGACCCTCTCCAGTAATCACAAGATCCGCCCCGATAAGCGCTTGCTGTAATTTCGTATATTCAATCACAATGTCGATCCCTCGCCTCATTTCAGCAGGAAAGAACGCTTGAAAAGCTCCGCCAAGGCCTCCGGCTGCCCCAGCACCTGGTCGGTTATGAAGATGGATTCCTGTGACTTTTTCCACTTCATTTGCAAAATGGGCTAAACATTGATCCAACATTTTTACATCTTCTAAAGTCGCTCCCTTCTGTGGGCCAAAAACAGAAGAAGCCCCATCTGGTCCAATGAATGGATTCTGTACATCGGAAGCTATTAGAAAATTCCTCGCTTTAATTCTTTTATCAAATCCACTCATATCGATTGAGTGTATCCGGGCTAATTCAGCTCCACCAAAGGAAATCTCCTTCTCTTCTTCATCTAAAAGCTTCATCCCTAGAGCCTGTAACATTCCAGCTCCTCCATCATTCGTAGCAGAGCCGCCTATTGCTAAAATGAAAGATTGAAACCCATCATCTAAAGCTTGCTTAATTAATTCTCCAGTTCCATAAGTAGTTGTAAGTCTTGGATTAAGCTTGTCAGAGGTAATGTGTGCAAGTCCGGATGCAGACGCCATTTCAATGACACATGTTTCTCCATCACCTAATACGCCGTATTCAGCTTCCACCGCTTCTCCGAATGGCCCAGTAACGGATACATGCTTTCTGCTACCGCCTGTAGCTACAACCAATGTCTCCATCGTCCCTTCACCACCATCAGCTATAGGCAGCAAGACAGTTTCTGCAGCAGGAAATGCCTTTTTAATGCCTTTTTTGATAGAGTTGGCTGCTTCTACTGCACTTAAACTACCTTTAAATGAATCTGGTGCTATAACGATTTTCATAATCCCCCTCCTTTTAAGAAAACGCTTTCATTTTCTAGTTAAATTATAACTGAACTTGACTATTAAAAGCTTCATGTTTAACGTATAAAATACGAGGTTAATTTTCCGAATATTTTGTTCGTAGTAACTAAAACGGGGAGGAATTATGTTAACAAGGAGTATTGCTCATACAATTGTTAAGGAAACTTCGATACGACTTAACCGAAATATTAATATTATGAATGATTCTGGTATTATCATCGCTTCCCGTGATGTTGAGAGAATCGATGATATTCACGAAGGAGCACTTCACGTTTTAAAAACCGGACAGACACTAATAATATCCTCTAATCAGAGTGTCTCTTGGAAAGGTTCTCACCCTGGTATCAACCTCCCTATTGTTTTTCATGACAAGATTGTTGGAGTCATCGGCATTACAGGTAATCCAGATGAAATGGCTGATTTAGGGGAATTAGTAAAGATGACAACAGAGTTAATGATAAAGGCTGAATATATGGCTTCCCAGATGGAATGGAAGAAACGGACAAAAGAAATGATCATTGAAGAATTATTAAAAATTCATCCCTCCTTTGATCAGATTCGTCGTGGTCTTAATTTACTTGGCATTACCTTGCATCCGCCATACAATTCCCTTGTCATTCAAATGGCTGAAGGTACGATTACGAATCATACTATTGTTGAAAAGATAGAAAAAATACTAGGTGAGAACAGCGGAATTGTTGGTTTTATTAACACGAATCGAATCTTTTTGGCTTTTTCCAACCAAACAGAAATGATGGTTAATCAAAGAATTCGGGAAATTTATCATGCATTAAAAAAACGGCAGCTAACATTTCGCCTAGCATTCAGTATTCCGTTTGATTCCCTAAATAGGTTCAGTCAATCCTATCAAGATTGTGATCTAGCACTTGCAATCAGTGATCCTTCTGAAGAGATTATCTCTTTTGCTGACATTGAGCTCAAAGTTTTAATTCATCAACTGAATCGATATGAATCTGAAAGGTTTTACCAAAGAGTCATGACGAAAACACTCATAAAATATGCCGACACTCTTGAAAGTTTTTTTAAAAATAACTTTAACATCCAACAAACCGCGGATGAACTATTTATCCATAGAAACACCTTGATTTATCGTTTGAAGAGAATTGAAGAGGAAACCGGATATAATCCTAAACACTTCAAAGATGCCATCACTTTACAGCTTGCGATTTGGATATCACACAAAATGAAGAATTAAACAAAGTGGATCTTATTTAATGACTCCATTTCGAAAGAACAGGAAGAGGGTATCCCAAAAAGAAAGGTTCTGGCCTTTCTTTTTGGGATACCCTTTTCTTTATATAGAATTAAATAGCTTTTTTCATCTGCCCATCTGCTAAAATAACGGCATTCTCAATATGGGTAGCTCTTATATCGAATACTGGCTTGTCTACTTGTGCCTCACCTGTTAATAACAATTTCACGGCAAGATAAGGGAAGTTTACCCCTGAAAGCGTTGAAATGTGTAAACCACCTGACATACGCGGATTAATTTCTAAAAGCTTCGGAATGCCTTGATTATATTTTACTTGTACATTATACACGTACGGAATGTTGTAAATGTCATGAATCGACTGGGCTAATTGGAGTAGCTCAGGTACTTCCTCAAGCTCACGAATCCTTCCCCCCGCTTTCTTACGAGGTACAGCTGCAAGAAGTTCTCCTCCATAAGCCAGGCAATCAATGCTATATTCAAAATCAGCCAAATATTCCAATACCATTAATGATTGAAAAGAAGGTTCTGTTGACAAAATTTTATAGGCTTCAGTAAACGAAATTTTATGTGATACATTACCAAATAAATCTTTCAACCCGTCCTCTTCATCTTTAATTACTCTGAATCCTTCACCGCCCCTACCGTCAACCGGTTTGAGGCAGACCGTTTTCCCACTGCTATGTAATTGATGGTATGCTTTTGCAAATTGCTTAGCGGTTGTTACAATATGATAGTCCGGTATAAATTTCGCTAATCCATTTTTCTCGAAAGATTCATAGAGCTTTCCTTTATCCGATATTGTCTCCATTAACAAATAATCATGAATCACTAAGACGCGCGTCCCTACCTCATCGAATCGTTTAAGCTGCTTCGAGATTTCCAATGCGTGCTGATATGGTATGAATACATCAATCTGATTCTTTTTACAAAAATTAACACAATATTGGATATACGCTTCGCCATCTATGTCAGGCTCCGTTTCTGAATGGTCACACACATGAAAATACACCGTATTTGAATTAGAATGCGTCCCGAAAATCTCGAACTCCATTCCATCAGGATTATTTTTTATCGCTTCAATAAAATGATACGCTGTCGAAAACCAGCGATTGAACCAAATTCTTTTCTTCATCTAATATTTCCTCTCTTACACTTATTAGGCATCATTATGATATAGTTTTACCATTTTCATAATAATTTATTCTATAATTCTCCAAGAAAGCTTTTCTCCACAAAAGCATGGATGCCGATTTAATGGTAAGAAACGATTTACACATGTATCTGATGTACAAAAGGTTTATCCCGGTTTAACCTCCCACTGTCCCACTGATTGAAGTTCCACTTTATTTTTTATTCCCTTTCATCATTTGCGAACCGATTGCACCAACTATTAAAATGATAAATGAAATGATATTCGTGTCTTTAAAAAAGGTTGTAAAGGGAACATTCAGAAATAAAAACACAGCCGTCATAATGCGTCCTACTAATAAGACAAGCCCGATTACTAACATCCAATTAAATAGTTTCTCTAAAAAAACCATCGAATTCCCCTTTATTATTTATTTAATAACTTCCCTCATCCAGTCGCTTTTTGTACAATTTTAATTAATTCATTACTATATGTTTCTAAATCTACTTTTTGAGTATGGTTTGGATGAACCATCATGTATTCTCCAATTGCTCCTTGAATCATATTCGCCATGACATGGATATTAAACGCACCAAATTCTCCTTTTTCTTGGCCCTCACGTAAGATTTCTCGAAGTTCATGCAAAATGACATCATCTTCTTCTTCATCATTTAATTTATAATACGGAATATTTTCTGGTGTTCTTGCATTGAAAATAATTTCTAATAAAGCTGCATTATGACTAGGGTGAGTGCCTTGATAAGCCAAACTAGATTCGATAAACACATGCAATTTCTCTCGAGGGGTGCTTTCCATTTGTACTCGAGTAAGTATGTAAGTCGAAGAACTTTCAACCAGCTTCATAAGAAGTTGATTCATTAAATCACTTTTATCAGAAAAATGATAAGAAATTAATGCTGTACTAACACCAGCTGTTTTTGAAATTTTTGACAAACTTGTCTTCACATAGCCTATTTCATCGAGCGTTTTAATCGCTGCCTTAATGATTTGCTCACGTCTTGCTTCTGCTATAAATGACTGGTTTCCCTCTACAGGTGGCTTATTTTCATTCACAAAATATCTCCTCACTTTTGTTCACAAGATCAGGAATCAAAATAAATACTTCTGATAAATATTAATTGATCGTTTAATTATTTATTTGATTAATCAATCAAAGAATATCATAGGTGATGAGACAAGGGCAAATAAAGTAAATCTTCAATCAGTAGGGAGTTCTTCATCCCCCACTGATTGAAGTTTTACTTTTATTAGACTCATCTTTTACAACAATCTTCGACTTGCCTGTATAGAATAGGGCCTCTTGGGATGTACCGACTTACGATTCAATGGTTTCATCGGATCTTTTCGTAGAACCAATCCATTAATTATCTAAATTTTCGATCAATTTTATAATCATTTTTTATTCTAAATTGACTATACAAGTTCATCAAACAAGTAATTAAGGCTTTCAGTCATCGATGGATGGGTATAGATTTGATTTTTCAAAGTATAATAAGTATCTCTCGTATCCATATTATATTTAATTAAATTTATGATTTCATACGATTCTGCACAAAAAAGAGCTGCACCCAAAATTTTATCTGAATCTTTCTCAACAATTACTCGTAACATTCCTTCAGTTTCACCTATTAATTTCGCCCTTGGAATATCAGCCGCTGCCAAAGTAAACAGATCGAAGTTCAGATTTTTCTCTGTTGCTTCTTTTTCAGTCAAACCAATTCTGGATAGAGGAGGGTCAATAAATACCGAATAGGGTAGATATCCTCTTTTCTCTTGGTTATATTCCTTTCCTCCAGTTAATTGATCCGCTACGATTCGGTAATCATCTAAGGAAACATACGTAAATTGTGGTCCACCCTTCACATCACCGATCGCAAAAATATGAGGTGTAGATGTTCGCAACTGATTATCGACAACAATCTCTTTTCGCTTACCCGTTTTAACGCCTGCTTTTTCCAACTGTAAACCATCGGTGTTTGGCTTTCGACCTGTTGCCAGTAATATAGCGTCAGATTGAAAAATTCTTTCAGATTTTTCCTTCGTAAACTCGATAACTAGTTGATCTCCTTCTACTTTTTTACTTTGTGCTTGTAGATAGATTTCGATCCCTTTCTTTTCCAATGTCTCTCGAACAGCTTTAGCGACATTTTCATCCTCTTTTGGCAGGAATGTGTCCCCTCGATCAAAAATGCGGACTTTGGAGCCAAAATCTGCATACATTGAAGCAAATTCCAAGCTGATATATCCACCGCCAATAATGGATAAAGTTTGTGGCAATCTTTCTTCATTAAGAAGTGTATCGCTCGTATATACAACCGGGTTATTCTTAATGCCAACAATATCAGGAAGAACTGGCGTTGCACCTGTATTAATAATAATCGTTTCCGCTTTTATTTGAATCATTCCATTTTCTTGTTCGACAGAAAGAGTATGTTCATCAACAAATGAAGCAAATCCATCAATCACTTCTGCCACTTCCGATTTATTCACTTTTTTATAGTTGCCAAGACGCAATTTATCGATAAATTCCTTCTTACTTACCATCACAGAAGCATATGCCTTTGCTTTTTCGTCCCACTCTTGATTTTTATGAACTTGTAATTTTTTCGCTTCATGAATCAAATATTTGGTCGGAATACAAGCCACATTAATGCATGTCCCTCCATACATTTTCTTCGATTTTTCAACTACCGCAATTTTCCTCCCCCGTTTACCAAGAAAGGATGCCAGTGTTTTCCCACCTTTACCGAATCCAATAATAGCCACATCATATTGTTTCATTTAAACTCTCTCCTTTCCTTTTTCGCACTCTTTCTTACTATTCCCCTAATAATAAGAACCACAAATGTGATTGTGTATTCTAAACTAGATTCTCGCTCCCAAAAACATCCTTTCAGTCAACTGATCGTGCTTATACATCAATACCCACATCCTCCATAAATAAACGGTTCATTTTCTTAACATGTATGTTTTATATTTAAGTTTAACGCATGGAATACGTATAAAAAAAGATGACTCAACTAGGGATTTCTCCCGTTTAAGTCATCTTGTCAACTTAATTTGCCGTGTCTTCCAATTGTCGGTTGTAGAGTCCATAGTAAAATCCTTTTTCCTGAAGCAATGAGCTATGTGATCCTTTTTCAATAATTGCACCGTCTTTTAGTACAAGGATTTGGTTTGCTTTTTGAATCGTATTCAATCGATGTGCAATGACGAAACTAGTTCTTCCTTTCATTAGTCGTTGCAGGGCTTCTTGGATCTTCACTTCAGTAATCGTATCAATACTGCTAGTTGCTTCATCTAAGATTAAAATGATCGGATCAGCCAAAATCGCTCGAGCAATGGAAAGGAGCTGCCTTTGTCCTTGACTGATTCCGCCTCCGTCTTGCATCAGCTTTGTTTCATACTGATTCGGGAGCTTCATAATAAACGAGTGAGCATTTGCCTGTTTAGCAGCGTTCAGTACTTCTTCGTCGGTTGCATCCAGTCTGCCATAACGGATATTTTCTATGATCGTTCCTTGGAATAGGAACGAATCTTGCAAAACAAAGCCCATATGCCGACGTAAACTCGACCGCTTTACGTGTTGAATATCATGACCGTCGACAAGAATACTGCCGCTGTCTGGATCATAAAAACGAGATAGCAAATTAATAAGGGTTGTTTTTCCTGCTCCAGTCGGACCTACAAGTGCAATCGTTTCTCCTGGAGATACGCCAAAACTTACATCATGTACAGTATTCCCTGACTTTTCATAGGAAAAAGAAACAGACTGAAAGGCAACGTGTCCTTCTACAACGCTCAACTCTTCCGCATCCTTCTCATCCCGTTCTTCAATCTCTTCATCTAAAATTTCAAATACACGTTCAGCCCCTGCAACAGCAGATAACAATGTATTAAATTGGTTAGCTAAATCATTTAACGGCCGAGTAAATTGCCTAGAATACTCGGTGAAAATTACGATGGTTCCAATTGAAATTTGCCCTTTTAATGCCAGATACCCGCCAAATCCAGCAACAATGGCAAAGCTGAGGTTATTGAGCATATTCATTAGTTTCGGGATAAACCCGGAATAGGCTTGAGCCAAATAACCTGACTGCTTCAATTTTTTACTACGTTCAATAAAGTCCTCAATCACTTTATCTTCTTGCGAAAAAGTTTTCACGATTCGTTGTCCAGAAATCGTTTCCTCAATAAATCCATTTAAAGAGCCCAGATTTCGCTGTTGTTCTTTAAATAATTTTCCTGTCCGTCCTGTAATCCATCTCATTCCGTAAAACATGATGGGTACGATGATGAGCGTTAACAAGGTTAATAACGGACTAAGCCAAAGCATAACTGCTATCGTCCCACTTAACGTCAGGACACTTGAAAAAATTTGAATGACCGAGCTGTTCAAAGTCGAACTGACATTTTCAATATCATTGGTTACTCGACTCATTAGTTCACCATGCTTGCGGTGGTCGAAAAATGGAATCGGCAGTTTATGCAAATGCCCAAAAAGCTGTTGTCTCATCTGATAAACTGAATCTTGAGCGATGCCGATCATCCAGTAGTTTTGTAGCCAAGTCGATAGTGAGTAAAACACGTAGACGATAAATAAGCCTATAAGCATCATTGTTAATCCGTTAGACTTTTTCATTACAATAAATTCGTCAACGGAGACGCCTACTAAATACGGACCAAGTAGCCCCAACCCTGAGCTCACCACGACCATGAATAACACGAGAAACAGCATCGTTTTATTCGTTTCCAGATAGCTCCAGATCCGTTTAACGGTCCCCATCCAATTTTTCATTTTCACTTTTGATTTCTTATCATTATGATGAGTGGGAGGTACTCTTTTCAACGGTCAGTCCCTCCTTTCCCATTTGAGACAGCACAATCTGCTGATATAATGAATGACTAGCCACAAGCTGTTCATGCGGGCCTTTTGCAATCAGTTCCCCTTCTTCAAGCAACAAAATTTGATTGGCTTCCTTAGCGGTACTCACCTTTTGCGTTATGATCAATGTCGTACATGTATAGCTTTTTAATGCATTCAACAGCTTAGCTTCTGTTTTTAAATCCAGCGCACTTGTACTATCATCTAGTAGCAGTATTTTTGGCTTTCTAACTAACGCACGGGCAATAGCTAATCGCTGCTTTTGCCCTCCGGAAAGATTGACCCCTTTTTGACCAAGTGGCGTGTCATATTGATTCGTAAGCGCAGAAACCGTTTCATGAATTTGCGCATCTTTGGCCGCCGTAATGATTTCCGCTATACTCGCATCATCTTTTCCCCATGCGATATTATCTTGAATCGAACCTGAAAAGAGCAGTGCCTCCTGTGGGACAAAGCCAATTTTTTTCCGCAATACGTCTAGCTTCATGGTCGTAATATCTTCACCATCGATTGTAATTTGACCTTGGTCGACATCAAATAGCCGCGGGATCAATTGAAATAGCGATGTTTTTCCTGAACCAGTAGCCCCCATAATTGCAATCGTTTCGCCTGCTTTTGCCGTAAAGGTAATATTCCGTAAAGCATCCGTATCCGCTGTTGGATATCGGAATGAAACATCTTTGAATGTAATTTCCCCGCTATGAATCTCATTTCCTCTGCTTTCTTCTTTCGTGTCAAGTAAATCAACTTTTGTGTCCAATACATCGTTAATTCGACTCGCGGATGCTTGAGCACGAGAAATGGACATAATTAACCAGGATAATACAGATAACGAAGATGTGATTCTTGTCGCATAGTTGACAATAGCAACCACTTCTCCAACTTGAACAGTACCAGTAGCCATTTTCTTTTGCCCAAGCCACAGAATGATAATAAGTCCCACATTCATGACAAGTAACAGAATCGGTGTTGACACTTCAATGAATCGTAGTGAAGATGCTGTTTTCTTTTGTAAAGCATCATTTGCCTCATTAAATCGACTTGCTTCATGTTCTTTACGTAAGAAAGCTTTAATGAGGCGCATTCCCATTAAATTCTCCTGCATGACTCCATTTACGTTATCCAGCTTTTCTTGAACAAATCGAAACATCACCGATGCCCGCTTCATTACCCAGGCTAAAAACAAGATGAGCACAGGAATCGAAATTAAGAGGACCAACGCCAATTTCCAGTTAACAAGCAAAGCCATTACTGTACCGAGAATGATAAGTAACGGCGCACGGAGCATGATCCTCATCGCCATAAACACAGTATTCTGCAAAACTGTAACGTCATTCGTCATCCTAGTAATCAGTGATGATGTTGGATATTTTGTTAAGTTGGTGAATGAAAACGCTTGTACTTTCTTGAACAAATGACTTCGAATGTCATAGCCAAAACTTTGGCTCACATGTGACGCAGCAAACGAGTTAATGATTCCACCGATAAAGGAGAAGATAGAAATCCCCACCATTACACTTCCCCATTTGATGACAACGGAAAGATTCTCCTGCATAATACCATCATCAATTATTTTTGCCATTAACAGCGGTTGCAGCAACTCCACACCTAATTCAGCCAGCATAAGGAAAAGAGCGAGCGCCACCATCATTCGATAAGGCTTTAAATACGAATAAATCTTCATACACTTCACCATGATTTCCTTTCGCAAAATTTCTATTTCAAAGTAAACAAGTGTAAGTTCTGTGAGCAATGAACTTTGACTAATCTGTTCCTGTTCCCGGCCTTGGTTTTACACCGGCCTGTCTCGCATCATGCAAGCCTTCATTTAAGGAACTATTTAGTGAAACGAAAGATCGATTCTTTTATCATACAATTATTTTCGATATTTTTAAATAGTCTGAATTATACTTTATCATCCTTCTCTTAAAAAACCGAATAACTTTTCTATTATTCCCTTGACATATTTGATAAAATAAGAGAAGATTTAATTGATAATGATTTTCAATATCATTATCGACTTCTGAATCTCGAAAAATTATGCTCTTAGCATAATAGATTGCTTAAATGGTGAGCCTACTTATTAGTAGCCACTATAGATGAATTGCTGATTCCCATATGTGTTTCATGCTTATAACTTAAAAATAACTAGAATATTGCCCCCTCTTTATTCCAGATGTTTTTACCCCCTACTTTTAAGCATATATGGGATCAGCATTTTCTTTTGAATATTTACTGAATTCTTTATATACTACAGGTAACATACATATTAACAGTTATGCTATGTAATCCGTTTACACACAGTTCTTCAATCACATTCAGATGAAGGAGTCTATTAAAAATGAGCTTATCGACCATTATTAAAGAGAGACGTACAGTGAAACGCTATAAGGATACACCGGTTTCTGTTGACTTGATTCAAGAGCTGCTAGAGACGGCTGTTTGGGCGCCGAACCACAAGATGACGCAGCCTTGGCGCTTCATCTTTGTTCAAGGAGACAGCCTGATCGCGTTAGCTGAGGCTGCTCGTAATGCAGCCATGACTAAGGAAAAAGATCCTGCGAAAAAGGAGGCTGCGGGTCAACGTGAGTTTAATAAAGTCAGTACCCCTCCCTCCATTCTTCTTGCTGTCATGAAGGAAGATCCTAACCCTGTTACTCGTGAAGAAGATTTGGCAGCTATAAATTGCGTCATTCATAATTTCACATTATTGGCATGGGAACAAGGACTAGGAACATTTTGGGCGACCTATGCCACGATTTTTGCTACGCAATTCCGGGAAACTGCAGGCGTGCAACCAGGAGAAAAAATCGTTGGTAGTATTCATGTCGGTTATCCAGATATGATTCCAAATCCACGTGAGCGCAAATCTATTGAAGAAATTTTCACTGTTTTATAATTTTAAAAGGGTAAACGCGAACAAGCGCTTACCCTTTTTTGAACTTTAAAATACACTTAACGGATTGCCGGGATTTTAATTTTCACCGTAAACTCTTCTTCTTTATATACAAAATCCAGGAAACCATGATGTTCCTTAATAACATCATGAATCAATTTGGTTCCGAGCCCTTCATGCTCACCCGTTTTCGTTGTTTTTCCATACGTTTCAAACAATGAATCTAAAATGGGCGTCGGAATCGGTTTACTATGATTCTTGCAAATTAATACATATAACCCACTTCTTTTATACAATTGCAAACTAAGCAAAGCTTCTTTCTTATGTTCACTTTGCCATTCCTCGCAAGCATCAATACTATTGGATAAAAGATTGCCTACCAGTGTAACGATCTCTTTATCTGACAGCGGCAATGTAGATAATGGCAAATCCAAATCATAGACGACTGAAATTCCAGCATCTTGTGCCCGTTGATACATTTGATGCAGTATTCCCGCGACCATCCCTTTCTCTCCTTTAATCGACAGATTCGTTTCTTTATATCCATCGACTAAATCATCTAAATAAGCCTTAGCCTCTCCATTCTGTTCATTTTCCAGCATAAAGTGAATTGCTGAAACATGCTTAAGGAAATCATGCCTTTCACTGCGAACTACACGAAACGTTTCATTAAAGTGAGTACGTTCTTCTTCAAATTGCTTTCCCTCTACTAACAATGCTGAAACTTTCCATGCGCAGTTTTGCCTGACTGTTTCAATAGCGACAAATAATAAAAACGGAACAAGATAAATGAACGATGGCTTATTAACTGCATAAATAGATAGCAACAAAAGCTGCATAACCAGTAACATTCCATTGAAACTTCTTCCTAAACTCGCTATCTGTATGAATGTTTTTTTAAAGAAGTAATAAATGATTCCTATCACTAGTACACATGGTATATAGATAGGTATTCCCCAAGGTAATAGCATCAAAAGCGCATGCAAATGAACAATCCCAAGCACTGCGATAAATCCCCAATACATCAGAAACGGTTTCAAGTCTTCTCCATCCTTTAAAAATAATGATTTTGTAAAAACTCTACTTTTTCCTTTGTAATCATCGCCTGTTCTTCCATTCCTTCAAAGGTGACGATATAAGAAGTTTTTGCATAGAGCGAGAAGTTTTTCACATAGTGAATATTAATGATGAATGATCGATGGGAGCGAAGGAAATCCCGCTCACGCAATTCACCTTCTAATTCATTAAGAGTTTGATAGGTTTTTATCGGACCTGACTTCGTATGTATCGTTGTCGATCGGCCAGACCTTTCGATAAAAACAATATCCTTCTTTTGAATAATATGTATATCGTTTTTTTGCTTTAAGTATAGTCTACCTGTAATCTCAGCCGATTTAGATTTCTCCATCAACCGCTCAATCGATTGTATTAATCGATCCTTTGAGTAAGGCTTCATGATATAGTCGTGTACATTCAATTCAAAAGCATGCACCGCATATCCACTCGTACCTGTAACGAATATGACCGAAATGTCTAGCGCATGAGAATGAATAATATCCGCCAGCTCATAGCCAGATAAATTCGGCATTTCAATATCCGCAATCAATAAATCAATCGATTCCTTCTTGATCTGATCATACGCTTCTTCCGCGGAAACGGTCGAGAACACAACCTCTACGTCTGAAATTCCTTGCACAATAGCAAGTAACTTATCTAAATCGATCATTCGATCATCTACAAGACCAACCTTCATACAATCACCCTCATTTGCCTGTTGCTTCTTCTATTTTACCATCTCAACATGGAAAAATGACCTTTTCGCGACAATAAATGGTATTTTTACGACATAGTTGCAGATTCCTTCCAGAATTCTTTGTATGATAAGAACAAGAAAACAAACGAGTCAGGAGGAATGAAAATGATTGAAATTCATGAAGTGACAAAAAAGTTCCAAGATAAAAAAGTATACATTACCGCATTAAAGCATGTTTCTTTTTCTGTAAAAAAAGGCCAGGTGGTTGGTTTACTCGGTGAGAACGGTGCTGGAAAAACAACTTTGTTGCGAACGATCGCAACTCTGCTTACGCCAACAGACGGGCAAGTATTCGTAGCGGGATATGACACATTGAAACATGCAGATCAAATCAAAAAAAGAATTGGGGTATTGTTCGGTGGTGAAACTGGGTTATATGATCGCTTAACTGCCCGTGAAAACCTCGAGTATTTCGCCATGTTATACGGATTAAGCAAACATGAAACGAAGGTACGTATCGATGACTTGGCAAAAATGTTCGGGATGAAAGACTATCTAAATAGGAAAGTAGGCGGTTTTTCCAAAGGGATGCGTCAAAAGGTCGCCATCGCAAGGACGCTGATTCATAATCCTGATATTATCCTGTTTGACGAACCGACAACAGGTCTCGATATTACATCATCCAATGTCTTCCGTCAGCTCGTCCATCAGCTAAAGCGCGATGGAAAGACGATTATTTTCTCAAGCCATATCATGGAAGAGGTTTCTATGCTTTGCGACACAGTGGCGATGATGCATAAAGGAGAACTTGTCTATCATGGCGACCTAGAAAATCTTTACAAATCTGAAGGTAGCCGCGATTTAAACTATATTTTCATGAGCAAACTTGTAAGGGGGAATGGAAACTATGCTTCTTAATATCTATCTAAAAGAAATCAAGGATTGCTTCCGAGATCGAAGGACTTTATTGCTGACTGTTCTTCTGCCGATTGTCATGATGACTGGTTTAACATTATTTTATGAAAAATTAGTCTCCGATGGTGGCGATGATACGTACAAACTTGCTGTTGATACCTCTTTCGGTACAGATGAAGCGAATATTTTTGAGGCCTATAAGAATATTGAACTTGTTAAGTCTATAAATCCCGAAAAAACCGTACAGGATGGAGACGCACAAGCTGCCCTTTTATTAACGCCTGGTTTTATCCACAATATTGAACACGCTAATGAAGCGTCGGTAACACTTATTGGCGATTCTTTCAGCCAAAACTCAGCTAACCTAATGAACATCGTTACGAATGCTTTATCCAACTATGAAATGTCTGTTATTTCAGATCGTTTGCAAGCCCAAGAAATAGATTCAGCATTAATCGAGCCATTTACGATTCATCAAAAAGAAATGTCCGAAGAAAACCCTAACATTAATTTAATTGCGATGTTAATTCCAATGATGTTAGCTCTTGCAATTGGTATAGGTGCAGGTCCAGCAGCTTCCGATTTATTCGCTGGTGAAAAAGAAAAGAAAACGATGGAAGCTCTATTAATGACACCAGTAAAACGTTCCACCTTGCTTCTCTCAAAATGGTTAACAATCTCAACCATTGGTGCCATAACTGGAATCATCACGTTAGTCGTTGTAGCATTAGAAATTACCCTTTTAACAGAAAACCTAAAAAAAGCTGTTTCATTTGGTGACAACGCCTACCTGGTCATCAGTCTAGCTATATTAGTTTCGATCATCTATGCTATGTTCATTGCATCCCTTCTTATGGTGACAAGCATCATTGGGAAAACTATCAAGGAATCACAAAGCTACAGCACACCAATCCTAATGGTTGCAGTCTTCCCAACTTTATTTACTTCAACTATAGGGATTAATGAACTTTCATACCAGCACTTTGTCATTCCAATCCTAAACATATTCAGCCTGCTAAAGGAATTAATCTTTGGCATCATCAACTATGAACATATTATGCTTACAATCGGCAGTAACCTCATTTGCATGATTCTCTTCTTCATCATCGGAAGAATCATGTTCATGAAAGATAAATGGGTAATGAATTAAATTAAAAGGATGACTCTCGGTAAAAAACTTCCCCTGAGTCATCCTTTTTCTTATTTATTAAAATTTAATTTTCCTTATTCCGAGTAGCAAAAAAACACACCCAAATAGTAGTAAAATACCCACATTGTCTAAAATAGCAAAGAAAGTACTCCCACTCGCAATTTCCTCAATTCCTCTCATCGCCCAGGTTTGCGGTAAAAACTCAGCCATTTTTTGCATAAAAACTGGCTCAATTTCTAGTGGCCAGTATACGCCTGCAATCATACATGTGGAAATTACAAGAAGATTACTAAGCATCGATTGCTGTTCAATGGTCTTTACTGTTGTGGCAATCAGTAAACCCAGTCCGACAATTGCAAGTATTAGTGCAGATAATAAAATCAGGAGATAGAAAGGATTACCCCAGCTAACATCAAACAAAAAATGAGTAGTAAGAATTAATACACCAAATTGAATCCAGCCGATTAAGAAGAAAGATAATAAATAGCCAACAGCAATTTCAGTTCTGCTGGCAGGCATAATCATTAACCTCTGCCAGACACCATTCGTTCGTGCCTCTAGAATCGTTCCGGTCACACTCAGCACACTTATCATCAGAAACATGATGGAAAATCCTGAAGCACTTCTTGATAAACTGTCTTGTGAATGCTGGTTTATTTCTAGCGTCGTCTTTTTACTAACTGTTGCTTCTTTTGCATCATCCCTTAGTTTCGTAAACATTGTCTCCCAGTTCTCCCCTGTCAACTTGCTCCATTCTTTAGAAGCCACAGCTCGGATACGCGTTTCCGCAAGTTTGTTAGCAATAAACTCCGTTAGCACTTCACTCCCTGTAAATTCAGGTACCCGTTGCAGGGACAATACCGGTATTTTCGCATTCATTTCTTCTTCAAACCCTTTATCAATTGTAAGTACGACAGGAGTAGTCTTTTCTTTTAATTGCGATAATGCAACAGTTTTTGATTCCTGTTCTACTTGAAATAAGCGTTGATCTTCTACCATTGCAGTGACAAACGAAGAAGACAACATCGATTGGTCTTGATCAACCACTAGTACCCTTTGAACCGGTTCCTCATCAGTTGTGAACAAATGCCCAAACAGCAATGTAAACACTAATGGCATGGCAAACATGACCAGATAATTACGTCGGTTGGAAAACACCATTTTTATCTCCCACATACAAAGCGCCCATATCTTCTTCATTTGGCACCACCTTTAAATCCTGATTCCAACCTTAGGATTGCAATCAGTAAAGAAATAATTCCAATCGACAATAAGACCATAATAGGCGTGAGTAGTTCCGCCCAAGATACACCGCTCATACTATCTAACCAGCCGGTCAGTGCCCAGCGATTAGGTGTGAACTTAGATAAACTCTTTAAGGCATCAGGAAATTGTGATAACGGCAGCATGGAACCCCCTATTAATGCGAAAATTTGTACCCCAACTCCACTAATTAGATCTAATGTTTTCAATTCGGTAATAAACGCAGCTAGAATCATAGATATTCCAGCAACGGCTACTCCGTATGCAAGACCCGTCGCAATGACCTGCCATGCATGATTTCCCCAATCCACTTGAAATACGATCAAAGTTGCCAAATAGAAAAGCAGAAATTGTATCGATGCGAAAAGAAACGTGCCATAAAATTTACCAAGAATAATAGATGTATTGCTGATAGGGGCACTTCTAAGCCTTGCTAGCGTATTACTTTCCCTTTCTTTCGTAATGGACTTCGCTCCTATTGTCACATTAAATAATAAAAACATCGCCGCCATTGCCGCTGTATAATATTGCATGGCAGAAACGGACTTCTCACCAATAGATGTCTCTCTAAACGTGACTTCTTGATTACTAGCCGATTGAATGGTTTCGATTATATGTTCCATAGAAGCAGCTTGGTTTGTTTCTCGTAAATGAGCAACAACCGTATTGGTCGTATTTGAAATGACTTGGCTCCTTTTAATAAATGAATCAATAATAGAAGTAATGACAGAGGCTTTGAGCTGTTTTTGGGGATCTGTCAGCAGTTCTGCTCCTTGAAGCCTTCCTTCTCCTAACTGAATACTCCAATCACTCGGTATCATGACAGCAACGTCAATTTCTCCTGATTTCAACATTGTCTCAAGTTTCTCTCTTGTCATTGCTGTTTTCAATTTTACAAAGGACGTTTTCTTTAATACTTCATTTTTCAATGACTCACTTAATGGATCCGATTCATTACTGATCAATCCAACAATTGTTTCTGGGAATTCAGTATCTTCACCAAAAACATTCTTAAGTGCCGATCCTAAAATCGCTGTTAATAGCAATGGCATGATTAGCATCATAATGATTCCACGGCGGTCTTTAATCCGAATCAAAAAATCATTCCAAGCGATAAGTAAACTCTTCATTCTATCCCTCCTAATCTCGTAATGAACGTCCGGTTAATTGTAAAAACAGACTCTCTAAATTAGGTTCTTTTCGATTAAAGGAAAGAATTTGAATATTCTCTTGAACCAATTTGGCAATCACATCACTCGTTGTATTCATTCCTGGCGCTACCAATAATTGTAATGTATGATTCTCATGATCCACTTGAACACTCTCTACTTTTGATATATTTTTCAATTCAGTTACTACCGCTTCGGTGATCGAACTAACATGCAAATCCAGTAGTGTCCCACTTGAAAGGCGATTAATTAATTCAGTTTTCGAGCCAACTGCAATCATCCTTCCATGATCGATAATCCCAATTCGATTACATAAGAAATCGACTTCTTCCATGTAATGACTCGTATAAATGACCGTCATGCCATTCTGGTTTAATTGTTGCACCGTTTCTAGAATATGATTGCGCGATTGTGGATCAATGCCGACTGTCGGTTCATCCATAATTAATAATTCGGGTGCATTCATAAGAGCGGCACCAATATTAATTCTTCTTTTCATTCCACCAGAAAACGTTTCAATTTTCTGTTTCGCTTTTTCCTCTAGTCCGACTGTTTCCAGAACCTCTGCTGCCTTTTTTCTAGCAGCCGATCGGTTCAACCCATACATTCTTCCCCAGAATACTAAATTGGAATATGCCGACATCGTCGGATACAATGCGATTTCTTGAGGAACAATGCCGATTTTCTTCTTAACAGCCATGGGATCCTGCTTCACCGATCTGCCCCCTACTAAGATTTCTCCTGTATCATACGGAAACAATCCACATATGAGTGAAATCGTCGTGGATTTACCCGCACCATTAGGACCTAAGAGCCCAAATGCCTCCCCTTTCTTTACTGAAAAAGAAACATCACACACTACTTCATTTTTATGAAATGACTTACTTATCTGATTAACCTGCAACATTTGCTTCCCTCCCTCTTCCTATTTTCATCATATGAGAGGTGGCGAGACTTTCCATCTAGCTTCCGATAGAAATTGAAGCATAAAAAAAAGACCTTCACTATGCTGAAAGTCATGAATGCTTGGGTCAAGATAGTGCTCAGAACTTAAGGAAAAGTAACTACCCCATATCGAACAGCAAAAATCGCCGCTTGTGTTCGATCGCGGAGCTCTAACTTATTAATAATGTTCGATACATGGTTTTTTACTGTGCCTTCGGTAATAAACAGGGTATTAGCAATTTCTTTATTGTTGTACCCATAGCCTAAATATTTCAACACGTCCACTTCACGACTTGTTAATTCATGAAAAGTAGCGGGAACCTCCACTTCATTTGACGCAGAATCGAGATGCTTAATTCTCTTCATTTCTTTCACCATTTGACCAGTTGCTTCTGGGGGAAGGACAATTCCTCCTGACTGGACCGTCAACATCGCCTGGACAATTGTGTCAGTCGACATATCTTTCAATAAATACCCACTCGCTCCTTCTTCTAGTGCTGAAAAGATTAATTCACTATCATTAAATGTCGTCAGCATCAAGACCTTCATCTCCGGAAAATGAGATTTGATTAGCTTTGTTCCATCAACCCCATTTACACCTGGCATCCGGATATCCATTAAGATCATGTTCAGTTGTTTTCGTTTGGCGCATTCGTATGCTTCTTGTCCGTCAGTTGCCGTTCCAACAACATCAACCTCTGAACGCAAACTTAAGAGTGCAGCCAACCCTTCTCGTATAAGCGGTTGATCATCTACAATCAAAACCTTTATCATATGTCTCCTCCAATGATCCATTGCTTTTTTGTAAGCGCAAATTCAATATACGTGTAAAATCCCTTTCCCTCGATACTCTCAAATCGCAGTGTCCCATCATGTTCCTTCATCCGTTCTTTCATATTCCTTAGCCCGAACCCTGGTTTGATTTCATTTATGCCTATTCCGTTATCTGTAATGTTCAATGTAATTTTCTCTGGGAAGCAGCCAAGATGTATCGTGCTCATTGTTGCTGCACCATGTCTTTTCGCATTCGTTAGCGTTTCCTGAATGACTCTACTTATCGTAAGCTGCAATGACGTGGGGATGATAGCTGGATCCCCTTCTAATTCTAGAACGGATTGCATATCAGTAGAATGATGAAAGTCTTCAAGCATGATACGGACTGATTGAATAAAAGATATCGATTCAGTCGTATCATTTTCAAGTGTTTTTACCGAAAAACGAATCTCTTCTAAAGCACTCCGAACCAAGTTATCACAAACTCCTACTATTTCTTTTGATTTCTTTTCATCACGATTCATAAGTTCTTTTACCAGCTCTAATTGGACAAGTAAGGCAGTCATTTTATGCCCCACCGTATCATGAATCTCTCGTGCAATCCTATTTCGCTCACGAATTAATGTTAATTGCTCAAGTTGCTGTGAATATTGAGTCAACTGTTGGTGAGCTTGGGATAGCTCTGTATGGGACTCATTTAATTGTTTATACTGTTTACGGACCGTTTCGCTTGCAGCAAACAGCCTGTGAATTAAATTCCCAACAACCGCTCCAAATACGACAAAGCAAAAATTGGCTACATTTTCAAAGAAAAGAATTTGACTGGTGTGAATATACGCGAAAAATAACGCAAAGCTCCATAATAGGAAGAAGACAAAAATATGGACTCCCAGTATTTTTTTTCTTGCTTCTACAATAAATAATGTAATAGCTGTAACGCCAACAAGTATTAAATATAGAGTCGTTCCTGGAAAAACAAAGGCAAACAGAAAACTTAGTACCCCGTCAACATTAATAGCTGCAAGGCGCCACTTTCCTGGGTCAAAATAAAATTGACACACATGATTGGCAATAAATACTAGAGCAGCGATTCCGATAAAGATTTGTACACCACTATTATTTGAGGGAGTACTCGTAAAATAAATTAAACTGATTAATAGAAACATGACAATTCTGAGATTCGTTAACCAAATTCCCATACTTCCCCTCCCCTTCCAATGTTTACTTTTTTCATAACAAGAAAATCATATCATGAAAAGGGGTTTCAAAAATAAAAAGACAAACACATCAACTGTGTCTGCCCATTTTGTTATACATTCACCGCTACATTTGTGAAAAACTCCTGATATAATGCACGAACGGCTTTTTCTTCATCTCGCGCTTTGATACCAAACATCATGCTTACTTCCGAGGAGCCTTGGTTAATCATCTCAATGTTTACTTTTGCATTAGCAAGAGCCTTCGAAGCCCGAGCTGTCGTACCTACATTATGCTTCATTCCTTCACCGACAACCATAAGCAAAGCGAGATCATGCTCCACCTTCACTTCATCGGCATGAAGTTCATTCATGATTCTCTCCACAATGTTAGTCTCAATTTCTTTGTTCAATCGGTGCTCTCTTAAAATAATCGTCGTATCATCAATTCCTGATGGAATATGTTCATAAGAAACATGAAAATCTTCTAAAATTTGTAGTAATTTGCGTCCAAACCCAATTTCACGGTTCATTAAGTACTTTCCTACATAAATGCTACAGAATCCTTTGTCACTAGCAATCCCAACAACAGGACCATTCTCGTTTTCACGAGTATTGACAACTTTTGTCCCAGGTGCAGATGGATTATTCGTATTTTTTATTTGCACGGGAATTCCTGCACGAAAAGCCGGGAAGAGCGCTTCATCATGGAAAACGGAGAATCCTGCGTAAGATAACTCGCGCATTTCACGATATGTAAGTTCCTTGATTGGCTTCGGATTTTCAACGACAGAAGGGTTAACTGAATAAACAGCATCCACATCCGTGAAATTCTCATACAAATCCGCTTTCGTTCCATTGGCGAGAATTGAACCCGTAATATCTGAGCCACTTCTAGAAAAAGTTACAACTTCTCCAGCGTCGTTATAGCCAAAGAAGCCTGGAAAGACAAGAATGCCTGATTGATCACGAAGCTTTGAGAGCTGTTCATACGATTCTGGGAGGACTTGCGTATAGCCTTCTTCGTCCGTGACGATGAGCCCTGCTGATTGTGGATTAATGTAATGGGCCTCGATCCCCTGTTTACGAAAATAAGCGGCAACCAGCTTCGCATTATTATCTTCTCCACTCGCTTTAAGTGCGTCAATATATCTTGTTGGCTTGCTTTGATTACCATGAAGTAGACTGATGAAGTGTTCACGAATTTCCGCAATTACCTGTTCTTCCAGCTCTAATTCTTTAGCTATTTCAGCATATCGGCCCATAACCATCTCTAATAAATCCATTGCATCATCGCCAGCAAGCTGAGCCTCTGCACAAGCAATTAATAAATCCGTTACTTTTATATCTTCAAAATTTCGTTTCCCTGGAGCCGATACGACAACAATTTTCCGTTCCGAGTCCGAGATCACGATATCAAATACTTTTTTTAATTGTTCACCCGATGCAAGTGAAGAACCACCAAATTTCACAACTTTCAAATCATACAACCCCTATAAATAGAATTATCAGTTAATATTATCTTATTATTACGCTAAACGACTAAATAAGCAAGAGAAATTCTTTTCATGTGTACATTTGTACTTTTATAGAGGACACCCATTCCCCCCATAGAATTGATTTAGGAGCTAAATCATCTTATAACTATGAAAGTTTTCATACATTCATTTTAGGTAGCGGGCGTTATCAATGTGGGTATTATTGGCCATTCTCACGAGTTTATGCTTTGGGGTTAATAACACGGTGTTTAAGATTAGTAACGGAAAAGCCATTTCAAAAATTCATGTTCAGTTTTTCTTTTACTCAGTAGCTTTTATCCTGACAGCGAGTTTCGGACTTCTAAGCGGTCAGTTTCATCCGCATTGACTTTCATTCAAGAAATAGGCGTATTTTGCATGCTCGTTGCTGCCGTCGTGATTCAATATGCACCACACGCAAAAACAGACATTCGGGAAATGGGGTCTGACCCCAAAGGACACAGAATTGTCGAAATTTCCCCAATTAAATTATCAGAATTATTGTATTATTTAGATAGGCTACTTTAATAACTTAGTTATTCCTTTACCTACTTCTCAGAATCAAAAATAGATTAGAAAGGAGTATCGTGTTTATGAGACTCATCAAAAAATCATTTAAAGAATTATTGCAAGAGAATAAACAAGAATTACTTAACGATAAAAAAGCATTAGAAAAAATTGAAATACGTATTGAAGAACGCCATGAACTTAAAAAGCTAGCTTAACAAAGCTAGCTTTTTGGATGTTTATCAAATTCTTTTCACCAAAGATCAGACTTAATACCAAAGATTTTTTACGGTGGGTAGGAATAACAGTAACAAAACTTCATTAAAACCCAGCGTTTTTTGCTAATTCACATATTATAGAATGTGTTTTTCAGTGCTCTCGGTGTTTGCCTGCATCATCATTAACCAATCAATAAGCTGAGTTGGATTGTTGACCATTTACAATCGCAATACCGGAGCTTGCACCGATACGAGTTGCACCCGCTTCTACTAACGCTTCCACATCAGCAAGGTTGCGGACTCCACCTGAAGCTTTAACGCCTACATCCGATCCAACTGTTTTACGCATTAATGCGATATCAGTTACTGTTGCTCCTCCTGTAGAGAAACCAGTAGATGTTTTGACAAAGTCTGCACCTGCCTTTACAGAAAGCTCACATGCACGTACTTTTTCTTCGTCTGTCAATAAGCATGTTTCGATAATGACCTTTGTTATTGCTTTTCCTTGTGCCGCATCAACTACTGCTTTAATATCGTTCAAAACAAGTTCATCGTTTCTATCTTTTAAAGCACCAACATTAATAACCATATCCACTTCTGTTGCACCTTTTTCAATAGCATCTCTCGTTTCAAATGCTTTTGTTTCAGGAGTAGAAGCTCCTAATGGGAAACCGATGACTGTACATACTTTTACATCCGGCGTATCCTTCAATATTTGGAAAGCAGTTTCAATTTGTGAAGGGTTCACACATACAGATGCAAAACGATGCTCCTTCGCTTCTTTCGCCAATTGAATAACGGCTTCACGGCTAGCATCTGCCTTTAATATTGTATGGTCAATCAAGCGAGCGATTTGTTCTTTATTCATATTCATTCCTCCGTTAATTTTAGATTAGAAATAACCATTACAGTAAGTTCCGCAATGCTTAATATCAATGAATTTCTGCATGTACAAGAACAGGGTCCGCTACTTTTGTAAGTGAAAATCTGTATGATTCATAAATGCGTTCTATAACATCATCGACATTTTCGCGATTGCTATAAATAGTAACAATTGTGTCGCCTTTTTTCACTTCATCACCGATTTTCTTATGCAACATTAATCCGACAGCCAAATCCACAACTGAGTCTTTTGTAGCGCGTCCCGCTCCAAGAATCATAGCTGCTGTACCGATGCTATCCGCTTCGATTTCTGCTACATATCCATCTTCTTTTGCCAATACCGGAATTTCATATTGAGCTCTTGCCAGTTTAAATGGATCGTCAATAACAGAAGCATCCCCACCTTGCGCAATCACGAACTCCTTGAATTTTTCAAGTGCTTTACCATTCGCAATGACTTCTTCAAGCATTTCACGTGCTTCTTCAACCGTTTCTGCATGCTTAGCCAAGACAACCATCTTGCTGCCTAATGTCAAGCAAAGCTCTTCCAAATCTTTAGGTCCTTCGCCACGAAGAGTATCGATTGCTTCTTTCACTTCAAGTACATTACCAATTGCGAATCCAAGCGGTTGATCCATGTCAGAGATAACTGCCATTGTATCACGACCGACATTTTTACCAATCTCAACCATTGCATGAGCCAGTTTTTTAGCACTTTCCACATCTTTCATGAAGGCACCGGCACCCACTTTTACATCAAGCACGATTGCATCAGAACCTGAGGCAATTTTCTTACTCATAATGGAGCTTGCCATTAATGGGATGGAATTAACGGTAGCTGTAACATCACGCAGACCATATATCTTCTTATCCGCTGGAGTCAAGTTTCCCGTTGGCCCTGTAACAGCGACTTTCACTTCATTTACTTGATTGATGAACTGGTCAGCTTCTATTTCTGAGCGGAAGCCAGGGATAGATTCGAATTTATCCACTGTACCGCCAGTGTGACCAAGCCCACGTCCAGAAAGTTTCGCAACTGGAACACCAACCGCAGCAACTAGTGGAGCAAGGACGATTGTCGTTGTATCGCCGACACCACCAGTGCTATGCTTGTCGACTTTAATACCGTCAATAGCTGACAGATCAATTTGGTCACCTGAATTAACCATTGCCATTGTCATATTTGCTGTTTCTTCAGCCGTCATCCCCTTAAAGAATACAGACATTAAGAAAGAAGACATTTGGTAATCAGGAATAGAATCACTTGTATAACCTTCAATTATAAAATTGATTTCATCTTTCGTTAATTCACCACCATCGCGTTTTTTCTCGATTAAATCTACCATTCTCATGTAATCCAACTCCTCTTGTATATGTTATTTTGCTCTTTATGAATTGTTTGATTTATTGTGCGCTGAATAATGCTGCCCTTTTGGTTGTTCCGAAAGCGTCTTTCAATTAAAAAGTATTTCGTTGATTTATCCCTGCCGAGCATTAATGCTTCCGCCTTCAAGAACGGAAAAAGATATTCGTCGTAAAACTAGCTTTGATATGGGACGATGACATTCTTTGAATTTTATTTAATCAGTTTTGAACAAACGTAAAAAACCACTTGAACGTTTGTAAAAAAGGGCATCGCGTGATCCGTAGTGTTCCTCTTTGGGATCCTTTCCATATTTAAGAAACTGCTTGTTTTTGCTGACTTGCTCTAAGATCGACAGCTCCCTTGATGAAATACAGAATGGAAACTGACAAAACTACCAGCCACAAACGCTGAATCACCAAGTCTCCCCACATTCCGATAAACGAAAGAAGGGCCGGGAAAGTCAAAGTCACAAAAGACTGCACAAGAGCCACTTTACCGACATACTCTTCAATCGGTTTCTTTAAAATATTAAGAGCATAGAATAAATACCATAAAAATGCCCACATCAGCCAAGTCAACGCTGTCACATAATCATGAAATTGAACGATTGAAACAAGCGTATAGAAGATAGCGATCATTGTCACCCAAGCGGAGAACCATCCTAAGCCACTACCGTCCATTCCTTTATAGAATGTGACGGATACATATAGAAATGTTAGGCCAAATAAGAAGGTAGCCGCAAGTCCATAGATTGTCCAATTGCTCTGATCCGAGATCATAATTAGATAGAAGGGGATGACGATTTGCAGAATCCCCACTAAAAAATTTAAGATAGCCACACTCTTAGCTTCTGCCTTTCCTTTTAACATTAAACCATTAAGGAATAATACAGCGCCTGAAAGCAGTATCCCTACATTTATCATAAACAAGTACCTCCTGTTGGTGCATCGTTCTCTTGCAGAGAGACGAATGAAGAAAAAAGTAACATATACCCATTTTTCAGGAGTTACTTTTTTCCTTTTCTATTTAGATGATTAATCCGACGATTGTAGCTGTCAAGATACTCACAAGTGTAGCTCCATAAAGAAGTTTCAACCCGAAGCGCGCAACAACATTTCCTTGTTTTTCATTCAAGCCTTTTACCGCACCGGCAATAATACCGATGGAAGAGAAGTTAGCGAATGATACAAGGAATACTGAAATGATGGCTAGCGTATGAGTACTAAAAGTGTTAGCTACATCCCCTAGACTTATCATAGCAACAAATTCATTCGTTACAAGTTTCGTCGCCATAATACCGCCAGCTGAAATAGCCTCTGCCCAAGGAACACCCATTAAGAATGCAATCGGCGCAAACAGGTATCCTAAGATTTCCTGGAACGAAATACCAAAGATCATATCAAACAATGCATTAATCAAGGCCATCAATGCAACGAATCCAATAAGCATGGCACCAACAATAACGGCCACTTTGAATCCGTCCATGATATATTCCCCAAGCATTTGGAAGAAGGACTGCTTCTCTTCATCTTCAATAGTAAGGATATCTTCATTTTCATCTACTTTATACGGGTTGATAATGGACGAAATAATGAACCCACCGAACAAATTCAGCACAATCGCTGTTACGACATATTTCGGTTCAATCATGGTCATGTAAGCACCGACAATGGACATCGAAACCGTTGACATTGCAGATGCACACAGTGTATACATCCGTTGAGGCGAAATTTTAGCTAATTGTTTCTTGAGTGTGATAAACACTTCCGATTGACCTACCATTACTGACGCAACAGCGTTATAAGATTCCATTTTCCCCATTCCATTGACCTTACTTAACAACCAGCCAACCCATTTCATGAATATAGGTAGGATTTTAAAGTGTTGCAAAATACCAATTAATACAGATATAAAGACAATTGGCAAAAGTACATTGAGAAAGAATGAATATTCACCTTCATTAGCCAATCCTCCGAATACAAATGAAACCCCTGCACTAGCATATTCCAATAAACGATCGAATACATTCGATACCCCTTTAATTAAAGTGTAACCGAAGCGTGTATTCAATAGTACGGCAGCCAATACAAATTGAATGATTACCATAAGAATGATGTTCTTATACTTAATTTCCTTTTTATTTTTGCTTACTAAAAATGCCAAACCGAAAACTAGTAATAATCCACAAAATGATATTAGGTATCTCATAAGTCCCTCCAAATGTTACGGTGTACCACCAGCAAAACGCGAGTTGCTAGCGGTATCCCTTTATGTGCAATCTTTTAATGATAGATATAGCCGAATAATACATCACTATTTATCGAAATGGCGTTTAGCCTCTCTCCATATCCTTGGATGTAAAATAACCAGGCAACAGTTGTTCAATTGTCGTTTCATGAATATCACCATTTAGGTTTGCAAGATAGATTTTTGTATCTTGATTTGCAAACTCTGCGATTACTTGCCGACAGGCTCCGCATGGAGATACTGGCCCGTCCGTATCAGCCACAATCGCAATCGCCTTCATTTCTGTTTCTTTCTCTGAAACCGCTTTAAAGATAGCCGTACGTTCAGCACAATTCGTTAATCCGTACGAAGCGTTTTCAATATTGCATCCAAGAAAAACCTGATCATTTCCTGACAAAACGGCTGCTCCTACATTAAATGTAGAATATGGTGTATATGCACTTTCTCTAGCTTTAATTGCCTGATTCACTAATGCAAACTTGTCCATTTCAATTTCTCCATTTCTACTTTTATAATTTTCTGTTTTTCAGATAATAACTGGTATCACAACCATTGTGATTAGGCTAGTGTACGGTGCTTAATGCTACATCCTTCATGGTAACTGGTGGCGTTTTAACGCCATTCAGGTTTTCTAGGAAAGGTTGTAATATTTCAACATCCTCCTAAATACGATAAATAGCGATTTTAAAGGTCAGAAGTCAGACAACTAAAATTTAGTACGAACATCTGTAATCCACGTATTTTACATTTCGCACACAATTAAGGATTGAAAACATTTAAGTATAATCTATACTTTTCTTTTCACTTCCTTCGCCTTTCTATCTCGATTTGCTAAACAATTGAAAGAACTTTACTCCCAAGGGGAAAGCGCTGTCAAACCGCATTAGCCAAACCCAGATAAATTAAATTCATTTGATTTCACTATAGCAAATCATTAAACATTTGTAAAACACTAAATTAACTTATGTAAAATTACCACAATATCCTTATATTGCCTTTTATGTTTCTCAAGCCAAAAAACCTTAGTAAATCTACCATTTAGCAAAGCCTGATTAGGATGGCACCTGAAAAAACACGGGAACCAAAGGGCTACCGCGTTTTTCCAATCTTATGTTTCTTTATTTAAAAGTATTTTTGCCGTGTTAGCATCTGTAATCAATACATTACTCATTTTCGACTTAATCGCTCCCCTAATACCATCGACCTTCTTCAAACCGCCGGCTACAAGAATGGAGTGTTCTTTGTTCTTCAAGTCTTCCAATTCAACGCCAATTGTTCTAGCATTTAAATCTGTATTACAAATATGACCATCTTTATCAAAAAAACGGGAAGCAATATCACCGACAGCATGCTCTGAAATGACCTTTTCATCTTCTTCTGTAAAATAACCTAATTGAAAAAGAAGCGAATCGTTTTGCGGTACTCCAACCGTATAGATAGCAATATTCGCTTCTTTTCCAAGCGTAAGCAATTTACGAATATGACGGTCTGCGTCTATGGCTTGTTTAACAACGACATGATCAACAATTGCCGGTAAAGGGAGGTGATAGAGCATGGCATCGAACGCTTTCTCGAATAAATTTAATGCTTCTGAAGCATAGGTTTTATTTTGAGAATGGCTGACCCCGCCCTTCAACTGGACAATTTTCACGTCCCGTACTGATTTATGCTTAAGATGCAACGCTACTTGGTACATAGTTGTTCCCCAAGTGATACCGATAGTATCACCATCATTGACAATACTGCTAACATAGTCGGCAGCACCCTTGCCGATCGCCTGTTTTACAACATTCTCTTCGTATAGCGGTACAGAAACGACAATTGCCTTTTTCAGACCAAATTTCTCTTCAAGTTCCTCCTCCAACATTCGACAGTTCTCTGATGGATCCATAATCTTGATCTCAACAATTCCTTCTTCTTTCGCCTGTTGCAGAATCTTTGATACAGTTGGTCTGGAAACACCAAGTTTCTTGGCAACTTCCATTTGGCTAAAATCCATTAAATGATAGAGCTTTGCCGCTTCAACCATCTTTTCAATTTTTTCAGAATTCATTATATTCAGCCTTTCGCATGCACATTTGTACTTATATTGTTACACATATGTATTTATCCACGCAAGACCATTCCTCTTTTTGTAAGTCTCTCCATCTAAATTCTCGATTTAGGCGGATAAGTTCACTGAATTTCCGGATAACTAATCTACTCTTTACGTTAACGTGGTTATCAAACGCAATTTTGATAAATCTTTCACCTATTACTAGTCGAATATAATAGAAAAAAGGAATTTTACAGAATTAGAAATTGTTAGTTGGAAAATTAGATATTTGTTCACATAAAAGCCAGTGATTCCTTAACATCGGAAAATCGTCTTTTTCATCCAAAATTTGTTCTATATGAAACGCATTAAACAATCAATAAAATTACGCATAACCGATCAATATCCTTTTTAGGAGTTTGATTGATCTTTGCAATAAAGTCTTGAACATTTTTACGAATTTCCTGCACCGGCTCGTAAAACACACGATAAACAGCAGATGTTTCCACCCACTTCCATAGCCCTTTAATCGTGTTTAGATTAGGACTGTTTGGGGAAAAAAAGCTATAGGCGTTCTTGATGTTCCTCTATAAAGGGTGGGATCAACTTAGCATGATGAATTCGGGCATGAATAAGCACACCAAATAATTTTACACTTTGGTGTTGATCTCAAGCACGATCTACCTTCATCGTAGGAATATTAAGGAAATGTAAATGAAATAATTTATCCTCTTTCTCAATGATCCCTATCTTTTTAGCATCTTGATTTCCCCACGATGAGGACATCATAAGATATGTTTGACATTTCTTGAAGTGTTTTTATCGGTATCCAATTATTCTTATATTGCACAACGGTATACACTCTCCCCCTCATAATCTTACAATTAAAATGTATGTAATACCGCTTACCTTATATGTCAAATTGTTTAATAAACTATTCGCCAATAAAGTAGGCTTTGCTACCTTGAGCAAAAGCTACTTTTTTGACGAGTTTCTTCTATGTTAATTCCAATTAATAACAGTATTGCTATCCTATTTAACTTTATTAATAAAGGCCATTCTGCCATTTATGATTCGCTCCGGGCTCACTAATTGAAAACTATTAGCTGTATGTGAAAAATCAATTTTAAGTTCTTTTTCAAAAAAGAGCAGTTTTGACTTTTCCATTAAAACAGCACGGTTATTCGTATTAAATAATTGATCGTTATTTTCTTCCGCAGAAGAGACAAACCATAAAGTCGGGATGCCGCCAGCACATCCAAAAAACTCGTTATCATCGATTTCGTATTTTATTTTCAATATTCCTTTTTGTTCCCCAATTTTTTTGTTCAGTTCTTCTATCGCATTGTCTGTTATGGTGATATTCAACGGGCACACTTCCTTTTACTCGCTTCCTTATTAAATAGGTTAACCTATATTGTACGGAATATTTTGTACCTACCATTCGGTACAACTTTAGTTTAGCACTCTCGTTTATTGATTGCAAGTATAGAAACCACATGTTTATCTAAACAAAATGATACTGCAAATATTGCATTCAAAAAAACACTCCATCTAAATTGTTACAACTAGATAGAATGTCGTATTTTAGTAATTTGTTAGCCATGCAGACTTTAAGCCCATTTAATAAGAATATACGCAATAGCGATTACTGAGATCACACCTAATCCTACATAGATTAGTGTTAAATTCGTTAGATTTCTTTTTGTAGCTGTGCTATAATTTTGATCACTTTTCCCAGCTAGTTTAATTGTAGAAATAGCTGCAAATACGCTGATAATAATGACTAGTATCATACTAACCTTCATGAAAATCTCCCTCCGAGTACTTTTTCTATTTAGTTCACTCCAGTTTTCTCTATCTTCAGAATATTTTTCTTTTTCTTAATTATAATAGAACCACTTTATCTTATGTCATCCACTTTTCAATAAAATTGACCAACCACTTAAGTACAATCATGATCACTCTTGCTACAGTAATCAAGAAACTACACATTACCTTTGGATATGGGTCCTAGTTCCGAAATACAAAAAAGGAGAGCATCACTACCAGTTTCTCTCCTTTTTAACAGAAAAGCAATTTCCCCTCTCTGTTTCCCTATAATATTGTAAAAGGATTCCCCGAATAAGCTGTATGTATATAGCTCCAATCCCACTCATTAAAAAAGAACACTCTTCTCAATTTGCTTCATACTGTAAAAGTATCCTCTTTTCTCCATAAGCTCTATGAACGAGCCAGATTCGACGACCATCCCTTGGTCCATTACGATAATCTGATCCATTTTGTCTAGGCCTGTTAAGCGGTGACTTACAAGAACGAGTGTATCGTTTTTAGCTTGATTAAATAGGTGCCTATACATGTTTTGTTCCGTCCATGCATCCATTGACGAAGTCGGTTCATCTAATAACCATAAATGGCCTCCCTTTAATAGAGTGCGAGCAATTGCCAGCTTTTGTTTTTCTCCCCCAGATAGATTTTCTCCTTTTTCATAAACGGCTTGATCTAACGTGTATCCGTCAAGCTGGACCTTTGCTAACGCTGCTTCTAATTCCTCATCTGTTGCATTCCCTCTGGCAATCAGTAAATTTTCTTTGATGGTCCCGTAGAAAAAATGATTTTCCTGCAGAACCACATTCATGCTTTTCCAAATGCTTTCTTCTGGAATCATATCAACGGAAATATCATTTAGTAATATCCTTCCATCATCAGCAATCTGCATTTTCATAAGCAACTGTAGCAATGTCGATTTCCCTGAGCCGGATGGGCCAACAATCGCTGTCTTTGATCCAGGTGGCAAGGTTAGCGAAACCTGATTCAGTACCGGTCGGGTATGATCAGGAAAAGCGAAGGATACCTTGTTTATTTCAATCGCGATGGCACGTTGATCCAATTCACGAGTCTCGCTACTGAGCTCCGATTTCACTGGAGCATCCTTCCCCACTACCGAAAAAAGGCGGGCTGCCGCTCTTCGACTGTCTTCGAAATGAACAGGGAAGGCGGCCAATGGAATCGAGTATTCAAACACATTCAGGGAAATCATCACAAGCATGGCAAGATATAGACCATCCAATTTACCGCTGACAACTTGGTAAGCCCCTAGCGCAACTATAGCCCAGGACACACCATTGGCGATTAACGTATTCAACGTTTGACTGAAATTGGCCAAGCCTTCCTTTCGCTCTTGCTCTCTTATGTACAGATTGGAAAGCTCAAGCAACCGCCGTTCTCTTTCTTCCAACTTCTGATAGATTTTCAAGTCACGGAATCCGTAAAGAAACTCGGTTACTTCAGTAGACAATTCGCCGCGCTCACTTTGAATTCCCTGCTCAATATGCCTTTGCCTTAGTGCGAATAAAATCGGGACGATAAAACCAGTTAAAATCATACCTGCAAGTAATGACAAGGCAACATAAACCGAGTAGAAAGAAGTAAAAACAATCGTACTTAAAAACACAAGAACGAAAACAATGGGCGGATAAAAAACGCGGAGAAAGAAGTTTTGCAAACTTTCCACATCGCCAACAATGCGAGAAAGAAGATCGCCGCTTCGATACTTTTGTAAAATACCTGATGCCAGTGGTTCCAACTTCTCAAAAAAGGCAACACGTAAATTACCTAAAATAGAAAAAGTCGCCCGATGTGAAAAAAAACGCTCTGCATAACGACTGAGAGCACGAAGAATCGAACATAGTTTCAATAACGCCAACATCACCGTCATCGTATACAAAGGTGGTACAAGGGCTGCTTTTGAAATCAAATATCCACTGGAAGCAAATAAGCTAATCGCAACGATCCCTGCGAAAAATCCAAACAAAATGGTATACAGGATGTCTTTCTTCTCTATCACCACTAACCGAACGACAAGTAATAAATCCTTCATTTTGCACCCGCCCCTTGTTGCGCAAACACCATATTACGATATTCTGTGACTGTTTCGATAAGCTTCTTATGTTTTCCAGTCGCAACTAGTCTGCCATTTTTCAAAAATAAAATTTGATCGGCATCTTGAATCGTATAGAGACGGTGAGCAACCGTGATCACGGTCGAATTCTGGCTCAGTTCGCTCATCGATGCTTGCAATATTTGTTCTGTATATAGATCAAGCCCTGTCGTAGGCTCATCAAAAAGAATAAGGGAAGGTCTCTTTAAAAACGCCCTTGCGAGTGCAACCCTCTGCTTCTCGCCTCCAGACAGGCCCCTTCCTGCTTCGCCAATCACTGTATCAATCCCACGTTCAAGCGATTGAATCATCCTTGATAGCCCCGCTTTTTCAGCGGCTTTTTCTACTTCCTTCATGGAGGCTCCCAGATCCCCGCCAATACGGATATTTTCTGCAATCGTTCCAGAGAAAAGATATGGATTTTGAGAAATATAACTAACTTGATTAAACCAGCTCGCTTCCTCGTACTCAAAACGCGGCTTCTTATTCATCTGGATCACTCCTGCAGTAGGTTCCAACAATCCAGCTATGATATGCAAAAGTGTTGTTTTCCCAGACCCATTAGGACCGACAATTGCTGTCTTCTCAAAAGGAAGAATCGAGATATTCAAATCCTTTAACGAAAAATCCCCTTCATCATAAGTAAACTTTAGTCCCTGGATTTCTATAGCAGGCGGGGGACTACCTTTAGGCAAATGCAAGGTCCCCCATGAGATTGATTGCTCTTCTTGTGTTAATTCGTCTGCTATCTTTTGAGCCGCCCCCATACTCCCACGTCCAGCATGAAAGGCACTTCCCAGGTCTTTTAGTGACAAGTAAAAATCTGGTGCCAGTATTAATATGAAAAAGGCGGAGAAAAAGGTGATATTTTCGAAAACAACAAGGCGAAGACATAGCTCAAATGCAATCAAGCCAATACTAAGCGTCGAAATGAACTCTAATGTAAGCGAAGATAAAAAGGCGATTTTGAGTACTTCCATAGTAGCATCGCGGAAATCAAAGCTACTTTTTTTAATGGCTTCTTTTTGCTGACTCGCTCGACCAAAAAGCTTAAGCGTTGTTAGACCTTGTAGAATATCGAGAAAATGACCCGAAAAAGCGGCCATCTTTTCCATCTGGTTTTCTGCTTTTTTTTGCGTTTTCATCCCGATAATGATCATAAAAACCGGTATAAAAGGTGCTGTAATCAGCATAAGAAGACCTGAATAAGCAGGTTGGGTAAATACAGCAAGCAAAATAGCAACAGGCACAATTGCGGTTTGGATAATTTGAGGAATGTAACTGCTGAAATAGCTGTCGATTTCATCTACCGCATCCATTACCGTACTTACCTTCCGCCCCGTCTGCCCACTCAAGGAAGTCTGGATCGGATTTTTGGCATATTTTACAAACAACGTTTCCCTTACTTCCCTTTTCACTTTTGAAGCAAGTTTGATGCCCATTCTTCTTCCCACATACATGAATACCACCCTGGCGAAAAGTACGGCAAGCAAAATGCCTAACGGAAGCTCAATAGCACTAAAGGAAGCAGCTTTTAGAAAGACCAAATCAACAATTTTCACAAAATAATAGGCTTGTATAATTATTACAGCGCCTGTCAAACAAGCGAAAAGAACCAAGAACAACATGGTTCCTCTCTTTGCAAACGCCATTTTTTTTAGCTGATTCATAACATTGCCGATCTCCCAACTTTATCCCGGTTTACCTAACCATCAGTGGAGGCTAACAAATCCCGACTGATGGAAGTTTCACTTTATCATTCCTGCTTCCTTTGCCTCATAATCCGGGTACCTTTCAAGTCAACGGTATGTGTCTTTCCCCTTCGCCCCCCAGACAAATAATAGGACGATGGCGATTACGACAATAATCCATGGTGCTACCATAATTAAGAATGTAGTCAAGAACCCACCTCCTATTTCTTTCCTTGTACATACTGGTTGCTAAATACAAACAATCGCATAAGCAGAATTAGCGATGGAATAAGCAATAATAAACCGGCAACAAAGGTAATGATTAAAGCGATGGCCATTGCTTCATTCGTAAATCCGTCGTAAATCGAAAGATACGGGTAAAGTAGGTAAGGTAAGTGAGCAGCCCCATATCCAGAAAAGGCAAAAGCATATTGAAGCATGACGAATATGAACGAAAGACCCAACCTCTGTTTTTTCCAAATGAGATAGACCGCACCAAGAAAAAAAAGGCTCGATAGAATGAACATCCAGGAGAGGTCAAGCATACGGCTGAAATGCTCCCAGTTATGGTGACTGATTGATAAAAATACAAGAAAACTTGCTAAAATGGTGGGCAAACTCCAGGAAAGGGCATATTTTCTCAAAATATCAAAAGCCTCTGTGTCTCCAGCTTTGTGTGCATAATACGTTAAAAAGCAGGCAGAGATGTACAATACACTCACAATTGCCAAAATAATTACGCTCCAAGAATAGAAACTTGTAAATAACTCCCCATAATCCAAAGAAACATTGCCATTACTAACGTTGATATATCCCCCTTCGGAAATGGTTAAGACTGTGGATAAGGAGGCAGGAATAAAAAGACCTGTTGCACCATACAAAAATTGCGTCCACGTTGCCTTCTTTGGACCGTAGTGGTGGAATGCATAGTAGGAGCCACGAATGCAAAGCAGAATCGTCGCAATACTACCTGGTATTAGTAAGGTTGTCCCGTAATAATAGGCAACTGACGGAAAAAAACCAAGTAAGCCTACATAAAAGAATACTAGGAATACATTTGTCACTTCCCAAACGGGTGATAAATAACGATTAATCACTTTATGAACAATGGGTCCTTTTCCCGTTATCGTTGTATAATAGTTAAAAAAACCAGCACCGAAATCAATGGACGCCACAATGACATAGCCGTATAAAAAGGTCCATAGCACCGTAATGCCGAGTAGTTCATAGCTCATATCAACGTTTCCTCCTTATTCGATCCCTTGTTTTTTTAATTCCTTCTCAAGCGGGCTCGCTTTGAATACCCTTTTGAGTACAATAACGATAGAAATGGCCAATACGAGATACAACAAAATAAATAGTATGAGCATCGTGTCAACATGATTTGATGTTGTCGCAGCTTCTGCAGTGCGCATAACCCCTCTAATGATCCATGGTTGACGTCCTTGTTCTGCCATAAACCAACCGGCTTCAATCGCAAGCATAGCAAGCGGCCCTCCCACGATAATAGCGCTTAATAATGGCTTGTTAAATTCATTCCACTTTTTCCTGTACTGCATACAAAAATAGATAAAGGCAACAAGAGCAAGAAACATGCCGATTGTAACCATCCAATCAAAGTAATAATGGACGACCAAAGGAGGCCAATCCTCGACTGGAAATTCCTCTAACCCTATTACTTCTGCCCCTGGAATTCCATGCGCCAGAATGCTTAGTGCATATGGAATTTCGATGGCCTGATTAACTTTATTGTTTTCATCTAAAGAACCGGCAAAGATTAGCGTCGCTCCTTTCTCTGTTTCAAAATGCCACTCGGCTGCAGCGAGCTTTTCCGGTTGGTATTGAGCGAGGTATTTCCCTGATAAATCCCCAATCAAGGCCGTACTTATAGCAAAGGCAAGTGCGACAGTCATTGATAATTTCAATGCTTTTTTATGATATACATGGTCCCTCCCTCTTAAAATGGAAAAGGCCGCTATCATCGCCAAAATAAAGGCTGCGGTTAAATAAGAGGATGCCAAAACATGCGTTACCTTTGTTGGTGTGGCTGGATTGAACATCGCCATAATCGGATTCACATTTGTTAAAATGCCATTTTCATAATTAAAACCGATCGGTGAATTCATGAAGGCGTTCACAGTCGATATGAAAAAAGCTGAAGCTCCACCACCTAAAAAAACAGGGAGTAACAAGAGAAAATGAGCATATTTGCTCTTAAACCGATCCCATGTATAGAGATAGATCCCCAGGAAAATGGCTTCAAAGAAAAAGGCAAATGTCTCCAGGAATAAAGGAAGGGCAATGGTATGACCAGCTGCTTCCATAAAATTCGGCCACAATAAGCTGAGTTGTAAGGAAATCGCCGTCCCGGTAACGACACCAACAGCAACAGAGATGATATACCCTCTAGTCCAGCGCCTTGCAAGCACATGGTAATGCAAGTCATTTCGTTTAATTCCGATCCATTCTGCTAACGCAATAAGAAGTGGAATCCCAACCCCTAGAGTGGCAAAAATGGTATGAAAACCTAATGTAACACCGGTTAAAATTCGGCTATATAAAACGGGATCATACTCGACCAATCGTGAATCCTCCTTTACTTCATATTAAAAAACAGGACTTGGGTAGAAACAGCGTACTCTAACTCATTCATATATTCTTCAGAAATCGTCTAATGACAATAGGGCCTTCAAAACAAGTTGTACATGGTCAAGCAAACACTCTAGTGATTCTACCAACCCTTTTTTATTGCCACTTGTCCGCTATCCAAGACTGTACATGTTACTTTTTGACTTTTCTATAAAAATTATTCATATCCCATAAAGTTACCCATTTTTTATTCTTAAAACCTCTTTTATATTGTTAGCATCACTACTCTTACTAGTACCTCTTATAAAGTGAGGCCTCCATTAGTAAACAATATTTGGGCGGATCAAAGAACAAAAAAAAGCAGAAAACCTTTACGGTTCCTGCTTATATATATATATTATATTAATGTAATTTTTTCTTTGATCCATCCATTAGATATCACATGATTTCAATCAGAAATACCTCTGAACCCCACCATTGTATTCCATCATTTTCAATTAATCCAATTTATCTCCTCAACTGCCACTATTTCTCAACATCTTCATGAACTTTTTGTGACATATTTATCTTTTGATTGTATTTTTATATAGATGGTAATAAGATAGAAACGTCAGTTTGTGAAAAGATTAACACTTTATCTAAATAACTAAGAAATATAAGGGAAAGGGGTACTACTATGAAGTTAAAATGGGCTCTATTAGCCATGATTTTCACGGTTTCTGCTGTGCTATCTGGTTGTGAACCACTATTGGTCTTGGACCCTAAAGGGCCGCAAGCCAAAGTGCAAGCCGATGATATTATGTTATCCATCTGGATCATGTCTGGTATTGTTATTGCTGTTTTTGCAATTTTAGTATTCGTGTTAGTTAAATACCGCGCTTCTAAACAGAGTGCAGATTATGAACCTCCACACATTGAAGGAAATATGCTTGTTGAAGCAATTTGTATTGGTGTTCCAATTATCATTGTCATTTTCCTTTCTGTTATGTCTGTTAAGAGTAACTATGAAGTAGAGGCCACACCGAAGGGATACGAAGGTCAAGAACCAGTAGTTATTTACGCTTCATCCTCTAACTGGAAATGGCATTTTAGTTATCCTGAAGAAGGTATCGAAACCGTTAACTATGTAAATATTCCAGCAGGTCGCCCACTTGAATTCAAACTTTATTCATACGGACCAATTACTAGCTTCTGGATTCCACAACTTGGTGGACAGAAATACGCAATGGCTGACATGGTTACAACATTACATTTAGCAGCAGACGAACCTGGTGAATTAATGGGCCGAAATGCAAATTTCAGTGGAGCAGGATTTGCTGAAAATACGTTTGATGTTCAGGCAATGTCCCAAACTGACTTTGATAAATGGGTAAAAGAAGTGCACGATACAGCTAAACCTATTACTGAAGAAAAATTTAATGAGTTATTACAACCTGGACATCTTGGACGATCCACATATACTGGAACGCATTTAGAATTCTCACCAGCTCCAGAACATAATCATGGTTCAGCCGATTCTGATAAGGATTCAGAAGAAGGCGAACACCATCATGAATCAAGTGATTCTGAGAAAGAAACAGATCATAGTCATCATTAATAAGTTACAAATATACTAATCACTCGTTTTATATGACAAGCAATATAATCTTGGAAGGAGTCAAAAAAGTATGGATTTCTTTGATCGCTTTGCCGTACCGCATCCCAGCTTTTTGATATACGCATCAATGGTTGCCATCGGTCTTACTGTTATTGCGGTACTCGTAGGCATAACCTATTTTAAAAAATGGGATTATCTATGGCGTGAATGGTTAACAACAGTAGACCATAAACGGATCGGTATTATGTATCTAATTTCTGCTTTACTTATGCTATTCCGGGGTGGCGTAGATGCTATTATGTTACGTGCTCAACTTGCCATTCCTGATAATAAATTACTAGAATCTCAGCATTATAACGAAGTATTCTCAACTCATGGGGTCGTTATGATTCTCTTTATGGCTATGCCATTTATTATGTTCTTTTTTAATTTCGTCGTACCATTACAAATTGGTGCCCGTGACGTAGCCTTCCCACGCCTAAACGCCATAAGCTTCTGGCTATTCTTTATGGGTGCGATGCTATTCAACATCTCATTCGTAATTGGTGGTTCACCTGATGCAGGTTGGACTTCTTATTTTCCGCTTGCAGGGAATGATTTTAGTACTTCTGTAGGTTCGAATTATTACATGATTGCAATTCAGATAGCTGGTATCGGTACTTTAATGACGGGTATCAACTTCATCACGACTATTTTTAAGATGAGAGCACCTGGCATGAAATTAATGCAAATGCCGATGTTCACATGGTCTGCTTTAATCTCTAACTTAATCATTGTTTTTGCTTTCCCTGTATTAACCGTATTACTTGCAATGGGTACAATGGATCGTTTATTCGATACAAAATTCTTTGCAATTGGTGACGGTGGTTCAGATATGCTTTGGGCCAACCTATTCTGGGTTTGGGGACATCCTGAAGTATATATCTTGATCTTGCCGGCATTCGGTTTATTTAGTGAGATTATCTCGACCTTTGCACGTCGCAATCTTTATGGGTATAAATCCATGGTTGCTTCAATGGTTGTTATCTCTGCCTTTTCATTCTTTGTGTGGGCTCACCATTTCTTTACGATGGGGCAAGGGGCACTTGCAAACAGCTTTTTCTCCATTACAACGATGGCGATTGCTGTTCCAACTGGGGTTAAAATCTTCAACTGGTTGTTCACCCTTTGGAAAGGGAAAATTGAATTTACTACTCCAATGCTTTACGCGATGCATTTCCTTCCGCTGTTCACACTTGGTGGGGTAACAGGGGTTATGCTTGCGATGTCAGCTGCGGATTATCAATATCATAATACAATGTTCTTAGTTGCTCATTTCCATAACGTGATTATCCCTGGTGTTGTATATGCAATGCTTGGTGGTCTTACGTACTACTGGCCAAAAATGTTCGGATTCATGTTAAATGAGAGAATCGGTAAATGGACAGTATGGTTAATGTCCATTGGATTCGTTTTAGCATTCATCCCAATGTATATTACTGGTTTAGACGGTCAAGCACGCCGAATGTACACGTACTCTGAAGCAACTGGATTTGGTCCATTGAATATGGTTGCATTTATTGGAGCAGGTATTATGGCCATTAGTTTTGCGTTACTTGTGTACAATATCTATTATAGCGTTCGTTACTCACCACGGAATATTGGTAACGATCCATGGAATGCCCGTACTCTTGAGTGGGCTACTCATACTCCAGTACCGGAATACAACTTCGCGGTTATGCCGCAAGTTAAATCAACTGAAGCATTCTGGGATGCTAAGAAAAATGGCCACGAAATATTTAAAGGTAAAATCGAAAAAATTCATATGCCCAATAGCAGCGGTTTACCATTTATTATGAGTTGTATCTTCTTCGTCTTTGGATTTAGTATGATCTTCAGTATCTGGCCTCTTGCCATTATTTCGTTACTCGGTATCCTAGGCTGTCTGGTATACCGTTCGTTCGAAAAAGATCATGGACATTACATCCCTGTAGAAGAAATTGAAGAGACAGAAACAAAATTGCGAGGTGCTAAATAATGAAAATAGATCACTCGCTTCCACTCGAATATAGCACGGAAGAAAACCGGTTAAAAATCTTTGGTTTTTGGATTTTTCTAGGTGCCGAAATTATGCTTTTTGCAACGCTCTTCACGTCATACTTCGTGTATGAGCACCGTACAGGCAATGGTCCTAGCGGTGCAGAAATCTTTGAAATAACACCAGTATTAATGGAAACAATCTTGCTTTTAGCAAGTAGTTTTACCATCGGTCTTGGTATTCACGCCATGCGCTTAGGCAAACAAAAAGCCATGATGACCTTCTTTTCGGTAACTCTTGTTCTAGGTTTAGGGTTCTTAGGATTTGAAATTTTCGAATTCGTAACATATATACACGAAGGCGCTGGACTGAGCACTAGTGGATTCACATCCATGTTATTAACAACATTAGGAACACATGGACTGCACGTAACATTTGGTTTCTTCTGGGGATTATCTATTATCCTACAAGTGAAAAAACGTGGATTGACTCCTGAAACAGCCAATAAATCATTCATTTTCTCTCTTTACTGGCATTTCCTAGATGTAGTTTGGATCTTTATCTTTAGCTTCATCTACTTGAAAGGAATGATGTAATATGAAAGAATTATTCCCAATAAAACAAGTAATGGGCTTTGCATTCTCGTTAATCCTTACAGCAGTGGCTTTATTGGTTTACTTCTTAGATATGTCATTTACAGCAGGCATAACTATACTTCTTGTGACAGCATTCATACAAGCAGGCCTGCAACTCGTTGTATTCATGCATGCTGGTGAAACAGAAGATAAAGGCGCCATTTATTCAAACGTTTATTTTGGTATATTGGTTGCTTTAGTTACCATTTTCGGGACATTGTTAATCTTTGTCTGGGATATGTAATCCAAAAAGATCCACTTAAAAGAGGGCGTATTACGCTCTCTTTTTTTTTAAAGGCGCAGCCATTTGTATCCTCATGTCAACTACGCCTATATTAACATCTATATGACCAGTTAATATTATTTAACCAATCCATTATCAAGGCAGTATCTTTTTCCCCTGCTTACAATTTGTCACCATCTCTTCAGAAGCTACTAGAAACATTCCCATTAAGAAGATAAAAACAGCGCCCATTACTGTACCAATCCCAATCCCCATCACAGGTCTGTAATCGCTTACAAAGGATCCGTATAAAAAAATTGCAATTCCCATTGTAAGTAGGATTACCCCTACATACTTCGTAGCGTTTAACAATTTCAATCTAGATTCCATTTTAATCATCCTCCTTTATATATATTATTCATCTAGTTCACAGAATTGTCAAACTTTTTATATATTTTTGGAACCATTTTATTGACATTTATATGTGAATCGCATTTTTCACTTAGTGGCACCCTCCTACTATTATAAACTTGAACCATTATTCTTATACAATCATTCAGTTTTGTTCTTGAATTGATCACTACACTACAGTTGACACCTTATATTTAAATTTCTTCAGTAGATGATTGATACAATAATATTTCTTGTAGAGCAAATGGCTGATAAGATCGTAAAGACCGCTGATATAGTGACAGCAATGACCGATATATGTTTCAATGCAACAACCTATTATTTATTCAAATTAAGGAGTTATAGCTGCAAAGAAAAATGGCCCCAGCTACTAATTGCAGCTAGAACCATTCATTTCAATATTGTTATTGTGATTGTCCTAATGTAACCTGTAATGTCACTTTCTTATTTCCACGATACACTTCCACACTTACTTTTTCATTCACTTTTGCTTCTGTATAGAGATATTTTCTAAGTTCCATAGCGCTCTTTATTTCTTTCCCATTCATCGCAGTAATGATATCCTCCTGCTGTAAGCCGCCTTTTTCTGCAGCAGATCCAGTTGCCACATTTGTGACCATGACTCCTGCCTTCACATTTTGAGGAATGTTTTGTACGTATGCTGGCGGAAGTTCTGCTAAATCAGCAAGACCCACTCCTAAATATGGACGTGTCACTTTTCCTGTTTTAATCATTTCATCCACAATTGGAATCACATCATTACTTGGAATAGCAAATCCGAGGCCTTCAACACCATTTACGGATATTTTTAAGCTATTAATTCCGATTACCTCGCCTTTAGAATTGATTAGGGCTCCCCCGCTATTACCTGGATTGATTGCGGCATCAGTTTGGATGACGTTTAATCCCCATGTACCGCTTGATGTATCCACGTCAATAGTTCTTTCAGCGGCACTAATGATTCCTTCAGTAACCGTTCTAGAAAAATCAAGTCCAAGTGGATTCCCAATTGCCACCACCTGTTCACCAGCGCGGATCGCATTTGAATCGCCAAATTTAATCTCACCTGGAGCTAATGAAGCATCGATTTTCAAAACAGCCAAATCGGTTAAAGCATCGGAACCGACGATTTCTGCCGTTGTAGTCTTGCCATTATATAACGATACCTCAACCTTTGAAGCCCCTTCAATGACATGATTATTCGTGACAATATAGGCGTTCTTTCCATCAATTTTATACATGACTCCTGAACCTGTGCCACTTTCTACTTCCTGCGAATTTAGTGCAAATCGGTTGGCCGATTGTTGATAATTGACGACTCCGACAATGGCCTTCGAAGCCGATTCAACCATATCTGCAAGGCTTGTTGTTCCTGTGTATGAGGTATTTTGAACGTTCACACCATTATCTTTCGTTATGTCTTTTTCTACCGTAGTAGAAGTTGGATTTTCAGCTGGGGTGTGTGGGAAAAGCTGATCTCCCGCCGTTGTAAATATCGTTGCCGTTAATACGGAACCGATTAATCCAGAAACAATCGTCTGCCCCCAGCCCGCTTTTCCTTTTTTCTGCGGTTCTTTTTGTAATGATGTATTTGTTTCAATTTGATGTTCCTCCATACGGACCATCCTCCTTGTTTCTTTCAATTTATTTGTTACATTCATCATAGCCAACAAATATGACGAAATTATTAACAATGCATGAAACAAGGATGAAATATTATCTAATTCAATTCTCTATGATGTAAGTATAAAAAAGAAGGTTCGTAAATAAAAAGAATCTTTGTTCCCTTAATTAAACTTCATGCCATACTCAGCTCGGAACGTTTCCCCTGCTTCTAGCCGATTCACTCCAAATTTCTCCTTCAAGTTCCCTGATGTATCATGAGTGTCGGCAATACCGTACCATGGTTCAATGCAGACAAATGGTGCCATTGTACGATCTGTCTCGTTATATTTCGACCATATTCCAACGAATGGAAAGTCCTTGAATGTTAGTTCGACACCATGACTCGATTTTTGAGATGTCAATGTCATATGATCAATATGGCTGTATACGAGAGCGTCCTGTGCAAATAAAGAAGGAGTGAGTGGAATCTCTTGAAAATCATGAGCTGGGCCTTTCTCATGGATTAAAGAATCCATGAGCTCATATTCAATGACTTCATTATTTGATGCAGGTGTAAGCTTCAATATGTAGTCCTCAATCTTCTCATTTTCTAAAAGAGGAAGCTTAAACGCTGGATGTGCACCAATGGAAAAATACATTTCTTCCTTATTTTCATTCACGATTTCCCATCGTACAAATAGAGAATCTTCTTTAAGCTTATAATGGATACATGCCTTAAATTCATATGGATATACATGTGTGAACTGTCCAGCAGACTCGATTACAAAGGAAACATAATCTATTTCCTTTTTGTCCACTTCGAATACATTATCACGTAAGAAACCGTGCTGTGACATTTTATATGTGTTGCCATCTAGCTGATACTGGTTTTCTTTTAAACTTCCGACAATCGGAAACAAGACAGGAGAAACGCGTCCCCAGTAGGTGCTATCCCCTGTCCACATATAGTTCAGTCCATTTTTCTTATGCTTGACTTCCCGCACCTCTGCTCCATTTTGTGAAATACTTACCTTCAACCAATTATTTTCTATTTCAACTATCATCTAAAATCCCTCTTCTCATTAGAAGTTACTTATTTTTATCATATCAAAAAACTCCTTCCGAGTTAAAGGAAGGAGTCTAAATTTGTCTTAAATTGTCGATCTTTATTAAAATACGGCAGAACCTCAGTTTAAAACCAGCACTTACTAATCCATCCCCTAGCTAAAGCTTAACGCGTCAGTACAAGCTCGTGAATGGCGTACGCAACCCCATTTTCATTATTAGAGCGAGTTTGAAAATCAGCCGACTTCTTAACTTCTGGAATCGCGTTCTCCATGGCCACGCCACAGCCAGCGTACTCGATCATTGATAAGTCATTACCATTATCACCTATACTCATCACCTCTTGCTGGTCGATCCCTAGTTTTTCCGCCAGTTTCTTGACAGCATTCCCTTTGCTAACTTCTGGATGTAAGATTTCTAAGAAATAAGGCGCACTCTGAACCATCATGTACTTTTCTTTTATTGACGCTGGAATTTGTGCAATCACTTTGTTTAATCGCTCAGGTTCATCAATAAACATGATTTTCGGAAGTACAATATTTGCTGAAATGTCTTCAATTTTACGATAACGTAAGGGGATTTGATTAATAAACGATTCTAGAACTGTGTATTCACTAATATTTGAATTCGGTGTATAGACATTCTCTGCATCAAAAAATTGCATAGGAGTATCTAACTCGAGACTTAGTTCATAAAACAACTTTAAATCGTCATATCCAAGTGACAGTTCAGATACGATCTTATTGGTATGAGTATTTTGAACGAGAGCGCCATTATAGGCAATCACGTAATCTTCCTCTTCATCTAACTTAAGATCTTTCAAGTATCGGCGCATACCACCGATAGGACGGCCCGAACATAGAACAATTTTCACACCTTGCTCTTTTGCTCTATGTAGCGCGTCTCGTACGTCTGCTGTTACTTCATGATGATCATTTAATAAGGTCCCATCCATGTCGATGGCAATAATTTTATACACAATTCCCCACTCCTCTTACTCATTTGACACTATCTCTATGGAGAGAGTCTCTACAACCTCTTCACCTAAAGCTACTTCATATTATAGGCCATAGTGCTTCGTATTATCTACATATTGGATCCTATTAGCTGCTTTGTTCCAACTCAATAACAATTCACCTTTACAACGATTTATTTTGCTGGCAGTTGAATCGTAAAGATCGTTCCCTTGCCTTCCTCACTTTCCACCTCAATTTCACCATCATGAAGCTGGACAAGCTTCTTAACGATGGATAAGCCGAGACCGAATTCTCCGTAAGGATTGCTAGTTCGAGACAAATCAGCTTTATAAAAGCGATGCCAGATTGCCTCAATATCTGCTGGATTAATCCCAGAACCTGTGTCTTCAATTTCAATGATAACCCGATCTTTTCCCGCTTTGCCACGGAGCCATATCGTTCCATTTTCGGTAAATTGAATACTGTTCTTTGTGATATTAATTAAAATTTGCATCAATCTGTCGTAATCCGCAAACACGAGCAAATCTTTGGGAACATCAAGTTTAATCCTATTATTCTTACCTTCAGCCTGAATGGAGAGATGATCTTGAATGACTTCCAACACTTCTTGAAGCTGGATTTTTTCTTTCGCTAACACGACTTGATTGGATCGGATTCTTTCATAATCTAGATTTTCATTCACTAACCGGATTAATCGTTTCGTTTCCTGATTCATCAGATTAATGCCTTTCATTTTTTCTTCTTCAGGAATTAAGTCATCCCGCAACCCTTCTATCATTCCGCTTATCGTGGTCAATGGCGTTCGCATTTCATGAGATACATCTGCCATGAATTGCCGTCTACGATTTTCAAGACTTTCAATTTCTTCATTGGAGTTTTTTAACTTCTGTGCCATCTCGTTGAAATCATTGCCAAGATCACCGATTTCATCAAAACTGGAGGATGGAACATGGACATCATAGTTCCCAGAAGAAATCATCGAAGTTGCTTCACGGATACGTTGAATTCGATTCACATGAAGCTTAGACAAAAACCAGCTTAATAGTAAAGATACCGCTAAAGCGATGACTACAGTAATGAATAGATAATTATTCACTTCACTGATCATTTCTCGTGTGCCGCTTACCGGGGCATACAGAACAATGACTCCGAGTAAATTCGCGCGTTGGATATACGGTAACAATACCACCGACATTTCTTGTACAAATCGTTTGCCTTCATGGCGTATAATGACTGTTTCACCGTTTGATAGCTGTGAATACTCTTTAGCAGTCAGCTCAAAACTTTCAAGTGGGCCAATATTAGGTGTTAGCAAGTTCAAGTGTTGATCAAACACACTAAAGTAAATTTGTCGTGCATCTAACACGTTTGCATATTGATTTAACGTTTGAATCTGCCCTCTTGGATCGGCTTCAAATTTCGCTAAAATGGTTTGTCCATATTCAATCAGTTCATCCGTTTTACTTTTATAGACTAGATTTTCGACATAATTAGCGAACAGTAAACTTAAGATAACAAACGCCACAAGTAAAATGCTAATATGACTTACAAGCAATTGATACACATACTTAATTCTCATTAACCGTCACCGTTTCATCAAACTTATAACCGACTCCCCAGACAGTATGAAGCATCGGCTTAGTGTTTAAGCCAATCTTGCCCCGCAGGCGTTTAATATGCACATCAACCGTGCGCTCATCACCGTAAAACTGATAGCCCCATACCCGTTCAAGCAATTGCTCACGCGTGAAAACCTGGCGTGGTGATTGTATAAAATAGAGAAGTAAATCAAATTCCTTCGGTGTTAAGTTCGGAATTAATTCACCGTCTAGAAATACCTCCCGTGTATCACGGTTTATTTTAAAATGGCTTGTTTCAATAATCTGATCCTCTGATAGCTCTGACTGATTATCCTTCTGCGATCTTCGCATCACTGCCTTAATTCGCGCCATCAATGCCAGTGGACTAAAAGGCTTAGTCACATAATCATCCGCCCCTAGCTCAAGCCCAAGGACTTGATCAGATTCACTATCTTTTGCAGTCAGCATAATGATTGGGATTGTACGATCATCTTCCCTGATTTTACGACAAATACTGACCCCATCCATCCCTGGCAGCATCCAATCCAAGATAATTATATCCCAATCCCCCGTTTTGTAACGATTGTACCCATCTAACCCATTCATCACGAACTCACCGTGCAATCCTTCTTTCGCAAAAAACATTTCTAACATCGAACAAACTGCTTCATTATCTTCTACAACTAAAATGTTCACGTCTACACTCCCCCTGCCTAGTCCTTCTTTCTTTTACGTTACGTCTAATTCTACATATTTTCAACTACTATCTACTGGTTTGTTTCATTGAGAAGGTAGACTATCGTATGGACACTTTAAATTGGACCTTGTAGTGGACGTACTTATATAGGAAAGCAGTTCGATACAATGAAACTTCCATTAGTGGGGGCTCCTCCACCTATTTTTATCTTGGTTCTCTCACCATAATTGAAGTTGGGGGATTACAGCCTGTTAAATCAGGAGAAAGATTTTAATTTCCAGCAGTCCATTTAGCTTCACTCTAACATGGACGCTTGTTTGGCGAACGAAGAGGATATTCCCTAGTTTCTTGGAAATAAGTAACTTTTCTCTACTCATCCCCTTCTATTTCTATCATTTTTGCCAAGAGTACCCCTTCTTCAAATTTTTGTTAAAAAATGAAGGAGGGGGTGAATGGGCGGTTTTTATTTTTCAAAACAAATCGTATTATTAGTGTTTTAGAACATATGTTTGATATGATAAATATAGGAGGTGAGAAAATATGACAAAGGAAAACGAAGAAAAAAAGAAGTATAGAACGCACCAAATTTGGATTAAAAAAGGACATCGTATGTATGGGTATTTTCAAGGTATGACTCAAAACGCCAAAAATTTGCATAACACCACTAATTTCTATATCCGCCAGGTTTACACAGGACTTACACAAGGTAAAGAATTGCAGCCTTTACAAAAAGAAGTCTTGGATACAATTGATAAAAAAATAGATAGTATGAATGATGTTCAACTTTTAGCTTATCAAAAGAGTGTAATGAGACAAAAAGACAAACCGAAAGAAAAACAAACAGAAGTGACATGTAATCTTTTTTCCAAACCATCAAAAGAGCACCCCTACGTAAACTATCATTTTTTGGATGCTTTATTTAAGGTCGTTTCACAAAAAGATTATCGCTCTCTTCCGGCGCAATCCAGTCAATCTGTAATGAAGGGTGTTTTTCAAAACTGGAAGTCTTTTTATGCGAGTTTAAAAGATTACAAACAAAACCCTTCTAAATACAATGTGAAACCAAAAATACCTAAGTATAGTCGTGCAACAGAAAAAGAAACGGCTTTCACCAATCAAGATTGCGTCATTAAAAACAAGAAGTTCTTAAAGTTCCCCAAAACAAAGAAACAATTAAATATCGGAAAACTCGGCTTTGCTGAAGGTCGATTAAAACAAGTTCGTATGATTCCGAAGTACAACCAATATGTTGTAGAGTTAGTGATGGAGATCTCTTTTGAAAAAACGGAATTAGAAGATAACGGTAGATTTATGAGTATTGATTTAGGAATTGATAATCTTGCAACCATTGTGACAAATACGGGACGAGCACCCCTATTAGTCAAGGGCAAACATGTCAAATCCATCAATCAATACTACAACAAAAAGAAAGCCCATCTACTTGGTATTTTACGACAGGGAAAACAAGCGAATGAAGGTTCTTTTACTTCTGAACGATTAGAAAGATTACATCAAAAAAGATTCCTTAAAATAAAGGATATTTTTCATAAGGCAAGTTCAGAAGTGATAAAAATTGCGTTAGAAGAAAACACCCATACCATCATCATTGGACAAAACAAAGCGTGGAAACAAAAGATTAGTATTGGTAAACGCATCAATCAATCGTTTGTGAATATTCCACATAGTTTGTTGATCAGCATGATTACATATAAAGCTAAACAGCACGGAATGAAGGTGATGGTGACGGAGGAATCCTACACATCCAAAGCAAGTTTTCTTGATGGTGACGATATCCCAACTTATGGTGAAAGCGATAGAAAGAAACACTTCTCAGGCAAGCGTATAAAAAGAGGATTATATCTTTCAAGTCGTAATGGGTTCATCAATGCGGATGTAAATGGAGCAGCTAATATTTTGAAAAAAGCTTGGTTGCGATTAACAAAAGAAACGGATTTCAATATGGAAACCGTGAATGTTTGGAACCCCCAAACAATGAGTATGTAAAAAAGAAGTTCCAACGGCAAGACCAATGGGATAGAGGGTCTGGGTGTGTGTAGTCCACCGATGTGACAGCCCCACTGCTCGTTAATCGTTTAGGTTCACGAAGAAATTTTGGGTGAATACATCGATACGACAGAAACCCCTTCCTCAAAAATGCGTTAGCATTTTAGGTGGGGGAGCATTCATTGGATTTTAATTACTGTAATCAATAGTGATCTTAGGCCATTTCTCATTTTCTACTTCATTTTGCAGGATTCTATACAGAGATTTGTCGAATTAGTAAAGGAGAGAAACGACACATGTAAAAAACTAAATAAAGAGTCAGTAGGATTTTTTGAAAAAGGAGAAAAAGACATGTATCAATCATATTTAGATTTTGCTATTCAACTTGGTAAAGACGCAGGACAATTTATTCTTCCACACGCAGGAAAAGCGGGTCAACAAACTGTGAAATCTGCAAAAGATTTTGTAACAGAAATGGATATTCAGGTGGAAAACCTGATCATCCGCCGTATTAAAGAACAATATCCTACCCATCGGATTTTCAGTGAAGAAGCGGGGAGCATTGAAGGCACTGAGGATTTTGAATGGGTAATCGACCCAATTGACGGTACGGTGAATTACAGTGTCGGAATTCCGTTGTACGGGGTTTCTATTGCGCTGACTTATCAGGGAGATCCCGTTGTTGCTGTCATATCACTTCCTGGTTTGGATGAATTGTTTTGGGCGGCGAAAGGAGAGGGTACTTTTTTAAACGAACAACCGATTCAAGTTAGAGATGTTGCTCTATCAGAAGCCTTTGTTTCAGTAGGAGACTTCGCAAAGGATGGAAACAAAGAAAGCAATAAGGAACGATTGCAATTGTTAGATAACATTGTAAACGATGTGTACAGAATTCGAATTATTGGTACAGCCGCTGTTACGTTAGCTTATATTGCAGCTGGTCGATTAGACGCAGCTATTTACCTAAACCCTAACTGGTACGATATCGCAGCTGGTCAGCTACTGATTACCGAAGCTGGTGGTACACAGAGCACTGCGGGAAATCATACAATCTATGCCTCTAATAACATAGTAGATGAGTTAATAAACCTCATTCTTGTGCAAAAATAACTCTTTGCCCAATCCAATGATTTGATACTAATCGAAACCGTCTGTCATTGGAACAGGCGGTTTCGTTTAATCCTGTATTTACCTATTTTTTTACGTTGTAGCTTTGGAATAAAGTATGATTAAAAATACCTCGTAAGCCCATATTTTACGATAAATTAAAAGAATCCATTTTGAAAAAAAGATTGATCAAAATGGATTCTTTTTCAGCAGATTTAAATTTGGTTTTTATAAAAAGCTTTGATTATTTTCTACCTGATCTTCAATCAATAGCGCCCTATTCTGGAATAAGTATATGGATGGATCGCTCACTAATAAAAAAACCTATAGAACTGCGTCACATGTTTAATTCCTACCACGTTACGTTGACATTTCTGTTTCTTATTCTGACCATGGTGAATGTAAAATACACTGACAAAAATTCTTATTTTTATATTCTGGTCTAAAATATTTAATAACATCTTCTTTCATATTGCCAAAAGTAGTTTCTGGCTTATGCTTAAAGCCCTCATAAAATCCTGAAATAATTTCCCTTTTGAAATTGTTACGAGGGAACGCTTTTATAATTTCTTCACGCAAGTCGTCGGGGAATTGTTCAAAGCCATCTCCCATCACATCTAAACCAACACCCGAAAAGAGTAGTGCTACTTCAGACTCTTTATGTTCTGCAACACCGGGTGTAGTATGTAATGCAATAGCATCCCATACAAGACGAATTGACTCATCCGGAATTTGATACTGCTGTAAAAAACTTCTTGCTGCGTTGGCACCGTCTACTTCAAATCGTAAATTGGGACTACTGAACTTATTTGTTAAGCCTAAATCATGGAATAAAGCACTGACATATAGCAATTCTAAATCATAGTTTTGCTTCGCTTTTTTTCCGTTGACTGCACCAAATAAAAACACACGATTTGAATGATTCCACAACAAGTCGTCCCCATGCTCACGTAAAATATCGGCTGCATCTTTCGCCAATCGAGAATCTGGAATTTTAATACCCGCTACTGCCTGAAACATAATTGAACATCCCCTTTGCAATTTATAGTTCTCATTTTATGAACTTATCTTCATTGTAAAGGGAAATTCATTATCGTCCTATGCGATTAATTCTATGATAATGATAGATAAAAACTATAATATAGCACTTCGTAAAGAAGTAATTGAATCTTTCTCTGTGTGAAAATGAAGCTTTTCGATTTCACGTACTAATAACTTAATATATTTACGTGCTGGATAATTAATAAAACAATTCTTTTTCATCACGAGATAGACTGCTCTTGTCAAAGATGGTTTCTCAATATGTTGGAAAAATAAATCCTCTGTATCATAAAATTCATATAATGTACGTGAAACAACACTACGCCCCACACCACTTCTAACTAGATTCAAGATAGATTGAATACTAGACGTTTCCACAATAGGCTCTAATTGCTTGCCAACCTCATCACTCGTTATATCAAGTATTTTTCTACATTGATGCAGACCGGGAAATAAAATCAGAGGACCATCTAAAACAGAAGAAAATGAAATCGTCTGCTCTTCATGACTCTGATTACTAATTAGGTAAAATTCTTCATCATACAACTTCGTCACTTGCAACATATCATATTGATTAAGTTGAAAACCAATACCAAAATCGGCTCGATTTTCTATAACGGCCTTTTCCACCTGATCAGTAGTTTCAATGAGCACTTTAATGTTCGGATATAAATGGTTAAATTGAATACACAAAGTAGATACCAAATCAGTTATTTCCCCTGGTAACACGGCAATTTTCAATTCTCCGATTTCTACCTTTGTAAATGCAGCAATTTGAGAGGTAATACTTTGTATGGAACCTTGAATATTCAATGCTTCCTGTTGTACAATTTCTCCTACCTTAGTAAGCTCAATTCTCTTGCCAACGCGGTTAAAAAGTGGGTATCCTACCTCTTGTTCGAGCATCTTAATTTGATGACTTAAAGTGGGTTGAGAGATTCCTAATTTTTCAGCTGATTTTGTAAAATGTAGTTCTTTACTAACCATTAAAAAATATTCTAAATGTCGTAATTCGATACTAGTTCAATCCTTTCTAATACAATTATTATTGGCACTCTGCTATCAAAGATGGATTACCCATCTTTCTACATTCATATAACTATTAACGCCTTTTTGTCCTTTTTTAATTTCCTTTCCATCAATTGTGCCATTTGTTGAGAATTCAAATTCTTTTCTTCATAGAGTTTATTAACGATGTTATGATAGTCCTCTTCATACCAGGAGGAAGAGATATAAGCGTGTCGTCCTTGGAGCATCACCAGTACTTCTTCACAGGTTTCGAATGTTCTCCATTAAGAGTTCCCATAAGCCATATGCCCAGTTATATAATATAAGAATCTCCTTCTGTAATTAACTGCAATGGCAAATGAGTGGCAATTGGTTTCCCTTGTCCTGTTGTGACAATCGTAACAAAAGAGTTATGTTGAACGAAATCCCAAATCTCATCAAGATTTGTAACCTTAAAATATTTTGGAATATACATAAGAGCCCACCTTTAAAAAGTTATATGATTGTTTTGGTCATGATCAAGTCCGTTTGTTCTTCATCTCCCATATAAAAAGAGTGGGCGCCAGTTTGAACAAACCCTGTTTTCTTATAAAAAGCAATCGCATTTTCATTTTTTTCCCATACGCCAAGCCAGATTTTCTTTTTATTTCGTTCCATCGAAATTTCTATAGCTTTATTTAGCAGATATTTACCAAGCCCGTGTTTTTGAAATTTGTCCTTTATATAAATCCTTTCGACTTCAAGGGATTCATCACCCATTTCTTCAGACTGGGCATCATTGGTATTGACCTTTAAATATCCAGCAACTTCATTATTAAAATAAACAAAATAGAATTGCGAAGAAATATTAGATAATTCTTTTTCTAATTGTTTTAAGTTAAATGCCCTTTCCAAATAGGTATTCATATTTTCGGGTGAATTTTGATGCTTAAATGTCTCATTATATGTTTCATGACTAATTTCTTGAAGTTTACGTGAATCTTCAAGGGTACACATTTTTATATTTATAGCCATTTAAATATATCGCTCCTTTATATAATCAATAATTCCTTTTGTTTCCCCTTTTTACAAATTCCCAGTCTTTTTCTACATTTTTTCTTACTCTTTGAAGAAGATTGAAAATGGTTTCTGCTTCTTTTTCAGACAATCCCTCTAATGCAACGGTATTGGAATAATCATTTTCTTTGTTTATAAATGGATAAACATTTTTCCCTTTCTCTGTTGGAAAGAGTTTCTTGATTTTTTTGTTATATTCATCATCTTTCTTTTCAATAAAGCCATTAATTTCAAGTTTCTTTATAGCACGAGATGCTGTTGTTCGGTCTACTTTTATCATCTCAGCTAACTTTTCTTGAATGATTCCTGGGTTTTCAAATATTCGCACAAGGTACAAATACTGCCCTTTTGTAAGGTCATATTCCTTAAATTCTATATTGCTTATTGAATCTAATGCCCTGGAAATCATTCCAATCTCACGAAGAATTTCCTTCATAATTAACTCCTTAGTACATATTTTTTTGCAACTGCAATAAAAATGGCATACATTAAATTTAATTCATTTTTGTTGCATATGCAACAAAAATGGTAAAGAGGTCGAGTAAAGTGAAATACTTTTAAAATGATCTTTAATCGGTATTATTACTTTTTCTGTTTCCTCTACAATCTGGCCCTTTAACGGAACAACTTTATTGTAAATCAGCAGTTCCTTAATACAATTTTCAATTCAAATATTCCTTTCCTTTTCACTATAACCGCCCATTTAGCGTGGGATAAAGTTTGATCATTCTCTACTTGTGTGCGTCACAGTTGAGCCTGTTTGGGGAAGATCGAAAAATGTAAAAGAGCTTCAAAAATTGTTCTTTAATTATTGCTCATACGTAATCCATTCGTTTACGTATGATTCTTCACAAATTTATAAGCTCCTTAAGCAGGATAATCCTCTTCCGCCTAATCAAGTAAATTTCATTCACAAACATTAAATCCAGCGATTTACTTCTCTAACCTGGTATGCTGTATGATCATGTTGTCTGGAACCAATCCTAAAAAAAGTTGGTTTCTACTATTTGTAGAAATCCAACTAAAGTCATTAATAGATTGCAATGTATTAAGGAATCTGTTCCTCAAAAACCACTAGAGTGTCTTCGTTTCCAGTCGAAATCCTTCGACGACTACATCTTCATCGATTTCAACTAATAGACACCGTTTTCCATTGTAAGTAATATATTTTACATTTTTCAGGTCTTTCGGGCTGACGGATACATCTGCCACCTTCGTATTGATTTTAATGGTTTTAGGTATAATACTGCTTGCTTTGATTTCATGTTTTTCGTCATCTACGACACTCTTGAAGGCATGTTCCACTTTGGCGGTATCCACATTTTCGACGCCGCTTACCTCTAAGATGCGTTCAATGTCTCGATAATCCAACATAGGCGATTCACTTTCTTCATCTTCTTCATTTTCCTGTACCATCTTATCAATTTCCTCATAGACATTAGAAATGACCCTGGAATCCACTTCGTCTCCCATTACAATTTTTAAGATTTGCTCAAAGCTATCCTTATCTTCCATAGCGGTAATAATCTCTTCACAGTTGAGAACTTCTTCTATAAATGAATCGTCTGGTTGATTCACTTTCCCTCCACAATAGAGAATATGATTCACATCTGCCGAATTTTCATTAAAGGCAGGAAACAAAAAACCTGTTAACGGAGTGGTCAAATTAATAATGGGATCCACTGCGTTATTCGATTTGAATTCTTTCTCGATATAATCAAACAACAAGGCTTTTTTCGGCTGATCGGTTTTATTAAGACTGCAAAGGATAAACTCACTGGAATAAACTTTATCGTCCCCTCCTTCTTCGGATTCCGAATCTCGTTTCCCAGCCGCCTTTAGATATTCTCCTCGGATAAATGTCACCACAGTATCAAAATCATAAACAGCATGAGCAAACATCTTCCCAACGATTTTGAGCATGCCTTCTTTCCAATCTTCCGTTGATCCTGCTCGTAATCCTTCGTAGAGGATCATTTGGGTGCTGTCTTCCACATCACGTTTAAATTTCAGCTCAAACAGTTTGGCATCAAGATGACCTGTCAAAACTTTTTTAAAGTTTGCTAAAAACAATTCTTGTGCTTCCTGCTCTAACATTTGAAACGGTTGACTGACTTGATGATAAATCTCACCTGATTCTTTCTTTACATAAACAGTAAAGATTTCACGAATATTCATAGACTGATTGTCTAATTTAAATTGCTTTCGGATATTAGCGATGTCTTTTTTATTCATTTGTTTCATCTCCCATTCCTGATTATAGTGGTCAGTCAAGAAAATAGTAATACTTGATATTTTTTTTAATTTTAATAGCTAAATGAATTTCCGTTTTACTTAACCACTTTTTAAAGGAGAAATAATAAGCAGCGGCTTTTACTGCATCAACCTTAACTCCGAATACAATTTCTTATCATACGGTATTTTAAATGAATGAGTCACAAACACAGTGTTTTCCTCTTTTTCTATTATTTAAATATTACCACAATCCAATCACCAGGAACATCAGTTCTACTCGCAAATGATACCATTACTTAAAACACAAAAAATCGAAACATGAACTCGTTTAAAGACATGCCTATTCAACCTCACTATCATCCCACCTCTGAAGAAGTCGGCTCTCTCGTTCGGAAAAGTCTGTAAAACATAAAATGACGGAGTTTCTCACGCATTATTTAGCACCTGACATGAGTCTGAATCGTTTAAATGATATGGACATATAGCCCACTTTATCAGAAGAAAAGGAAAAATCCCTTTATCGAGGACCTCAATTTTGAATGAACATGGAACAAAAATTACGAAGAAAACCAGCATGAATAGTTCGAATTTCTCTATCGTGTTTCGTTTTCGAAGCTTAATGGTGACATTTGCTTTATTGATGCTCGTTCGGGTGGAAAGATTACAGAAAAAATTCGAATGATGTGTTAAAAGAATGATTCGCTATCCCTTATTCTTAGATTCAAATTGAATGATAACCAGAGACTAAAGGTTTTATCGTTGAGCCACAAAAAAAGCATAGAGAAAAATCTCTACACCTTTTATTGGTTAAAACTTAATTTTTATTATTTGAGAGTCATGTATTTTATTTTCACCTTTATCGAATACATCGCTTGTTGTTAGTTCAATCCATTCAAGGTCTTTTGACGAGTCAATAATAAAACCTAGATTTCCCTTTTTTGTCGTATTTCCTTCTATTTCACCGTTTAATTCTTCTAGATAGATGTCTTTCTCCCAATCTAATTTCTTGCCTAAGCTAGTTTCAATCATAGCGATTGGTGCGAAGTTTACTTTTTCATCAGAAGTGTTTTCGATTTCGACAAATACTTTTACGAAGTCAAATTCCTCATCATGTGTCAACACATGAAAATAATCAATAAGACTATAATCTGGTCTTAAATGGATAAGTTTCATATCTTTCACACTTAGTCGGATTGGACCAATTTCGTAAGTTTCATTGACGGGATTGATTGCTTTTAAAGTTGCTTCACCTTTTTCATCGGAAACGGATTGGCCAACTTCAAGTAATGTTCGGTCATCTGTTACCTGTGGGTTTGAAACGTAATCATTCAAATATTCATTTTTGGGTTGTTTTTCTTTTTCTGGAGTTTCACTGTTACTTACTTCATTCGAACACCCAAATAAGAATAATAGAGATAAAAGTGTAAGTGGTCCGATACATTTTTTCAAGAGAAACCCTCCAATTAATCCCGGTTCAACTAACCATCAGTGGGGATGAAAAAAACGCTGATGGAAGTTTCACTTTATCATTTAAAAAAAGAAGGGCTGACTTAAAGCTACTTGTCAGCTCCTTCAACGATCTTTGTTATGCTTTTTTGTACAGCCAAACTTATTTATCGTTAATAACTGTTTGTTTTTTTCCCTTTTCTAGAATATCGAAGATAATTTTCGCATTATCCGTGTTATCAATTTGTCCTGCAAATCGTTCAGATGAAGGTCCATAAGCAAATACAGGTACATCTTCACCCGTATGACCACCAGTAGTCCAACCAGTGTTAGAACGCGTGTCAAAGATTTTTTCGATTGCATTATCAATATCGACTTCTTTTTTACTAGCAGCATCTTTCACAGATTGAATTTCCTTAGCCGTTAAATCAAGATCAATATATTTTTTCAGTATTTCTTCTACACCAGCACCATTTGCGATTTGATTCGCCATGAAATCAGGTGTACGTTTTGCTGCTTTAATTGGTTCACCAAACCAGTTGTAAATACCATTTGCACCAATCGAATAACCGCCAGTAGAGTGATCGGCCGTCGCAACAACCAATGTATGCTTATCCTTCTTCGCAAAATCAATTGCTGCTTTAAATGCTTTTTCAAAGTCTTCCATTTCACTCATTGCGCCAACGATATCATTATCATGACCAGCCCAATCAATTTGGCTTCCTTCAATCATTAAGAAAAAACCATCTTTATTTTTATTTAAACGATCAATTGCAGAATTTGTCATTTTTTCTAAAGAAGGAACGTCTTTCGTACGATCAAGCATTTTTGGTAGTCCTCGACCTGCAAATAATCCAAGAACCTGTTTATTTTTGTCTTTTGATAGCTCGTCTGTATTTGTTACATAGCTAAATCCATCTTTTTTGAATTCATCTACAAGATTACGATCTTTGCGAATAAATAGATCTGTTCCCCCTCCAAGAAGAACATCTATCTTATGTTTCCCATTTACTAATTCATCAAAGTAATCATCCGCAATCCCATTCATGTTTTGACGGCTAGGATCATGCGAACCAAATGCTGCTGGAGTAGCATGAGTAATTTCTGATGTAGCAACTAGTCCAGTCGCTTTCCCTCTTTCTTTTGCAGCTTCAAGAACCGTTTTCACTTCAGTTTTATCATTATCTACTGCTATAGCATTGTTATATGTTTTAATACCAGCTGACATAGCTGTTGCAGCAGAAGCTGAGTCCGTTACATTTTGCTCTGGATCTTCTGGATATGTCATTTGTTGACCAACAAGATATTTATCAAGCTCCGTACGATCAACAAATTTTGAATTAGGACTGTCCTTCAAATAACGATAAGCAGATGTATACGAAACGCCCATCCCATCACCAATAAGGAAGATAACATTTTTAATTTCAGCATTGTTCTTCTTTGTTTCTTTTGCTTCAGCATTAGAAAAGGGGATTCCTAAACTACTAAAAGCAACAGTGGACATAACGGCTAAAGGGAGTAGCTTCTTCTTAAAATTTTTACTAAACAAGGGATCATTCCTCCTGATTTTATGTTATAAGCGTATTGTAAATTAATAACCTTAATTCCTTATCATAGGTTTGTAATGATATTGTAAATCCCACTAATTGAGTAAATGGATCCAAATTAAGGGGAATTTTTTACTGTGACTAATACGAAAACGAGACATTATACCTACAAAAAAAACACTTTATTTATTTAACAATATCTAGTTTTTGAGAAGTGGTAGTACATTATGAATAGATTTTACTTTAAAAGGATTTACACAAATTTACGTAATAGTTATTCTCTTTACAAAAAAGGACAAAAAAAACTGCTCGGGGCACCAAAATCTGTTCATCTTTTATATCTTACTCTACTTTTACTTTATAGAATTAAGAGGGAACTCCATATATTTTACATTTAAACTGGATATATTTAGTTTAACCATGTCTTTCTATTACCTTATAATAGGATATAAGACTACAGCAGATAGACCATTTAAGATCGGGGGATTAAATGTGAATAAAGAAAGACTCAAGTTACGTGCACTACAAATAGGGAACGTTTCAAATGGCTTCGATCTTGAGATTGAGGATTTTAGAGAAGAGCATCAAGTGGCACTGTTTGTATGGAAATCAATTCACGACGCGGAACAAGGGATATGGATTGAATTAGACGGTGAGGGTCATTTACTCCATTACAATCAATACGAGGCAGTGTTACACCATTTACCTCTACAAGAAGAAGAACTTTTAGAAAAGTCCCTTCAGTTTGTCTCCGAGTATTATCCGGATGCTCTAAAAACGTTTGTCCCGGAAAAAAGTAAAACACTTTCCAATGGAATGCGGTTTTCATCTGTTCAAATGGAGCTTGGATTGCCGCTTGAAATGACTGGATTTTATGTAGATGTGGCATTTAGCGGAGACATTCTTTCATTCCGTTATTATGGTGAAGCTATGGATATTAGGCTACCTGGAGAAATTTTGGACAAGGGATGGGTAAAGCAATCGTTTTTGGCTGAGGTAAAAATGAACCTACTTATAATGAATCTAAGTCCTGACGTATATGAAAATGTCAGTCATTCACCTCTCCTTGTCTATCAACCAAATTCCCCCTTTTACACCCAGACTGCAAATCGATTAGCAAAAAGCAACGTTGAGAATGAAAACGAAGAAGATTACGAAATTAGCTATCTTCCACTTCCTGAAAAGTTACCGGGTTATTCTGATATTTATAAGGCTATTGGATTCGATAAACATACATTAACGAAGCTCCGAGAAGTAGATATAGGGGATGAAATTGTGACCGTATGGCATCCAGCCCGCCCTCTTTCTGTAAACAATGACCTTAGTCTTGACAGCTATTTTCAAAGAAAAACAGAAAATACGTTGAAAATTAGAACCGAGAAACAAACGGGCAAAATATCGGGTTTGTTTAATTTTAGGGATGATAAAGGTCTTCTGTCATTATCGGTCGAAGAATGCAGAACAATCGCTCTAAAATTTCTATACACATTATATCCAAATGCAGATCGGTATTTCCGTATTGCCTCCCAAAATGGAGATGAAGATGAAGAAACGACTCAGTACGGGTTCCATTTTTCCATCTTTCATAAAGGAATTTCAACATATTTTGGTCTCTGCCACATCACTGTCAATAAAACGACAGGGTTCATCACGCATTATTCAGTCCCTGACATTGATGTGAATCGTTTAGAAGAAATGGACGTACAGCCCACGTTGTCTGAAAAAGAGGCAAAGTCCCTTTATCTTGAGGACCTCGATTTTGAATTAACATGGAATAAAAATTACGAAGAAAATCAGCATGAATATCACGAACTCATCTATCGTGTTTCATTTCCAAAGCTTAATGGTGATATTCGCTTTATTAATGCTCATTCGGGTGGAAAGATTACAGCAAAGATTTAATACAAATGCATAGAGAAAGTATCGCTGTTCCTTTTTCTGAGGTTCAAATTGAATGATAAACAGAGGCAGACTAAGTATGTTGATTTTACTTAGCAGACCTCTGTTTTTACGTAGATGCATAATTCTAATTCGAAGCATATGTTTCGATTTTGACGCATATAGTTTGATTTTGAGTCATACCGATTCGACTTACATATTCTGTTCAATTTCTTGAAAAACTCCAAGTGTTGTCCGATATAGATTGTGGGTAGCTGCGATCAACATCTTCGTTTTCACTCCATCCCCAACCGCGTGCAACAGCTTTTCTCGTAGTTCTGCCTTAGTCAAAGGATTTCTAGGACTTCCCTTAGGCGTATCGACCCTCTTTGACAATACTTCTCCGCTTTTAGTCGTCACATCAACAATCGTAAAACGTCCCGCAGGTATCGCATCTTCCGAAATTTTGATGGACGCGTCATTCTCTCGAGTTATTTTCTGAACGGATTCTCTCCACACAGATGGGATCGGCTTGGATTCAAAGGAAGAAAAAGTTAACGGTCTACCTGTCAGAGCAAGCCAGACAATATACTCAATCGAAAATCTTCCTTCCTCTCCAGTCGCAGGATTCTTGTAAATCAAAGCCGCATCTCCATTCGGTGGGAAGCGAATGTGGATCTCCTGAATAGCTTCCTCCGACAATTTATACTTTTCATGCAAAAACACTGCTGCATCCGCGCCGTGCGCGGCCGCTGAACAAAACGGGTACTGTTTAAACCATAATCCTGGCGTGACAATACGCCACGAATCTCCCCAATTCACCGTCACGTCATGCACAACGTTTTCCGTATAAACCTCGAAAAAACCAAGTTTTTCATTTAAAAAATCTGGATTGCTATGCAATCCAGCGCGAATCCAATCAGCGGACTTTACAGCATTCTGTGCGGCAATCCCAACATGAAGCGGCTTCACCACAGTACCAAATTGAATGCGCAAACCGCAAGCCTGAGTTGCGGCTAAACTCATCGTTTCTGCAATCAACCGTGGCGAATACTCTCGTAAGTACGCAATCGCTCCAGCTGCGGCAATTACGCCAAGTGTAGCTGTATTATGCCACCCTTTTGTATAATGATAGGGATTCATCGCTTCACCGAATCGAGCCATAATCTCCACACCAACCACATATGCAGCTAAAAACCTCTCCCCAGATGTATCAGGATCACCTGCTGCAAACAAAGCTGCTAAAACAACAGCACTCGGATGTCCACGTACATCTGAATGGACATCATCATAGTCCAATAAATGAGCTTGTAGGCCATTGAAAAGAGCGGCTTGTGCTCTGGTTGCTTGAATGCCTTTCCCAATTAGCCAGCTCTTCCCGTTTCCACCTTCCTCCAAAATCATTTCTATCAAAAGAGTCGTTTCTTTTTCGTTTTTTGCTTGATAAGATGCTGCAAGAAAATCTATAATGCCTGCTACAGCTGCTTCTCTAACTTCAGCATTTACTAACGGATTAGAATGATAAATCGCTTCTACTAAACTTTCAGTTCTCATCACCAGCACACTTCCTTTGTTACCTCTCAGTTACTTCCATCTCCTCTACCAGCTGTCGTAAAAATCGCTGTGTCCTAGGGTTCGCTGAATGGTCAATCACTTGCTCTGGTGTACCTTGTTCAATGATTTTTCCATCGGCCATAAAAATAACTTTATCTGCAACTTCTTTTGCAAATTGCATTTCATGCGTCACAATAGCCATTGTTGTATCTTGCTTGGCCAATTGCCGGATTACTTGTAACACTTCGCTTACCAATTCTGGGTCAAGCGCTGACGTAGGTTCATCAAATAAAATAGCATGCGGATTCACCGCCAACGCTCGGGCAATACTAACACGTTGTTGTTGTCCGCCAGACAATGTAATCGGGTATTGTTTTGCTTGTTTTTCTAAGCCGACTCGCTTCAATAACTCTTCCCCTATTTTAATAGCATTCTCTTTTTTCATCTTTTTACTGACAATTAATGCTTCAATGACATTCTGCAAAGCTGTCTTATTTTTAAAAAGGTTATAGTGTTGAAATACCATCGCTGTTTGCTGTCTTAATTGGTAGGCGTCTCTTGATTTGTAGTTTAGTGTATCTAATTTCACGTCATTGATTTCAATTGTGCCTCCATTTGGCTCTTCCAATAAGTTCAAACAACGTAAAAGCGTGGATTTCCCAGAACCTGACGGACCAATAATGGCCACAACTTCTCCCGTTTCTATGTCCAAATTAATGTCATTCAACACAAGTACATTGCCAAATTGTTTTTTTAAATTTCTTACTTTTATCATCAGGATCACCTTCTAAGTGGTTTACTAAGCCAAATTTCCAAATATTTTTGTCCCCATGAATAAAGAATAATCAATAACCAATAAACCAAGCCAACTGCCAAATACGTCTCGAAGAAGCGCATAGAAGCGGAAGCGATCATTTTTCCTTCTGCAAATAGCTCTGTTATACCAAGTGTAAAGGCAAGCGATGTTTCTTTAGTTAAGGATATAAACGTGTTCCCTGTTGCTGGTAAAGCGTTTAAAGCTGCTTGTGGTAAAATAATTCGGAAATAAATTTGCGATTTCTTCATCCCAATCGCTAAACCAGCTTCCATTTGCCCTTTTTCTACAGAATTCAATCCAGCTCGAAAAATTTCTGCTAAATAAGAAGATTCTTTCAAACTAAAACCAATAATCGCTGCAGTCATGGCCCCCATCGTAGTCAATGATGGGAATATTTGTGGCAAACCATAATAAATGATAAACAGCTGCACCAATGTAGGCATTCCCCGAAATAAGGAGATGTACAAACTAGCCAAGTGTGAAAGTCCAAAAATATTGCTGTTTCGTATCAACGCAATGACGAGTCCAATCACAATTGCGAAGAACATCGAAACCACTGCCAAAAGCAGAGTAATAGGAATATATTTAATTATTCCAGGTAAAACCTCCAACATATAACTAAGATCAAAGTTCATTACTCTATAAGACCCCCGCTAGGTTTATTCTTTGGTGATATCTTCGCCAAAATACTTCTCGGACAATGTAGCCAGCGTTCCATCTTCTTTTAATTTTTCAATTTCCTTCGTGAATTCTGCTTGTATTTCCTCCCCCTTTTCCGTTTTAGCAAAAGGATATCCCACACTTTCAAATGCAACGGGATCACCAACTAATTTCAAAGGAAGATCATTTTTTTTAATTTCTGCAAGTAAGATTGGACGCGAATTAATATAACCTTCTACACGATTGTTAATTGCATCCTGCATAGCTCCATCACGTGTTTCATAAGTACGAATTTCAATTTCACCTTTTGTGTCATATTTTTGTAAGTTTGCAAGATTGTTCGAACCTAGTACACCTGAAACTGTTTTTCCTTTTAAATCATCTAATGATTTGATCGCTTCATTTTTTGTGCTTGTTACAATTTGTGCCCCATAATAACTATATGGTTCTGTGAAGCTGAATTTCTGTTGACGTTCCTCCGTCATCGCAACAGCATTTGCTACCGTGTCTAGTTTGCCAGAATCTAATTGTCCCATTAAACCACTAAAATCTGTTGTCACCCACTCTACTTTGTATCCAAGGTTCTTAGCGATTAATTCTGTAAGTTCTACGTCAAAACCAGTTAACTTGCCATTATCTTTATACCCATTTGGGAAACTTTGACCGGTTGACCCCACTTTAAGTGTTTTTTCTTGTTTCGCATCCACTTCTGTCGCTTGCTCTTTATCAGAATTTCCACATGCAGCAAGCAACACCACCATAAGTAAAGTCAAAGCAAATAATAATGTCTTTTTCATCGTTTTTCTCCTCTATTTCGTAATTGTTTCATCATGTTTTTCTACCCATGCTTGATATAAATCCGGTTGCAAAATTTTCCGCAAATATATCGTTATATGACCTTTTCCCAAGTCTTTTTGACCAATTTCTACAAACCCATTTTTTTCGTACATTTCTTTAAGCCACGGATGATTATCTGCTGTACCTAGTGTCACCGCCGGAAGTTTCAGCTGTTGCTTTAAAACTTCTTCTTCTAATAATGCCAGTGTTTTCTTTCCTATCCCTTGACGCTTATAATCCGGATTGGTGGCAAACCACCCAATGTGTGGCAATGCAAGTGGACCAGGATTTAATCCCCAAGGAAAGCGAAGCGATATAGTAGAGAGGAACGTTCCATTTTCCTCCAATACATACGCAGTATTTTCTGTTAGATGTTTAACGACTTCCTCTTTCGTTGCTGTTGCTGCCGAGAAATGAATATCCAATTCTCGTATACTCGCATAGGCATCTAGGGTTAAACGTAAAAATTGATCCGCTTCTTCTACTTGTACTTCCCTAAATATTTGGCTCATCGCGGCCTCCTTTACTCCAGTGGCTTACTCTTTTGACCATCATTTTAATTGGATTATCCTACAATGGATAATACCGACTATCACTTAGTTATAAACTGATTTTCTGGTTTAACCAAACCAAGATTCCCTCTTAACGTGGTACTCTCATACTGAGTTCTAAAAATCCCTTTTGATTGCAATTCAGGAACAACCTGTTCAACAAAATCTATTAACGAATCTGGCAAAAGTGCTGGCATAATATTAAAACCGTCCGCAGCTTCTGACATCACCCAACTTTCAATTTTGTCTGCAATTTGTGTTGGTGTACCAATCGCAATATGGTGTCCACGTGACCCCGCAATCCATTGATAAGTCTGACGTAAAGTTAGATTTTCATTTTTCGCTCGTTTGACTATCAAATCATGTTTACTTCGAATACTGTCCACATTGTCCGGCAATGAAATATCAGCAAAAGGTGTATCCAATGGAACACTTGAAAAGTCCACATTTCCAAAATATCTCCCCAAAATCGCCAAGCCCATTTCCGGAATAATTAATTCTTGCAATGCTTCATACTTTTCTTGTGCTTCTTTCTCCGTCTGTCCCACAATCGGGAACAATCCTGGCATAATACTCATACTGCCTTTTTCTCGTCCTAAAGCAATCATTTGACTTTTCAACTCACGATAGAACGAAACAGCGTCCGCTTGATTTTCCTGAGCAGTAAATACAATCTCAGCATGTTTGGCGGCGAGTGCTTGTCCATCACCGGAAGATCCAGCTTGTACAATGACCGGATGCACTTGTGGAGATTGGGAAATATTTAAAGGTCCTTTGACGGAGAAAAATTCACCTTTATGATTGATTTCATGAAACTTACTTTCGTCCAAAAACTGGCCTGACTTTTTATCAATACGTAAAGTGTCTTCTTCCCACGAGTCCCACAATTTCTTAGCTACTTCAACAAATTCAGTCGCTCTTTTATAACGAAGACTGTGCTCTAAATGCTCTGATTTATTGAAGTTCTCTGCCGTTGAACTAAGTGAAGTTGTGACTACATTCCAACCTGCACGGCCTGAGCTAATATGATCCAAAGAAGCAAATTTTCGCGCAACATGAAATGGTTCTTCATAGGTGGTCGATGCAGTTGCAACTAAACCAATATTGGAAGTCTCAGCAGCAAGATAGGATAACAATGTCAACGGCTCAAATCTTGACAAGATATTCGGATGCGAATCTTTTGCAACCGATAAGCTATCTGCTAAAAATAATAAATCAAATAAGCCCTTTTCAGCTGTTTGTGCTAATTCTTTAAAATAGTCTAAGTTCATTGCCGCATTCGGAATGGCATTTGGATGTCTCCATGAAGCAACATGATGCCCTGTTCCAGCCAAAAATACGCCAAGTTTTACGGATTTCTTCTTCATATGCAAATAGCTCCTTCATGTACTAACTATACAGTATTCCGATAAATCTTCCTATACTTACTGTTTTACTATGAATTATCATTATAATAAAACCCACTCCGAATTTGAAGAGGGTTTCCTCTACCTATTATTTGCTTAATTATCCCATCGGTACTTACTTTACCGTCATTAGACACTTTTGTAGCTTTTTTAATATAGAAATATACCTTTAAAGATTAGCATTCCGAACAACAGATTGTCAATTAATAATATTCTAAATAGATAACCTATTCTAAGTAAACAGTTTCCTAGATTCTATTTCTCTACTGAATTTGAAATCAACTAAACGCATTTGCAAAAGTTTTACTTTAATATTTAAGAAAGAGAATGTCCCTTTAGAGACACCCTCTTCTTTCTCTTACCTACTCGCTTTTTGCATCCATTCATACTGATGTAGACGGACTTCAAAAAGCGTAATTGGATCACGGTATTGCTCTGGACGTTCACGCATTTTATCAAGTGCCGCTTGGTTTTCTTTAATTTCATATTCTGATTGTTCAACAGCTGCATGGAGATTGCCTTTTGCGCCGCGGAAAAACATCGTAATATCACGATCAAGTGATTTCTCGAACAATTCAAATTGGGAAAGGAATTTTCGAGCAATCATTTCAGCTACATTATCATAATCCATCGTTTCCAGGTATTTTTTGTAACGCGTATACATCCCTGCTTTGTTTTGCCCAATTGAACCAAATAGTTTACCTGCTCCTTTGAGCAACAATTGGGAAGGAGTATGACGAAGTAGGATATTCACATGGTCTATGCGAACTCCACTTGTCATCCGATCTGCATCACGACTCCAATCATCCAGTACTTTAAAGTCACATTGCAAATCCATGCGATTATCCCGATATAAGACATTAAATCCTTCTGCCATTTCGTTCAACTCATATTGACATTGGGTGAAATCTTGTTTAGATTCCATAATCCAATGTTGAAGAGAATTATAAAATCTTGGCAGTACTCGGCGATTCATATAATCTTGAATTCGGACATTCATTTCGTCATTCAAAGTGAGATGGATTTGGCTGAAATCACTATCTTCCTTCACTAACTCTGAACTTTCACGGAGAAGTTTAGGAATGGTCACTTTCAAATCATTTTTCACTTCTTCTTTAATCAAGCGATAGTTCTTGGAAATAGTTTTTATTTTTTCTTTTTCAAGATCCTTCAGCTGGTTAATTGCACCGTTCACCTTCACAACCATCTCTTCATTCCAAGCAATGGACTCTACTCGTTCGTTTTCCATTTCAACCCTTTTTTCTAAAAGCGATGTTAATGTTTGGCGAATATAGTATAAAAGAGCATCCGTTCTTAGCTGTTCAATAAATATCCCTGTCTGACTTGCCGCGACGAATTCAGATGCGTCCTGCATTTGTTTGCGGCTATTATATTCAGAAGAATAAGCAACAACATTCGATCTAGGGAAGTCCGCCACAATACGCTCAGTCGTTTCATCGAGTATCCGCCTTGCCTCACTTTCGCTAGAAATCTTATCCATCCGATTCATCACAAAATGAATAGACAGATGAGGAGCCCGCTTCTTTATCTGTAACAACATATCACGCTCATAATCTGTAAATGGCGACACCGCATCCAGGACAAATACCATGCTGTCCGCCGTATGACTGATACTTAGAAATTCGGGGCTCATCACTGTATGTCGATCAATAGGAGGTGTATCAATAAGTGTGAGTGAATGATCTTGTAAAAAAGGTGACGGATAGTTCAGCTCTATGAACGCATTCGGTGAAATATCACGTAAATCCAGCAATGGAATTCGCTCTATTTCCGTAACCTCAAGGATGTTAGGCTCATCACTATCCCGAACGATTAAATAGGCAGGTGTTTCTTCTTCACTAAGCTCAGCACCAAGTAAGTTGTTAACGAATGAAGATTTCTCTGATTTCTCAGTTCCTGTAATTAATAGATGTTGAGTCTCTAAGTCCTTTAATACTTCAACGAGCCATTTTGTTTTTTCTCCTGGATCAACATCATGCTTAGTAGACCATTGAATCACATCTTCATAAAGTGTAGAGCTTGCTTGGAACGATGGTTCACTTACTCGAATTTGTGCTAATCGATTTTCTGCATCCCCTACGACTAGTGGATTCATTTGTTCATTAAAGATTTCATTCCATGACAATACAGCTGCTGAGGCAAACATGACTTGGGATGAATCCGCCAACTTCAACCAATTGCTTAGAAGCTCAGGGACGATTGGTTGTAGTTCATGAACTAAGAAATGTCCATCTATTAATTCTAAATAGGTATCTTTAAAAGTATTCGCTAAATCATGCCAAGAATGGGTCTCGTCAATTTCATTCATGTAAAAGAATGTATTAATCGAAGTTAGCCATTCGAAATAGACGTCTTGCTGGCGATATTCCTGCCAAAGTGAGGTTACTAGCTTCTCAAATCGTTTCTGATCGGTTAGTGATAACAATTCCAATACTTGATTGAAATACACAGGTAATAGGTTTTTCGTATACCCAAGGTCTACATATCCTTGAAGAACATCAAACCATTTTAATACACCTGTTCTAAGACTCTCATTAACAACAAGTTCAATTGCACTCTCCCAATCATTTTGACTATCAAAAAATGAACGAGCAAGGTCCGTAACATTCGGATAATCTGGATGAAAGGATACCACGTTTTTAATCGTTCCAGATGCAAGATCAAACCGCTCTTCTTCTATGTAAAGTGTAAACAATTGCAGTGCTACTTCAGCCCTTAAGACCAAGTTCTCTGAAGTAATTGATTTATAGAGTTCTTCAGCTGTAGAATGCATCCCAAGCTCGTAATAGGCATCAGCAACATTCTTCTTCGCCCAAGGCTCAAGTTCTGTCCCAATATTCTCCCATTTAAAGATCGCTGCTTCAAAGTCCTTATAATGAAAATATAATTCTCCTTGTGCATAGCGGATCGTTGACAGTTCAGGAACCTCTTTCTTTTGTTCTTCTAAATACGCCTCTCCCAACAGTTGAATCGGTTCTCCGTCTTTACCATCGTTCACGAATGTCTCATAAAATTTTTTGTGAATTAAAAGAGTTTCCGAAACCATTTTAGTCCCCCGTTACCTCATATTTTATCAATCTCAAATGAGAATTTCTTTATAACTACTAACATACTATTTTAACAAAAATTCACGTATGATAAATTTCTTTCTACTTACAATTGTAGAACAATATTAACCATGTGTGTAAAAAACTTAATAATTCATCCATTAATTTGGTTCAAATCCCATTTTATTACATAATAATGCATTTTGCGAAGAAAAGAATCCTCCCTAAGCAAGATTACGCTTAAATTCATAGCCCCCCTATTTACGAATTTTATAAAAACCCTGAAGCTAAGTGATACGGTGTGGTCAATTATTAGCCGAAACTAAGGATAAGTAGCGTGCACGCCCCCTCCTATTCTAATATTACGATCCAGAAATCAAATTTTCGCGCCAGTATTGAAAAATACATAGCCAAACGTGTGGTATCAATCTTAGACGAGTGTTTCTTTTATTATTGATGCCATACTCCAAATCCAACCTATTTTTTAAGAATAATCTGAATTAAAAGCATACTATTTTATGTATGAACTTACTTTTTGTTATGATACATGTGAATGAAAAAAAGGGAGATGAGTGGAAATGGTGCAACAAGTAAGAATTGGAAAAACAGATTTATATGTAAACCCGATTGGACTTGGGACAAATGCAGTTGGCGGTCACAATATTTACCCTCATTTAAATGAGGAAACAGGAAAAGATGTAATCAGAACTGCTTTTGAAAGCGGGATTAATTTTCTGGATACAGCCTATATTTATGGACCAAAACGTTCTGAAGAATTGATTGGTGAAGTGATTAAAGAAAGAGGAAATCGTTCAGATATTGTGATCGCTACAAAGGGTGCTCATAAATTTGTCGATGGAAAAGTGATTTTTGATAATTCCCCAGCATTCTTAAGAGACGCAGTGGAAAGTAGCTTAGAACGGTTGCAAACGGATTATATTGATTTGTTCTATATTCATTTTCCAGATGAAGCTACACCAAAAGATGAAGCAGTGGGCGCATTAAAAGAGTTAAGAGACCAAGGGAAAATCCGTGCAATTGGCGTTTCTAACTTTTCATTGGAACAATTAATCGAAGCGAATAAAGATGGTTATGTGGATGTATATCAGGGGTGGTATAATCTTTTTAAACGCGAAGCAGAAAAAGACTTACTTCCTTTTACAAAAAAGAATCATATTTCCTTTATTCCTTATTTCCCACTTGCTTCCGGCTTACTTGGTGGGAAATATGATAAAAACACCATTTTTAATGATGGACGAGCCAAAAATCCGCTTTTCCAAGGTGACACATTTATTAGTAACCTTGAAAAGGTCGAACAAGTTCGTGAAATTGCTAACAATAAAGGAGCAGAGGTTGCAGATGTTGTCCTCTCTTGGTATTTGCAGCAACCAGCAATTGATGTGTTGATTCCTGGTGCCAAGAAGCCTGAACAAGTAAGTCGGAATCTCAACACTTTACAAGTTGTGCTGACACCAGATGAAATCGAAAGAATCAGTCGAATTTTTTAATAATGATAATAAGAACGGTTCTCAACGAATGACTTCTCTTCAGGAAGAGATTTTCATAAGTCCTCCTAAATGACACGACTTTCAGCATTTAAAATAATTGATCAAATAACAATCGATTTATGTTTAACGTTGAAAAGATGACTTCAAATCGTTTTGTTGATTCCACTTCATGTAACTCTTGCATACCAAACAAGTTTCCTTTCGTATAATAGACTTAGGGAGTCCCCCTCCATTCTGATATCGTTTAAGTGTCGTTACTAAACATGATAGAGGAATTTGGGGAGGTACTCCTTTTTTTGTACACGGAGACTTTCAGGAAGCAAAGGTTTCATATTATGAAATTCTTTCATCCTTCTTATTATCTGGACCATACTTTCATTGTACTTCTCATTCTTAATTATTCCTTTCTTTTTCTGCGTTTCTACTGGCTCTATTTACTGGATCGCTGACCTTAAATCCAAAGAATTAATCATCCAAAAAATTCAATTACTCACTTAAAAAAACGCTGTTAAGTGAACCGAATCTTAACAACGTTTTATATATCGCGACAAAAGATTTCAATGCAATCCCATTAAAAATAAAAACAGATGCTTCATGAATTTTTTTGAACTTCTCCCTTTATTAAATTTAAGTGTGCGTTTCTCATCTTGTCACAACTATTTCATAATGCTTTTAGTGCAGCAACCTTTTATTCCGTTTATTACTAATCTCATTTTAAAAGTTGAGCTAAATGATCAATGTTCAACTTTGCGCTCACCATCGGATCACCATCAAATTGCTCTTGTTCAACGACAAACCAATTTACGCCATACTCATTGCCTACTTGAAGCAAACCGTCAATATCAAGTGTTCCCGATCCTATTTCACTACTTCGTTTATTACCATTTTCCTCTTTCATATCTTTAATATGAAGAGAAACAACACGATTTCCATATTTCTTAATTATATCTCTTGGATCATAGCCAGCATACGTGGCCCAATAACAGTCTAATTCAACTTTCACAAGGGCGGGGTCCGTATTTCCAAATAACAGATCAAATCCTGTGATCCCATCATAAGTGTCAAATTCAAAATTATGATTATGGTAAGCAAACATCAACCCATTATCCTTACATATTTGACCTATTTTATTAAACTGCTCAGCCGTTCTCTGGTAATCATCGCTCGTGTTTCTTGATTCCTCTGGTAGAAATGGACAAATAATCAGATCATTACCTATGTCAAGATTATAAGAGATAGTTTCTTGGATCTTGTCACCTATCAATACATCCAGTCCTACATGACTTCCTGCTGTACTAATCCTCCTTTCATTCAAAATCCTTTTCAAATCCTTTGCAGGTGTTTTAAAAAAGCCCGCAAATTGAATTCCCTCATACCCCATATCAGAAACTCGACTAACTGTACCTAAAAAGTCTTCTCCTGCCGCTTCACGAACTGAATATAACTGAAGTCCAATTTTCCCCATCGCCATTCTCCTCTGTAAAAATTTTTAGGCATTACAAATCCCCCAAAATACTCGTGACTTGGTGGCCCTGATTCATTGCGTGGCATAGTTTGAGAATCAATTTTAATTATTATTGGTTGGTTAAACTGTCCTAGATAGCTTAATAGCCTTTCCTTTTTCGGCAGATTCATATAAACTGTTGATAATTTTTTGCAGCGCTACCCCTTGTTTTGCATTACTTATCGGTTGATTTCCCGTTAAACAACAATTAACAAAAGATTCCATCTGAATTCCGTGTGCATCCACTTTGGGAAGATATGCTGGAGTAATATCGATAAGTGTATGATGTTTTTCCTGATAAATCTTCAGTGGGAATACATCTGCACCACCTTTATCTCCCATCAAGGATACGGACATTTCTTCACGTTGTTCGATATTTGCAGCAAATGCTGTTTCTAGGATAATTGATGCACCATTTTTAAAGGTAATCATTCCACGTACCATATCCTCTACAGAAAAGTTCTCCCAATCCCATTCGCCTGAGAGGCCTACACCTTTTTTGTTCCCAAGCTTTTGATATGCCACACCAAATACAGTATCTGGCTCTGGATATCCCATTAAGTACAAGGCAGTATCTAACATATGAACACCTATATCGATAAGTGGTCCCCCACCTTGTAATTCCTTGTTGGTAAAAACACCCCAACCGGGAATGCCACGCCTGCGGATCGCATGAACACGAGCAGCATAAATACCACCCAATTCATCCGCATCAATAAACCTTTTTAACGCTTCAACTTCTGGTGTATGACGATAATGCAGACCATATGTTAATATTTTTCCAGCCTGTTGTGCCGTTGCAGCCATTTTCTCCGCTTCTTCAACTGTCATTGCAGGTGGCTTCTCACAAATAACATGACACCCTGCTTTTAGTGCAGCTATTGTCGCTTCTGCATGGAATTTGTTCGGTGTACAGACACTTACTGCATCAAGCTCCACAGTATTTAACATTTCGTCATAGCTCGTAAAGACATTATCAATGTCGAATGTGCTCGCCAACTGTTCTGCGTTCTCTCTTACGACATCAGCAACAGCTACTATTTTCACTTTATCAACGTGCTTCAGATAATTAGGTATGTGTGCAACTCTTGCAATACCACCTGCTCCGATAATCCCAACTCGAAGGACATTGTTCATTTTTCATTCCCCCGTAATTTCTTTTATTTCAATTCGACGACTCTCTTGATCAGACAATGCAGCGGCTTCATTGATTAGAGTCAAATGAATCACATCTTCTTTTGTAATCGTGGGTACCGTTCCATCTTTAATGAACGCTGCCCATTGTTCTAGTGGCATTGGTAAAGACGAGTCGATTTCTTCTGGATGTATCCATTCTCCATCTCCTAGCTGACTACTTTTCAAACGAATGTCTTCATCTTCAATGAGCAGTGTTCCTTCTGTCCCATACAGTTCTAACTGAAACGGACTTCCATTTGATAAAAAGCTAGTCTCAATAACACCAAGCGCACCAGATTCATACTCTACTAAAACAACAGCGTTATCATCCACTCCGAGCTTTTTTGTTTGCTGTAATCGTGCATGTAGAGCCTGTACGGGTCCAGCAAGACGGTTCGTCAAATAAATCGGATGTGCCCCTAGGTCAATCAATGAACCTCCACCACTTTGTTCTTTATCAAAAAATCGTACAGGCAACCACCCCTGTGTTCTCCCATCCGCTACAACCGCTCCATTATGAGCAAGTCGACAACGAATCATCGTCAATCGACCAAGCCAGCCTTTGTCCACTACCTTTTTGGCATATAAATAATAATCTCTCGTTAGCCTTGGTAAAGAAACCATTAGCTTAACTCCTTGTACCTCGACTGCATTAAATATTTCCTCACTGTCTTTGACAGAAAACGCCAATACCTTTTCAGTGAAAATATGTTTTTTATTGTTTGCTGCAGCAAGAATGATTTCCTTATGCAGATTAGTAGGTGTATTGACAACGATCGCATCTATAGATGGATTGGCTAGAACGGATTGTAGATCTGGTTCAAACGGGACGCCAAGCTCCTCCGCCCATTTTCTACCTCGTTCCATATCTTCATCCCACACAACTTGGACAGATAGATGTTCATTCTCCCTGATCTCTCTTTCATAATCATCAGCATGTACATGCCATCTACTTAATAAAGCAACATGAATCATTTTTTTTCCTCCTTAACAAACTCGAAATAAAACCCAAATTAATTCATACGGAAAATGCTTCTGCCTTCTGTACTTTAAGAACCTCTACTAGCATTTCACTCAAAATAAACGGCTTTACCCGTTTTGGCAGATTCATAGATGGCTTCTAAGATTTGTGTAACGACTAAGGCCTCTTCCGGTTTCACGATCGGTTCTGTGTTATGAATAATGCTTTCGATCCAAAGTCTCGCTTCTAGATCAGCATCACTTTCTTCCTTCCCATCATAAAAGGCAACACCACCAGCACCTAACTCCACATTTGTTGTATACAGTTTACTAAAATTCTCACCATTAATACGCAAGCCGTCTTTCATATCAGCTCCACCTTCCGTACCACTAAGCGAGCATTTTGCTTCATCCACATCAAGGGTATTCAAAGCCCAACTTGCCTCTAAGACAATGGTTGCTCCATTTTCCATCGTAATAAACCCAAACGCAGAATCTTCAACCGTGAACTTTTCTGGATCCCAAGGGCCCCAAGCATTTGCAGCGTCCTTCTTTTTCCCTAATTTATGATAAACCGTTCCCATCACAGATTTCGGTTTATAATTGTCCATCATCCATAATGTTAAATCGAGAGCATGTGTCCCAATATCAATTAACGGGCCGCCACCTTGTTTCTCTTCATCTAAGAATACGCCCCAAGTGGGTACTGCTCGGCGGCGAATGGCGTGTGCTTTTGCGTAATACACTTCACCTAGGTCCCCCTGTTTACAAACATTGTGTAAATGTTGGCTGTCTGGTCTAAAGCGATTGTTATATCCAATCGTTAGCTTTTTACCGGTACGTTCTGCCGTTTCAACCATTAACTTAGCTTCTTCAGTCGTTTTTGCCATCGGCTTCTCACACATAACATGCTTGCCAGCTTCCATGGCCGCAATTGAAATTTCCGCATGAGAAATATTTGGTGTCAGGACATGGACCACGTCGATGGATTCGTCTTTCAATAATTGTTGATAATTCTTATACACCGCTGCTTCAAGTGTTCCATACTTCTTCGCAGCTTTCTCTGCCTTTGTTATGTCAATATCACAAAATGCAACCATTTCTACTTGTCCAAGCTTCTTAAGACTCGGTAAGTGTTTTCCATTCGCAATTCCTCCACACCCAATAATCGCTACCTTTAATTTTTTAGACATTTTATTTTCCCCCTCAAAATATTTTTTTGCTAAATACCATACTAATATTTAAAAAAATCAGTATTTTGTAAATGTATCTACTAGTGCCCTTTTAATATCTGAAAAAATGGACCTATTTTTTTAATGATTTTCAATATTTGTTTTTCATCCCCTTATTTTAGCCGCCGTTAATCGAAGTAAATTTCCATACCTTTTTCACTAGATTCATAAATACCAGCCAATATTTTCATGATTTCTACGCCATCTTGAACGGGGCTGATTGTTTCCATTTCACCCTTTACACAAGATACAAAATGGTCAATTTCATTTTGGAATCCTTTATTAAAATCAAATGATAATGAATCAATTTGTGGTGTAATATTTAAAATAGTATTATTTTTTTCCGTTACAAGTTGAAGTCTAGGTTCAATTTCTGCACCACCTTTGTCACCGAACACGCTAACCGCGATTAACTCTTCCTTCACATGAAGCGTAAAACTGACATCAACCATTAAAGATGCACCATTTTCAAATCGAATGATTGCATTGGCTAGATCTTCTACTGTATTTTTATCTGGATCATAGTCTGCCGCCTTATAGAAGGTTTTATTTTCAACATTTGAACGATTTCCCAGTTTATTGTATGTGTTTCCGCTAATTGATTTAACTTTTGGTTTCCCCATTAAATACCAGCATAAATCTAAAACATGAACACCTAAATCGATCAACGGACCTCCACCTGAGCGTTCTTTATCAGCAAACCAGCCTCCAGGGTTACCCAAAGCCCTAATGCAAGATGCTTTTGCATAATAGATTTCACCAAGGTCACCTGAATCAATGAATTTTTTTAACACTTGAGTATTGGTGCCAAAACGGCGAACGAAGCCAACTTGAAGGGTTTTTCCATCACTTTCTTGAACTGCTTCCTCTATTTCAAGTGCTTCCTCTACTGTTTTACAAAGTGGTTTTTCTACTAATACATGTTTACCAGCTTGTAATGCAGCAATTGATATTTCCGCATGGGAGTTATTCCATGTACAAATACTTACAGCATCAATTTCAGGATCAATTAATAAATCCTGATATTTTTTATAATACTTTTCAGCACCATACTTCTCTGCTTTTTCTTGTGCTCTATGTTCGTTAATATCACAAACGGCATAGATTTCAACATCCTTATTATTTTTGTAGGATTCAAAATGCATGTCTGATATAGAACCTGCTCCAATTACACCAACTTTTATTTTCCCCATTTCCTTATCCTCTTTTCTCTTGTTAAACTTCTTCCCGAATTCCGATTTAACAATTCAAGCACCCGACTCTTGAGCAATACAACAAATTATCATAGAGGGTTTTCAAATCAAAATTGAAAATGCCTATCACAAATGTAACTAACCTGATACTAATTAAGCCTCTTTCCAAAAGCGTCTTAGATTATCCATTCCAATTTTACATGCTTCCTTGCATTCTTCCATTCCTTCAAATTCCAATGTAATATTACCATCGTAACCAAATTCCTTAATAAGTTTAACAATTTCTCTTATTGCTATATCACCCTGTCCAACAATTGCCCCCCTTAGGAAATTACCATTTGACGTCTTAAACCATTTTCCTGCACCAGGATCTTCATAAAAAGGACGAAAATAAAAATCTTTAAAGTGAACAAGTGATGCATATGGCAAATTCTTCTTCACACCTACAATAGAATTTTCATCAACACACATAAAGTTCCCTATATCCAATGTTGTTTTAAAGTTAGGCCTATCAACTGCATGGAGCACGCGTTGGACGCGATCACTGTGTTGAACAGCAACACCGTGATTTTCTATCGTTGTTGTAATCTCGAATTGTGCTGCATAGTCAGCAATGCGACGGCTCCCTTCAATGATTTGTGGTAGACTATTTTCAAAGTATTCAATTGTCATTTTTTCACGCGGGAGTGTAAACGCTGTCACATCATGACGCATATGTCTGATACCCATTCGTTTTAAAAGATCAACATGTTCTTTCAATCGTACAATTTCCGCTTCAAATTCTTCTTCTGTTTCTTGGACAAAATTTGCTGGAATCGAATAGTTTGATAGTTCGATCCCCACTTCTTTTGCTTTATCACACACTTTATCTGCTAGTTCTACATTATCTACTAAACTAAAACCATAAGGAACAATTTCCATATGCTCTCCACCATTGTCGGCAATCCATTGCACAACATCTAGTACATCCATTTCTCCAGCTTCAATGGCATCTAGCAAACTATACGTGCTTAATCCTACTTTCATCTCATATATCCCCCTTACACCTTTGTATTCGTACCAGAAATACTATCTGGATTTTCATACATGATGGATGTAATCTTGATGACTGTCATTCGATTAAATTACATTTTATGTTTAACTAGTCAACTCTACCTTTAGACTATTTCTATTGATAATGACTCGTATGAATATTTCCCAAAAGGGCCATACGAGTCATCTTTTTAATTATCATGAGAGCTCAATTAGCACGGTATTTAAGTACCAGCAAACTGTTATTTTTCTATATAAATATAGGATTATTTATTTTTAGCCCAACGATCATACGCACCTTGATAAATCTCAATATATTCGTCAATTTTCATCTTTTCAATTGTTTCTACATAATTACCCCAATTTGATAATGGTTCAACACCAGTAATGAACTTTGCTTCCATCTGCTCGACATAAGAGCGTAAGTCAACCTCAATCGCATTAACTTGTTTTTGTTCCTTTGCAGTTAAATAAACGTATGGAAAAGGAACTTCACCAAAAGGAGCAATCTTTTCCGATGTTTCTGAATTAATGAATTTTTCAAAGTCTGACTTTTCCCCAAATCCTTGAATTGGCCCTCTTAAGGATGGAGTAGCAATTGCATAATCAGGAGTCAATGTACCTCGATAATCTTCCATTGATTCAAACTCCTTAGGCAATTCAGCTTGTTTTTTTGTACCTGCTTCTTTGTCAACCCACTCCCAAAGTAATCCTTCAGGACCTTTATTTATGAATTCAAAACCTTCCTGTGAATAGAAGTAGTCAATCCAACGTATTGATGCTTCTGGATTTGGATTGTTTTTCGTGATAGAAAAAGTACCTCTTGTCATTCCCGATCTAATTGGCACGACTACTTCATCTGATACAGAACTTGTTAAAGGGTAAAACATCGGATTATTCAATGCCACTTCTTCCGTTTCACCTGTTGTAAAGAATGAGAACCAATCCGGGAATATCCCTAGTCTATTAGACTGCCCTTTTGCTTTTTTCTGTTCATCTGATTGAGAAAATGTCTCTGGATCTAATAATTTTTCCTTATAAAGTTTATTCATAAATGTTAAATATTCTTTATACTCATTTTCAACTGGTGTATATCTAACGGTTCCATCATTTTCTTCAATACCCCATTCTTTCATGCCAAATGCCGCTAAAAACCATGCACGAGAACTATTCATTTTAACGTCAAGTAATGGAATCTCATCTGCTTTGCCATTACCATTAGGATCCTCTGTTTTAAATCGTTTTAATAATTCATAAAATTCATCTGTAGTCTTGGGAAGCTCCTTAACGCCTAATGCTTCTAGCCATCGACCGTTATACCATAATGGTCCTTTAAACCAACTCGCTGAACTACCTGATGTTTCTGAATCTACCATTGGCAATGAGTAAATATGACCATCAACTGTAGTAATAGACTTTCTGACATCAGGTCTTTCTTCAAGTAACTTTTTTAGATTAGGAGCATGTTCATTTATAAGATCCTCTAAAGGTATTAATACTCCCTGTTCACCATAATCAACTTCCATTGCAGGAGTTAAGTTAGATGTACCAGCTGCATAGATAATATCAGCTATATCTCCACTAGCAAATGCTAAATTTAATTTCGTTTGAAAGTCACTTAATGGAGGTGTAATGTATTTAAAGTCCATATTGGTCATTTTTGCATATTCTTTTAAAGCAGGCATGTCTTTCCATTCCTGCATACCAGTACCTGGTGCCATCAATGTTAATTCTAATTTTTCGTCTACAATCGGAAAACCGTCTTTATTTACTTCAACAGCTGCAGCTTTTGATGTGTCTTTTTCTTTGTCTGATGAACACGCGGTTAGTGCTAATGTTGCAAAAACAGCTGGTAAAAGTAATGTTAATGCTTTTCTCATCTGTAAATCCCCCTTCACTTTTTGAGTTTTGTATGTCTCCCCACCCAGATCGTGCGTCTTCTAATACGTGATCACCCCCTTATAAATAACCTTTTTCCTATGATTATTTTGCTTATCCTTTGAGTGAACCTATCATGACGCCTTTAACAAAATGGCGTTGTAAAAATGGATACGCAATGATAATAGGTAATGTGGATACAATCATTACCCCGTACTTAATAATAGCGGCTAGTTGTTGCTTGCTATGCAACGCCTCAGCCATACTACCTGTCATATTTGTGTTCTGAGATGACATTTCTTGCAGGACAAGAATTTCTCTCAAGACTAATTGAAGCGGATACAGACTTTTATCAGATAAATAGATCAATGCGTTAAAATAGCCATTCCAATGGCCAACGCCGTAAAATAATGCCATGACGGCTATGATTGGAGCTGATAAAGGTAAGATAATCTTAATAAACATCTTAAAATTAGAGCATCCATCAATAATCGCCGCTTCTTCCAATTCTTTTGGTATCGAAACCTGAAAAAACACACGCGCAATAACGATATTCCATACAGCCGCCGCGTTAGGTAAAACCATTGCCCAGATCGTGTCAATTAGCCCCAAGTTTTTTACAACTAAGTACGTTGGAATTAATCCACCACTAAAGAACATAGTTATTACAAAAATACCCATAAGTACATTTCTACCAACCAAATCTTTACGTGATAGTGCATAAGCTGCTGGTATAGTAACTGCTAGGTTAATGAACGTACCAAGTGCAGTATAAAAAATAGTATTGAGATAACCTCTCCAAATAGCATTATTCTCCAAAATCATCCTGTAACCTTCTAAAGTGAATCCTTTCGGTAGAAGCCACATTTCCCCTGAATTTACAGATGCCGGATCACTCACTGATGCACTAATAATGTAGATCAATGGATACATGACGATTAATAATGCGCAAGTTAGAAAAATATAAATAAAGGTTTTAATAACTTTATCTGTCTTTGTTTCACTAATAGCTGTATTCATTATCCTTTACCTCCCTACCATAGACTTGTTTCCGACCGTTTTTTCGCAACTTGGTTCACTGTTATTAGTAAAATAGCGTTAATTATTGAGTTAAATAATCCTACCGCTGAAGCAAAACTGTACTGGGCATCTAATAAACCAGCCTGATAAACGAAAGTCGCGATAACGTTCGACGACTCCAAGTTAAGTGGATTTTGTAGTAGCAATATTTTCTCGAACCCCATTGCGAGGAGGTTACCAACGTTCATAATTAACAAGATAATCATTGTAGGCACAAGTGCTGGAATGTTTATATACCAAATACGTTGAAGACGTGTAGCACCATCTACAATTGCTGCTTCATGATGTTGTGGATCTACACCAGAGAGAGCCGCGAGATAAATGATCGTTCCCCACCCCGTACTTTGCCATACACCTGAAAATACATAGACCGTTTTAAACCATTTTGGATCACTCATAAATGGAATTGGATCAAAGCCAAATAACTGAATAGCATGATTTACAAGACCTGTTGCTGGTGATAGAAATGCAAGAATCATACCTGCCATAACAACAACGGATATAAAATGTGGAGCGTATGTTACTGTTTGCACGGTTCTTTTGTATAGTCCATCTTTTGCCTCATTTAGTGCAAGTGCTAATATTATAGGTAATGGAAAACCAACAGCTAATTCGTAAACGCTAATTTCAAGTGTATTCTTAATTAAGTCCCAAAAATAATATGAATCAAAAAATCGAATGAAATGTTCAAACCCTACCCATTCACTGCCCCATATTCCCAAAGAGGGAATAAAATCTTTAAAGGCAATTTGTACCCCATACATTGGAACATAATGAAAGATAATAAAATACAAAAGTGCTGGCAATATAAATATGTACAGTTGCCAATTTTGCAGGATCTTTCTATTTTTTTTCTTTTTTTGTTTTCTTTGTATTAACTTTGGCTTAAAAGATTCTATCTCTTCTTCATGTGGTATGTTAGTAGCGGTGCTTGTCCCCATTTTATATCCCTCCCTTTTATGTAACTGCTTACATATTAGTTTTTTCAGAAAAGATAATCAATATGTTGTTTTTACTAAAGGTTGTCATAACAGAAATAATCCACTTGTTAACGCTTTCGAAAAGAGGGGCTATGAACTGGAACATATGTCAGTTTTGTTTTAGTATGTTTATTTTGACAATATGCTTACAAACCCTTGTCCACCGGCGTTTAGAGTTTAAAAACACTTTAATAGGATAAAGAATTCAAAGTTTCTTTACTTTTAAGGCCCATCTTTATGGAGTTATTTATACTCCAATAAAAAAATACCTCCATCATACGAAGGTACTAAAATATCTTTTATTTATTTATCGTACGATACTGCCCAGGTGTTACGCCAACTATTTTCTTGAACTTTCTAGTAAAATTGGCAACATCTTTATAACCCACTTGAGTTATTATATTAATAATCGATTGATCCGTCTCCCTTAGTTGCTTCTTCACTTCGTCCATGCGGAGATCCTGTAAATATTGTGTAAAGGTAACACCAGTTTGTTCTTTTATAAACCGACTTAGATATGATAGGGATAGATGAAACTCAATAGCTATATTTCCTAAGGATAGCTCATACAAATAATAATTTGTTTTAATGTAGTCCAAAATATCATTTCGTAGTTTATCATTATGGCTCTCTTTCCTAGCTTCAACCTCTTTACAAATAGTCAAAACTACATTACCAAGCTGGTTGTGTAATTGTTCAATAGAATTAAAGTCAACTATTTGATTGAAATCATGAAGATGTTTACTTAACCCCAATTCAGAAACTGTTTTCACAACCGTATTGATAATATCAAAACAAATGCATTTCGATACTTGGATTGACATATCTTTATCAGCAATGATTGTAAACATATTACGTAATGTTTCTACAGCAACAATTTCATCCCCTTGTTTTAAGCTTTGAACAAGTTTTATTTGTTCTTCCTTGGGATAACCTAGTGCCTGTTCTGGATGTAAACTAATATCCTCAAAATAGATAATACTACCTTGCGGGTTTACAAATTTGTATTCCATTGCGGCAAGAGCTTCAATATAGGAACGATTTATTCGACTTTTTTCATCATACAGCCCCCCTACACCAATAGTAGGCTCAATTGATGAAGTACCTTGAATATACTTTTTGATTTTTGGTACCAGTAATTGACGTTGTTTGTCTGTATTACTTTTTACCTGATCTAGACTTATAATGATCGCCATTGCATCATTATAAAGCAAATCAATACCGTGCACTGCGGTATCTTTAAGTGAGATATTTGCCAGCAGGTTAAAAATCCCTTCTCTTTCTTCGATATTATCTTCTTTAAATGTTCCTTTATCAAAATAGACAATTGCTACAAAGTAGTGACCATTTCTCATTTTAATATTTAAGGTCTGTAACAATGATTCTATTTCTTCGTTACCTCTTATGTCACCTTTTAATAGTCTCACTAGTAATTGATCTCTAGCAAAAGGCTTTTGCCTATACATTGCTTCATTTAATATTTGATGGTCTTCGAATACATTTGTAATCGTATTATGAATTGACTCCCATTCATTTCCACTCTCTACATTACCACCGCGTTTATCATTCTTGTTTGTTATTTCAAACAGATTTCTTATTGGCCTGTATTGATTTCTTCCTAGTAAAACAGCCAAAGCAAAACCAATAAATAAAGTAAAAATCAAAATTATCATTATTAAGTTTTTCGTATAATCAAGCTTCTCAAAAAATTGATCCGCGGCCATTAAAGTGATAAAAGTCCAACCACTAACGTCCGACTTAACGGAAGCAAGAGAATAGTCTTTTCCATCAATTACAACGTTATCAACCCCATTGCCTTTAATGGTTAATAAATCTAAATTTTTCTGGTTAATAGCCTTATCATTAATGGTGGCAGCAACTATCTCATTCTTTTCATTAAAAATATATGCATTGCCTTTAAATTCTCCTAATATATTTTGAATTAGGTCTGTCATCACTGACTCCTCTATAAAATACATGACGGTCCCATAAGGACTTGGATTACTCGGAGCGATTGGAAATAAGTAAGCAATCATTCTATCATGATCAGAATTGTTAACAATTACATTATCGATAGGCCTTATAAATGGAATTGTCGTATGCAAATCGCGAATAAAGTCTTCCTTTTTCCATCGATCAAATCTATACTTTTTTTTAAATAAAGTATCAATGGAATACGAACCACTAGTCGAATATAATGTTTCCTTCGTATGATAATAAACAAATAGTTCTTCGATAATAGAGCTATTCGCCTTATACTTTTTTAATTCTTCAATTGCCTCTCCGCTGTAATAGTCATGACCCATCATATATGGTGTTAAGCGCGGATCATAAGAAATTCTTGCAGCTAGAGTATTTAATTCCTTCATACGCTCATCAGTTATTTTCTCCACCTGTTCCAATTTATTAATATTGGATTGTTCAATTTCCTGACGTAAATTAGATACAGAATTATAATAGATTATTGCACTCATAATCATAAATGGAACAAGAAAAACCAGTAGATAGGAGACAATATATTTATATAATAGTCGAGATCTAATCCTATTAATTACAGACAAGTTCCATCTCCCTTTCCCCCTAAAAACATTCACTTTTAGTTTTCTTCCCTTTTTTTACTTATTTTCTTTTTCTATCCATATTATATCACAAAAGTGAATATTTTTGAATATTTAATCAACATTCAAAAGGGTCCATTCCCCTAATCACAACAACTATTCATCTCATTATGAAAATTGCTACTCATATAGGTTGATGCAATAATTAATAACTACTGAATTGGTTATATCTACTCTATTAAATCTTGATTAATATTCTAAAGAAAAGGCTCTTTTCGTAAAGATTGTTGTTTTTTCAAGTAACAAATTCGAGCAGATGTTGATTGTAGTGGAAGGTACGAGGCTCCTGAGAACGCCCGCCGAAAGCGAGTACCTGCAACGGAAATCAACCCAGGATAGTATTGTAAATATCATTCAAAAGCAACAAAGTATGCGAAAACAGCCAAAGAAAAAGAGACTATCCGAATAGTAACGCAATTAGTTTGCTTACCTTTTTTGGTAGTCTCTTCTATTCATTTGCAAATTGTTATGAGACGAATCCTGCTAGATATTACACCTTTTTGTGAAATTTCATGTTGCTATCACGTACTTATTCGCTACTATTTTTCCCATCTTCACACTTACGATCTATTCCTTTAAAAACAATTCAATCACAGGTACAATTACATCTGGTTTTTGCACAGGAAGTTCCAATACAACTGAATTAATATCAATTTTCGCTTCTGTACTTGTTATTACCTCTTCAGGGTCAAATTCTCTAAAGTAAACCTCTGACGCATCATTAAGCAGTTGCGCATATTTTACTTTTCCAGCTAAACCCTCCAAATGAATGTGTCGGAATGGCCATGAGTAGATATGGAGATATAAACGATTCCCTTTTTGCGTATAGCGACAGTTACTTGGCGTTTTATATTCACTATGTTTTGCCCCATATATTGAACGAGAATGCAATCTCATCCATTCTCCAATTTCTTGTAAACGCAAAATGGAACGACTATCAAACTCTCCCCGCCCATTAGGCCCTACGTTCAATAGGAAATTCCCACTTTTTGAGACAGTATCAATTAACATTTTAAGGAGCATGTCAGTGGATTTCCAGTCTAGGTTATCGCGATGGTATCCCCAAGTTCCATTCATCGTTTGGCACGCTTCCCATATAACGGGAAGTCCATTTTTCTCAACCGGTTCATTTGGTTGGTACTGTTCTGGAGTTATTACACCTCGATTTAAGTCGAGGCGGTCATTAATTAGAATATCCGGTTGCAATTCTAACACCATCTTCTCTAATTCCTCAGACTGCCAATCAATAGCCCCTTTTCCTTTAGACCAACCCCAATCTCGATGAGGATATGAAAAATCGAACCAAATGTAATCTATTTGACCGTAATCTGTTAATAATTCTCGAACTTGTCCATGCATAAATTTCAAATACTTATTCATATCTCGATTGACATTTTCTTTTTTTAAATCTTCGTCATCTCGTTGTGGATGTAATCCATCGAGTGTAAATTCCGGATGATACCAATCGATTAAGGAATGATAAAGTCCTACTTTTAATCCTACTTCACGAAAAGCCTCAATTATTTCAGACAATAAATCTCGCTTTATTGGTGTGTTTGTCACCTTATATTCACTTAGTTTCGTATCCCATAATGCAAAGCCTTCATGATGTTTTGTCGTTATAACAAAATATTTCATACCAGCCTCTTTAGCAACACGAGCCCATTCTTTTACATCTAATAAATCCGGATCAAAATGTTCAAAATACTTACGATATGCATCTAGAGGCGTTTTTTCATGTGTCATGACCCATTCATGGCGTGCTGCTGGCGTGTAGAGACCTAAATGTATAAATATTCCAAAACGATCTTTTAGAAACCATTCTGGATTCCCATATTGTGTAGGCCAATTTGCAAATTTTTTTTCATTGGTAATTGTATTCATTTTTATTAACCTCCAATACTCTAGTGAATAGTCGTTATATTATAAGTGCGTGTTCAAAAAGGAGGATAAAAGTTCGGGGAGCAATAGTCTCAAACCTTTTGCGTATGCAGTACGTTTGGGACCGGACTTGCACAGGACGTGCGCGATTTTAACAGAAGGTCATTCATAAACTTTGATGAAGTTCGCAAGCTTTTTTACCGGACTTTTTGAACATCCTCTATTAGTTTCAACAGAGGTGCAGGCGTACTATTTATTCCCTCTAGAGGTAAATCGAGAAAAGACTTACTAATGTTAACGTCCACCTACTCAAGTAGGTGGATTTAGACATTCATGTTGACGACTTAAAGTCGTAAAACTAAGACTCAAGTCTTCTCCTTTGATTAACGATACAGATTATATTTTATCTGCAGATTGAAGGTTCACTTTTGTTCCTATTTCGTCATATTCCCACAATTGAAGAGCAGCACCTATCATGCCCCCTAAGTTTCCTTTGTAGGCAGCGAAAATATCAACGCCTTCTACTAATGAAGACATGGCTCGCTTTTTCATTTCCGCTTTTATTCCATCAATAAGAGGTGCTCCTGCTTCCGCTACCCCTCCGCCAATGATAATTGCTTCTGGATTAAATATATGAACGAGTGATGCAATCGCTGATCCTAGTGCTGCAATTGCTTGATTCATAACAAGTGCTGCTGTAGGATCACCTTTTATCCAATCGGCAATGATTTTTTTTGCCTCGATTGGAGTAGTTCCTATTCCTTGTTTCATAAGAAGTTCTTGCATTCTCCACGCAATACCCGTACCTGACGCATATTGTTCAAGGCATCCGATACTCCCGCAATGACAAGGAACACCGTTAAAATCGACTGTCATATGGCCGATTTCAGCGGCACCTCCCCAAGCACCGTGAATGATTTTTCCATCTATGAGAATAGCTCCGCCAACTCCTGTTCCAAGTGTTAAACAGATGACATTTCTTTTATTTTGTGCAGCTCCTAAATATTTTTCAGTTAGGGCCAAGCAATTCACATCATTATCGACAATCACCGAGGCAGTAAATTCATGTTCCAATTCATCCTTTAACTTCGTTCCAGTATAGCCGGGAATTAATGAATTAGCATAGCGGATACTCCCTTTGTTCCAATCGATTTGACCAGCACTGCCAATTCCAATTCCCTTTAATGAAGTACCATCAAATGAATAGTGGTATTCATTCAAAAGCTTAGAAATTAATGTTTTCACTTGGTTCAGCACCTCTCCTTGCTTGGCAAGGGTCGGCAAATGATGCTGTAAAAGGATCTGACCATTTCGATCGATTATTCCAGCGTTTATCTTTGTTCCTCCAATATCAACACCGATGGCAAAATCTGATGAGGAAATGAATTCGATTGGAGTCATATTTGCTTACCTAAAAGGGAGTCATCATTGCCACAGACTGCTTCTATAAATTTGGCCATCAGTAGTTGTTGCCTTGTGATGACACGCCCAACTGTACCAGCCACTTCTATCACTATTTTCTTCACCGTATCACCAACATGTAAGAGTTCTTCCTGAAGCACGTGGAAAGTAACAATCAATTCTTTTTGAGAAAATTGTGAATTCACTTCCTTCACCTCACTCTTACACTTTTTGCTTCACTGATATAATCCAAGATTTTTTGGTTTAATCTTTCTATGGAAGCCTCATCCGACTTTCTTATTGGCAATAACGGCAGACGGGGTTCTCCGCAATCAATCTGGCGTAGCTTTAAGATCGCTTTACACGCACCATAAAGGGAAGGGTAGGATAATAATTCTGAAATGATATCATTTACTTTATATTGCCAATGTCGTGCTTCCTCGATATTTCCTTCTTGAAAACACTGTTCAATTTTCAAAAACAACTCAGGCATGACACCATACGTACCGCCAATCCCTCCATCTGCCCCGATCATTCTACCCGCAATGTATTGTTCATCTGGTCCGTTAAAAACAAGGAAGTCTTCTCCACCAATTGCTTTAAACTGCTGCAGCTCGTATGTGCTTTCAGATGAAATTTTCACACCAATTACTTTCTCTTGTGCAGCCATTTCTTTCAGTAGCTCTGGAGAAAGATGGAACCCTGTAGTTTGAGGAATATGATAAATAATAAAAGGAAGATCTGTGCTGTCAATCATACTTTGCCAGTGTTGTTTTACACTAGCAGGAGAGAGACGGTAATAAATAGCTGGGACAGCAGAAATCGCATCCGCGCCTGCCAGCTCTGCATGTTTTGCCAGCTCCACACTATGCTTCGTAGACGGACTTCCAACATGGGCAATGATGGTCAGTTCTTTTCCCACTTCCTCCATGACAGCACCCAATACAAGTTTACGTTCTTCATTGGTTTGGAGCATTCCCTCTCCAGAACTTCCGCCAACATATAATCCTTTTACGCCACTATCTGCATAATATCGAGCCAGTTTTTTCACACGCTCATAAGAAACTTCTCCGTTTTGATCATAACAGGAGTACATCGCAACAAAAATCCCTTTGAATTTTTCTCTATTAATTCTATTCATACTACCGCCTCATCCCTCATTAAATTTCAATTATCTTTGCTTTATTTGAAGTAATTCCATTCACAGGGTTTTTCCCTTTTAATTTAGAAGCCTTTCGTTCCATACTGACAAATGCTGTATTCGCGAGCCACATAAGCGAATATGCCAACAAGCTGAAACTAAAGAACGGAAAGAGCCCAGGAAACTGGATCATGATCATGCTGAAGACAGTGATGACGGCAGCCATGCTGATGACATGAAATGGGTGGGAGATGGCAGTAATGGCTGCATATTTTATGACATTGGATAGTTTAATCTCAAAGTGGACATATACCGGAATAACAAACAATACCGTCATCAAATATGCGACGCACATTGTCGAAACTACGAAAAATAATACGATTTGGATTGTATCATTTCCCCCTCTAAATAATTGGAGATAATAAAAAAGACTAAATCCTGTCACAACAATAACCCATCCCAATATATTGGCCTTAAAAAAAGAAGCACGGTACAGATTCCAAAATGTACGAAAAAGAGGAAATTCTGTTTGTTTATTGATCCATTTCCTGCAAATCGCAAACATTGTAAATGTGGCAGGAAAAATGCCTCCTACGATAAGCCCCAAAATGCAGAAAAGTATCCATATTAATTGAACAAAAAAGAATCTTGCAATCCATTCCATGACCGTGTTTAATTTCCCCATGTAGCCGCCCGTTTGAAACATTTTCCCACCCCATTTTTTTCTGAGCATCTATTGTCATGTCGATGCTATCAAAGTTTACATATCATTTTTTCTTTGTCTCTGACAGGCACGTTTGCTTCTACCAACTGTTGAAAACGAACAGCCAGTATTTTATCGCCTTCAGCATTTGGATGCAGCCCGTCAGGCATATACTTTTCATACTCTTTTCCAAACATTTCAAGACCGTCTAAATAATACAAATTTTGATCACCATGCTTCTTCAAGATGTCAATAACTTGTACGATTTCTTTTCTTGTCTTTTCAAGTGATAAACCAACTTTGTTTTCTGTTTTTTCATATTCCCTGTTAAAAATAGGAGAAATGATCGCAATTGGCACATCTTTTTGTTTATCTCGGATGATTTGGATAAAGCCCATTAATGCTGGTGCAAACGTTCGATCTGAGAGCGCGTTTCCTCTTACAATGTTGATTCCTACACACATAGATATAAAATCAGCAGGCATATCGCGGATCATCCGCGCTACCGTAGGTTCCAAAAAACAATTTCCACTGTATCCAAGGCAGGTAAGTTTAAAATCCATCTCATTCGCTACAAGCGCAGGCCATGTTTGGGAAGGACTTTCAGAATAATAACAATGAGTAATCGAGCTTCCATAAGTAACCCAGTGCAAGCGTGAATCCTCTACAAGCTCCCACTTTGCGTGCTCATCAATCCAAATTCCAGTAATAGGTACAGCCATTTTTTGTGATAAATATAGTTCGATCAGCTTTGTTTCGTCTGAAAGACCATCAAAGTGTACAGAAGTATCTCCTTTTGAGATGTGAGCAGTTTTGTATAGAGAACCGTTTATTAAACAATCCATCTGCATAAACTCAGCTGCGTCCAATATTCCAATGTTTATAATTTTCGTAGTACTACGAATTACTATTCTGACACCAGCAGGAAGCTCTGCCTGCCCGCCAATCTCGTTTGGTAAAAAAATCTCAGCTTGCTCAAAAGGAATTCTCCAAGGTTTCATATACGTTTCTGTTTTTTCAATTGAGATGGCCCCATGAAACATTTTTTCAGATAATGGCAGTTGTTGCACAGTAATCACTCCATATCAGTTTCATAGTTAAAAACCTAAGATTTCAGCCATTCTAATGTAAACGTACAAAATTGTATGTCCATGTTATTCCAATCAGAGTAATCATAAACACGTTCATATAGGACGCCAATTTCACCATTCTTAAGGACAGTTAAGCAAGAATATCCATAATAGCCGTCTTCTATCACTTTACTGTATGGCCATGTCTTCCCACCATCTTCACTTAAGCGAACGGTTCCTTTTACTCTCGTTTTTTCATCATCTGGATTAGAGAATAAAACACGTACCTTGCCATCACCCAAATCAGGATAAAGCACAACACTTGACTGACAAGTCGGATCGACCAATGCCATATCAAACGTCACTTCTCCCCATGTTTCTCCGCCATCAGTACTTGTTGTAACAGCTGTTCTTTGAATTCCATAATGATTACGTAAATAATATTTCAATTCACCTGTAGGCAATTCAATCACTTGAGACTCTGTCAAATATTGTTTACCTTCTGAGATTGTTTCAGCAGACAGAATTTCTCCGTCCAATTCTCTGCCATCATTTGGCGATTCCCCACGTTTCCATGTAACCCCATGATCATCACTATAAATACAAGCACAAGATAGGTGACCTGCTTCATTAGAGAAGTATATTGGAAAAACTAATCTGCCTGCATGTTTCCCTTGCTTTAGTTGAATCCCACAGCCTGGACCTGAACCGATAAACTTCATCCATTCCTCTTTAACCATGACATTCAATTCTCTAGGTTTCGACCAAGTACGGCCATCATCATCACTCTGAATGATTTGTAAAAAGGAAGTTCTTGCTTCTAGTAAACTTTCATTTAGATCGCTTCCTTTTTTCAAATAGATATTTCCATGTAGCTGAGTCTCTTTATTAACATTTCCTTGATCGTCTACTGTATAGTCTGTTAAATTGTTTTCTGAGTCATAGACTTGCCCATCTTTTGCAAGGAAATAACATTGACCATTTTGATCATACAATTGCTTGCGCCCATCTGAATCAAAGCCAATTCCTGATTCACTATTCCAAAGACCAACTCCACCTGGAGTATGGCAGAAAATCATAAATATCGTGCTCGTTACTTCATCTTCTAAAAGTGCTGTATCGATTGCGGCTGCTCCGTCTAACCCTTCCCCTGCATAGGCAACTAGCTTTTGCGCAGGTCCCCACGTTTTTCCATGATCTTCACTACGGCGAATCGTCACATCGATTTTGTTAGGGTTGTCTCTTTGATCAGCTAGCCTTGCATCGATTCCTGCAATGACAGTCCCTTTCGATGTTGTAATCATAGATGGAATTCGATAAGATTTAGAATCTGCAAAACCTGGATAAAAGATTGCTTCTTTCTGGATATTGGACATGTGAATATCTCCTTTTATTATAATAATATAGATACTCCAATTTCATTTAAGCTGTAATATGTAATAAAAAACGTTCATGAGTGTCTGATCCCAACTTAGGCGATGAAAAAGGTTCAGGTTCTCAATTTGTATCACCTTATAAAGGGGGCGGTGCGGAGCTGGTTTTGCAAAGCCCGCCCCTTTTCTGTGTTATTTTTCTGATAGTAGGCATATTGTTGTCACCTTATCAAGATTCCTTCATTAAAACGACAGATCATTGAAGACAATAAGACTGCTTATTATGATAGGGTCATACCTAATCATCTACCATATACCGTTTTTATTACGTCTCAGTGACACAATCAACCGTGTATAGAGTGTAAAGTAGACCCTTTCATAGAAAACCTCTTACTTACTTATTGCTTCATTAAATCTGATACTTTATCTGATTTATCCATCTCTGCAAGGATATCTTGTCCGCCGTTATTCAACCAATTTTCAATATATTTATCCCATTCTTTATCGATGTCAATTTCCCCTACAATCGCTTTCATTCTAAATTCATCAACAACTGTTTTTAATTGTCCTTGGTAACGCAACTTCATTTCAGCCATTTTTGTTTTATTCAAGACATCCCATTTATATGGACGAATTAACATATTTTCTTTTACATCATCTCGAGCAAAGTATTCTTTTCTAAGATTCATTGTATATTCTGATGTAAACCACTGTACTCTTTCCTTATCATAGGTACGGAAGTTATAACCCCAGAAGCCAGAATTTCCTTCTTCAGCTGCATATTCAGGGCGTACCTTTAAGGCAGATTTTTCAGGCTCGCCTTCCCAATCTGAATGAACGCCAACTTCGCCATAAAGCGTCCATCTTGCCTCATTATCAAAGTTGATATAGTCAAAAATTTGGAGAATTCTTGCTAGTTCTTCATCTGTTACATTTTTTGAAACATAGAATGCATCCGCTAAATTACCAACTGGTATAAACGAACCAACACCTTGCTGTCCATCTTTACCAATTTCCGGTGCAGTAGCCAGTATTTTAGCAGTAGAGTTTGGATTTTCTACAAGATTTTGTGGCGCTCGTCCTTTAGTCCAATCATCCATGGCAAGATATGAAGATTGTGCAATATAGTAACCGATTTTTCCTTGCTTGTATTTTTCCCAACTCTTATTTAAATCAAGTGTTGTAAATTCAGGATCAATTAAGCCCATATCATACCATTTAGCTAACAGCTTAAGAAATTCTTTATATTTCTTAGAAATCTCTGTAACTACTAATTTATCATCTTCGATAAAATTGTAATCAGGAGCTAATCCAAATGATCCCATTAAAGAAGCTGCCCAGTGCATTTGGTCATTATATGGAGAAATTCCATACGTATCATTTTTGCCATTTCCATCTGGATCATTAAATGTAAACGCTTTTAAAATTTCTTCTACTTCTTCAAGTGTATAAGCTTTGTCTGTATAATAGATTTTCTCACGTCCACCGCTTGGGCCCACTTGTTTAATTTCCCCTGGTGGTTCAAATCCCAATTTCTCCAACCAGTCTAGACGGAATGTTGGTGTCCAAGTTAATCCATCAACATGTGAATATAAACCAATTAATTGTAAATATTCATTATCTGAACCCTTTAGTAAGTTCATTTCTGGTCCTGGTGGGTTTTCCCCTAACATTTTCATATAGCGAGGCGCATACTTTTCAAGCATCTCTTTTGGAATCGTTCTTGTTAATCCTGCATCAAATAATTCCTGTGGTGTTTTTCCCCCCGCAGTAAAAGCAAATGTATCAGGTAATTCACCAGAAGCAACCATTAAGTTCACTTGGTCTTTATTCCAAGTATCTACTTTTGTGTTTTTAATTTTAATGTTAAATTGTTCTTCTAATCTCTTTTGAACATAGTTACCATCTTCCGCTTTTCCTTTTGTAATTGATCCAGATAAGCTTAATTCAAGCTTATCTGAATAATCCCCTGAATCCGGCAAACTTGCAATATCGATTTTTTCCCCTGAAGTAGCTTCATTATTGGAGCAAGCAGTTGTTAGAAGTAACGCACTTGATAAAGCTGTGGCTGACAGAACTTTTGCATATTTCTTCATTGTGTATTCCCCCATTATCCTTTTAATGAACCTATCATAATGCCTTTAACGAAATATTTCTGTACAAATGGATAGATTAAAACAATCGGGCCGATGGAAATAATTACCGTAGCTGCCCGCACATTACTTAACAACAAATCTGAATTGGACGAGCCACCTCCACCCATTTGGCTATTCGCTTGTGTAAGATCCATCGCTACAAGCATATCTCTTACGACGGTTTGTAAAACATCTAATGAATCGTCTTGTATATAAATCAAAGCATGGAACCACTCATTCCAATGATAAACCGCTGCCCAAAGTGCTACAGTGGCGATAACAGGTTTCGATATTGGAATAATGATTTTAGTTAAGATTTGGAAATAATTAGCACCATCAACAATCGCTGATTCTTCAAGCCCTTTATCAATCGTCATAAAATAGTTTCGCATGATGATGATAAAGAAGACATTGACCGCTGAAGGCAAGATTAATGCAAAACGGCTATCAATTAAACCAAGGTTTTTAATTAGCAAAAATTCAGGAATCATACCTCCTGAGAAGAACATCGCAATCAAGAAAAAGATTGTAAAAAAGTTTCGATATGGTAAATCTTTTTTTGAAAGCGGATATGCAGCTAATACTGTAAATGAAACAATTAATACCGTCCCTACCACTGTTCTAATAATTGTATTGAAATAAGCGACCATAATATTTTGGTATGAAAATACAAATGTATAAGCATCTGGTATCCATTTATCCGGCCATAAATTAATTCCGAGACTAGAAGCAGATTCGGCATCTGAGAAGGATAAAACAACTGTCTGCCAAAATGGGTACAACACGATAATTGAAAATAAGGTAAATCCTGTCACATTTAGAATATCAAATAAAGATATTTTACGTTTTTTTACCGCCATCTTTATATCCTCCTTCCTACCAAATTCCGTGTTCGCTCTTTCTTCGAATGATCGCATTCGCGGTGAGGATAAGTGCTATACCAATAACGTTTTTAAATAATCCTACTGCTGTTGCATAATCAAATTGGAATTGCTCTAATCCACTTCGATACACATATGTGTCGATAATGTCGGCAACCTCATATACTAGTGGGTTGTACAAGTTAAGAATTTGATCGAAACCGGCATTTAATACTGCCCCTAGTCGAAGAATAAACATAATGATAACCATTGGCATAATCGATGGAAGAGTAACATGAATCATTTTACGAAATCTTCCTGCTCCATCTATTTCCGCTGCTTCATATAATTGAGGATCTATGGACGTAATCGTAGCCAAATAAATAATCGCTCCCCAGCCCAACTCTTTCCACATATCAGTAAGAATTAATATCGGGATAAAAGAACCTTTATCAGACATAAAGTTAATGGCCTCTCCACCAAAGAATGTAATAACATAGTTGATAATTCCTCTTTGCGGAGAAAACACTTCAATCACCATCGCTGACAAAATAACCCAAGACATAAAATGTGGCAAGTACGAGATCGATTGACTCACCTTTTTAAACTTTTCACTTTTGATTTCATTTAATAAGATTGCAAAAATAATCGGTGCTGGGAAAACAATTAATAACTTTAATAGACTAATAACGACTGTATTTTTCAAAGCCCTAATAAATAAGAAATCGGAAAACAATCTTTTAAAATGTTCAAAGTTATTCCATGGACTATCCCAAATACCTAAGCCAGGAGAAAAGTTTTTAAATGCGATCAAAATTCCATACATTGGAATGTAATGAAAGATAAATAACATGACCATCGGAATAGCCATCATAAAATAAAGCATCTTCATCTTCTTCATTCTAACCCAATTAATATTTTCTTTACGCTTGGGCTTTGATTCTACCGCCCTTTCCCTTTCTATTGCTGTTTGCATGATATTTCCCCCTCTCTCTATTCTTTTATTGAAAGCGTTTACTATTTTCAGAATAATATAAAATTAAAACAGATAGTTCTACTATATTTAGAAAAAATATCACTATTTTAAGCATTAGTAAAAATAGTGTAAAGAATATTTCATTCTATCTGCAAAATGAAGCTATCGGATTTATATTTATAAATCCGATAGACTAAGTATTATTTGTTATACAAACAATGCCCCATTCGAAGTCTGACTCCCATTCACAGTACTATATCTAGATAATTTAAAACACAAATCAAACTAAGATAGGATTGTGAAGAGAGCTGACTCCATGACTTTTGGGACACCCTTTACATAAAAAATTATTTAACAATTGGAATAACGATTGAAACTTGTGTACCTTCTCCGAACTTACTTTCTATGTTAAGACCATATATACTTCCAAAATGAAGCTTGATCCTTCCATTAACATTGTAAATACCTGATTTATTTAATACCGCTGCGAAAAGATATGCTTTCACCTTTGAAAGATCCTCTTCTCTTATACCAATGGCATTATCTTTTACACGAATATGCACCGTATCTTCAATACGTTTACAGGAAATATGAATTGTTACCATATTCTTTGTTTTTCTAGCTCCATGGTGAATCGCATTTTCAATAACTGGTTGGATAATCAACTTAACCGTTTTAAAATTTAATACATCATCATCAACATCCCAAATACATTCAAAATTATCAAAACGATATGACATAATTTTAATATAAGTCTTAGTATAGGCCAGCTCATCCCTGATTGCGATCATTACCTGTTCTTTATTCGTAATGAATCGAAACAGCCTACTTAATGAAACAATCATATCTACCGATTTATCCGTTTCATTTGACTCAACGAGATAAATCAAATTGTCCAAAGTATTATATAGAAAGTGTGGGTTAATCTGCGACTGTAAAGCATTGATTTGAATCTCCCGCTTCTCATATTTTAGCTGGATGCGCTCTTTATTCGCCTCTAGCGATTCATGTATTAACTCTTCCATTCTCTGAATCATCGTATTGAAGTTTCTAGTTAGTGTATCCACCTCATCAATTCCTGAGAATTGTTCAGCAATCTCATGATGAGAACCTTTTAAATCGAAAGTATTGAATAATTCATTTAACTGACCGAACGGCCTCAATATTCGTTTAGAAATCCAGTAGGAAAAAACGAGTAACAACAGGAATATGATGAATAACAAATAAAGATTGCTGATAAACAATTGATTGACCTGCTTTTGTATATCAGAATAATTATATTTAGAGATAAATTTCCATCCTTGTTCTGTTATTTTTGTACTATAGATATGGTCATTTAAACTTTGAATATGGTCATTTTCTAATAAATCTTCTGTCACTTCCAAAACGCCGCCAATTTTCATTGGATTTTGATGGGAGATAATTCTATTATTCTTATCTACTAACAGCAAATCCAGGCCTGGTTTTCGCCAATTTGAATAAAAGTTTGATAGTTGATTACTATCAATATCTACCGTAACGTATCCAATCACCTCTGAATAATTATCGGGTGAAAATATCGGCATCCCCATTATAATTGTACTATTATTGAAATGGTTTCTTTCCAACGTATAACTTATTTTTCGACCAGAATGTAATAAAAGTTGATAAAATTCATCATTTAATTGATTCGGATGACTATAGCTATTCGTGTACAAAAATTCACCATTTTGATTATAAATCCATATATTCTGTTTCATTAATTCGGAATATTTCTTTTTATCCAGCAACTCAGACCCTATCTCATCCTTTTTTTCCTCTTGTACTTTATACTGTAGTGGATTATCTAAGGCGATCCTCGCCATAATTAGCTCTCTCTGATTGATTTCATTACTCATAATCCTTGCCATTTTTTCATGTACTGTGTGATAACTTTCCTGCAAATCCTCCAAAACGATTTTAGAAGTTTGCCAATAAAAGATCACCATAAATACAATGAGAGGCAACAAAATGGTCATTAAAAAATAAAAAAAGAATCGTTCTCGTAAGCTCATTTTAATGTGTCTTTTATCATTTTTTTGCAAAAGACTGCTATAATTTTTACTTTCTTCATGCTCTTTTAAAGATGTTAATAATTTATATAAAGGCTGAAGCACTTTTCTACCAACTATTCTTGAAAAAATATAAGCAATTAATACAGTAAAAAGAAAAATCAGAGCAATCACTTTCAACGTTGTTTGCATTTGCTTCGAATAATAGCCTATTTGTTCCGCATAAATGAGTTGAAACTTATAAAAAGGTATACTTGAATAATGAAGTTCCACATCTTCTTTCTTTGATAGCAATCCTTTTTTACGCTGTTCCAATCTATCGATCTCATGAGGAATATTTCCATCTACTTGATTTCCTTTAAAAAGCATCGTTCCTTTTCTGTCATATAATGCAATTTGATCTGCATAAAAGATATGATCATCTAAATTATTCATATTCATTATAATTAGGATGACCCCTTTAAAATGGCCGTCCGCTGATACACTATTAGCTCCAAAATACATTTGGTTATTCAAGTCTTTTGAAGTAACATCCTCTTGCCAGTTCTTATCACCTAACAAAGGATGCTCGATCATCTTATTTGTTTCACCAATGGAAACAAAATGATAATTACTCTCCACTTCACTTTTTAATTTCATTCCATTAAACTTGTAATCCACGTATTTACTGTCTGAACTGAATTGGGATTCTGGTGTAATAATCAGAATACTATCAATGAGCTTGTTATTCTGTTTGATTGCATACAAGTATTCCTCAAGACTCTTCATCTGGTAGTACTTATCGGAAGGACTGAGTTCCGAACCTGTCAATTCATCTATATATCGAATTACAATCTCATTTGCCTTTAAGTTGTTAATCGTTTCATACATATTATTAAACTTGAGTTGTATTTCATTAGAAATTTGGTCTATCCTTAATTGGGTAGTGGCTTCTTTTTTTTCTTCAATAAAGTCTTTTATTTTCACATAATAAATAGAACTTAATAGCAAAAGAAAAATGAATACCACAATCAACGAAAACATCAGTAAATAGTTTCGAAAAGGGTATTTCCCTTCTATTCCTGTTTTTTTCCTCATGCTATACCTCCACGAGCGTTACCGTTTTTGCTGTCTTCTAAACACGACTGGCGTGACGCCTTTTTCATTTTTAAATACTTTGATAAAATACGAATGGCTATGGAAGCCGACCATATCAGATATCATCTTCACTTTATTATCCGTCTCTCTTAGCAACTGTGTGGCTTTTTCAATCCTAACCTCATTCACATAGTCGACGAAATTTTGCCCTGTCTCTTTTTTAAAAATAGCACTGAAATATGCTTGATGAAGGAATAGGATATTCGACATTTCAATTAATGAGATCTTCTCATGATAATTTGACTTCACATATTCCTTGGCAATCAGCACGTAGCGATTAACATTCTGCTCATCACTTTTCGTTAAATCATAAGACATAGTTTCCAGCATTTGTTTCAGCCATCTTTTCAATTCCTTTAGTGAATCAATCTCATAGATTTTTCCAAGTACTTGTTGATTATCTATTGATGGGAGTGCGAGCCCCTTTTCTTTAAGCCTGAAGATAAGCATAATGACGAGCTCGGAACAGGAACCACGTATTTCTGAAATTTTCTGGCCTTTTGATCGCTCCAACGCCTCGAAGAAACGGTGGATATCGTTTGAAATTTCAGTTATTTCTCCAATTAAAACAGACTCCATCAGTTTTCCCTCAATGCGGTTCACATGCTCCACTATATTATCTTGAATTATCTTATTATTTGCGAATCCTTCGTTGGCAGACAAATCCTCACGAAAGATGACCGTCTCATGTTCACTAAAATATTTATAGCTACTAGCATGGACAGCTTCATGATAAGAACGGCTAATTTCTTGGATTGATTGGGCCAAATTGCCAACCCCCACAACAATATGGGACTTTTCTTTGAATATTTCTCCAAGATTTTGTTGCAAAGAGTCTGCAAACAATAGAATTTTTGGCTTTAAATCTTTTCTTAAAACAGGCTTCTGTTCAGAGATTAATAAAATGAGACTATTCCCGTAAAACAATACAGGGACACGATAGCGCTTCCAAAAATCAATTGCAAGTTCTTTAATCTTTTGCCTAATTGAGAAGGTTGAGGTTTCTTTAAACACCCTTTCAAATGAAAAGATGACGACCCTAATGTATGGATTTTGCGCACTCCATTCTTGAGTATACTTCTGTAAGTTTGCACCTTTAATCAAATCCAATAGCATTAATTCCTGCGTATTCCACTTCTCATTTGATGCACTTACTTTTTTCAATTCTGCATCTTCATTTAATTCGCCCATCAGTTTATTAAAAACATCATAAAAATCCTCCTTATTCAATGGTTTCAACATATATCCCTTCACACCATATTGAATGGCATCCTGGGCATATTTAAAGTCATCATAAGCACTGAGGATGATGACCTTTATATCTGGGTATGATATTTTTATTTCTTTAGCGAGCTCCAACCCTGTCATTTCAGGCATAAGCACGTCAGTCAACACTACATCGGGATGTTCCTGTTCAATGAGTACTAGAGCTTCACGGCCATTTTCTGCCGCCCCAACTACTTCAAACCCAACATCAGACCATGGAAAATAACGGGTTAATCTTTCTCTAATGCTTTTTTCATCATCGACTACTACTACTTTATACAAAAACATTCAACTCCTTTTAGAAGTGTGCCTATTAATATCACTAGATTGGTTTATTAGCTCAAGTATATTGATTATTGATGAACCATCACGAATTTCTGCCCTATTCTTTCGAAAAACAACGTCCGCTACTTTGTCCATTTAAGGATTACCATATTGGTACCTTGCTCTTATTGTATAAGAAAATGTTTAAGTATGGGGGAAAAGTTATTGAAAAAGAGCTAAATGTGGAGAACGGGGACTCTTGGCTGTTATTTTTGCTTCTGAGTATAGATTTGTAATCAGTTTGATCAAATTGATATTAATAATCTTAATAAACGATCAATAAGAAAAAGCATGTTTTGAAAAAAAATTGATCAAAACACGCTCTTACTATATTCAATTGAATCATTATTTAAAAAGGCACAATTCCTTATACAAGAATTGTGCCCTTTTGTGGAAGTTCATCGCATCCTATTTCAGCTAGATAGTTATATAAGAATGGTCATTTATTATGCTGATGGAATTACAACTGCGTTACATGCCTTTTCGTAAAACTCTATTGGCCCGGCTTCACCAATAATGGCATACTCATAACCAATATCCTTCATATCTTTTAAACAATGATGTAGTAATGAGTAACCAATCCCGTTAATCCTATTAGACATCGATACTCCCATAGGACCAAAATAACACTTTTTATTTTTATATACATCAAAAGCAGCAAAACCGACTATTTCTCCTTCAGTGTCTGTAGCTATATATATCGAAGGTTCACTTAATAAAAAACCATCTTTTATTGTTTGTGACCATTCGTATGAAAAATTATGTTCTACAAACTTAACAAGCCTATTTAAATCGGTATTCTTCACTTTACGAACAATCTGTGAATTTATATTTGGGAAGCTGTAATTGCCAAGATGTGTAATCATATCTCGAGAGGTAGTACCGAGAGTTAAAATTATCTTCTTGTTTTCATCTGTTAAAAAACGATCAATCACATTAGTTTTTATTAATGCTTTAAGGATATGACCTTCATTCAGATAGACTTGGTTGTATTTTTCCATATAACTAATGGCTACTTCAAAAACCTTTTTAACTTCTTCAGTTACGGGCACATTAAAAAGGAAACTGCTAGTCAATTTTTGATCTATAGAATCATCCCTTTCCTCAATCTGAACCCTTAAGGAATATACGTCTAACGTGCTTTTTAAATATATTTCCCCAATCACACCTGCTTTTTCCTTTAAACAGGCTATAAGTAAATGTACCGGCTTTAGCACTTTACTTTTAGCAATTTCAACCTCGTTTTCCGCATTCCTTATTATTCTTAACATTCTATTAGTGAATTTAAAATTACCCAGTTTTACCTCTCCCTTTTAAGTGATTTCACTATTTTACTTCCAGGAGTAAATTTAAATCCTTATTAAAAAAAGTGCCTGATAATTCCTGCTCTAGAATTGCCCCGATTGTTGAAGATAACTAAAGCTTCTATACTGAGCCAACTATGCTAAAAATCTAGTAAGCTTCATAACAGAATGGTAAGCCAGAGACAAAAAAAGGCCACAAAGCTTTCTAAAAAGGCTTTGCGGGCTTTTTTGTTTCTTGTTTTGTATAGGTAAAAATCAATGCGATCTCTTTGGAATCTACTGCTTTCGCATGGAACTATTCTTCCCTTTTATGCCTCTTCCCAAAGACGTCGCAAATTATCCATGCTGATTTTTGACCCTTTCTTACATTCTTCCAGCCCTTCAAATTCTACTGAAACATACCCATCATAACCTGATTGTTTAATAATCTTCACAATTTCTCGCATATCAATATCTCCATGACCAACTATTGCGCCTCGTAAATAGTTACCTGCAGTAGTTGGAAACCATCCTTCCCCAGGGTTATTATAGGATGGTCGTAGGTAGAAATCTTTGATATGAATCATGGACGCCAATGAAATATTCTTTTTTACAGCCGAAACCGAATCCTCGTCTACACACATAAAATTTCCAATGTCCAGTGTGGTTTTAAAATTTGTTCTGTCAACATGGTTAATAACTGTTCGAACTCGATCACTCGCCTGGATGAAATATCCGTGATTTTCTACACTTGTCGTTATTCCAAACGTTGCGGCATAATCTGCAACCTGCCTACATGCGTAAACTATACTTGGCAAATCTTCTTCAAACTGTTCTATAGAAGTTTCATTTACTGGCCGTGATGCCACATCATGGCGCATTAGTTTTACACCAAGAAGATTAGCAATATCTACTTGTTTCTTAACTCGCTCAATTTCGTTCTCATATTCTTCGTTAGTTGATGTAATGAAATTGGCACTGATTGCATAGTTAGAAATTTCAATCCCTGCGTTTTCTGCCCGTTGACGAATTGCATGAATCAAATCAGGGTCATCATCCAAGCTAAAGCCCATCGGAACCATTTCAATATGTTCCCCGCCTTGATCTGCTATCCACTGAATCGCTTCCAAAATATTAATCTCTTTCGACTGCAACGCCGAAAATAAACTATAAGAGCTTAAACCGAGTTTCATGCCTACTCACCCCAGTAATTAGTTTCGGTATATGAATAAAAACACGTGAGATTATAACCCACAAACGGTCTTTTATATTCTAGTAAGAGTGACAGCTTGTTTTAATTTATTCGATTCATAAGCGGCCTGAACGACTTCCAATGTACGAAGCCCATCTTCTCCTGTAATGGATGGACACCGCTTACTTTTCACACAATCAATGAAATCATTTACAAGTCCAAGATCCATGTCATCGCCCCAACCAATATGCTGAACTTTTTTCTGCTGATCATTATATAAGACGAGATGCTGTTTAAAAGCATCGAGCGAAATCGTTCCTTTTGTTCCGACTATCTCCATCTTCACATCCCCCCATGTCGGGAATGTACGCGGTCGAGACCAACTAGGATCAATCGTTACAATCGTACCTGATTCTAGCTCCAATGTAACAATCCCACAATCTTCAACAGCGATATCATAAAATCTTGTATCTAGTTCGGCATACACTTGTTTCACTTCATCATTTTGTATCCATCGGATCAGATCCATCACATGAACAATATGATCAACAGCTGCTCCTCCACCTGATCGTTCTTTTTCGATAAACCACCCTCCAGGCATTTGCCCGTGATTCGTTGCCTGGATCGCTACAATTTCTCCTAGTGCTCCCGATTGAATCACTTCTCTTACTTTTTGTACAGCTGGGACAAACCGAACCGGAAAGGCTACTTGCAGGATAACTCCTTCTTCCTCACAGACACGAATCATTTCCTTTGCATCATCTACTTCTGTTGCAATTGGTTTTTCACATAAAATATGCTTTTTCATCTTCGCTGCTTCTATTACATGTTCTTTATGGTTAACGTTTTCCGAGCAAATAACTACCGAGTCAATATCTGTTTCGAGAAAGCTAGTCAGATTAGAATAATACTCACAACGAAAACGTTCTGCCATTCTACTTCCTCTTTCTATATCCTCATCCCAAATAGCGGTTAGCTCGACATCTGAATGTTCAGTTAAATGATCGGCATAACTCACAGCATGCATATGGGCAAAACTAATGATCCCTATCTTCATTTCAAGACACCTCCCTTTTTGAGTTCTACGGGTTGTCCTGATTTTGCTGAAAACCTTACACATTCCGCTATAGTAATTGCTTTAATTGCATCATTTGTTGTAATAATAGGAGTAATTCCATTTTCTATGCAGTCAACAAAATGTTGAAGTTGCTTTTCAAGAGGTGTTTGCCTAACAACATAGCTAGGAACTGCAACCCTTTCCTGTCCCACTTTTTCCTCATCAAACAGTTCTAACACAATTGGTTCTTGATCACGGCTTTGATACGCAATCATCCCCTTGCTTCCGGCTAATTCGAAGGAACTTACAAATTTTTTTGAGCCCCATGATACCTCTAGATGGGCTATTACTCCCGATTCAAACCTTAGTGTAATAAGTGCATATTCAAGATTCTCTCGTTTGATCTGTTTCGCCATTACGCGCTCAACCTCGCCGAATGTCCAACGGAGCCAATCAATATCATGAATACCCAAATCTAATACAATGCCGCCGCTTTTGGATTCATCGTTATACCACACATCATGGCCTTTTGGATATGGGCCACATCTTGATAATCTCATGATACCGGGTTGTCCAATTGCACCACTTAACACTTGCTTTCTCGCTTCAATGTATTCAGGAGAAAATCGTAATACATGCCCAACACAAAGAGGAACATTATATTGCTCACATATATCGACAATTCTTTTCGCCACTTTAGAATTTACTGCTAATGGTTTTTCACAAATAACCGCTTTCCCTGCTTGTGCTGCAATCTGAACCACTTCTTCATGAAGATGCGTCGGAACACAGACGTCAACAATATCAATTGGTATTTGCCGAAGCGCTTCTTGTAAATCATCGAAGCCTCTAACATTATACTGTGCTGCAAGATGGGTTGTGTTCTGTTTGGTTCGACCAACGACCGCAACCACTTCGCATCCATTCACATTTACCCATTCTTCCAAATGCATAGTTCCCATTGTACCTGTACCAACAACAGCCACTCTACTCATCTTTTTCACACCTCATTTTTCATTTACTTGGCATTAACAAACGGCAGAAGCTGACATAAATTCCGATAAATGAATCGCCTGACCTGTTTCACTCGATGTATTCGCAGCTAGTGTGACAGCTAACGTTTTCACTGCTTCTTCATAAGGAGCTAACACTAATTCCTTTTTGTTAAAACGAACAGCATCAATAAATGCACGATCTTGTTCTCCGTAAAAGTCCAATTTAGATTTATAAGAAATGGTTGTGTCTTTATCAATGATGTGTAAAGTTGTATTATCGAGCACTACTCTAAAATCTCGCCCTAAAATTTCTAATCCGGAATAATGATCTGCCTGTGTAAAAGAAGAAACAAGATTTCCAATCGCACCTGATGCAAACGTTAAATTTACCGATGTCACATCTGGTATATCGATATCTGGAATATCCCCCATCACTTGCAATGCCATATTTGCATAGACAGTGTTCACATCCCCTGCTAAATAACGGATTAAATCAAGCGTGTGCGTTGATTGTTCCACTAATTGCCCACCCGACTTATCCATTACGCGATACCAAGGCGTTTGCACAAATGATGTAATATAATGACCACGTACCATTGCTATTTGCTTATCTTGTAAGTACTCTTTCGCTTTTGAAATCGTATCCAAATAACGTAAGCAATAACCCGATGCGCATATAATCCCAGCTTCCTTAATTGCTTTTGCTTTCGCTATGACATTTTCCATCTCAAGTCCCAGTGGTTTTTCAACCATTAAATGAATCCCACGTGCAGCTGCTTTTTCTTCGATATTCCCGTGCGCAAAAGGCGGAACGCAAACAAATAGTGCGTCTATTATTTCATTTTCGAGCATTTCATCTACATCGGTATAACTTTTGGCTCCATACTGTTCTCCCACTTGCTTTACTCTCTCGGTGGAAATATCACATACCGCTACAATTGTTGCATGTTCATTTTGGTTGATATGTTCTAAGTGCACCGCAGCAATGCCACCGACTCCGATAAAACCAACTTTTACGTTTTCCAAATTATTTCCTCCCCCTATACTCTTTGTATCGTTGGATCGATTGCTAAAATTACATCCATGACGCACACTATCGTTTTAAAGTACATAGCGAAATATGGTAAGTCTAACTCAGCTTAATTCACAAGATTTTCACCAATTGCATGTGTACCCAGTTTTCAAAGTATCCGAAATGAAGTCTATTCCGGATTTCAGAATATATGCACCCCATAGTCGAAAGTCGACTCGTCAATGTAACGTATCATAGCATGCTAGACTATTTAAATATTGGTCCGATTATGTGCTCGCCGTGATAGTCTTGTCAGAAAGTATTACGATTTCTCCATCTTTATCAGCTGAACAAATTTCAGCTTCAATTATTTCGAGAGATCCTAATGTACTTTCAGGTGTTGCAACTGAGATTAGGGTATTATTGAGAATAGAATGGACGAAATAACTAATTTCTCGATAATATCCTCTGTCTGATGAAAGCTCTGCGATAAAACCTGATGCATGATTTGGATTTACTTTGACTTGGTCGTTCTCAAATACGATATTTCCTCGTTCAAAATTAACACGGTAAGTCATGGAGAAGCCATAATCACCTTGTAAAGTCCAGTCCGCCTGAGCATTCAACACTTTGTTATCTTCATATATATAGTTGGTTGAAACAATATCATAGCCACTACCCGGAACGACGGTGCGTCCTAGTGAAGATACTTTTTCTGGTTTACCAAATAGCCAATGGATCATATCAGTATCATGAATATGCATATCCAGCATACTGCCACCACTTTTTTCTTTTTCTCTATACCAGCCATTTGGGGTCGCGCCACCTCTGAAAAAATACCCGCTGGTTACTTTTCCGTAGCGTTCATCCTCAACACAATTTTTCAAGTATTCGTACGCTGGCCAAAAACGCAGACATTGACCGATCATTAGATTTTTTCCAGTTCTCTTTGCAGTTTCTACCATACGGGTTCCTTCAACAGAGTTTAACGCCATTGGTTTTTCACAAAATACATGATAACCGCGTTCTAATAGATCACACGAAACATCTGCATGTAAATAGGTAGGCAATGCAATGTCTATAATGTCTAACTGTTCATTTTTTAACATATCTTCCATATCTGAATATAACCGGAATGACGATAAGTCGTAGGACGATTGGTCAGTTGAAATATTTCCTACCACTTTTTCATTTTTTAATTCCTCTATACGAATATCGCAGATCGCTGTCAATTCTATTGGAACCCCTTCTGCTGCCAAACGGAGATAATTTTCAAAATGCATATGCCCCATAAAACCGAAACCAATTAACCCTACTTTTAACATACTATCTTCTCCTTTCTTTTTCTTACTTCACAGAACCTCTTAAAATAGCATCCATTGATCTAGAAGTATTATAGATAATTTGTGTGGAATGGTGTGTATACGCTGGAATCATTTCTGCTGTAACATAGTTGCTATAACCAATATCACGAAGTGCATCAATGACTGCCGGATAATTTACATCTCCCGCAAGTAGATCTACGAAACCTGCAAGCCCGCCCACTTCACGACGGTAATCTTTTAAGTGTACTTTTTTAATCCGTTCCCCTAAGATTTGGATCCAATGTTCTGGATACCCTGAATACACGACGTTACCAACATCGAAATAAGATCCAACATATTCCGACCCAACAGTATCAATAAAACTTCTCATTTCTAGTGGCGACAGTAAGAATTTATTCCATACATTCTCGATACCTATGTTGACTCCTGATGCCTTAGCATCATTAGACAATTCTTGCATCGCTTCAAGTGCAAACTCGTAAGCCTTTTCGTAATTGACAACTTTGTCATTTGATTGAAGATCTGCATTGACACCCCCTGGGATTACCAGAATAGTATCGACTTCAAATGCCGCTGCAAGTTCTAACTGCCTTTTACAAATATCGATTGCCTTCTGGCGCATTTTGGCATCTCCACTTGTCATAGAATAGGACCAATACAATCCCGTCGCAAACCCACAAATTTCAAGCCCAATATCATCCATCAAAGCACGGATTTCTCTAATTTTTTCATCACTAGTTTGCAGTCCCAATTCACCTGTTTCAGTTAATGCCAATTCAATCCCATCAAAGCCTGCATCTTTAGCAATGCGGCTACATTCAGAGATTGACATGCCCTCTGGAAAAGACCAAATATTAATACCTTTTTTCATTTTAAATGCCTCCCTAATAATCGTTTCATTTCATAAATAAATACATATTCAGCAATCTCACTTTTTCCAATATAACTGATATTCCTAATGCATGTTTACGCTTACATCCGATCGATCAACTAAAGACTTGGATGAAGTTAGACCATAGTACTACTTTTGCACAATACCTACTATATTGATATTAAAGTTTGAGTGTGCTATTAATTAACTAACTACAATTAGTATAACAACCTTTTATAGAAAAAATTTAGAGGAAGGAGAGTCATTTTTGTACAATCCCGACTTAATTTTTCCCAGACGACAGTATGCTTCTTTCAGTGAATGGTCGCCAAGCATTCACTATGCCCAATTTCAAAAGCTGCCTCCTGGCCAATTACCAGAAAGACGTATCTACGATTTCGAATTACTGTATGTCCAACAAGGTGAAGCTTCAACAATACTCAATGGCCAACGCTATACCCTGTCTGCTGGACAATTGATTTTCATACCTGCAGGCGTTTATCATCAAAATGAGGTAATTTCATCTCCAAATGCACAATTTCTTGGGATTCACTTTGACTTTTTTGGTGATTTGGATATTCAGACTGAAACAGATATCGTTGTTAATGAGTCAGCTGTACAGTTGGACAAGTTCGGGATTGAAGCCATTGCGGAATCATTTGCTCCACTTTCGACTAATCCGTTATACACACCCTCATTATCATGTGTTCAATTGATGAAACAACTTGTGCATGAATTTACGATGCGTCCTCTCGGTTACACCTTGATTTGCAAAGCACTTTTGCTAAATATTCTTGGTCTTTTGTTACGTACGCAAACAGAATATAATCCATCTCATTTTCCATTGCACGGCGATCGAATCCTTGAATTAATGGCGTTAATTGAAGAAAGTCCCTCCGAACCATGGACCAATCAAATGCTTGCAAAACTATTAAATATGAATGATGACCATATGAGTAAAATATTCAAAAAGATTGCGGGCATGCCGCCTGGCGAATATGTGCAGATGATTCGTCTCCGTAAAGCAAGGCTACTGTTACGTGAAACCAACCTTTCAATAGAAGAAGTCGGGAGAGAAATTGGTTATGCCGACATTCATTACTTTAGTCGTCTCTTCCGTAAATATGAAGGAATTTCTCCAAGCAAATATCGCAATCTATCACGCATTTTATAGATCCATGTGATGCAATAGGAGAACTTTACGTTCGACTTTCATTTTTCCGGATATTCACAAAACAATTACGAGCCAGAAATCGAATTTGTGCGCCAGATTTGCATATTTTCGCGCGGAAATCTACACTTTTCGAGCGAGATTTGAGATTTACGCGCAGTTTAATATTTTCCATTTCCTTCGCCAAGCCTCTAATTATCATAAAAAACAAGCGATGCCCTTCAGCTCACTTGGGCCAAAGGGCATTGCTTGATCTTAGATGTCGTATAAGTATGTAAACTGGTAGCTCAGATCAGCACTATAAGTGATTCATCTTCTACTCCTGTTACAGGCTACTTCCCTGTATTGAAACAGGAAAACTCTAAAATCTTCGGTGTTTTGATTGATTCAGATACAACTAATTTTAAAGCATTTGTACGAATCGATCCTAATTCATCAATTTTTTTATGCCCGATTGCTGATCCATTAGCCACGTTATGCCAGGTGCCACTTTGCCAAGCTTGAATTTCATATTTTCCTATTCGTTCACCAAATTGGATATCTTCCTTCAGGATTACATGATCGATATCCAGTTCAGATGGTAATTCCAAAATCAGTTCAGTTCCTTCTCCAGTACAAACGGCAAGCGGATTTGAAAATCTATTTTTTATTTCATTACCGAATTCTAGTACTCTATCTTCATCAAGTTTAGGTATTAATCCCCTATTATCAGGTGCAATATTTAATAATAAATTCGTCCCATGCCCAACTGAATGGTAGTAGATATCAAGTAATCCATCGATGGAGAGAAGGCTATCTTCATCATTAGGATGCCAAAACCAATGATTTTTCCTGATCGGAACGTCACACTCAGCTGGAAGCCATTCAGGTGTTCCAGGTAGCCAATTTACTTCTTCATTTGTAAACATACTTATTCTCGCTTTTCCCTTTGAATTCCAACATGGATAAGGTGCCACACCGTCTTCATTCCCTACCCATCGAATAGTCGGCTGTCCCATGTTAAATATCATCGCATCAGGTTGATTTTTTTTTACAACTCCTGTAATTCGTGCCCAATCATACTCTCTTTCTTCAGAGCCAGCACCATCGAACCAGACCTCAACAATAGATCCATATCCTGTCAAAAGTTCAGTTAATTGACTGCAATAAAAATCATCATATGCCTGCTTGTCCTGGTAACAAGGTTCATGGCGATCCCATGGTGACAAATAGATCCCAAAAAGGATCCCTTCTTCCTGACAAGCTTCTGCACATTCTCGGACAATATCACCTTGACCATTTTTCCACGGACTATTCTTAACTGAATAGTCCGTTGTTTCTGTTGGCCAAAGGCAAAATCCATCATGATGCTTAGCGGTAAGAATAAAGTATTTAAATCCTGCCTTTTTGGCAAGTTTTACCCATTGTCTTGCATCCAGTTCTGCCGGATTAAATAGGCTTGGTGAATCCGTGCCCTCTCCCCATTCTTGATTGCAAAAGGTATTAATCCCGTAGTGGACAAACATTCCTAACTCAAGATTTTGCCATGCAATTTGCTGTTCTGTCGGTACTGCAATCTTTGTTTCAACCATCTATTAAAACCACCTAACGGTTAAAATTTCATATCTAAATTGAAACTTTTTTTTTAATCAATCAAAATATAGTTTTAATCACTTAAAATATAAGCTCACTTAATTTCTCTTACAGATAATTTCCAAATCAAAATGTATTGTTCGGTTTATCCTTCAATAATTTCTTTTTTTATAAAAGTTCAACTACATTGAAATGCAGTGCCACTTTCCGAAAGGATTATCCTAAAACGGGCGTATCAACAAATGTTACACCTTGTTTATGGTTGTGTAATTCTAATAAAATAATCTCATTTTCTCCTTCATGTAAGAATGGTGCTGGTACATAAAGTGTTTGTTGCGGACCAACCTCCCAGTATCGACCAAGATTGTGACCATTCACAAACACGACTCCTTTTGTCCAGTTCGACACATCTATGAACGTATCGGCCACCTCATTAACTGTCAGGATACCTCGATGAAAATAGGGATGATTTTCTTCCGTTTCACAATTGGAAAACTGCAAATGATTGATTTCATTTAACGGGATTGGGTAAACCGTCCAATCAAATAAAAATTGGTTCCCCATTCTTACCCCTTCTGTTATCCCTTTAAAATCGACAAGGAATGGACCATAATTAATGCGTCCCATATTCTCGACAATAATTTGCAACGTTGTCTCTTCCTCAGTAATATCAACATCTATCCGAGATTCGCCACTAATTCGGTCGACTAACCCAACATACTTGCCATTCAAATAGACTTGCCCACGATCATGGACATTTTGAACGGTCATGGATTGTTTGCCATAAGCTCCTTTAATAACTGTTTCATAAACGATAAATCCATAGTCCTGGCCATAATACTCCATCGATAAAGGAGCTTGGCTATGCTGTGGAGCAGAAAGATGATTCAATGAATCTAACAATGCAACACGCTCCGTAAATTGGACTTCACTGTATTGTTTCTTCGCTATGATTGGCGGTAATTTCATCTCTGGCAAATCAACATATTTTTCAAAAACCTTCCGTACAGCAAAGAATTTTTCTGTAACATCTCCTGATTCCGTCAATACCCCATCATAATCATAGCTAGTTATGGTAGGCTGATAGATGGCCTCGTTATGGTTTGCACCATTATAAAAACCAAAATTCGTCCCACCATGTGCCATATAGAAATTAACAGATCCATTTTGTTGCAATATCTCCTCTAACTCCTCCACAACATTGTCCGAGGATCTTGTGTGGTGCTCCTCCCCCCAATGATCAAACCAGCCATGCCAAAATTCCATACACATTAATGGAGCTTTCGGCTGATAAAGCGTTAATTGTTCAAATGCCGACTTCGCTCGCGATCCAAAATTCACGGTTTCAAGCACATCTTCAATCATTCCACCATTTAACATACTGTGGTCAGGACCATCAGACGTGAAGATCAGTTCATCACCTATTCTTTTCTTGATATCGTCACGCATATATTTTAAGTATTTTTGATCATTCCCGAAGCTCCCATATTCATTTTCTACTTGTATAGCAATAATGGGTCCGCCATTTGAACGTAATAATGGCTGCAAGCGCTTAAATAGGACATTGAAATACGCCTCTACTTTTTCTAAATATGGCTCATTGTAACAACGTAATTTGATGTTCGGAACTGTCATGAGCCAATATGGAAATCCACCAAATTCCCACTCTGCACATATATAAGGTCCAGGTCTAACAATGACATGAAGGCCGACCTTCTCAGCCGTTTTAATAAAACGTTCAATGTCTGCAATGCCCTCAAAAACAAATTTCCCTTCTTCTGGTTCATGTATATTCCATGCAACATAGGTTTCTACTGTATTAAATCCACATTCTCTCAGTTTGATAAGTCGATCTTCCCAGTATTCAGGTACTGTTCTAAAATAATGCATCGCACCACTTAATAATAAAGTTTCTTTACCATCCATTAAAAATGATTTTTCATTAAACGTTAACATTGACAATTTCTCCTTCTTCTAAAGTTGTATATGCCTATCTTTAAACTTTTACCGTCTCTTTTAATGCCTGTTGAAAGAGACTCTGACACTTTTGGTTTTTAACCATCTCAAGAGAGATCACCCGTCTACTGCTTCTATCATTTCTAAGTCAGAAGCACTGTATTTCTTCACTCTTTCATCTGTATCAAGTACCTCTTCTAATGAAAATTCAACACGCTTGAAAAGATGTTGGTAGTCTTGAATATGCTCTTCTTTCAGCTCCTCATAAGATATACTCATAGCTTTTGATAGATTGACTTCATTTAGGATAAAAGATTCATATAACATTCTCCCATTCTTAAAGAGGATGTTTAAAAAGTCTGGTAAACAAGCTTGCGATTGCATCAAAGCTCTATCTCTCTGGTCCTCACGTATTACGGCATGCGGAAAGGATCACTCGCAGAACTTCTCGGCTCTTTTTATCCTCCTTATTGAACACGCACTTAAACATTTTATTTTCATCCTAGTTTCATAGTAAATGAATACTGATATGACCGATTCGAAAATATTGTGAATTCAGGGTGCGTCTTTGCATTCCAGGAATCATCTCCACCAACACCCATTTGCTTATGGTTGATCCGTAAATACGTTTTTGTTCGTTCAGGCAATTGGTACGGATGACCTGCTTCTTGTAGCTCTGTTGCCGAATAGCCACCTGCGTTTACCTCTAGTAATGAATCACTTGTTACTTGAAGATTGATTCCTAGATTATTATTAATTTCAAAAGAGCGAATGCCAGTTTTATTCCCATTTTCTTGTGGTTTTATATATGGTACAAATTCGTTCGTTACTGTGGAAACGTAACGCCCTATCTTTGCACCCTTCTCACGGTCCCAATGATTTTCATGTGGGCCCTTCCCGTACCATGCAATATTTTCAAATGATTTAACTAATGGAACGAGCATCCCAATTTCCGGAATTTCTGGCAGAGCCTTATTTGGAATCAGTTCAAAATGAACTCGAATTTCACCATCTCCAGTGATTTCATAATCAATATTACATAATGAAATTGGAGATGTTTGTAATTCAAAAACTGTCTTTACGCTTACGATTTTGTCTGTGTTTTTCACCACATCTAACTGCTGTAATATAGCCTTTTCACCTGCATGTTCCCATATAGCAGCACGCTGATCTAATTTATTGCCTCGATCATTATCGGTAAGCGCTCTCCAAAAATTCGGTACAATTGAATCCGCTAATACATCGATTCCATCTTTCTTTAACGAAGTAATCAACCCTGTTGATTTACTTATGACAAGATCAAATGCTTCACCTTTCAATTGTAATTCTTCATTCGTTTCCTCAATTGTTTGGAACGACTGACTCGGTTCTAATTGTTTTAAGCTTCTATCTGATAGGACAAATTGATCAAATGCAATTTCATAGCCTTTTTCAGCCCATAGTTGATCCTTTGTTAAATGGAAACTTACAGTTATGATATATTCACCGCCGTCTTTCACGAATTTCGTGATTACATCATTTAAGTCAATGACCTTTGAAGTTAATGCTTCACAAGAAAAGCTTACTTGATCACTTCCAATCTCTTCCCCATCTCTAAGCATCGTCCATCTTAATTCATATTCATTGATATTTGTGAAAAGATGTTTATTCACAATAGTACATATGCCATTTTCAAAATGAACATCAATTGGTTGATAGCATTTCTTCACCTCAAATATCTTCGGTGTTAATGAGCCATCAGCAAACACGAGACCGTTTCCTGAGAAATTACCGTCATGTGGTGATTCGCCAAAATCGCCACCATACGCTAAATATAAGTCTCCTGTTTCAGCAGTCGTTTGAATGGCTTGATCTTTAAAGTCCCAAATAAAACCGCCTTGTAAAATCGGATATTTATTAAATAAATCCGTATACTGATACAAATTCCCTACAGAATTCCCCATTGCATGTGCATATTCACAAACGATATAAGGCTTTGCAGGAACATCGCTCTTCTCTGCATTCAGCGCATACTCTTCCAATTTCAATGGATGTTCATACATCATACTTTCAATTTCTGAAGCCTCACTCGACGGACGATAATGCGCTACACCTTCGTAGTGAATAAGGCGAGTTGGATCTTCCTTTTTCATATGTTCTTTCATTTTAATAAAATTACTTCCACCAAATGACTCATTGCCAAGCGACCAAATAATGATAGAAGAGTGATTCTTATCGCGATGTAGCATGGAATGACATCGATCAATAACATTTGCCGTCCACTCTTCTTTATCCCCAGGGATCGCATCATTAATTTCTGTTTGTCCATAGCTCCATGAACCGTGCGTCTCTAAATTTGTCTCATCAATAACATATAATCCGTATTGATCACATAATTCATAAAAGCATGGGTGGTTCGGATAATGTGACGTTCTAACCGCATTAATATTATGCCTTTTCATTGTGATAACATCTTGAAGCATATCTTCTTTCGTAATAGATCGGCCTCTAAGATGTGAAAACTCGTGACGATTTACTCCATTGAACAGCACTCTCTTCCCATTTATCAACATAAGGCTGTCTTTAATTTCAATTTTCCGAAAACCGACTTTACAGCTCTGTGCTTCCAATATCGTCCCGTCCATACTCTTTACAACAATAACAAATGAGTATAGTGTTGGTTGTTCAGCACTCCAAAGGGAAGGAGAGATTATTTTTTTCTCAAATCGTAGCTCCGCTTCCTCCGTTCCTTGTAAATAATTTTCTACGACTATCTCGTTACAAATTATTTGACCATCTTGATCATACAAATATGCTTCAATTGTTACAGGCTCTTGGGATGAGCAAGCATAATTAGATACCTTCATGTTGACTAGAAGGTCTGCATTCTCATATTGTTCATCCAATTCTGTTCGTACAAAATAATCAGAAACGTGAACGACAGGTGTCGTATATAGATAAACATCTCTAAAGATTCCACTTAAACGCCAAAAATCCTGATCCTCCAACCAGCTTGCATCACTCCAACGATAAACCTCAACCGCTAGCTTATTAGATCCTTCTACTAAATAAGGAGAGATATCAAACTCACTCGGTGTAAAGCTATCTTCACCATACCCTACCAAATCTCCATTGATCCATACGTAAAAAGCAGATTCTACTCCTGCAAAGTGGATATATACAGGTTGATTTTCCCACTCTTTCGGGATATCAAAGTATGTACTATATTGACCAACTGGGTTATATTTTGTTGGAGCAAAGGGCGCTTTTATCTTCTCTTGTTCTTCCCAAGGATAACGAACATTCGTATATTGCGGATAATCATACCCTTGAAATTGCCAATGAGATGGTACTTGAATCTGTTTCATTTGACTTTCATTAAAACCGACTTGATAAAAATCTTGGCTTTTACTTTCAGGATTCTTTGAAAAGGAAAATTTCCATTCACCATTCAATAGTTTACAATTTGGTGATGCCATGCGATCTACAGACAGCGCATCTTCCATCGTCAGAAATGGCATACTTGTAGCATGAGCAGGCAATCGATTTAGTTGAAAAATTTCCGGATTATTATTCCACTCTGGATAGCCATTACTTGGGGGTGTATATGCAAACCTCTCTTTACTCTTACATCTGGTTGTATTCAATTCAGATTCCCTCACTATCATATATATTTTTTCATTATTTGTTCTCGTGTATCTCGTTCAAAATACAAAGTTTCCAACACTACTTCTATCTCAAGTGTTTCAAAGGAATGATGATCAATAACAGATCCTATATTTTAATTTGGAACATCAAATTTGTTTAACGAGTCATCATAAGATAAACGCGAATCCGCTATAAGCTCCTGACCATTTGTAATGAGCAGATCTTGTCCCTTCATAGTATTCATCCTAATATATGAAGGAAATTGTTGTTCATCGGTATTTCCTTCTATTACAACACCCTTACATGTGTCAAATTCATAAAATACATCATGAACTCTGGTGTACTCTGTTTGAATGCCACTAGATAAAGAGAAGTCATTTCCACTTTCTATACCCATTGTCAACTCGCTTGGGGGTGTCTTACTATTCGGTTATTTTTGATGATTAAATTTTCAACATTTTCTGCTGAAACAACACATTCATGATGCATGAAAAAGATATTGTCCCCAATCGTAATGTTTTTATGGATTGGAACAGATGATCCTTTCTCTTCAAGTGGAATTGGATGAATATACATGGCAGGCTTACGATAATTAAATCCTTCACCTAGAAATTATTGAAAGATTCTGTAATTATGAACCACACTTCTTTTTGATGAATGTTTGCTCACCTTTACTATAAAACACGCAACATATGCAATAACAAGAATCTATGAAAAATAATCTCCTAGGAATGCTTGCTCGTCTCAATCATCAAGAAGATCGCCGAATTCTTTCACCCCGTCCAGCCGTTCAGTATTTGCCATGACAACCAATAGAAGGGGTTCTCCTTTTGTAACGATTGAGGATAGATAAGGGACCTTTGAAACATCAATTCCGGTTATCGTTTCCGGGTCTTTAACCGAAGGATATTTTCTTACTTTCCAATCATCAAACACATGAAAATTACTCAAATCATATAAGTTACCATCTTCATTAAATTGTTGAAAGACTTCTTTATCTACAAGAAGAACATCCACTTCTTTCGCTGCTATTTCAGCCGCTAGCTTTTGGAGTTTTAATACTGCTTCTGAATTATTCGGGATATCGCTCGTATTTATTGCCTGAACGGATAGCTTCTTTTTATTATGATCCAGTAATCCTTTTTCTAGCTCATTTCGTAATTCTTTTGCTTGGTCATCGATAATATTATCTTTAACAATATGAATTGATAACAATTCCTTTTGTTGATTTGCAAAGGTATTGAAGCCCATCGCAAGAAAGCAAAGGACAACAATTACACCAATTACATGAAATGAATAATATTCAATCAAATACTCTATTTTTTCTTTCATCGATAAAGGCCGCAATTGTTCTTTTAACTTTTTCAATAAACCCTCTCCTTTTTTTCTTGATTATATCATGCATACAATTAACATTATAAAGCGCTTTCTTACAAAAATACACAACCATTAAGAATTCTCTTAGAAATTCATTCAAACTTCACAATCTATTATCCGCAATCACTATAGCGTCAAATTAATTCCTTTCATCTTTTCGTAGTCAAATCCTACTGTTTCCTATTAATCTTCTGTTCTTATTTCATTGTATGTAAACCTATCATTTGTTACAATATTATTAATTGTCAGTTATTTCCGTCTGAATGAGGTGATGAAAATTTTTAGTATAGACGGTCGTTTATATCGAGTAGGTATGTGGTTATATAACTTCATGTATTTAAACATCTTATTTATTCTAAGTTGTATCCCTATTATTACGATTTTCCCAGCACTCGCTGCACTTTTTGGGGTAGTACGACAGTGGAGACAACGTAAAGAGGTAGCCGTTTTTTCTCAATTCAAGACAATGTTTATTGAAAATTGGAAGCAAAGTTATTTTGTTGGCATTCTTTTTACGTTTATCAGTTTAGTATTAGTGGTTGATTTCCTATTTGTTAATCAAATGGCTTCACCATACAAAATAATCATTTATGTTGCTACTGTATTTGTTAGCTTTTTGTTTGTTTTATCGTTCTTAAGCATTTACCCACTTATGGTCAACATGATTACAACATTCAAAGGGTTATGTATTTCTAGCCTCCGAGTTGGTCTATACAAAATTCACTTAACGATCTTTTGTATGATTATTCTTGGTGCATGGACGATTCTATCATTGCGCTTCTCATTTTTGATTTTCTTTTTCTTTTTTAGCGTTTCTGCATATCTTATTTACTGGATCGCTGATCTTAAATTTGCAAAGTTAATTCCGCAAGAGGGTTCTGAAAGCTAGGTCAACTACCCACCACTTAGATTCTAACGAATCTTGAAGTGGGGGCTTTTAAAAAGCCTTTGGTTGTCTAGCCTAAGTTTTACGGAAACTACGTTGGGTTGGCGATCACACCCTCGGATGATTCCCTAGTCCGTTGCTCTGTGTAGGCTCTGTAATAGTTCTGAATGGGGAGGAACGGTCAACCTAGTTTGGCGGTTTTACCGCAAAGCCATTCCAACATTGGCGAAGGGAAACAAACTCCAAAAGGAGGGAATACGTCATGTTCGTATTCACACTTAATAAGCATGGGGAAGCCTTAATGCCATGCAAACCGAGAAAAGCGAGGCTCTTACTCAAACGAAAGAAAGCAAATATCGTAAGCTATCAACCATTTACGATCCAACTACTATATGGAAGTAGTGGCTATAAACAATCGATTCATGTTGGGATCGATTTAGGTGCTAAACACACAGGGTTAGCGGTTACGACCCGTGACAAGGTACTTGCCAAAGGAGAGATAGAAGTACGTCAAGATGTTAAGAGTTTACTAGAAACAAGACGTATGTATCGAAGAAGTAGACGTAATCGAAAATGCCGATATCGAAAGCCACGATTTGACAACCGTAAGCGTCACGAAAATTGGCTACCGCCAAGTATACAATGTCGATTAGATAACACGTTTCACTGGATCGATACGTTTTTATCTCTTGTACCCAATCCTGTGTTAACGATCGAAGTGGGGAAATTCGATATTCAGAAGATGATGAATCCAGAGATACAAGGTGACGAGTATCAGCAAGGACAAACACGTGGCTATCATGATGTCCGTTACTTTGTATTAGCAAGGGACCATTATACATGTCAAGTGTGTAAGAAAAAGGACGGTATTTTGAATACACATCATATTGTGTATCGTTCACATAGAGGAAGTGACCGAGCTGATAATTTAATTACAGTATGTACAGATTGCCATACGCATGAGAATCATCAAAAGGGTGCAATATTGTGGAAGTGGATGGAAGAAGGCAAAGAATTACCTTCATACAAAGAGGGGACGTTTATGAATATCTTCCGTAAACGAGTATTTACAAAGTATCCGAAGGCTAACGTGACGTATGGGTCAGTCACTACACCACGAAGGAAAGAGTTAGGATTAGAAAAAACTCATGCGAATGATGCGGTTGCGATCAGTAGAATAGAAACGATTCAGCAAATGAGTGATTCTGTCTTCTTCATCAGGCAATTTCGTAAGAAAAAACGTTCGTTGCATGAGGCCACAGCTAGAAAAGGTCGGAAGACGAAGAATATCGAGAGCAAGCGAAACAAAAAGAATGTGAAACAACTGAAAGGATTTTATCTGAATGATCGAGTACGAGTGTATGAGCGAATTGGATATATTACGGGCTTTACGGGAACAGGTATGGCATATGTCAAAGATATTCATGGGAGCTACATCACGAAGCCTAATAAGTCGTACAAACAGGTTAATCTAAACGATTGCGAGTTTCTCAATCACAATAATAACTGGCAATATGTCGAGAACCTTTCGGCTAACGTCTAACCGAAATTCATCCCTTCCCTACTCATTTTGTTCCTTGAGGAAGGGGACTTCTTTCAGGAAGCTAGTTAAACAAAAGGTTGTTAAGATGACGAATCCTAACAACCTTTTGTTATCTAAAAATTCTTTATTCACTTTCTCTATTGTGGTAACTAAAAACAGAATTTTTTCCTAAATATAACTTAAAGGGCGTGTTCAAAAAATGCCATAATGTCCTATCAAAAGGACTTCACTCTTGCAATAATACGGAGAGAGGTAGACTGCTCCCTCCTTTTTGAACATGCACTTATAATCGGACTATTTTCTTCGTTTCATTCGATTCCAAAGCTCCCAGGATGACGTTTAACGATTTCAGTCCTTCCAGTCCATTGATGAGTGGCTCTTTATCTTCATTAATACTGATGATAAATTGACTGATCACCTGTGTATCATGCTGGCCGCCCGATTCATTCGATTGAATTTTTCCTAATCTCAGATTTTCAACTTGCCCAGTAGCTCGTTGAATAATCAAAGAAAACTCAGGGTCATCCTCTAGCCTTAATATGGCTTTTTCACCATAAATAATCGTCGAGTTATCTTCTTGTACATAAGCCCAACTTGCCGCGAGTGTCCCAATAATTCCGCTTTCTGTCTGCAAAATAAAGGTGGCATTATCGTCTACATCGCTATTTTCCTTCGCACTACTTTTAACAAATGCTGCTACTTCCACGAATTCTTCATCCAATAGATAGCGAAGCAAGTCTGTTTTATGAACCCCTAAATCACCCATTGCCCCGATAAATGCTTGATCTTTCTTAAAAAACCAGCTAGCTTTACCGTCAGCACTCCATGACTCTGGACCTGCATGACCAAATGCTGAACGAAAGCTATAGACTTTCCCTATTTCTCCGCTTGCGATGATCTCCTTCGCTATTTGATGGGAATCTACAAAACGCTGATTATGGGCGATCATTAATTTCTTACCGGCTTTATTTGCTGCAGCAATCATCTTCTCTGCCTCTTCACGTGATGTCGCCATCGGTTTTTCACAAAGAACATGCTTCCCAGCTTCTAAAGCAGCAATGGTCATTGGAGCATGAAGATAGTTTGGGGTACAAATACTAACAGCATCAATACTAGGATTATTCAGTAGTTCAATAAAATCAGTATATGCCTTTGCTTCATATATTTCCGCTATCTCTTGAGCCCGTTCCTCTACAATGTCGCAAACTGCTATGATTTCTGCAGAATTATTCAGTTTATATTCTGGTAGATGGCGGTTCTTTGCGATACTGCCACAACCGATTACACCAATTTTTAATAGACTCATCATTCTCTCTCCCTTTCAATTTGTCTTCTCTCATTTTTTTCCAGATATAACTTCCAACGCTTGTGCATTTCCGTAAACAGGACGAGCGCGTTCTACCGGCTTAACCCACTCAACAGCATTCGTAATCACTCGTTGAATATCAGGGTGATGATAGGTAGGATATGTTTCATGACCAGGTCGGAAGTAAAAAATCTTCCCGTTTCCACGACGGTATGTACATCCACTTCGGAATACTTCTCCACCTTCGAACCAGCTCATAAACAGCAGTTCATCTGGTGCCGGAATATCGAAATGCTCCCCATACATCTCTTCTTTTTCAAGTTCAATATACTCTCCAATACCTTGTGTAATTGGGTGGCTTGGATCAAGGACCCATAAACGTTCCTTCTCATCCGCCACACGCCATTTTAAATCGCATGAGGTCCCCATAAGTTTTTTAAACACTTTCGAAAAATGTCCAGAATGTAATACGATTAATCCCATACCATTAAGAACACGCTCGTACACCTTTTCTACGATTTCATCGGATACCTCGTCATGGGCCGTATGTCCCCACCAAATTAAAACATCCGTTTCCAAAAGAACATGATCCGGTAATCCATGCTCCTCTTCATCAAGCGTTGCGGTCGCAATATCTCGAGTCTCACACTTCAAAAAAGACGCAATTGCTTGATGAATCCCATCAGGATACACTTCAGCAACAATCGGGTTGGTTTTTTCGTGACGATATTCGTTCCAAACAACTACCTTCATTTTCATCTACTCCTTTGTTATATCTCTCACTTTTTTCTACATTAAAGATAAAGTAAAACTTCCATCAGTGGAGGTTTTCGTCATCCCCCACTGATGGTTAGTTGAATCAATCGAACCTTTACGGGCAGAGTTGTCCTCCACCTAGCTTCTTTGTACCTCATAAGCTTGAGGTGGAGGTCTTACTGCCCGTTAAACGCGGAATAATAAGGAGACTCCTATTATTTCACCGCTCCATCTGCAATTCCTTTAATGATTTGTTTTTGGGCAAAGAAATACCCAATAATAACAGGCAAAATGGAAATCGATAATCCTGCTAACGCAAGATGCCATTGTTTCGTATATTGCCCAAAGAAGAAGAATAATTGAAGCGGAATGGTTTCCGTCCCATTTCCTCCAATAACGAGGGATGGTAATAGATAATCATTCCAAATCCAAATTACATTCAATACTCCGACCGTTACCGACATCGGTTTTAATAGTGGAAAAATAATGTACCAAAATGTTTGAAATTTATTGCAACCATCAATTTTTGCTGCATCGTCTAACGATTCCGGAATCCCTTTTAATGCCCCGTGATAAAGGAATATGGATAGACTCGCTCCAAATCCTAAATACATGAAAATCAAACTGCTGCGGTTCAGCATATCAAGTTGACCAAACTGTGATACGAGCGGAATCATAACCGCTTGGAAAGGAATCAGCATTGCAGCTACAAACATAAAGAAAATCACCGTGCTAAGCTTGCTCTTATTTCTTGATAATGCATACGCTGCCATAGCTGAACAAATGATGATAATTATTGTGCTGACAGCTGTAATGAACAATGAATTACCAAAAGCTTTAATAAAGCCAAGTTGTACAAACGCTTGCACAAAGTTGTCCCATGTCCATTCTTCAGGTAGACCTAGCGTATCTGCGAAGATATCACGTTTTGTTTTGAATGCATTGACTACCATTAAGTAAAATGGCACAAGCCACACGAACGCTAAAAGGATTCCGATAATTTCCAGAAGGAGGAGTCTGCGGTTTTTGAACATTATAATTCAACCTCCTTTTTCTTGTTGTAGTACACTTGCAGCAAGGAAATAGCTGCGACTGTGACAAAGAAGATCATCGCTTTAGACTGTGCATACGCCATTGAATTTTCTGTAAAGGCCGTTTTTACAATATCCATCGCAACCATTTGCGTTGAATTGAATGGCCCACCGTTTGTTAGTGACAAGTTTTGGTCATACATTTTAAACGAATTTGACAATGTAAGAAATAAGCTAACCGTGAATGCCGGCGCAATCATAGGAACTGTAATGTTTCGGAAGCGCTGGAATCTATTCGCTCCATCAATTTGCGACGCCTCAATCAATTCTTCTGGTACAGATTGCAGATAAGCAATATAAATAATCATGACATATCCCGCCATTTGCCAGGATGTCAAAATGACCAGGCCCCAAAAACCAGTTTCCGTTGTTGAAAGCCATCCTTGCAAACCCTCAACCCCAATCGACTCGCCTATCGAAGCAAATGCCTTTGTAAAAATGAACTGCCAGATGAATCCTAAAATCAAGCCGCCTATTAAGTTGGGCATAAAGAATACCGTACGTAGAAAACTGCTTGTCTTAATATGCTGAGTCACAATTAACGCAAGCCCTAACCCAATAATGTTGATGACAATAATGGCCGCAATGGAAAATTTAATTGTAAACCAGAATGCATCCCCAAACTCTTTATCGTGAAATAATTTGATATAGTTGTCTAATCCAACAAACTTCGAGATACGAAGACCGTCCCAATTCGTAAATGAATAATATAGACCGGTCAGTAATGGGTAAATCACAACGATGAGGATTGCGACGAGCACAGGAGCTAAAAATAGCCAAAATGATAAATCTCGGTTTTTCATTTGAAACGCCTCCTTTTTGAAAAGCGTAAGCCGAGACACGCAGAAGTTTTCCTTTCATTCTCTGGATCCGGGTTACTTGTGACCTCGGGGAGCTAGGCTGCTTACGCTAGATACAATAGCTGATAAAAAAACACATATTAGTGCGTGTTCAAAAAGGTGGAGCAGCCCATCCGCAGTTAATTACTTGGTCGAATGTCCACTCCACCACTGAATTGTTTACCAAGTTAATCGAATACCCACTTTGGTAAAGCTTCACTTTTTCCTGTTAGGATTTAGCAAACCGCTTAATCATTTACCGCTTCGAATATCTTCCCAGGCTTTGATATTCTTTTGAACCAATTCATCCCACGTCATTTCTCCCAATACATAAGCTTGTACGCTTGCTCCGAATTGGTCCTCATTCCAACCAACCGGGGAACCTGTAAATGTCCAGCCAATTGTCTTTCCTTCTGCTGAATACTCATAGATTTCTTTTGATAGCGGATCTGCGATTTTCGAAGAATCATATCCTTCATAAGCAGGAATAAATTTAAAGTCTTCTAATACTGCTTGTTTACCAGTATCAGAAGTGTACATCCAATCTAGGAATTTCTTCGCTTCTTCTGCTACTGCGTCATCTACCTTATTGTTAACCGCCCAATAATTCGGTACGCCGACCGGCATTTTTGCTTCACCATCTACAGGAATTGGAATGATACCAATATTTTTTTCTGCTAGCTCTGGATCCATGTCTAAGACGGTGTTATACACCCAGTTACCTTGCTGAATGATGGCTACTTGTTCAAGTGAGAAAAGTTCCTCCACTTGTTGGGAATAATCAAGGCTTGTTGTCGGCTGTACAGAAAACTCATTTTGTAGATCAATCATTTGCTTCAGCTGATCTCCTTTTGTAAAAGCAACAGTTGGAGATTCATAGGCAGTCATTACATTTCCATCGAATTCGGAAGCTAAGAAAACATTGGAAAGATGGTTACCTGTTACCCACTTTTCCTTAACAGGGAATGCAAATACCGCTTTGATTTTCAAATCTTTCTTCTTAGCATCCAATTTTTCAACCGCTTTGTTCAACGCTTCATAAGAGGTAAGCTCTTCAGCGTTAATGCCAGCTTCTTTAAAAATACGTTTGTTATAAATAAATCCGTACCCCTCTTGGTTAAATGGTAAGCCAAGTACTTTACCATCTATAGTTACACCATCAAGTGTGCCATCCAAAGCTGCTTTTGCTGCCTTTGTGTCACTTAAATCTGTCAAACGATCGCCAAACTGTTCAACATCGGTCGGCCCGCCGACATTGAAAATGGCCGGCTCTTCTTTCGAAGTAAACTTCGTAATTAAAGATTGCTTATAATCATTTCCGCCACCTACTGTAGAAATCTTAATCTTCACATCAGGGTTCTCTTCTTCATAAGCCTTCGCCAATTCTTCAAATTGATTCTTGAATTCTACTTTAAATTGGAAAACGTCTAATGTAATCTGATCCCCAGAGGCTTTATCGGATGAAGAGCATCCTGCTAAGAATAACGATGACGCTAATACCGCTGAGGCAATGCCTGTGACCTTCTTCAATTTCAATGAACCCATCCCCTTTTTCATGTATTTCTCACAAAAAACAACGAGTGAAACCGTTTGCACAAATGAATAAATAAATAGAATCGTTTCTCTTAAACGCCCCCTATCAATCTATCTATTCAAATTGCATTTTATTCTCCACCATTCTACACTGTATTCCCTAAAAATAAAAGCGTTTTCATTGTAAATTTATATATTTTTTCCCATTCAATGACGAAAAGTAGCGAAGTGGCTTGTTTTTTGTATTTTTTCCCTGGTTGGAAGAAAGCAGAACTATTTTTGAACAGGGGGCCCCCAATTTTATATAAATAAAAGAGAATGCCAACTTTAAGCGGCATTCTCTTTTTATTTATATCGACAAAATCTCCCGAATATCCGCTTCCGATAAAGAAGAAAGCATGGTTTCGCCAGATTGAAAGACCATCGGTAATCTTCTCATTTATCTATGAGAATCGCTTCCATTACCGTGTGAAGAAGATGTCCAATGTGCTGGGTGTTTCACGAATCGGCGATTATAAGTGGCTTGATCGTCCCGAAAGTCCGAGTGTAAAATGTCATAAACCCTTGTGCGGCAAGTCAAAACATCTTTCTTAGGGTCTAGAGGTCTTTATGGTAGTCCAAATATAACCAAAGGTCATCAACACCAAGGAGTGAAGGTTAGCCAAAAAGCAGTGGTATGAATTATGAAGATGAACTGCTTCAGGATGACGACGAATCAACTCGGAAACGGCACTCCCCCCTAACTCCCGAGCTGATTTTGTGTGAAACACCCCTTTAAATCGACCAATTGGTGTACGAACACCATCTAACAAAATAACTTTTCTCAATAGAGTCATCCTTATATCTCATATTTCTTACATACATATGATTAGATTAGGTTAGTGAATCACGATACGTTTCGCGTGCATATAGAGTCGCAATAATACTAAGCACTCCAAGTGCAACAAGATAAATGGCGATTGGCCAGTACTGTCCATCGAATTTTGCTAGCAAAGCAGTCGCAATAATCGGCGAAAATCCTCCTGCCAGAATCGCTCCGATTTGGTAGCCGATCGACGCTCCGCTTAAACGTGTTTTTGTGCTAAAGAGCTCGGAGTAATATACCGCCTGCGGTCCATATACGGCATCATGCAAAACGTTCAACCCAATCACGATCCCAATCGTGATCAAAATGACGGAACCTGAATCCATCAACCAGAAAAAAGGAAACACGAACAGCGTAGAAGCAATCGTTCCGAATAAATACACTGGTTTACGACCAATCTTATCGGATAGATGCGACCAAAGTGGCATCGTAGCTAATCCGATTACCGAGGAAATCATTACTGCATTCAATCCAACCGAGCGATCAAAATGATGGGTTGTGACGAGATAAGTAAGGACAAATACGGAATAAATATAAAACACAGCATTCTGTACTAATTTCATCCCAATTGTTAAAAACAAAGGCTTTTTCTGTTCTCTTAATACTGTTACAACCGGTCGTTTTTCTTGTTGTTTTTTTTCTACTATTTCCAAGAACACAGGTGATTCAGTTACCTTTAAACGAATATAAAGTCCGATAAGCACAAGAACGATACTTAATAAAAATGGAATCCGCCAGCCCCAAGTAAGAAAGGCTTCATTCGACATGTTATTTGATACGAGTGAAAATACAGCTGTTGATAAAAGGAGCCCAGCTGGAACGCCCATTTGTGGGAAACTTCCATACAGTCCCCGTTTCCCCTTCGGCGCATGTTCGACAGCCATTACGACAGCTGATCCCCATTCGCCCCCAATCGCGAATCCTTGAACGATACGCAGGAGACTAATTAGTAGTGGTGCCAATAATCCAACCATTTGGTACGTTGGGAGCACCCCCATTAAGAAGGTGGCAGTTCCCATAAGCAAGAGGGAAATCGTCAGCACTTTCTTGCGTCCAAGCCTGTCTCCATAGTGCCCGAATACCATACTGCCCAGCGGACGAGCGATGAACCCGGCTGCGTAAGAACCAAAAGCTGCTAATGTACCATATAATGGATCGAAATTAGGAAAAAATAATGCAGGAAACACGAGTGCAGCTGCTGTACCGTAAAGGTAAAAATCGTACCACTCAATCGTGGTCCCGATAAAACTAGCGAGCGCTACTTTTCGGTGTTCTTTGGAGAGGCCTCTGCCCAGTATAATTGATTCCTTTTGTAATTGACTTTTGGACATCTTATGCGCTCCTTTATTGATTATGTTTTATTTATTCACTTTTCCGTTTGAAAAAAGGGAGCCAAACGTCGTTGCAATTTGTGTAACTCACTTGTAACGGTAAACCAATTTGCAAACCTTGATCGGGATCGAGCAACAGATGAGTCAGCATCGTTGGACCTTCTTCTAATTCAACAACGCCAAGGACATATGGAGCTACTTCCAACCAAGCTGAATGACCAGGTCTATGAACAATACCCCATGTTTTCAAGCGTGCATTTCCAGTGGCTGGTGTCCACTCTAAACGGTTACTCCAGCAATGTGGACATATCTCCCTTGGATAAAATACCCATTTCTCACAATCGGCACATTTTTGTAAAATGAATTCTTTTCGCGCTACTGCATCCCAAAATGGCTTTGAAACAGCTGTGATCGTAGGACCTGGAACGACGAGGTTTTCAAACTGCTCGCTCATGATTCCACCCCCAATACCAATGCTGCTGCTTCACTTAATGTGGCACCATTCCCTGTAACAAGCGAAAGACGCGCATTGGGAATTTGCCTTGAGTGTGCTTCATTCCTTAGTTGACGCACTGCTTCAATAATGTGTGACATGCCTCCAGCGAGATCTGCCTGTCCAAACCCAAGTTGTCCACCATGCGTGTTAAGCGGCCAATCCCCGTCATGACCGAATGAATGGTCTTTCATCCATTCACCGAACTGGCCTGGTTTGCATAATCCCGCATTTTCAATCGTGACACCAACAACACTTGTATAGCAATCATATAAAGACAATAAGTCCATATCCTGCGCACTTACATCCGCTTGCTCTAATGCTGCTGAAATCGCATATGCCAATGGTGCTGATGCGAGTGCAGGTGATTGGCTGACTGCGCGATGCGTGATCTTTTCTCCTGCTCCGAGTAAATATACCGGTGCGTGACCCCCGCTCGGCAGATTATCTTTAGAGGTGACGACGAATGCCGCACCGCCGGCAACTGGCATGACAATCTCATATAAATGCATCGGATCAATAATGAGCGGTGACTGAAGGACTTCCTCGACGGAAAGCGGCTTGCCATAGAAAATCGCATTCGGATTAAGTTGCGCATTTTTTCGCGCCCAGTGTGCAATCAAAGCAAATTGTTCTTGCGTCGATCCGTATTCCGCCATATGACGCTGCTTCAGCAGAGCGTAAGAAACATTGGCTCCTGATGCACCGAACGGTACATCGAATTCCCGAATCGGGTTACGATTAGGTGAACGTGGATTTCCACTTCTTTCATTCGTATTAGCAAGCACACAGACAACCGTTTCACACATTCCCGCCTCGATGGCCGCTGCAGCCCGCCATAACATTCCCGCGCCAGTTGCTCCACCGAGATCGACTACATTCGACATCGTCGGCTGAATACCAAGATATTCTGCTACCGTTGCCGGCACATGTTGAGGTGTTTCCCCTACTTGTGGACCGACTAAAAGACCATCAATTGCATCTTTCTCAAGACCTGCATCAGCAACTGCTAGCCGCACAGACTCTGCAATTAAGCCTAATGTTGTAGTGCCCTCTGTATAACGTATCGGTGCAAGTTCTCCGATACCTACAATCGCACATCTTGGAACCCGTCGTTTCACCATCATACGAAGCTCCTTTCTGACAAGGTACCATAATCCGCAAGACATTCTGGATTATTAAGTGATCCCTTGTTCTTTATCTCTTGACCAATTGCCGCGGATCGTGCTGCCCCTTCCACTTTCTTACCATTTATCGTGTAAGGTACTTCTTCCACACTATAAATACGACGTGGTACATGTCGTGGTGAAGCTTTCTTACGTACATTCTTCCGAATAACGTCAGCTAATTCAGTATCTAGTTCTCCATCCTTCATAACCACACACAACACGATTTCTTCATCACCCGCATTTGGTAGACCGAAAACGATTGAATCTTCTATTTCCGGGATTTGCGCCAAGACACGGTAGATTTCAGCAGTACCAATCCTTACGCCGCCGGGATTAAGCGTTGTATCCGCACGTCCGTAAATGACAAACGATTGTTCAAGCGTTTGTTCCGCTAAATCTCCATGTGTCCAAATTCCCGGTCTTTCCGTAAAATAAGAGGAGTGGTAGCGTTTGTCGCCGTCTTCTCCCCAAAACGTAAGCGGCATACTTGGAAATGGCTTTGTGCATACTAAGTCTCCTTTTTGATGGAGAACCGATACTCCACGTTCATCAAGTACATCGACGGCCATTCCAAGTGCCTTGCATGTAATCTCACCACGGCGAACGGGATGTACGGGAGAGCCCATCACGAAGCAACCAATGATTTCCGTTCCACCAGAAATCGATGCCAGCATGATGTCTTCCTTAATATGTTCGTAGACCCAATCATACTGTTCAGCTGATAGTGGGGCGCCACATGAAAGAACACTGCGCAACTGGGATAAATTGTGCTGCTGACCGACAGAATATCCCGCTTTCTGTAAAGTTTCCAAATATTTCGGGCTCGTCCCAAAATGTGTCACGCCAGCTTCTTCAGCAATCTCCCATAAAATTCCGATATTATCTTTTCGTAGTGGCGATCCATCATAGAGTAGAATGGCAGCACCACTTGCAAGTCCCGATACTAACCATGGATACATCATCCAAGCAGTATTTGTGTACCAGTACATTACATCTCCCGGTTTCACGTCACAATGTAATTGATGTTCCTTCACATGTTGAATTAACGTTCCCCCAACAGAATGTACAATCGCCTTCGGAAGCCCCGTCGTTCCAGATGTATAAAGAATATATAAGGGATGATCAAAAGGAACTCTCGTAAACTCAAGAACAGCAGGCCCTTCTTGACACAATTCCTGCCAGCTCAACACTTTTTTTGTTTGTTGAATCGATACCTCCGTATCTTTTGTCAATGTTACGATTGCGGAAACTTCCTTAAGCACCTCGCACACAGCACTAATATTATCCCGGATATCAAAATACTTACTATTATATTGATAATCTAGTGAGACGATCAATACCTTTGGCCGGACCTGTCCGATACGATCGACAATCCCTTGTGACCCAAAGTCAGGGGAGCATGAAGTCCATACAGCACCCAATGATGTCGTTGCTAACAGTGCGACTAACGCTTCAATTCCATTTGTTATTACTCCAGCAACCCGGTCTCCACGACTCAAACCAAGATTTCTTAATCCTTCCTGTGCTCGCGCCACCATGTTGCGCAACTCTCCCAATGAATAGGATTGGGAAACACCGTCTTCCCCGGCCACAATCACAGCTGTTTGCTTTTCATCACCACGTAAAAGGTTTTCAGCAAAGTTCAATTGAGCTTCTAGAAACCAGTGGGCACCTATCATGCCGCCATCGGTTGGAGGAGTGAACACCTTTTCGCCTTTTTCTCCAATGATTTTTGCAAAATCCCAGACTCCTGACCAAAACTCTTCAGGTTTGGCCACTGACCAACGATGAAAACGTTCATAAGGTAAGAGTGGGAATTCAACTTGTTGCGAGAATTCCGTCAAATTAGATTTTGTGATCCATTCTTCACTCGGTTCCCATAGTATGTTTGATTTCAATAAACTGTTTTCTTTTATCAAGATCTTTTCCTCCTTTAACTAAGAATCAGTCATGCACTATTTTCTGATTGTTTTATGTAAGGTTTTTTCACCATTTACTCTTTATAAATTACATAAATTCTATAAGATTACTATGTTTAATGTTTTTATATAGCCTAAATCATACCTGTATGACTCAAATGAAAAACCCCTCATCATAAGAAGAGGGGTGCTCATCTTATCTTTCAGGCATATTCATACCTGCAGGATTTAGCACCTTTTCAAGTTCTCACTTGAAGGTTGCCGGACTTCATCGGGCCTGTTCCCTCCGTCACTCTGGATAAGTAATATTTATTTAGATAACGCACCAATGCGTTAATACGTCAATTTAATAACTTTATTCAGATTATAGAATAATTATCTTTTAAAGTCAATAAAAATTCTGAAAAATTTATCAATTTAGAATCATCGCACTAATATTCATTCTCACATGTCCACTTCTAGAAATGACTCTAACTAGTGAGAGCTAAGGGATTGGCATGCTTTTTTTATACAAAATCCCCTCCGCCCATGATGAGCGAAAGGGATGCGTGAATAAGCATAATCAGCATTCGTCCACCTCCCCATCTTCAGAATCGTCTTACTTCCTCTGAATTTGACACCATGCATAACTAAGCTGGTTGCCGAGGCATCACAGGGTCAGTCCCTCCGCCACCCTTGATAAGAAGAAAATCGTTCAATTAATCTCTATTGCTGATCGTACTCTTTTCCAACCATCTATATAAGTTGAACTAAAGATTTTCCTGAGTTGCATTTGGGGACTATACTTTCTTTATACTTTTCATTCTTGATTGTCTTTTTCTTTTTCATTACTTCTGCTTATCTAATTTATTGGATTGCTGATCTAAAGTTCAAAAAGCTAATCCTACAAGGGAATTCAATTACTAGCTAACGAATAGGTTGTTAGATTACAAAATTCTAACAACCTGTTCTTTCTTAATAGTGATAACATAGTAGCGCTTAATTATTACGGATTTTGTCATCAGCTCAGTTTACACGCACAGGCCGAATCATGAATTTTCAAGTTGAGGATTTTAAGGTCGTATATGTATCGAGTAACGAGAAATAGGTTCTAACTTCGATTATTAATTCAAAAAGCTCTTCACTCTTCCCCCCATCCTTTACAAATATCAACCCATTCCAGTGCATTTGAATATTGAAATAATTCATCACATGTAAGTTCGATCGCTGAATTCGTACTTCCACAGGCCGGGAATATCGTGTCAAATCGTTTCATGGAGATGTCAAGAAAAACGTCGAGATCACGCACTAGTCCAAAGGGACAGACACCGCCGATTTCGTGACCGGTTTGCAAAAAAACTTCTTCTGGTGGAAGCATTCTTGCTTTAAACCCAAATAGATTCTTGAATTTTTTATTATCAATCTTTGCATCACCTGCCGCTACAATTAATAGTGCATTGTCCCCTTCTCCTCGAAACGATATCGTTTTAGCGATACGTGCGGGAATAACCTGAATCGTTGCCGCTGCCTCGCCCACTGTAGCACTTGATGTTTCAAATTCCTTCACATCATCTTCACGATCATACTTTTTAAAATGGGCTCTTACCTTTTCAATTGCCAACCAAACTCATCCTCTCAGCTTCAAATTTATTTAAAAGGATACACACCTTACAACAGTAAAGCAACTAGAATGACTGATATGCTATACCTATCCTTTACTTCCGAATATCCCCATTGACGCATCCTATCCAACTAATGTACTATTGATAGTCGAGTGCACAACTTAGATTACGTGGTTCGCAACCATCCCACGAAAAAAAACTAGGGAGAGATATGTATGAAAACTAAAACGCTAGTCGTTAATGCGATTTTAGCTGCTTTGTATATTGCAGTGTCATTTTTGATTCAACCATTTGGATTTACTAATATTCAATTTCGAGTATCAGAAATGTTTAATCATTTAATCGTATTCAATAAGAAGTATTTTTATGGAATTGTAATGGGAGTCTTTTTAACGAATCTACTATTTTCACCGATGGTGCCGTATGATTTAGTTTTCGGAGTCGGTCAATCTGTGCTTTCGTTATTGATTACCATCTTTGCTGGACGATATATCAAAAACAAACTGGCGTTAATGATGGTGAATACACTTGTGTTTACGTTCACAATGTTTATGATTGCTCTTGAGCTGAATCTCGCATTAGACTTACCATTCCTATTCACATGGTTCACAACAGCTGTAGGTGAATTTGCTGTCATGTTAGTTGGAATTCCAGTAATCTATGCGATTCATAAACGTGTAAACTTTAATAAGCTGTTATAATTTCAAAAGGATTGCCAAAGCAACTTGGCGGTCCTTTTACTTTTTCCCCTCTCCAGTTAGCCTTCATCAAATAAAATCCCCCTTCACTTTTCTTGCGTTTCTCCCATATCAATTGCTCCATATGTTAAAATTTAATATGAGGCTTTTCATCCTAAGCTTTGCATCAAACAAAGGAGAGCTCCCATGTCAAAATTAATTATATGCCTATACATTTTCTGCGGCTTATCCATTCTATTTTTGACAGAATGGTATCTTACTATTACAAATGTTCCCTATCAAAAATTGCTTATGATTCAACGATTCAAAGGGATTACCTTTATTGTTATTACTGCAGCTATTCTCTATTTTTTTCTAAAAAAGAGAAAAAGCTATAGGTTATTAAAAGAGGAACAAGAACGCCTGCAAACTTTGATCCATTCAATGGCCGATTTTGTTAATTTCAAAGATGGACAAGGACGTTGGACTGAGGCCAATAAGTTTGGACTTGAATTGTTTCAGCTAGAGCATGTAGATTATAAAGGAAAAAAAGATAGTGAATTAGCTCAATACACGGATTTTTATAAAGATGCATTAGAGTATTGTGAGATTTCAGATGAGGAAACGTGGGTAAACCGAAAAGTTACTCGATGTGAAGAAATCATCCCAATGCCAGATGGGAATCACAAATCATTTGATACGATAAAAGTTCCTCTTTTTCATGAAGATGGATCACGAAAAGCATTTGTTGTCATCGGAAGGGATATAACGGAACGGGTTAAAGCTGAACAGCATTTATTGCAAAGTCAGCAGCAATATAAATCGCTCTTCGATTATAATCCTGACCCTGTGCTTATGATGGATATAGATGGGGTCATTACGAATGTCAATCCGCGCTTTGAAAGTGTGACTTGCTGGAGATTTGACGATATCATCGGTGTTCCAATCATGGATGTATTAGCAAACTCAAATGAAAAGGAGAAATTGCACCAATCATTAGCTGAAGTCATTGAGAACAAAACAGGGATTACATATGGAGACATTCGCATTCTTACAAAACACAAAGAGACCGTGTTACTTGCTTTTACACTCGTTCCAATGCTAATAAATGACCAAATTATCGGTGTCATTGGCTATGCACAGGATGTAACACTTATACGTGAAACCGAAGTAGTTCTGAGAAAAACTGAAAAATTATCGGTCGTTGGGGAGTTGGCAGCAAGTGTTGCTCACGAAGTCAGAAATCCACTTACTTCTTTAATTGGCTTCGTACAACTGTTAAAATCCAATGAATTAGAATATCAGCATTACTACTCCATTATGTTAAGTGAGTTAGATCGAATTAACTTGATTGTTAGCGAATTGCTCGTCCTTGCCAAACCTCAGGACATGAAGTTTAGTGAGCATAACATCGTGATACTAATGAATGATGTCGTGACATTACTAAAACCTGAAGCGAACTTGAACGGAACTTCCATTTCAATAAAAGGAAACGAGTCCATCCCAATAATACGATGTGAAGCAAACCAATTAAAGCAAGTATTCATCAATATTATTAAGAACTCGATTGAGGCGTCAGCAACATCGGTTTCAATCGAGTTTTCTATAGCTAGTGATCAAGTGACTGTTAATGTCAAGGATAATGGTCAAGGTATAGAAAAGGCACGAATCAAGCATCTTGGGGAACCGTTTTATTCATCGAAGGAAAAAGGTACGGGTCTCGGACTCACTGTCAGTTCACGGATCATTGAAACGCACCGTGGAAATATCACCTTTGAAAGTACGCTTGGAAAAGGTACTGAAGTGCATTTGTGTTTACCAATTAATTGTCATTCACAACAGAGTATTGGATAATTAGCCAATGCTCTTGTTGCCAGAATAAACATGCGTTTCGTGATATGAGCTTCCTATATATATATATTTTCCACTTCTAACAGATCGGTTTCATCTCAATATCCTCTTCACATTCTTGTCGAAATTTCTGATTATTTCTTGGGGAACACTTACAATAATTGCACTTTTCAATTCTCCCTTTTCCATACTAGGTAAGAGATTCAAGATCCTTTAATTAATCGATTAATTAGATTCCATTTTGTCAGCACTTATCACAATATCATTAAAACAAAAGAAGAAGTTATCCCATAAGGTTCTGACCTCACGCTCTATACACCATTTATTGTGTCATGTACACGTCAGATAATGTGAAACTTCAATCAGGGGGGTTAAGCGGGATAAATGATATAGTGGATGACCTGTTCAGCACTTTTATCTGATACTCTTTTGTTTTTATGTTTTTAACATATCTGAAACGTGCAAGTGAATATATCCCATCACTGTTCCACTTGAACGGCCTCTCCAATCCTCCCTTCTGTTTCAGCCAATAAACTTAGTGAGTCCAGAGCTACTATACCTATTTTAATCAAATTATTTTCACCAAATGAAAGGACAAAATTCTAAGAGCCATCATAGTCTATATGAAAAGGGGGGAGAGGAATTGAAAAGGAAACGATTCGACAAACCAGAACCAAAACTTGAAGAGGTAAGCGTCCAAGATGAATCATCCGAACCCAACGATGATCAGTTGGCTGATTTATTAAAAGCCAACCCTTATTTAAAGCCACTGGCTCAACAGATTAAACAGAAAAGAAAAAGTCTTCTATTCACGAAAAACAAACCCACTGACAATAAAGTGAATGACTAATACCATTCATGAAAGCATCTGAAATATTTCAGATGCTTATTTTAATTCTCTCCCACGCTTAACGGGCAGTTAGACCCCCTACTGATGGAAGTTTCACTTTATTTAGAAATTAAAAAGAACAGTTTTAAAAGATGGGGTGCCAAACTACAGGATGATACATGCATTAATAAAACATATTGAAGAGGATGTCCCATAAAGATCTTGACCTCACACTCTTTGCACAGTTTATCATTCTACATACACCCTCATTTAAACTGTATAGAATAGTTCTAGGTTCTAACTCTTTTGGAACATCCTCTGTGTTATCTTATGCAATCCCGCAGCATTTTTTGTATTTCTTTCCGCTACCGCAAGTACATGGATCATTTCTTCCAATTACATTCTCATTTATAATCGGTTTCTTCGACTCTTTTGTTATGATATTATGACCTTCCAACTTCATTTGCGCATACCGTTGTTTGAATAACTCTACAACTTCAGGACTATAGTTTAATGCTTCAGTTGCAATCTCATTTGCCTTCTGTTCTGGAAGATTTCGATCTTCAATAACCGTTTCACCGTTTTTAAACGATTTTCTCACACCGAAATGACGCCCTGTAGCTTGCGAATTCTCGTCTTCTTCAATAAATTTCAGATAAACATCATCACAATGGCAAGCTGCATGCATGCAATAATAGTCATAAATCCAGTAGGTTTTCCCTTCATAACTACTTTTCAACGCAATATTATCCTGTACTCCAAACACATCTATATACTTAATCGCTTTACCATCTATTATTTCTGATGCTTTAATCGGTCTCATTATTCACACATCCTATAAAAGTATTTCATTGCTTTAGTATTGTATCTCCTATTTGACATTCAGTCACCTATTTATCTCCAAATCTATGCAAATGGTTTGTCATTCAAAAACTACGGACATAAGGAAACATCAATAATATTTACACATTGAATCCATATACAACTAGTCACGATGATTACTTACAAAACTCCATGAAGAAAAAAGACTTCATCCGTACATTTGCTCATATTAAATACAACGGCTGTACAGTTCAACCTATAGGGATTTATACAAAAAAAAAGAAAGGCATGTGTACCTCTCCCTTTTATCCAGGTTGTAATATCCCGCATTAACGAGCAGTTAGGCTTAGAGGAATCGAAGAAGCGTAGGTGGGGGGCCAGTGATTGAAGTTTCACTTTATCTTTCAATTAGCTTTTGTTTTAACTCCGTTTCAATGGACCGAAATTCCTGTTCTACATGTTGGCGATTCGAGCTACCTTCAGCTTGAATGACTAATGTTTCAGCAAGTGTAGACTTTAAACGATCTTGGGTATGCGCAAGTGTCTCCAATTCTTTGTTTGCCACAAGTAAATTCTCCGTTTTTTCAGAGACTTGCTTGTGAGCATTTGTCGCATGATTTTGTCTCAAAAATGAGAGAGCAATCGACATTTGATTCTTCCAAAGCGGAATCGCTGTCATAATCGATGATTGAATCTTTTCAACTAGCGATTGGTTTGTATGCTGGATCAGACGAATTTGCGGAGCACTTTGCAAAGTAATTTCTCTACTTATTTTCAAGTCATATACACGTTTTTCTAATAAATCTGTATATGAGAGGATATCGTCTAATTCTTGTTTTTTTAAAAGGTCCGTTTCCATTTTCGCTACTTGTTCCGCGTTTGGAATTGAGTTGGCATGTAACTCTTCAAGCCTTAATTCCCCTGCAGCGATGTAAATATTGAGCATATGAAAATACTCTTTATTATGCTCATATAAGCGGTCAAGCATGACAATATCAGCTAACAGGATGTTCTTGCTTCGGTTTAACTTCACACTGATTCGGTCAATTTGAGCGCTTGCCTTTTGAAATCGAGACACAGTTTCCTGTGAAGATTTTGGACTTTTTCTAAACCACCGGGCAAAAAAGGGGCGTCGAGCAGGTGCCAATTCATCAGGGTTCACTTCATTCAACTTCCCAATTAGATCAGCTAAAATTTCACCGATTTCACCAATATCCTGCTTCTGTACTTGGTCAAGCATTGCATTCGAGAAGGCAAGCAATTTAGATTGTGCAGGCATCCCAAAAGTGACTAGCGCCTGACGATTATTCAATCGTAATTCTTGGGCGATCTTACACGCCTTTTGTCTGCTTTCTGCTGGAATGGTATCTATTAACTTCTTTCCTTCACTCGGAAGTTCTGTAGCAAAAGGATGTACTTCCTTTCCCTGATCGAGTGTTTTTTCACCTTCACTCATTTCCATTTCCCGCTTCCATTAATCAAGCTCGATTCTTTCGTGTTTTTTATCGTTTGCTTTGCAACATCTATTTCGTAATCAAGTTCTTGAATATCATTCGAAATCACTTCATACAGATCTTCTTCAACTGATTTCGTCAGCTTCTCTAATGTTCTCCGTGTTTCAATTAACGAAAGATCTAATTCTTTATTTTTCTTCGGCTGCGCCGCTAGAAACACATATTTCTCCGCCAATTCCAAAGTCGAATCCAAATGAGAGAAGTAAAACTGTTCCGCTTGATAAAACCGTTTTGGCTCTTTTTTCGTTAAGCTGTATATCTTTCTAATCATCCTCACAAGCTCAATTCTTTCCTTTAAAGAAGGAATATGTCGAATCGATAATAGCGCTTTGCAAGCACGAAAAACTTTAGATTTCGCTTCTTTTACATTGCCTTTGATATATTGATATTCTTTTCTACTCAGTCCATGTTTCTTCAAAAAACGGGCAGACATGAAGATGGAACTCGCTCCAAATACAATAACGCCACCTAATACAGACCAAAGAGTAGATAGGAAAACGGACTGATCAAATCCAAAATAACTAATTGGCCAGATGATTACGGCAATAGGGCTCGATATAACTATTCCAATAATGGAGGTTACAAACCGATTCATCGCATTGACACTCCTAACATAATTTCTATTCTATTTATACGTTTCATTCATAAATAAGTTTCATTTCTTATAGGTTAAACGATATACGATTTACGTCATTCCTGCAAATATTTTTAATAAAAACTCATAGCTGCCCAAGTATACTAAGTTTACCGTATAAGTGCCCTGAATCATTTAAACTGCTTCAAACACAAACAATGTGAATGATACTATTATGCGTATCATTTGAAAAAATAAAATCCTACTTTTTGATTCAATAAGGAAAGGTACTTTATGTTTTTATTTTCACGTACATCGAGCACTACAAACCTTAGCCTAAGTATTTTTGTGAATCATTGTCAGGAAGATAGGCTTAGTTACTTGGACGGATTCCTACCGATAATCATGTTAGGAACTATTCCGAGGCTTACATTGTCGAAAAAGGGAAATATTCCCCGAGAAATTTTTTCCCTTAAATCAACATATTTCTCTGAAGCTCGTTTTTTACTTTCCCTTTATTCACAAGCTCTTCAATCCAATAACGTCCGTGTTAATTAATCGATTAATTAACACGGACTTTTGTCATTCCAACTAGAAATTTGCAATTATTCCCCTTCCTGCGATTTCCTTAACTACGAACATCAAACCTTAGATCACCTAAAAAAAAGAAAAAAATGAAGATACATGACACCATCCAAATTTCGGATTGCACTTTGTATCTTCATCTTCTCTATTATTTTATTCACTTTTGAAACCAGTCCGAATTTTCATCCATGTGCCAAAACGGAATGTCTATATCAATCTCACCTGTTATTCGGTCAATCTCTACATCTTGTCCATCAAGCCATTTCGTAAAATCAAATGGAATCGGCTCTTGGTCTCCACTTAAAGCAATCCATGCCTTCATTTTTTTGGAAAATAAGCAGACGTGTGAGTCTTTCCCGCCCAACTACTGTATAAATCAGAGAAGATCCCAGAATGTTTCATATAAAAGAGAAATTAATGCTCGCTTGAGAGATATATTACTTTCTCTCCTCAAAAACCACCGATGAATCCAATCAATTTAACATGTTTTCTATCAGTTCGTTTCTGCTTTGTTACTTTCATCATTCTCCATATTAAACCAAAGTGGTTCGTTATCATCAACATCGCCATTATAGTTGATTAAGATCTCTTCACCGGCTTTTATATCAGTGTAAGCATAAAAGTCAAACGTGTGGTTCTCAAAATTAATATCATACGTTGCATTCGGCGTGTATGAGTGGTTAAACAGCATTCCATATCCTAAGAGGATGGCAGTGTGGTTCACACCATACTCAAACGCGTAATCTGCAAGTAACGTCTTCTCTATATGTTCATGTTCCTTATTCGGGTAAGAAATAACCGGTGCCTCATGTACAAGCTCCCCTTTTGCTATATCACGTGTTGCAAATACCCCTCTATTGAACTCCCCATCGCTGAGTGTGGAAGTCTTTATCTCAATCATGTAAGTCACCTTCGCCTTCTTTTCTATGGAGTTCACTATCTACTTAAGTTTGCCAATTGAAAAGGAATTTAGCAACTATTTTCTTCTATTCCTTTTCAACCAACGTCTATCAGCTCTACTTCCAATTGAATACATTCTGGATATGTAGCCATTGCTAACGCATACAAAACCTGCATGGCGTTAAAATGCCACCAGTTACCATGAAGGATCAATCATGTAGCACGCTACACTTACCTCATCACAATGGTGGCGGTGCGAAGCTGGATTTTGGAGTGCTTTCTATAATAAAAAAAAATATACCTACTAAATAGAGGGCTTATTAATAAGTCGCAAAGCCCCGTCCTCATGTCATTAATACAAAAAAGAAGTATTGGCATAAAGCCTCAACTTCTTTAAACATTAATATTTTCTAAGAAAACTTGGCTTTGTTCCAAACCATTCTTCACTGATCAAATGATGACACTCCGTAAATATTCGTTCAATAGTTTGTGTTGAGTTTGCTAACACTCTTACGGTAAAACCTTTTACAGGGAGTAAAGAAAGACCTATATCATATACATCTGTTTTCGAATAAAGGGCATGATATAACCGATCCAGAAGATCCGGGCTCATTTGTTCCCCAACGACCAGCATGGAACCTAAATGTGAAAATCCTTCCATGAAACCAAGCTCCTCCATATTTTGTGTCGCTGGATTCAACTTAATATGATCAAAAGACACCAGTTCATCATCCATATAAATTTCATTGATTAATTGAACCATATCATAACTGAACCGTTCACCATTAGGCGACCATCCTGGGGTAATAATATCCGAATAAAGGAATGTAGCGCCTTTTTCCATCCGAATCACATTTTTTTGTTTATAACGCGCATGTTGATATGCAATTAACGGATCGGGAATGTACTCTAAATAACTGCCTGCTTTAAGAAAGATTTCTGTTTCCTGATAGGCATATGACTGTGGTGTTTTATAAACTTTTGTTGCGGATTGTGTGGTTAAGGTTACTCGGGCTTGTTCCTCCAATGCAATGTGCAAATGATAGCTATCTCCATCTAAATAGCCGCCACCTGGGTTTAAAATATAATAACAAACTTGTCCAGAATCGTCGTGATATACTGGGCGCATGACTTTCAATGCGCCCTGGAAATATACATTCTTTGCTACAGTTTTTCCGAGTCGTTCTTCAAGGTCTAAACGTAATTCACCTGTCCAGACTTTCATTTTAATCTAGCCCTTTTAAAAGTGCATTTTTCTTAAGCCAATCTATGACTTGGTCAAGCCCCGTATTATCCTTTAAATTGGTAAAAACAAATGGTTTATTTCCACGAAAAGTCTTCGTATCCGACTCCATTACTTCTAAACTTGCACCAACATACGGGGCCAAATCCGTTTTATTAATAATAAATAAGTCAGATTTAATCATCCCCTGCCCGCCTTTTCTTGGGATTTTTTCACCTTGGGCGACATCAATAATATAAATGGAGAAATCAACAAGCTCAGGGCTGAACGTTGCCGCAAGATTATCGCCGCCACTTTCAACAAAAATAAGCTCAACATCTGGATGTTTCTCTATTAATTCATCAATGGCAGCAAAATTCATCGAAGCATCTTCACGAATCGCTGTATGAGGGCAACCGCCTGTTTCGACTCCAATAATGCGGTCAGCAGGCAATACTCCATTTTGCATTAAAAATTTGGCGTCTTCTTTGGTGTAAATATCATTGGTTACAACCGCCATACTGATCTCACCTTCTAATTGCCGGGTCAGCTTTTCAACGAGCATCGTTTTTCCTGCTCCTACAGGTCCTCCTACCCCAATCTTTATAGGTTCCATAAAGAACACTTCCTTTCTTTCATGTTAAGACATGAAAATGCGAATATTCACACGCTCATGTTTCATTTGAGATAATTCGAGCCCAGGTGAAACGATTCCGAAATCCTCTTCATCCAAGTTTTCGATTTTTTCCGTTGCTTTTACTAATGCGTCTTGAAATTCCTGAATCGTTTTCTGCCCAGCTGTCTGGCCTAAGGGAATCGCTCGGACTGCGTTTTGGACAAGACTTGAGACAGTAGAATACAAATAATAGAGGGTCGTCGTTGATTGTGGAACTCTAAGATGATGGCCGATCATTGTAAAAACAATCGCCGGATGTCCAAAAGATCGCTTCTCTTTTATACGTTCTTTATATTGTAAAAGAACAGGCACTTCATATAAAGAGCCTACGAGATTCAGCATGCGTTCCCCCATTCTTTGGGTACCCTCTCGTGTTTCACGAGGCAAATTTTGCACATTTAGCATTCGGTCTACCTTCCACACTTTTTGGAAGTCTTCATTCTCTAAGGCTTCATATACTATATGAGAAGCAAGCCCATCCGAATAGACAAGCTGTTCATTTAAATAAACATGAAGCCATTTAGAGAATGTAGCTTGGTCATGCACTTGATCTTCTTGAATATAACTCTCCAAGCCATATGAATGACTAAAAGCTCCTGTAGGGAAATTAGAATCGCAAAGCTGAAATAAAGAAAGTGCGTGATCAGTCATGGCTGTGCCCAATATGCCGAAATGCCTGTTTCACTTTCCGTTCTTCGCGTGTGAAAGGAATTTGAAGCTCTTGTAGTAATTCTTCAACAAGATAATCGAATTGAACAAGCATGTCGTTTTCTTCAAATTGGGCAGGTAGATGGCGATTCCCTAATTGATGAGCAATCGTCCCCATTTCTTTCAACGAACGAGGACTAATAATCAATAAATCATCAGATAAGACATCGATGATAATCATATTATGATCATCCATATATAAAACATCACCCGCTACAAGGTCACGGGGATCCTTCAGACGAATGCCTATTTCATTACCATGGTCGGTTGTCACCCTTTGAATTCGTTTCATTAAATGGGCGCTTTCGAGATATACCTTTTCTTTATGGCGTTTTTCAATTTCTTCTTTTTCCATTTGTTCAATATTCGTAACAATTTTCTCAATGATCAATGCTTTCACCTCAAAATAGGAAATATCTTTGCCCCATCGGTACGATGTCAACAGGGTCACATGTAATATGTTTACCGTTTACTCTTACCTCGTATGTTTGCGGATCAACGGTAATCTCAGGGGTTTCGGAATTAAGTTTCATATCTTTTTTCGTTAAATTCCGAATACCACGAACTGGAAGAATCATTTTTTCAAGCCCTAGTTTCTCGTGCACTTTATCATCATAAGCTGCTTGGGAAATAAACGTAATCGAACTTTTAGCCAAGGCTTTTCCAACTTGCGCATACATTGGACGATAAATCATCGGTTGCGGTGTTGGTATGGACGCATTTGCATCTCCCATCAAACTTTGAACAGCAAAGCCATTTTTTAAGACCATTTCAGGTTTGACACCGAAAAATGCTGGTGACCAAAGGACAAGATCGGCAATTTTCCCCACTTCAATCGAACCGACATATTCAGAAATCCCATGCGTGATGGCAGGATTGATCGTATATTTTGCAATATACCGTTTTGCACGGTTGTTATCAGAAAGTTCGTTATCTCCTTCCATCGTTCCCCGTTGTTTCTTCATTTTGTCTGCCGTTTGCCAAGTACGTAAAACAACCTCACCAACCCGTCCCATTGCTTGGGCATCTGAGCTAACCATGCTAAATACGCCCATATCTTGAAGAATATCCTCAGCAGCAATCGTTTCACGTCGAATCCGTGAATCCGCAAAGGCAATATCCTCAGGAATCGATGGATTTAAATGGTGACACACCATTAACATGTCTAAATGTTCGTCGATTGTATTAACCGTAAAAGGTAATGTTGGATTTGTAGAAGATGGAAGAACATTCATAAAGCTCGCCGCTTTAATTAAATCAGGCGCGTGTCCTCCGCCCGCTCCTTCTGTATGGTACATATGAATGACTCGATCTTTAATAGCCGCCATTGTATTTTCCATAAATCCACCTTCATTTAAGGTGTCTGCATGAACCGCTACTTGCACATCATATTTATCAGCTACTCTTAGGGAAAAATCAAGTGCTGAAAGGGTAGCTCCCCAGTCTTCATGGACTTTTAAGCCAATCACACCGGCCCGTACTTGCTCAGCCAAAGGCTCTTCGGTTGCAGCTTGTCCTTTTCCAGTGAAGCCTACGTTAATTGGCATTCCTTCAGATGCTTGCAGCATTCGATGGATATTCCATTCACCAGGTGTAACTGTTGTTGCCTTTGATCCAGCAGCAGGACCCGTCCCCCCGCCGATTAATGTCGTCGTACCTGATGTTAAGGCTGTTTCAATTTGAGTCGGATTAATAAAGTGGACATGGGTGTCAATTGCACCAGCAGTGACAATCAACCCCTCCCCTGCAATGATTTCTGTCGAAGCCCCAATCACAATATCAACATTATCCATTACTAATGGGTTGCCCGCTTTTCCAATTCCAGCAATTTTTCCGTCACGGATTGCAATATCAGCTTTAACAATACCTGTGTAATCCAAAATTACAGCATTCGTAATGACTACATCTGGTACCCCATCACCACGAGTCACAAGCGGATGTTGCCCCATTCCATCCCTGATCACTTTTCCACCGCCAAACACGACTTCTTCGCCATACGTTGTATAATCTTTCTCGATTTGAATCAGTAGATCTGTATCCGCTAAACGAATAGAATCTCCTGTAGTTGGACCGTACATTTGCGAATATTGCTTTCTTGGCATTCTAAAACTCATTACTTGCATCCTCCTTGAACAGATCCATCTACTTTATTGTTAAATCCATAAACACGTTGTTCTCCAGCAAAACAAACTAATTCTACTTCTTTTTCATCCCCTGGCTCAAAACGGACCGCTGCACCCGCTGGTACATTCAGACGTTTACCAAACGCTTCTTCTCGATTGAATTGAAGGGCTTCATTTACTTCAAAAAAGTGGAAATGGGATCCTATTTGGACTGGACGATCCCCCATATTGATCACGGAAAGCCTTGAAGTAGTTCTGCCAACATTACAAATAATATCTTCTTCTTTTAAAAAATATTGCCCTGGTACCATTAAAATTCCTCCTGTCATTCCTTACCTGATTGGACTATGTACTGTTACCAATTTCGTTCCATCTGGAAAAGTCGCTTCTACTTGAATATCGTCAATCATCTCTGGAATACCTTCCATCACGTCTTCTCGTGACAAAATAGTTGCTCCGTACTCCATTAATTGAGCAACCGTTTTCCCATCCCTTGCACCTTCTAACACTTCATATGTGATAAGTGCTACCGATTCTGGATGATTTAGTTTCAATCCTCTCTCTCTTCGTTTCTTAGCTAAATCCCCTGCCACAACAATCATGAGTTTATCTATTTCACGTGGTAATAGATGCATCATAACCCTCCTTATTTTCATGTATTTACCATTAGGATTTTTCTTAAAAAGGAAAATACTAAGTATAGATATTTTTCAAATAAAAAACTTACATATATATCCTTTCCTTTTTATTTGTATTTAAACATCATTTCTATTTGCACTCGGGTTTTTATTTTATACAAGAGAATTCATATTTAAATGAAAAAGAAAGAAAGTCTTATTGAGAGGAGATTTTTATGAAAAAAATGAATAGCATTTTATCAACCGAAAGATCACTTTTTTCATTCGTCGTGGCCTGTTTAAAAGGTGTCTCTCAAGTCATATTGATTGAAAATGCATTGACTGGAGCCTTAATTTTACTTGCAATAACGATTTCAGATTATTTCTTAGGAATTATGGCCATTTTTTCAACTATTATTGGAACACTCATTGGAATAATAGGAGGGGCAGATAAACAGAGGGTAAATCAAGGGTTATTTGGATATAATTCTGTGTTAACTGGAATAGCACTCACTGAATATTTAGACGGACCGTATCAGTGGATTATTGCCTTAGTAGCATCTGCTATGGCAGCACTCTTCACGGCCGCCTTGATGCATATTATGCGAAAAACAGAACTCCCCATCCTTACCTTCCCATATTTCATCGTGACATGGTTTACATTGCTCGCTTCATACCGATTGAAAACTTTCCATTTAAGTGCAGATTTAGAGCCTCAATCATTGGCCAATTGGACACTAAACATAGCAGGGAAAGGCAATTGGTTGGAAGGAAGTTTTAAAGGTATTGGACAAATTTTCTTTCTTGATCATACTCTAGCTGGAGTCATCCTATTTATCGCCATAATTTTGGCCGGTTGGAGATTTGGTCTTTTTTCCATTATAGGAAATGTAGCTGCCCTGCTCGTCTCCTACGGATTAGAAGGGGAACATGCACTGATTTTTATGGGGTTGTACGGATACAATGCGATCTTAGCCATTTTAGCAGTATCAGTCGTATTTAATTCGGAAAGCACGAAATTCTCGGTTATAACAGGGATCATTGCAGCTTGTTTGACCGTGCCCATCATGGCCGGCTTAAGTACTTTGCTTTTACCCTATGGTCTTCCATCGCTGACAATGCCTTTCGTTCTCAGTACCTGGCTTATTCTAGGGGCAAAGAAAGTCTTGCCTAAAATCTGACAAAATACTATTAATAAAAATCAAAAGAAAAGCTTCTCGTAAAACATTACGAGTGCTTTTCTTAAAACAACATTATCGAGAGCATCGGCATAATTAATGAATCAAAAAAATTAGTTATCAACAGAATCGGATGCACCGATAAGACACTTCGATATATACATTACGTTACACCCAGCGCTAAGCACAAAATTCGTCGAAAAAAACAGACCCATTTTACTGGATCTGCAATAAGATTCTTTCTCTTTGGTTAAAGGTTGCTACATGTGAGGCGCCTACTTGTTGCAACAACTTCTTGTTTTCTGCCACATATTTGCCAAGATCATCTGGGAAATGTGAGTCAGAAGAAAGAGTAATAGGTACACCTTTCCCTACAATCGTTGTTAAAAAATCAACAGATGGGCACATTTCTTGAACTGGATAGCGATAGTATAAACCTGCATTCACTTCTGTGGCAGTATTTGTCTCTTTTAATGCATGAGCAATCCGTTCATACCATTTATGATTAAAGGATTCATTGTTCACTTTAAAATTAAATACTTTTAAATTATCTAAATGGGCAATAAAATCAAACATGTTCGATCGAATCATCTTTTCAACCGTTTCATAAAAACGAGTATATAGCGCTTCTAAATTCAAATTTTCAAAACGAGATGCGGTTTGTGGATTATCGAATCCCCATCCATCCACAAAATGAACAGAACCGATCACATAATCCCATGGTTTTCCTTCTAAAAGTGTAGCAAGTTCCCGCTCTTGCCCGACAAAATAATCCGCTTCAATCCCTAGCCTTAATGAGACGCCTTCTTTTTCCCAGCGTTTTTTTGCGGCTAAAATTGCTGAAGTGAAATCATCCATTTTTTCCGTCATGACATTTCTTAACCAATACGCTTGCAATTCCCCAATTGAATCGTTTGGATCCAAATTTAGCGCTTTTTCAAAATAATTTTTTGTTTCTTTAAAACGATATAAATGATCGACAATCCCGACTTCTTTCAAACCGATTTGCTTGGCCTTTTTCAAATATAGATCTAACCACTCTTCACTATAACAACCAGCATTTAATCGCTTTTGAAGCTGGATCATTTGGTTTTCAATTTTTTCTCTGGATCCATGCTCCAGAACCTCATTACCTAAAAAATGCTCAATCGCTTTCGCCGTCCGTTCGAGCCATTTAAACGAATACGGTCCCTCTTCTAGATGTACATGATAATCGACTAACATTCCACTCGACCCCTCTTTGCTATAGTCCAATGTGTAAACCATTCTTCCCACTCTTCCAGACAAGGTTGATCACTTATCACTTCATCGAATTGACTAGCTTGTGCGAATGAAAAGAAAGACGGAATGCCCATTTTCGATGAATCCGCAAGCAAGATATTCTTCTTACTGCAAGCCATCATTTTCGCAGAAACGAGTGACTCATCTAAATCATAATCATAGATCATATCCGCCACGATCCCCCCACAGGAAATGAATGCTTGATCCACTCGGATATGATTCAGCCACTCAAGTGTCATAGCACCCGAGACAGAAGATTGTGCTGGGTTCGTCACCCCACCTAACAGAATGACCTTTCCTGTCATCCGTTTCTCTTCAATTGCTTGATTAAAACGATCGGCTGCTTTAATCGAATTCGTTACAACCGTTAAGTTTTTCACATTTTGAATAAAATCCGCCATATGAACGGTTGTCGTTCCAACATCAATTGCGATCGTATCACCATCTTTAATGCGTGATGTCGCCTCTATTGCAATTCGTTCTTTTTCTGCACGATTCATATCAAGTTTTTGTAAAAAGACTTGTTCTTCTTCTAGTTTTGTATATAAAACAGCTCCACCGTGCACTCTCGTTACTCGTTCCTGTTCTTCTAACTCTGTCAGATCTCGGCGAATCGTTTCTGGCGTAACCGAAAACTTCGTCGCCAGTTTTCCAACAGATACACGCTTCTCCTCATTCACCCATTGAATAATTAAACGCTGACGTTCTTCCTTTAATTCATTCATGATAAAGCAATGACATCCTTTGGTTCTACGAATAATTGATATTCCATGCCTTTTTCAAATACAGACGCTTGATGATGCAATTGTTCCATTGTAAATTGCTGATTGTCTGCATGAAAAGTTGTACGAATCACATTTCCGTTCATAATAGAATCGCCAGCAATAGCGCTTAGTTTAAAAGCAGAGGATTGAGCTTGTACATGAATGGCTTCTGGACGAATGGCATATTTATCTGCAGACACTTCTGTATTTTCCCCTATTAATTTTCCTAATTGTTCTTTTGAAAAAACATTGTATCGACCAATAAAGTTGGCAACAAATTCAGTTCTAGGTTGTGTATAAATTTCAGACGGTGTTCCTTCTTGTGCAATTTTCCCTTGATTCATAACGAAAATACGATCAGAAACGGTCATTGCTTCTTCTTGGTCGTGTGTCACGAGAATCATGGTCATATTCAGCTCACGTTGAATCGTTCGAAGTTCAACTTGCAAATGTTTTCGAATTTGAGCATCGAGAGCACTTAATGGTTCATCGAGTAACAAGACTTTCGGGCGAACAACGAGGGATCGAGCAAGTGCAACCCGCTGTTGCTGCCCACCAGAAAGCTCATGCGGATATGCCGCTTTCTTCTCTTGTAAACCAACGAGATTGATCATTTTCTCTACTTGTTCTGCCACTTCATTTGCTGGTTGTTTGCGCATTTTTAAACCGAATGCTACATTTTCATACACGGTCATATTCGGAAATAAGGCGTAGGATTGAAACACCATACCTACTTGTCGATTTTTCGGCGGGACTTTCTTCATGTCTTTCCCATCAATCGTCACATTGCCACCCGTTGCATCTGTCAGTCCGGATAAAATACGGAGGATCGTACTTTTTCCGCAGCCACTTGGTCCAAGTAATGTGACAAACTCGCCGTCTTCAATGTTCATATCAATCCCAGACAGAACATCTGCATCTTGATATTGTTTATGAACGTCTTTTAATACAACATTACTCATGTGCGTTTCATTCCCTTCGCCTTTTTCGTTAATGTCGCCATCACTAGCGTCAGAATACCCATCAACACGATATATACGAACACAATCGCACTCGCAATATGACCACTTGTACTTAATTTCGTCATTAAATAAATTTGAACCGTTTCAAATTGAGAGCCAACCACAAGGTTAATCAAAACAAATTCACCAAATAAAACGGAGAAGGATAACAGGCTTGAGACAAATAATCCTGGATAAACGGATGGAAGCAACACTTTACGGAAAGCATCCATTTTTGAGGCGCCTAATAACTCCGCTGCATCCATCAATTGCCGACCTTGCACATTACGCAAGCTATTTCGTGTTCCTTGGTACATAAACGGAAGCACACTAATGACATATACTCCCATCACAGCGAGGATCATTGGTAGGCTCGTCCCTGAATAAAACCGAATGATACCCACTGATAAAATAATACCTGGAAAGGCATATACCATCACAACACTTGCCTGAAACCACTTTTCCAATGCTGGGAAATATAATACAATCACGAAAATGGCTGGCACAATAAACATAATCGAGATGAAAACAGCACCACCTGAAAGAAGAACAGACCTGCCGAATGCTTCGATAAAGCGAGCATCTTGAAATAGTGTCCGAATCCATTCGAACGTTAATCCTTCTGGTAAAATGGTTTTATTCCATTCCGTTGAAAATGCATACAACGCAGTCGCAAGAATCGGTAACGCTAAATAGATACCGATTAGGATAAGTATGACGATTGTAAATTTCTTCATCGTTTCGACAAATCCTTTCTCGTTTTCTTAATAAGCCATTCACTCAGTAACATCCCAATAATCATAATTACACCAAGTAAGACGGCGATGGCACTCGCTAATTCTGGTTGTGCAAAGATGTCCCCTGAAATAAGTGATCCAATACGAATGGCCGCTAAGTTATAATTACTTCCAGTTAAGGCATATGCCGAAGCATACGCACCCATGGCGTTTGCGAATAAAATCGTGAATGTACCTGCAATACCGGGAAGTAAAATGGGTAGACCGATTTTTCTCCAAAACATTAACGGTGAGGCACCTAATAACGCAGCGGCATCTTTCCATTGTTGCTGAATTCCATAATAAATTGGATAGAGAAGCATGATCGAAAGAGGGAGTTGAAAGTAAATATAGATGAGCAATAGCCCTGACCAGCTATAAAGGGAGAAAGATAAATCCCAACCAAACGAATCAAGCGCCAATGTAAATAGACCACTATTTCCCAACAAGACGATAAACGCAAATGCAAGCGGTACACCAGAGAAATTAGATGTTAAATTCGATAAAATTAATAACCTTTCCCGTACTGGTTCGGAAAAATTCGTCATCGCGTATACACCTAACAACGAAACGACTAACGCGATGAACGCTGACACGACAGACAAAGCGAAACTGTTTTTAAACCCTTGTAAAATATAAGAACTAGATAACGCTTCTTGATAATGTTCGAACGTAAACCCATCACTATTTGAAAAACTACTAATTAACATATGAATAAGCGGTACGAGAAAAAAGAACGTCATCAACAAAGCGAATGGTACTAATATGAGCAATACGCCTTTTTTTCCAGACATGTTCATGATGTCTCCCTTCCTTAGTCGACTAGGCCAGGTATGAGTAGAGGGACCATCGCTTCTGATGGATGGATTCCAAGCAAATGACAAGCAAGTGGAGCCATTTGCAGCTGTGAAACAATCTGATCTTGAACAATCGGCTTTATTTTTTTAGAAGCAATAAATAACGGAACATGGCGATCATCTGTTGTATTCCCACCATGATTCCCATCAAACGTCATCCCATGGTCAGCTGTTACGATGATGTCATAACCAAGATCCATCCATTTTGGCAAGGCAAGAGCCAATAGGGCATCTGTAGCTAAAACACGATTTCGATATTGCACAGAATTAGCTGTAAATTTATGGCCATCATCATCTACATTCATCGGGTGAATATAGAGAAAATCTGGGTTCTTTTCAGAAACAAGCCACTGTGCTTCAGCGAATAAGTGACTATCAGGATAATGATCTTCAAAATAAAACAGGCCATTTTCAATCGGTGCATCTTTGTCTAGTTGAATTCGATCGACACCATGACGAAATGGCGCATGATTATACAGTTCACTTACCCAATAATAAGCCGCCGCAGCGGTTGTCTTCCCACTGCGTCTAGCTAGATGAAACAAACTTTCTTGCGTCGATAATCGAACGACTCCATTGCCGACTATTCCATGGACTAAAGGAGCGGTTCCAGTTAAAATGGTTTCGTAAAGCGGCCTGGATAATGAAGGCACTTCCGACTTCACTTCATAACGAGCGACCTTTCCTTGTTCAACAAGATGCTGCATAAATCCCATATGTGAACACGCCGTATCAAAACGAAGCGCGTCCACAACGATCATAATTAAACGATTATTTGACATGGATTAACACCTGCTCTTGCCACATTTGAGGGATTTTTTTCGTTGTTTCTTCCCAAGCTTTTTGATCGCCAACAGGTTGTGCACTTTTATACATATTATCAGGTAATAAAAGAGATTTAACTTCTTCTGGTAACTTTACATTTTCGCGAATTGGGCGTGCATACCCTTTTGCTAAATTTTCTTGTCCTGCATCTGAAAGAATGTATTCACGAGCTAACATAGCAGCATGCGGGTTCTTCGAATATTTGTTAATAACCGTTGCATAGCCAGATGTTACAGATGCCTCTTCTGGAATCGTTATGTCGAAACGCTTTGCATCAATTTGCTCACGATAGCCTAGTGCATTAAAATCCCAAAGTAAAGCAACATCAATTTCACCTTTTTCTAAGTTAGCCACACTTGGATCGCCAGCTGATAAACGACCTTGTTTCGCTAATTCTGCAAAGAAATCAATACCCGGTTGAATATTCTTTTCGTCTCCACCGAAAGCATACGCAGCTGCCAAGATAGCAAATTGTGCTTGGTTTGCTGTTAACGCATCACCAATACTAACTTTGTAATTGCCATTTTTTAAATCGTCCCATGATGTTGGGGCATTTTTCACATTATTCTTGTCTGAAATAAAAGCCATCGTACCTGTATAACCAACAACCCAGTCACCATTATCATCTTTGGCCCATTTTGGAATGTCATCCCAATAAGACGTTTTATATGATAATGTTAAGCCTTGGTCCTCTGCAATCGGTCCAAAGGCAATTCCAACATCACCAATGTCAGCTGATGCATCCTTTTTTTCTGCTGCAAATTTAGCTAACTCCTCTGCACTGGACATATCTGTATCCGAATGTTTTAACTTATATGTTGTTCCTAATTCACTCCAAGTTTCACCCCAGTTTGCCCACGTATCCGGCATCCCAACTGAATTGACTTCGCCCTCTTTTTTTGCTTTTTCTTCTATTTGAGTCAATGTCAAATCATTATAATTAATTTCTTTTCCTGCGCTTGATCCTTTAGATGTATCGTTTGCTGAACACGCCGCTAACATTGATATAGCCATTGCACCAATTATTCCTTTTTTCCAATTACGATTCCAAGACATTGTTTTTTCCCTCCAGAAGATATTTGTTTTTGTTTTGTATTACACTATGAATATACAAAACAAATATTAAGCAAAAATCATTCCCACACTAAGAATGTGTAAATTTCACTTTACAGAACATTTACATCCAACATCGGTATCTAAAAAAAATGCATGTCAAACTTATCATGTTATCGATATAACTCGACAACCACATAAGTTTGACACGCACTTGATAGGCTTCACTTCAGTTAAGGGTGGATCCACTCATCTCATTGTGAAAATATAACAGACCTTTCCACATTAAATTAGAAGGAGTGGCCCTGTTATATGACGATGTTGATTTTCACAGATGATCCAAAATCGTTTTATCAAAAAATATTATTTAACATACTCTAATGAATAAAGCTTATTACTGAGGCTGATCGTATTGTTTTGCCCTCTCACTGTCCTTTAATCCTTTCGTAGTAGGATCAATCACACTACCAATACCAAAGAACGTAAGCGCGATAAAGTTAACAATTCCCAACAGTCCATTCATCGCATCATCAGTAATCGTAAAACCAATGGGATGAATATAGGTGTTGATAAAAGCTGCAATCATTTGAGTAATAATTAAGACACCAGGTATAAATACGGTAAAAATAAAGGTTGGATTTTTAAAACGTACTTTCCAGTTAATCATTTTAACACCTCCTATCATGCGAAAAGGGTGGTGCTTGCCTAATGAGAAATCTTGATGGAAAATAAAAAGGTTTTGCGGACTAATCAAATTAGCTTTGCACAGCATCCGCACCTTGTTAGGTTGGTTTAGCTGTTCTCCAAAAATTTTTACTCATTGTTGTTACTAGTTCTAAAAAAGACACACCAACTTACTTCACACAACTTGTTGAATTTCTCGGAATACAGATTGAAATGTCTCCTTCTTGATAGTTTATGTTGCTTGTCTTATTTGGCTAAGACTTATGGAGGATGGCGAAGTTTTTTTGTCATTATATTATCAACATTTCCAGCCACAATACTTATCCGTTTCAAACTAAGGGAACTATATCGTGTCTCTTAATAAATCCTTTTTTGCCGTTTACAATATTATAGTTTATAATTATATTTAATTAACTATATATGTAATTTAGGGGGCAATGAAATGGAACCCAACATTGTAACAGGAAGCTTCCAATTAATGAAATCTTTAAATAGATCTATCATTTTGAATACGATTCGTAAAAAAGGGACCATTTCGAGAGCCGATATTGCAAAAACAACGAAGCTTACTCCTCCGACAGTAAGCAATCTTGTGAAAGAGCTACTTGAAACAAAAATAATCATTGAAACCTCCTTAGGTGCATCTAGTGGGGGAAGAAAACCGACATTGCTCACGTTGAATAGTGACATGTTTCACGTTATAGGCCTCGATATAGGTTCCCATCATCTCAAAATTATACTGACCGACATAAATGGCAAAATACGAAAAAAACAAATTCATCCTATTCCGGACTCCATCACAAATGAAGGCCTACTTGACTTAATGATTACGTCCATCTATACCATCCAAAAGAATGAACAAATAGATCATGACAAGATCATTGGGATTGGAATTGGAATGCATGGGATTGTTGATGTTGACCAAGGGGTTTCCGTTTTTGCCCCCAATTTAAAATTAAAAAATATCCATGTTAAAGAAGTTCTAGAAAAAGAATTTCAGATGATGGTGCAAATTGAAAATGATGCTAGAGCCATGAGCCTTGGGGAACTTTGGTTTGGATATGGTCATGGGGATGACAGTATTGTCTGTATAAATGTCGGTAGAGGAATTGGTGCTGGAATCATTATCAACGGTCAAGTGTTCAGAGGCGAACACTATATTAGCGGAGAAATCGGCCATATGGCTATTGATCTTAATGGTCCAAAATGCACATGCGGCAATTATGGGTGTTTGCAAACATTCGCTTCCGGTCCCGCAATTGTTGAAAGACTTAAGAACGAATTGAAACTTGGAGAATCTAGTATCCTTAAAAACAAGGAAGATGAAATCGACGGCGATGTCATTTATCAGGCTGCATTAGCGGGAGACCCATTAAGCAAGGATATTTTAAATAAAGCCGGACGTTATCTTGGTGTAGGAGTCACGAATTTAATCCATATCGTAAATCCAAAGCGGATTGTTATTAGCGGAGGGGTTTCAAATGCCAAGGAATTCATTCTTGAAAGCGTAATGGAGACGATTGAACAGCGTGCATTGACCGATTCAGCGAAACAGACAGAGGTCATCATCTCAAAGTTTGGAGCAGACGCCACTGTTATGGGTGCAATTGCATTAATCCTTGCCGAATTGTTTGCAACCCCTGGAAACACTTAACACCTCATATTCTCTTTTTGAGTAGTACCATCATTAGGCTACGCTATACGAAGGGGGTATCTCAAACCAAAGGATCAGACCCCGCAATAACTAAATCTAGTACAAGTTTAGTGTATAAAACACTACAAACTGATTTAGAGTGCGAGGTTAGACCCTTATGAGACACCTTTTTCATTTGATATGATTTAGCGTACTAGGATATCTGGACGTACATACGTTTTTCCATTGTGATTTACCTTTAAATATACCCACTCCCCCGTGTCAGTGAGGTACTCATTTTCTTCCTTACCGACAAGGAAGGTATCCTCAGATTTAATGCCACGGATGGCAGGATTCCAAGCAAATGCCTGGTTTTCCAGAACCGTTCCCTCTGCATTCGGAGTTGCAAGGAATTCCCGGCTCGCATAGCCTGTTGGTCCGCCTTGATGCAGGAAGCGCCAATCTTCGCCATACCCTACTTCCTCATACTTCGCAAACGCTGTCTTTAATACATCCTTGACAGCGACTCCAGGTCTTGTAGCTGCATTCATCGCCACATCAATCTGAACTAGCTTTTGCTTGTTTTCATTGATTTCTGCTGGCAGTTCACCAAAATGAACGAAACGAGTAACGTTTGCGACGAGTCCCCATTTTTCCGCACAAAGAACAATCATTGCATAATTCGCTAATTTTTTATCTGTTGGAATCGGGTGGCGGTATTTAAATACTCGTTCGTCAGTTGATACGAGAATGAGTTGGGGATTAATTCCCCGCTTGATAACTTTTGCTGCAAGATGGGCCTGGATCTCAAACTCTGTCCACCCAGGTTGAATTTCACGGCATGTTGACTCAACCGCCATCGCTGCCTGCTTGGAAAGCCAGCGGTATCGATCGATCTCATCACTAGTAAGCGTGTATCGGAGACTAGTGAGCTCATGTCCGAAGTCTAGGAAATCTCCGATCGATACATCGCTTGCGATTTTTTTCCCTTCAGTTAGTCCTTGTACAATGGAATCCTGATCTTCATACCATTCTAGAGTAATAAATTCATAGCCAAGTCCTAAAAGCTCCTCGTCATGAATTCGTGCTGATTCCATTTTGGTAGTAATGCAGTATTTTTTATCAGCAAAAATTAATAAATCGGCCACACCGTTTTCTGTTGTATTGACAATATGATTGTCCTTTCCACCAGTGATCCAAGCAAAATTGCTTCGTTTTCGGAAAAAAACGCCGTCAATCTTGTTCTCTTTAATAAAGTGTTCCACTTTCTCAAGCGGTTTTGCAATCCCCATTTCCATTTTCCTCCCCCCTCTACTTATTATCTTCGTAACCGTTTGGATTGGCCCGATGCCAGTTCCAAGCAGTTTCTATAATGGTTTCCAAGTCGTTGAACCTCGGCTTCCAACCTAAGACAGACTGTGCTTTTTTTGAAGATGCAATCAATACAGCTGGATCACCTGCACGCCTTGGGCTTACCGACTCTGGGATTGGATGTCCTGTCACGTTCCGAGCCGTCTCAATGACTTCTTTTACAGAAAAACCCTTTCCGTTTCCAAGGTTGAATACTTCACTCGCCTCGCTATTACGTAAATGCTGAAGGGCAAGCCAGTGTGCATTCGCAAGATCCATCACATGGATGTAATCTCGGATACAGGTTCCATCTTCAGTAGGGTAGTCCGCCCCAAAAATACCGATTGACTCCCGCTCGCCTAAGGCAACTTGAAGAATGATCGGGATTAAATGGCTCTCAGGTTGATGGTCTTCCCCAATCTTTCCGTCCGGATGGGCACCTGCCGCATTAAAATAGCGCAGAGAAATAGACTTTAACCCATACGCACCATCACACCATCTGAACATTTTCTCCATTGCCAGTTTAGTTTCACCGTATGGACTCGTCGGATCGGTCGGATCCGTTTCCTTAATCGGAATCTGTTTTGGCTCTCCATATGTAGCAGCAGTAGATGAAAACACGATTTTCTTGACACCATGCTCAAGCATAGTGGATACAAGTGTATGGGAAGCAATTAAGTTATTTTCATAATAATCTAATGGATGTGAGACACTCTCCCCAACTAACGAACTTGCTGCAAAGTGAATAACTGCTTCAATTTCATGACGTTCAAAAACATGGTTTAGAAAGCTACGATCATGGAGATCGCCTTGATAAAATTGTCCTCCTACAACGGATTGTTCATGGCCAGTTCTCAGGCTGTCAACGACAATCACTTCTTCACCTTGATTCAAAAGTTCTAATACCGTGTGGCTGCCAATATAACCCGCTCCACCAGTTACTAAAATCGCCATCCTCTATTCCTCCTCAACGATTTCTTTTGTACCGTCACCAATTTCACATATATAGAAAGTCGGCTTGATTCCTGTTTTAGCTGTATAATTACTTGCTACCATCTCTGTAAATGATGTGACAGCTGAATCCTTCACAAGGCTAACATTGCAACCTCCAAAACCAGCCCCCGTCATTCTTGTGCCGATACAGCCTTCGACTTTTGCAGCTTCTTCATACAAAGTATCTAACTCGATTCCTGTGACTTCATATAAATCACGCAAAGATTCATGGGATTGCTTCATTAGTTTTCCAAACAAATCAAGGTCGTTTTTCTCAAGTGCCTCCATTGCAGAAATAACCCGCTCATTTTCCGTGACTACATGCTCGACTCGACGACGAATGACTTCATCTTTGACAATATGCTGAATCCTTTTCCAATCATCAACGCTCATATCTCCTAATGACTGGACATGAAGTAATTCTTGTTGGATGATTTTCAGCCCTTCTTCACATTCGCTCCTGCGCTCATTATATTTTGAATCAGCTAGACCTCTTTGCTTGTTCGTATTAATGATGACAAGCTTGTAACCGTCAATTCTTACAGGAACATACTCATATTCAAGCGTATCGCACTTCAATTTAATCGCATGCTTTCTTTTGCCCATCCCCACAGCAAACTGATCCATAATTCCGCAGTTGACACCAACAAAGCGATTTTCCGCACGCTGCCCAAGCTTTACAAGCTCTACCATTGGAATCTCCATTCCGGCAAGCCTACTCAAGGAAAGCGCTGTCACTAATTCGATAGAAGCAGAAGATGATAGCCCCGCTCCATTTGGAATATTCCCGTAAAACAGTATATTGGCCCCTGTATAACAACTAGCATCCTCTGAATCAGCGATTTCAAGTAGCTCCTTCAGAACCCCCTTTGGATAGTTCGCCCAGTCATCTTCTTTTCTATAGGCTATATCTGAGACATGACAGCTCACATCTAACTCGAAGTTGGCAGACCGAAAATGGTATATTCCATCATTGCGAGGACTTACCATAGCCCAAGTTCCAAATGTCAGCGCAGCCGGGAAAACATACCCTCCATTATAATCAGTATGTTCCCCAATTAAATTCACACGACCTGGAGCAAAGTACACGCGTAATTCATCTTCTTTTCCGTATTCTTGATAAAATAAATCTTTTAATTGATTTACATCCATTCTTGCTGCTCCTCCCTGTTTGCAAAAAGCAAAATATAGTAGACTTCATGTGTTATATGAATTACTCAATCTATTTTCTAAAGTGAATATAGGAATTTTATAAAAGCCTGTTTTCCTTCTGCTGTCGTTTTAAACACGCCGGCATCTTCCAAAACGCGTTGAAACTTATTTCCCACTTCTTTTTGAAGAATTTCCATTACATTTTCTTTCGTTACACTGTCTAACCTTTGACACATATCTTCGTACCAGTCCCAGTGTTTTACCAACGCCGGATCCCACTTTTCCTTCTGTATCGGCTTCACAAGGTATTCAGCTATTTGTTCCAATTCCGTTGCCAGCCTCCCCGGTAGCACAGCAAGTCCCATCACTTCAATCAAACCAATATTTTCCCTTTTAATATGGTGGAGGTCTCGATGTGGATGAAAAATTCCATCGGGATACTCCTCTGTTGTGCGATTATTCCTTAAGACCATGTCCATTTCATATAAGTCGCCCCGTCTACGAGCTATAGGCGTTACCGTGTTGTGTAAAGTGTTTCCTGTGTATGCAACAATATCAGCCTCAAGATCCGCATACTTTTTCCAACTCTCATAAATATGCTCACAAGCATTCGCCACATCTTCCTTAGCCCCTTGGACACGGATAACTGACATTGGCCAATTCACGATTCCAACCCTTGTAGATGGATATGCATCGAGAGAGATCGTTTCTGTCATTTCCGCTCTTTCGACCGCAAATGTGTATCGGCCCCCTTGAAAATGGTCATGCGATAAAATAGAACCGCCGACAATTGGGAGATCAGCATTAGAACCAATGAAGTAATGCGGAAACTGATCAACAAAGTCTAAAAGACGATCAAATGTGGCTCTAGATATTTTCATAGGTGTATGTTCTTGCCTAAAAGCAATACTATGTTCGTTGTAATAAACGTATGGAGAATATTGAAATCTCCATTCCTCATTATTTAAGACGATCGGGATTGTTCTATGCGTTGCTCTTGCAGGATGCCTAAGAGTACCTTTATACCCTTCATTTTCAATACATAAAAGACAAGTTGGATATGAAGAAGAAGGAGCTTCCTTCAATTTCGCAATTTCTTTCGGATCCTTTTCTGGCTTTGATAGATTGATCGTTATATCAATATCACCGTAAGGCGTAGTTGCTTTCCACTCTTTATTTCTAGCAATCCGGTCCGATCGAATATAGTTAGAATCAGTCGACATTTTATAGAAATAGTTAGTCGCATGTTCTGGATTGTCCTCATAACGATTTTTAAATAGTCGAATAACCTCTGACGGACGCGGCATCAGACAATTCATGATTTCTGTGTCAAGGATATCCCGTTCAGTTACCGTGTTTGCTGCAAGACCGCCATGATCATACGCCCAATCAAGAATACTGCCCAGAATTTCTGCTAAAGATGGTAGAGGATTTGTATGTTCACACTCCTCCCACTCATCCAGCCCTAAAAGAGAAAGAACACGATTTCTAATATAAATCGAATCGTCTAACCCAAACAGTTCATTCGTATAGCCGTACTCCAGTAAATTTTGGATATCTTGATAAATATCTTTCATTATTATTGACACCTCGATTTAAGTACTTTTGGTTGAATCTATAACGGGTAGTCGATTTTACAAAGAATACTTCTTACATGTTTCGAAACTTAATTAAATTAATTAACTATGTTAACACCATATTATACCTTTTGAATATTTTTTACAATATTTAATATATAAAAACTATTCCAAACGAAGGGTCAGACCTCACATCTACTATTTACCGATTATACGACGTGTACATGACACGATAAACGGTGTATAGAGTGTGAGGTCTGACCCTTTCTCCTCTTCTTCTTGTCTATTGTTAATGCCCTTCTTTTATTTACGTTTTTTACTTATCGCTATAGGTGAATGGGCATTTTGATTATATGGTTGAATCGTAAATGCAAATTGGAAGTCCTCATTCCCAAGTCGATATTGTTCTTGAACATCTTCGCCACAGCTTGCCGAACCTAAGCCATATTGCTGCTTATCAATGTGCAAAGTGATATAAGGTTGCTTGACAAGATCATAAGTGTGCTTCGCCGTTTCTAATTGTTCAACCGTATAATAGCTTGCCGAGAAGTCAAAAGAATCACCTGAAACGAGCATACTTTGACCATTCTCTTGTGAAAAACTCGCCCATTTATTTTGGTGGCGGTTCCCATTTTCTTGTGGAAAAATATACGGTGTATACAAACCATCGATTGTTGATGACCAAACACCCATCCTTGCGGCTAACCTACTATCCACATAAGCTTCATTCGGCCCTAAGCCATACCATTGAACAGCATCGAATGTGTTTTCTACGATCATCTCTACTCCAATTCGTGGAAGAGTTGTAGGGCCATTTCCAGAGGTTATCCCTTTGATATCAATTAAAACACTGCCATCAGCTCGAATTGTGTATTCATACGTTACATCAAATCCCCACGCAATGACTGGAGGAGCTAATTTCGCCTTGCAAGAAATAATCACAGTTTGAAGGTCTTCTTGTATTATAATTTCCGTCTGTTTCATTCGGTGTTGTATCGCATGAACACCATATTCTTTCCACTGTTTAGCAACTGGCTTCGCATGAAATTCTTCAGAACCTAATAAATCATTATCAATAGGCGCTCGCCAAAAGTTTAATCTTGGCCCTTTATGCAACATTAACTGGCCATCATAATAATAGTCTTCTATGCGACCATTTTGCTTATTGAAAGTTACTTTGAAATTAGGACCTACTATGTTTGTTTTTGATGGTTCTTCAACTACATGTAATTGGCCTGCAGGTTGTTGTTCAATAGCTACAAAACGAGAGATTGGAAGCTCGCGCTGTGACCATGCGACAGGATGACCTGAAGCCGCCCATTGTGTAGTATCTTTCATCGTCCAAACGATATTTAACCAGTAATCTGTATTTTCTCGCACGATACTAGGTATTTGAATCGGCAACTCTACCACTCTTGTAGAATTTGCAGGGATCTCTGGTACTTCGACAATCCCACTTTCTATAATAGTTCCATCTGCTTCTATAGACCACTGACATTGCAATTTTGATAAACCAGAAAAATCATAACGATTTTGCACTTGGATGGTCTTTTCTTCAAAGTTGAAATTTGTTACCACAACTGGTTCAATTACTTTTTTATACTCTGCCAACGCTGGTGAAGGTTTGCGATCGGGTCGAACTAATCCGTCGATAACAAAATTGCCATCATGCGGTGTCTCACCAAAGTCTCCACCGTAGGCAAAGTATTCTTCACCCTCTGGCGTATATTGTCTTAATCCGTGATCGACCCATTCCCAAACAAAACCACCCTGCAGCCGATCATATGCATAAAACGTTTCCCAATATTCTTTAAGGCCGCCTGGACCATTGCCCATTGCATGTGCATACTCACATAAAATATGAGGTTTCTCCAAGTTCGTCAATTCACCAATGACTTTCATTTGCTCAATGGACGTATACATCGAGGTGTGAACATCAGATGCAATCGGATCCTTCGTTGGTACGAAATCATCCTCATACAATATTTCTCTCGTCTCCCCTTCATAATGGACCAATCTAGAAGGATCTCTTCTCTTTGCCCATTCATACATGGCAATATGATTTCGTCCAAAGCCAGACTCATTCCCTAATGACCACATAATAATCGACGGATGGTTTTTATCCCGTTCAACCATTCTTTCCATTCTATCAACATAAGCATCTTGCCAGTTTAGATCATCACTTAATAAATGCGGTTTGCCTATTCGGGTTAGGCCGTGACATTCAAGATCCGTTTCATCAATCACATAAAATCCAAAAGTATCGCATAGCTCATAAAAACGTGGATCATTTGGATAATGGGCTGTCCGAATGGCATTAATATTATGCTGTTTCATTAATATTAAATCTTCAATCATCGAACTTACTGGTACTGCGCGACCAAAGTCAGGATGAGCATCATGCCGATTAACCCCTTTAAACATGATCGCTACACCATTCACTAATAATTGGCCGCCTTTAATTTCAATATTTCTAAATCCACATTTTTGTGGAATCACTTCAACTATTTCACCTGTTGGGTTCAATAATGTGATCACTACATCATATAAGAATGGCGTTTCTGCATTCCATTGCTTCACACCCGCAATATGAATCGTTCCTGTCACAACTTGACTGTCTACGCTTTGTTGGTGTTCAGCTATGACAGTACCGTTCTCTTGTATTTCCACTGCCACTTGGTGTCCTTCATACTCTCCTGACAAGGCGAGTTCAAAATCAAATCGGCCATCTTGGAAGTCATTTTCTAAAGAGCTATTCACAAACACATCTTGTATATGAGTAGTTGGTTTTGACATAATATAGACGTCCCTAAATATGCCACTTAACCACCACATATCTTGATCCTCAATATAGGAGGATTCCGTCCATTGGTAGACTCGAACTGAAATTCTATTTTCTCCCGCTTTAACAAAATCCGTAATATCAAACTCAGAAGGAAGGCGGCTACCTTGGCTATACCCAACTAAATGCCCATTAATCCATACATGGAAAGAACTATCGACACCTTCAAACATCAAATGTAACTTTTCCGACAATGTTTCTTTCGCTAAATAAAACGTCCTTTCGTATGCCCCCGTCGGATTTTCAGACGGAATATAGGGAGGCTCTACTGGAAATGGATACTGTACATTTGTATAATGAGGCTTACCATAACCATTCAATTGCCAATGAGATGGAACCGTGATCGATCCCCAATGATCCGTGCTATACTCCTCTTTGTAAAAATCACTCGGTGATTCCAGCGGTGAGTTTGCATAATGAAACTTCCAATTGCCATTTAGTAATAAAAATCCTTGTGAATCACCTCTCTCATAGGAGAGTGCAGTCGGTTTGTTTTTATAGCTAAAAAAGGAGGCTCTTGGTTTTAGTCGATTCCTTTGTAATACTTCTAGGTTTTCCCAATCATTTCGTAAAGTCATAGCGATTATACCCCTTCTATATTTCATTATCCTTTAACTGATCCACCATAAAGTAAAACTTCAATCAGTGGGGGTTTTCTTCATCCTTCACTGATTGTTAGTTGAACCGATCGGGCTTTTACGGACAGTTATCCCCCACCTACGCTTCTTCGATTCCTCTAAGCTTTGAGGTAAGGACTTACTGCCCGTTAATGCGGGATAAATTCCTGCGATAAAAGCACCAGCAATGTTGTGTATTTTATGGTTACGTGACCACATTATTTAAAAAGAAATCCATTTGAACATTTTCGGCCCTAATCTGCTCAATTAGATAACTTTCCTAGTAATATTCAAAATATAAGCCCGAATGAAACCGTTGTCAATAGTTTAAACTTTTTTTACAGACTCTCTTTCTATTAAAGTGACTTCAGCTTCTACAATTGTCTCAACTTGCTTTTCTTTGTGAAGTTGATCTAATAATTGTTGAACGAGCTTTCTGCCAATTTCCCTTTTTGGGATATTCATAGTTGTTAATGTTGGTGTGACGATATTAGCTAATTCAATATTATCAACACCTATAACGGATATGTCCTCCGGAACTTTCTTTCCACTCTCAATGATGGCTCGCATGGCGCCCGCCGCTAGCAAATCATTAGAGGCAGCTACGGCGGTAAATGATTGTCCTTTATCCAATAACGACTTGATCCCAGCATATCCTGTCGTCAATTTGTCTTCATACATTTCGATAAATTTTTTATAATAGTCCTTGATTGTCAAATGATGTTCCCTCATTGCACTTTCATATCCTTCGTACCTAGCATTTCCAAATTCATTATCAAAATAATGGCCTAAAAAAATAATTTCTTTATGTCCACTTCGGATTAAATGCTCGACAGATTGTTTCATCACTTTTTTCAAATCTACAAATACATGAGGTATGTCTGTTTCTAGAAAGCGGTCTAGATATAGGGACAATGGCATGTTGAGCGCATTTTTATCAAAATTCATAATTGAACTTAATTCATACGATGCAAGTAAAATCATGCCATCATAAGGTCCTTCTAATACTTGCTTCAAATAATCCTTTCTTTCCTTCGTAATATTATATAACGATAAAGAATACCCTCTTTCTAATGCCATTTCCTCTATCCCAACAAACATTTCCGTAAAAAAGGAATTCGTAATAGATGGTGTTATACAAGCAATTTGTTTATAAGACTTCATCCGTAAATTTTGTGCTGCTCGATTGGGTATATAATTCAATTCAGCAATTGCTGCTTCCACTCTTTCTCGAGCCTTCTCCGCAACATATCCATTATTATTAATGACGCGCGACACGGTTGAAGGCGACACGCCCGCTTTTTGTGCAACTTCTCTCCTTGTAATCATTCGATCTCCTTTCTAACACGCTTTCTGTATATATTCGTTAGCCTTTATGAGTTCAATTTGATTAAACCACAAAAAAGTGGCGCCTTCCTCTTTTTTGACTATTTTTATAAAAATTTAGTGAGATGAGCTTAAATAGTTATTTTTAAATACGGATCAACATTTTCCATTTTTACATTCAAACATTATAACGTTATATTGACCGATGTAGAAACATATGATACTCTCAATTTTAATTAGAGTGAAATTTTAGTCATTTACAAACATACAGGTACCAAGTCTCTTCGAACAAGGAGGTAAAAATGACAATTACGATCGTGTTAAGAAATGTAAAAACAGTAAAAGGTACCGCTGTTGATATTCTATTAAAAAATAAAAAGATTGTAGACATTGTCCCTTCTGGTACTGGAATTGGTGAAAACATCATTGATTATCAGCACAAAGTATTTATCTCTAGTGGTTGGATTGATATGCATGTGCATGCCTTTCCAGAATTTTACCCATATGGCGATGTTATCGATGAAGTGGGCTATAAAACAGGTGTAACGACAATTATTGATGCTGGTAGTACTGGTGCTGATCGTTTGCCTGACTTAGTAGATAGTTGTATAAACGCAAAAACAAATGTATTCGCTTTCTTAAATATCTCACAAATTGGTTTGCAGCGCATCGATGAGTTAGCAAATCTTAATTGGCTAAACGAAGAAAAATTAAAAAAGACCATTGTTGAATATAAGGATTTTATCATTGGACTTAAAGCGAGGATCAGCAATAGTGTGGTCGGCTCAAATGGGATAGAGCCTTTAAAGATCGCTCGGAGGTTCTCCTCAGATACAGGATTACCGCTAATGGTACATATCGGCTCAGGACCTCCGGGTATGAATGAAATTCTTGACTTGCTTGAGAAAAAAGACATTATAACTCATTACTTAAATGGCAAAGCCAATAATTTATTTGATCAAGCAGGACAGCCGCTCCCTAAGTTGCTTCAAGCAATTGAACGCGGCGTTCACTTAGATGTTGGCCATGGGACAGCTAGCTTCTCTTTTAAAACAGCAGAAATAGCAAAACAAGGCAATATCCCCTTTGATACGATTAGTACGGATATTTACCGAAATAATCGGCTAAATGGACCCGTTTATAATATGGCAAATGTATTAACGAAATTTTTATATTTAGGATATTCACTAACAGAAGTAATTGATGCTGTTACTATCCATGCAGCTGAGTGGCTAAATAAACCTGAATTAGGAAGAATTTCGGTAGGCGATATTGCAAATCTCACAATATTCAGCGTTGAAGATGAAGCAATATCATTAATCGATTCTGAAGGTGCAGTAAGAGAAGCGAAACAAAAAATCGATGTAAAAGGAGTCGTTATAAATGGAGAATTCATTGAATGCTAAATACGGTTTAAAAAGAGTGATCAATGCAAGCGGAAGAATGAGTATATTAGGTGTTTCCGCACCTACAGATACTGTAATGAACGCCATGAAGACAGGAGGGCAAAATTACGTTGAAATTGCGGACCTTGTCGACAGAGCAGGTCAACATATCGCTCGGTTACTTCAATCTGAAGCAGCAGTTGTTGTAAACTCTGCATCAAGTGGTATCGCTCTTTCCATAGCCGCGATTGTAACAGAAGGAAACCGCCGAAAAAGCGAAAAACTCCATCAAGAATCGATCCCTAGAAATGAAATCATTATGTTTAAAGGTCATAACGTACAATACGGCGCACCGGTAGAAACAATGGTTTACCTTGGCGGAGGAAAATTAATTGAAGTCGGTTATGCAAATGAAGGCAAAATAGAGCATATTGCCGATGCTATTAATGAAAATACTGCAGCTATTTTATATGTAAAATCCCACCATACGGTGCAAAAAAATATGATTTCAGTTGAAGAAGCTTGGGAAGTTGCCAAAGCGAATCATATTCCATTAATTGTCGATGCGGCTGCAGAAGAAGATGTGAAAAAATATGTCCAAGTTTCTGATTTGGCTATATACAGTGGCTCAAAAGCAATTGAAGGACCAAGTTCCGGAATCGTTGCTGGTAAACAGAAATATATCGAATGGCTTAAGATGCAATTACATGGCATTGGCAGAAGCATGAAAGTCGGCAAAGAAACAACATTTGGATTATTGCAGGCAATGGATGAGTATTTCGTCAAAACAGATCATAGTGAACAAGAAAAAACTAGTTTACAAGTTCTTACATCACTAGAATCGATCAATGGCGTAAAAGTATCCATTGTACAAGATGAGGCAGGGCGTGCCATCTACAGAGCTCGAATCCTGATTGATCCAGACCTTGCACATACAACAGCGAAAGAAGTAAACGATCAGCTGAGAAATGGAGAATTAATCGCGATTTATACCCGTGATTACGGAGTTCGCCAAGGATTTTTTGATATTGATCCACGCCCATTACAAGGTGATGATATATACGTGATTGAAGCCCGATTGCGAGCTATTTTAGGAGGAAACGAACAATGACTAATATTAACAAACGTTTTTATCGAAATCGAGTAGCTTTGAACGTACTAGCAAATAGTATCGAAAATGCAATAGAAGTTTTCCAGGCGGCAGAAGGTCATGTTTTAATTGGTGTTCTATCCAAAGACTACCCTTCTGTAGATACAGCAGTGGTAGACATGAAAGCATATGGAAAAGCGATAGATGAAGCAGTTTCGATTGGTTTAGGCGCTGGCGATAATCGGCAGGCAGCAGTAGTTTCTGAGATCGCTAAACATTATCCAGGCAGTCATATTAATCAAGTGTTTCCGGCTGTAGCTGCTACACGGGCTAATTTAGGAGAAAAAGAGAGTTGGATCAATTCGCTTGTATCACCAACGGGTCAAGTCGGCTACGTGAATATTTCTACCGGTCCTAACAGTGCTATGGCCGATGATTTGGCAATTGTTCCTGTCAAAGCCGCCATTGCTTTAGTTCGCGATATGGGTGGGAATGCTTTGAAATACTTCCCGATGAAAGGGTTAGGGCATGAAGACGAGTTCCGTGCAGTAGCGAAAGCTTGTGGTGAAGAGGGCTTTGCTTTGGAACCAACTGGAGGCATTGATTTACATAATTTCGAGAAAATACTGGAAATTGCCTTAGAGGCAAACGTACCGAAAATTATTCCACATGTGTACTCTTCAATTATTAATAAAGAAACTGGTAAGACAAATGAGGTAGATGTGCGAACATTATTAACCATCACAAAAAAATTGGTTCAAAAACATGCCTAAGAAAATAGTTGCATTTGGAGAAGTAATGATGCGATTGCAAGTGGCAGGATACGAATTACTGCAACAAGCTAACACGTTACACTATTCATTCTCAGGCACGGGAGTTAACGTTGCTGCAGCAATGACAAAGCTTGGTCATGATGGCTATCTTGTGACGAAATTACCGACTAATCCATTAGGTGATGCAGCCATCGCTCACTTGCAACGCTTAGGAATTGCACGAAATTTTATCTCTAGAGGTGGCAACTACCTTGGCATGTATTTTTTAGAAAATGGCTTCGGGAATCGTGCCAGCCGTGTCACCTATACGAATCGATTGGAAAGCAGTTTTAATACCGCTTCATTATTGGACTATGATCTGGAAGCAATCGCTGAAGAAGCAGAGATCGTCCACTTTTGTGGCATTACACTCTCAATGGGGAAAAATGTCCGCGAGAGTATGAAAGTACTTGCTAAAAGAGTGAAAGAAAAAGGTGGAATCGTTTGTTTTGATTGTAATTTCCGGCCTTCCTTATGGGACGGTGGATACAACAAAGCCAAACCTCATTATGAAGACATGCTTGCTTTATCTGATATTGTCATGATGAATGAACAAGATGCTATGAATATTTTAGGAATGGAGACAACGAAAACCTCAACAGAGGAACAGCTTATCGACTTAATTCCTAAAGTCGCAACAAATTTTGATATTCAAACAATAGCAGGAACACATCGAACGATTAATAGGGATAATACCCACTCTTTATTAGGTTATATGTACAAAGATCAAATGTTCCATTTCTCTGAACATCTATCCTTTTCCATATATGATAGAATTGGTGCTGGTGATGCCTATACTAGCGGTATTTTGCATGGCAAATTGTCTAATTTCCCACCGAAGAAAACCGTACAGTTTGCAGCCGCGGCTGGAATGTTAGCCTGCACAATTGTTGGGGATACGCCCATGTCAACAGAGGCAGAGATATTGTCATCCATTATGGGAACAATTGAAGATATCAAGAGATAAAGTAAAATTTCATACCGGGAAAATGATAGGAGACATGGAACGAGAGTGAATAGAAAAAAAGGACCTTTGTATTTACAAATCAAGGATATATTGAGAGATCGTATTTTACATGGTGTATACGCAGTTAATACTTATATTCCCTCTGAGCCTCTACTAGAAGAAGAATTTAATGTGAGTAAAATTACTGTACGTAATGCAATTAAAGAGCTTGTTCAAGAAGGCTTGATTGAAAAGAAAAGCGGTAAAGGAACGAAGGTCATCACAAATGTTTCGAATGCGAAACTTGCAAAAGGCAAGCACTTTACAGAGTTATTAGTAGAGGAAGGTCACCAAATTATCAAAAAAGTGTTAAGTATAAAAAGGATTCAATTATCTACTGAATCTTCACTCTATCCTCTATTTGGTGAAAATTGCCTTCAAATCGAGCGAATGTACCTTTTGGATGGTGAACCGTATATTCACTTCTCCCACTATATTTTACTGGACATAAGCGATGAAGAATTAAACGATGTTCAGATTAGCTCTTTATATCGTTTTATGGAAGAAAACAATATTAAACTTGAAACATTTAGGGATGAGTTCGCTGTTGCTATCGTGCCTAGTCACATATGTGAATCATTGAAATTGGAAAAAGACACTGTAGCTTTAAAACGAATTCGACTTTCTCATGATGAAGAAGGGAATATTAAAGAATACAGTGAAGGGTACTATAATACAGCAAAACACAACTATATTGTGAGCTATAATGAGCGGAATTCATCGGTTTGACCTAATTAAGCGCTCATTATAGCTTTCTCCCCTGCTAAGGCTTGATAAGAACGAAATATTCTTGCTGTTCATGAGAAGAAATAGATCAATAATTAATCAATGCAGTTGAGCTTATTAATGAATTTGGCTTGCAAAATTAAAGATGAATACAGATTGGGGTTGGGTTCGGGGCCTTCCCGTCATTAGACTAGCTTTAATCTATAGGATGCTTCCCCCCGAACACCTGTATCTTTTCAGCTTTAAATCCAAATTTTAAAGTCCTCCTTTCGACTCCATTTTATAAACGACTAGAAATTCGTGTAGTTTTTTTACAAGTCCACCATTTCCAAATCGAATTACTTTATCTTGCTTCTGCTCCGATTCTACCTCTTTGGCAAATTCCAAAAAGGACAATAGATAAATTCTGCGTGAGAGAATATTAACAATGCCATACTCGTAAAACCAATTATCAATCGTATTATAAATTCCTTTGTTTACCCCATACTGTAAATGGCACCAATTAAAGAATTGTAAATCAGGCAGATTCAGATATTTGCTTTTTCCTAAGGGTTTTCCTTTCTCCGTCCTTAAAAAGATCCTCAAATTGTTTAAATTTCTCGATTGCACGATAGATGTCCTCCGTAATTTGTTTTTTTAATAAATCAATGGAAGCAAACTTTTGTTCTTCCCTCACTTTAAACAGAAGTTGACACTCTATGAACTCTCCATATAGGTCATCGGAGAAGTCGAGAAGATGAACTTCAAATGTTTTTTTCAAGGTTGATCCAAATGTTGGTTTAACACCAACATTCATAATGCCCCGATATTGCTTTCCTTTTACAACCACATGTACGCCATATACTCCATTTGCTAACAAGACAGCATCTGCATCTACATTGGCTGTAGGAAAACCTAATTGCCGTCCCATTTTCCTACCATGTACCACTCTCCCACAAAGAGATTCAGTAATACCTTCCTTCCTTTTACCAAGCAAAATAGTGTCAAATTCAAATGGTGCATCCTGATTGTTAATCATCTACACATCCCCTATCTCAATTGTAAATACAAAAAAACTCTCCTTATTAAAGTGATAAGAAGAGTGAAATGTACACAAACAAGCTACCATTGCCTCCTCTTATCTTTCGAACCATTCGTTCGCTGGAATTGGCACAGTACTCATAAAGAGCCTTTTGCCGAGATTTCATTGGACCAGTTCCTCCATCTCTCTTGATAAGATTCTACATGTATGAAATTTTAAAACACATCGGATTACTAAGAATAATTATTACATTCAATATATAAAATGTTCAAGTTCTTGTCAAGTATTTAATGTCAGATTTTTCCGATACTTAATTATGCATGTTTAACGTGGATAAAAGATTGTCTTTAAGAAATTACTAAGATCCTTAGTCACTTTAAGCAAAGTAATTGGCATTTAAAAAGAGATTTTTCATATTCATTAAAGAAAATTTTTTATGTAATGTAACTATCTAGGTAAAACTCTAATCGTTTAAAAAGGATAAAAAGCTTTTCTATGAAGAAAAAAATTCTTTATCCCTTTTGTTTTTTTTACGCTAGCACACTTTTAAACGATTGGAAAATTTCACAACTGGTAATAAATCGCAATGTAATCAAAAAGCTATTCGATTTTCTGTTCCTGCCGTTCATACCTTACTTCCTTAAGCAAAATATTTAAATCGATTTTACGATCCCAAACTTTTCTCGCGTTTTCTGTCATATAAGGAAAAAGATATTGATCAACCATTACCTGATAATCCAGGTCACTAAGAAGATTATATGTAGGAATCTTTATTCTTTTTTCATCAAAGGTTTCAATAACAATATAATTTATTAAATTGATAGGATTTCTCACCAAATCAGTACTTCGAATATTGTTAATAAAAACCGTTCCCTTTTTAGAAAATACCTTCCCATTTTCCCCTAGAATTATCGTTAATAGAATTTTTCCCGGATTAAAAGCAGGCAGTGACCAGAGTGTTAAATACAGAAAAACAGGAGCGAGCATGATGCCGCCCAAAATATAAATCAACGAATAAGTTGAATTGAATTTAAAGCCATCAATGATCAATATCAAACAGCTTATTAGACCTCCTAAATAAAATACTGCCATCCATACATACATGAACTTTGAGCCCTTTACCTGAATCAGTTCATTTTTCTTCTTTACATTGAGCAAAAGACGCACCTCCTCAGGCTGAGATTGTTTTGTTATTCAGCAATAGATTGTTTATGGTTGACTCATTTGCTCTTTGAAAACATAGATCTAAATTTTGGTTCCTAGTCACTACCCAAAATTCCGTCTTTCCTGGAATAATAAAGGAAAGATCAATGAACTCTGGGTTATTATTGGAGTCATATTGAAGACTAAGTATACTATCCATTTTACCGTTTCTTCTTGATAGATCATCTAGTAGCTCTACCATATTCGGATTATCTGATTTCTTTACCCATTTCTGAATGTTTATTCCGGAAGGAGTATTAATTTGACTTACATCTTCTAACAACTCGTCAAATTCTTCACTTTTCAACGTAAAAAGCACTTCGCACTCTGCTTTTAGTGAATTGAAAGCAAAAAATTCACTTATTATTGAAAACATGCTCTCTTTGGTTAGTTTCGAAAGATAATGAACTTGATGATCATGCAACAGCTTATGTAAATACACTTCTCCATCTTTAAAATGAAAAGAGATACTGTCTTCTGCTTGTAAACTAACATCAAATTTAGAAGCCTTTACTGTACTCTCTGCATAATTTAATGTGTGGATATATGAAGTATATTCTCTCTTTAGTTTATATTGATTATTAACTTCCTCTACCATCTCTTTTGCCAACAATGAGCGAGAGGCAATTTCTAACATCAATTTCAACTCAGAATCATTCAGAGCTGGAAAGTAAGCTTCTTTAATCGAAATACCTTGTTCATATAACCCTTCACTATAAAATGAAAAGATTAGCTCTTCTATGCTTAATTGAACCGTATTCATAGGTCCTCCTTAAAAAAACGAGAATTTATCTTCAAGAAAATCTTTCGCGCCATCAACAAGAGAGCTCGCAGTTTCTTTTGCTTTAGATAGTCCCTTGCCTATTTCTTTCACTTTTCCTACCGGATCCGCAATTGTACTTTTAATTTGATCATTCACAAAATCTACACCTTTATTAAATCCTTCTACAGCTTTTCCTGCCTTCTCTAAGCCGCCCTTTATCATTTCAAGCCCCTCATGTATAGGCTCTTTAAATACCATAGCTGCTTTTTCTGCTAAACCTGCAGTAAGCTTGGCAGCCTTCTCTCCCACAAAACCTCCGACAACTGAACCTGCCGTAGCTCCAATTACTGTACCAACTGGACCGACTAAACTACCTAATGCCCCTCCTACTACAGCCCCTGCAATAGAACCTCCAGTAATGGCGACGGTATTATTCACTGCGTGGCCTACCGCTTTTGCATTTTCACGCTTTAATATCTCCGGTTGATCTCCATACTTTGAATAGTTTTCTGAAATCTTCAAGCCCATTCCACCAGCTTCTACTATTCCAGTTACTGCTAACGTACTTATAGCATTAGTTCTCCCAAATTTGGCACCTGTTTGAACAAATGACTTAAACTTAGAAGAATCTAATGCTCTATTCTGAATCCCATCAAACAAAGCTGTTGAGCTACTCGTAAATTTAACAACATCGTCAGGAAGATATTGGGCAATTTTTTTATGAACTAAATTAGCAAACGGGGTATTATTATATTTCTTCGCTAAGTAAGTGGGACTTAATAATGCCTTTGCCACATTCCGATATTTAGAACCGTCAATCGCATCTGACATTTGGTGAAGGATACCCATATGCCTATATGTGAATAGATCATCCGTATTCTTTGCGAATTGTGTGAAGCCCAGACCATAATAGGTAAGCTTTTTCGCAGACAATGCTCCCATAGCCGTTAAAGTGCCATACTTCTCATGCAGTTTATAAAGTTTAGCCACTAAGTTATCGGCATCAGAAAATTTATTGGCCGTCATACGCAGATCTTGTTCCATTTCACTAAGACGATCAACCAATTGATTTCCAGTACCCCACGGATCCCCGACATGAGAGAAGCAATGACTGTATTCAGCAGGCGCACTGCTGATTAAATTAAATAGATCCAGATGCAGTTGCTTATATTCTGCTTCAATCGCTGACAAGTCAAGAACAAATTGATTGGCTAACTCTTCTAAACGGTCTGGATCTACGGATATTTTATTCGCCATACGTATAAGACCTCTTTTCGATATCCATTTATTAGTTAAGCATTGAATTTTCCTTAAGATAAGATACTGACATAATGAATTGATGAACTATTGCATCATCATTAATTGCTTCATTAATCTTTATCAAGAAAGATTAATGAATATCTGATAACCCAACACGGACAGTTGCAGAGGAAATAGAAAAAAATCAACGCAACCAGGAACGCATCCATCATCTAAAGCATGCCGGTCCTCGTCTTTCTTTTTCTTTTTTTTCGCTTTATAATTATAATTGTTCATGATACACCTCTATCGTTCTTCTTGATAAGTGTCACCCTATTATTTAATATTTCAAAGTACCCTACTCACTCCGCGTACAAGCAAGTCTTTCTAACTCTCTTTGCCTTTCAATCTCTTCTCTCACTCGATCAACTTCATTTGCTGCACTTTCCAATTCTCTGCTGATCTCATAAAGATTGTCAGAATGTCTTTGAAATAAAACAGCGGATTCTTCTATTACTGAATCAAATTTTTCTCGACTCTTCCCTGTCCATGTTGCTGCATTAGTATGGATACTTTGCATTAATTTAGATTCATTTGTTTTTAATGTTTCTGATGATTCTTGGAACACCCTTGCAAGTGCTCTAACCCCTTCAGAATTCATATTTTCACCTCATCATTAAGTCAAGAGAATTGTTTAAGACTGTTTAGATCATCTCTATTAAATTTTTTACACTAATATCCTATTTAAACATAAGGAAATACTACTATAATCTCCTATCCTTTACCATAAGTCTCCAGTAATGAATTAGGAAGGAATTGTAACGATTATTTCAACTTGTATTCATTTAAAATTTAAGGTTACTTTAAAAAAAAGCTTAGAATACTCGAAAACATGCATGATTTAGGGTTTACATATTTTTTTGCAAACAAAACAAATATTAATCTGCATGCTAAAAAGAGTCTTTAGACCCGTTCCTTTATCCCCTATTAAGCATCAGTGAAACGGGAATCTCACATAGGCACTTAAGACTAAACCATATTAAGATCCAATTTTTGTTTTAGACTTTGCCTGTGATTCATTGTCTGATAACCAAGGTATAACACTAAAACCGCCATGGTACATATGAAAGGTTGATTATTCGGATTTGTAAGAACTGTATGAACGTATACATGAGGTAAGTGTATAGCAGAATATTGATCGCAACAAAATAAGCCATAATATACGAATTCCTGAATGAAATCTCGTACATTATGGCTTCATTTATCCCGCATTAACGGGCAGTAAAAGCCCGATTGGTGAGATACAGTGAAACTTACCTTTGTGGTTTTCAAAGGTATAGTTGAACCAATCGGGTTCGTACTGTCGATTGATCGAAGCGTTTGCTGCGATCTTAGCGACAGTAGAACGGGACTAACAATCAGTGGAGGAAGTTTCACTTTATTTTCTCTTACGTTTCTTTCTATTATTCTTTACTGAATTCTTTTGTGCTTCTTACTGTATCAATCGGGCGAACTAATTTTTCGATTTGTTCACGTTTTGGTTCTAAGAATGGAGGTAAAGATAATTTTTCTCCGAGCGTTTCATACGGTTCATCTCCCATAAATCCTGGACCATCTGTTGCAAACTCAAATAAAATTTGTGGTGCAACTCTTACATACAATGATCCGAAGAAGAAACGATCAACAAACCCTGATGTTTGGAATCCGAAGTTTCTTATATGTTTATCCCATTCTTCTAATACAGAACGGTCATCAACTCGAAATGCCGCATGGTGAACTGTACCAAAACCTTGTTGTGCTTGAGGAAGTATGGCATTATATTCGACAACTACTTGTGCCCCATTTCCTCCTTCACCTACTTCAAATAAATGAAATGAACCTTCATGATCAATTTCTTTAAATAAGAGAACTTTTTCCAGCATTTCTTTAAAGTAATCAAACTGAGCAATTCGAACAAAGATTGGCCCTAAACCAGTAATCGCATACTCTAGAGGGACAGGTCCGTTTTGCCACGGTGTACCAGAAGCAACTCCTTCATTGTTTTCATCTGAAATCAATTGATATTGTTGGTCATCAAAATCAACAAATGAAAGTGTCTTTTTACCGAATTGTTCTTTAATTCCAGTGTGTTTTACTTCTAAACGATCAAAACGTTTTACCCAATAATCAATCGCTGCATCATTTGGTACACGGAAAGAGGTTTTTGAAATCTCATTTGTCCCATGTACTCCTTTAGGAATACCCGGGAAGTCAAAGAAAGTCATATCTGTACCTGCACTACCATTATCATCTGCAAAAAATAGGTGATACGTCTGGATATCATCTTGGTTAACGGTTTTCTTTACTAAACGCATGCCTAAAACATACGTGAAAAATTCATAGTTTTTTTCTGCACTACTTGTAATGGCTGTTACGTGGTGAATTCCTTTTAATTCGTTCATATTACATGCCTCCAATTGATTCTCAATTTTATTCATTTAAAACAAGATGCATCTGCCATTTAAGCTGATTTGCTGAATTTATACGTTTATAAAATACTGTTCCTATATGTTGATCAGACTAGTCGTTTTTTTTACAATGTTTTATCTCTAATTAACATATCTTTAATTCGAGATAAATATATCATGAATTAAATGGGCTGTCAATGATAAGAACTATGATAAAAAACGTCCATGAGCGTCTGATCCCAACCCAACGGTGAAAAAGGTTCAGGTTCTCAATTTGTATCACCTTATGAAGGCGGCGGTGCGGAGCTGATTTTGCGAAGCCCCGCCCCTTTACCACAGAAAAATGAGGGATAAAATAAAAAAGGTGAGACACTACTTAATAGTAGATACTCACCTTTCTTCATTAGTCGTAGACTTTTATCGTCCACTCTAGATAATATTACTTTTTAAAAATCCCAAACGGTTTTCCTATCGGTAGCACAACTTGTCCGAAATGTGTGTTTAACACGTTCGCTGCTGAACCGTAGAAAGATAACAAAGCGATGCACATTTCTGCTACTGCAGCAATCATATGAGTTACATCGTACATAATATTAAATGAACTTAAAGATAATCCAATAAATAGGAAATCAATAAAGACGAAAATAAAGAACAAAACTTTATGTGTTTCCATGGCCCCAATCGTCATAAAGAGACTGAAAATCAAATAGCCAATGAATGCAAAACCAAGTTGTTTTGGATCGCCATTTGCAGCAAGTTTTTCACCGAAAAAGCCTAACTGAATCATCCATGTTGTTCCAACGCCAAACCAAAATAGTCCGAATGCTCCAAATGCAGTTGTCCCAAATATATTGTTATGCTTCGCATCTAGTATCGAGGCGTAAATTTGAGCGAGACCGCCTAGGAAAAATACCCACGGTAAGAGATAAGAAAGCCCCTCTGTTAAGCCTAGTTTTTGTGATGATGCTACAAATGTTACCATCGCAAGACCGAATAAGCCTAACGCGGATGGATCTGCTGTTGTTATTTTTACTTGTGTGTGATTCTGAGTACCCATTATTTCCTCCTTAAAAAACATACTTATGTAATGTATCGGAAAAGACAAAGAGTGTCAATACTGGCTTTTCCGATGAAACATATAAACCGTATGATTGCAGAATTCCACTTAAAGAGATGTTTTCGTTTATTTTCTCTCGTTTTCTCACGAATGCACTTTAAACTAAATCGATAATCGGTGGAACATTGAATATTTGTTAAAATATAGGTTGAAAAAGATATGGGATAATAGAGGAAAACTAATATTTCCACAATATGATCGCATACGGATCCTCTATTACCTTTTCATCATTTAACATAATGAGGGACCTTTTAAGATCACATTGCTCAACCATAAAAAAAGAACCCTATCCGTCTAATGGATTAGGCTCCTTCAAATTGCATCATGCCAATTGTCACAACACTTTCCAGGAGGTGGCATGATCTTCGAACTATTTCAAAACTAGCTAAGAGACACACACTCCACATGTCGAGAGTGTATATGGAAACATACAGGGCGCTGATGAGTTCTACAGACTCTCCAAAATAGAACGAATGGAAATAGAAAATTCCATATCAAGCTTCTTTTCATTTAAATCGTTTCATTCGCAACATTTGATGTTCCACGTTGAGTAGAAATAAAATGTAAGACATCAGTTTTTTCTGGTGCAGCTTGAATCGCTCCTTTAACAGTGGCAGTGAGGGCTCCACTTGCATTTGCGAAAGTAAGTAACCGCTTATAGTTTTCGCTTATTTTTTGACATAGATTTTCGTTTGAAATGTCTAGTGATAGTAATTCAGACAAAAAACCTCCAATAAAGGCATCACCCGCACCCGTTGTATCAGTAACAATTACTTTAAATCCTTTATCTTCGTACTTTTCTCCGTTCTTTAAAAATATCATTGCGCCTGCACTTCCTTTTGTATACACAACTACTTTCACATCCCCAACAAAAAGAGATTGAATAGCAGCCTTCTCTTCTTTGATTTCTGTTATAAAGAACAATTCATCATCTGACACTTTCACAATGTCAGCTAGTGGCAAAAAATTCCGTATTGTTTGACGACAACTTTCTTCATTAGGCCATAAGGGAAGTCGAACATTTGGATCAAAGCTTACGATTCCCCCTATCTTTCGGAAATCCCCAATTACTTTTTTATGAGTATGTTTCATTGGACTTTCGATTAAATCAACTGAGCAGAAGTGAAGAAGATCCCCTTCTCTAAACCATTCTGGCTCCACCTCTTTTGGTGAAAGCAATAAATCAGCTGCATTCTTCCGATAAAAAGTAAAGCTTCTTTCCCCATATCGATCGACAGACACAAACGCTAATCCTGTTTCACCTTCATCGCTCCGTAGACAGTAAGACGTGTCTACACCATTTTCTTGCAGCACATCCATTAGATAATGTCCAAAATGGTCATTAGCAATTTTCGTTAGCATGACTGAATTTCCACCATATTTTGCAATGGCAATAGCAACATTCATAGGAGCTCCACCAGCAACGCGTTCAAAACTAGTAACCTTTTTTAATGATTCTTCTTTTTGTGCAGGAATAAAATCAATTAGTATTTCCCCTATGCAAAAAACTCTTTTCAATTTGTTTCCCCCAAAACAAGAGGGTGTCCCGTAACGAAAGGGTCAGACCCTTTTGGGACATCCCCTTTGTATTTTACTTCCAAATATCTTTTAGATTCCAATAAGTAAATTGATTGATTTTTGCATCACCATTTTCAGCAAATAATTCAATGCCCAATCTTGCTTCTTTCGGATAAATTCGGCTTGTTATTGTCGCTTGCCCATCATTCGCAAAAACCTCAATAGAGGATCGATCGATAAACACTCGTAAAGAAAGTATTCCGCTTGTTTCAAGCATTACATTCCTAACCCCATCTTTCTCCTTCCCACTCTTGGAGCAGTCTAGTGTTAACTTTTGATCTTCTATTTGATAAGTTAGTACTGTCTCTTCTTGGTTCATTCCGCGTATTTTTAAACCAACAGATTTAGCGCTAGTATTTGTTAAGTCAAACACAGCCTTAACCTCAACAAGATCATCTTTTGTTTCAACTAGATACCTTTCCGAAATAGATTGATTTGTACACTTATTATGTTCTGATTCACGTAATAAAGTTAACTCCTCAACAGGATTCATTAAGAGTTTGTTATGATCCCCTAAGGTTAGTTCCCGTGGTAGAGTTAAGGCTCCACACCATCCATCGATCTTTGTTGGCATGTTGGACTCCCACATATCCATCCAACCGATCGCAATTCGACGGTTTTTATCATCCAGTAATGTTTGAACCGCATAAAAGTCATGCCCATAATCTAATTCAGTAAACGAACCATGGACAAACTTATTTGTTTCGTAATCGTAATCGCCAATTAAATAACCTGTTTGGAATAGGTTCTTATATAAATCTCCTTGTGTTGCCATTCCCTGTGGAGAGAACATCAAAACGTATTTTCCATCCAATTCAAAGAAGTCCGGGCACTCCCACATAAAACCGAGTTCGCCTTCGCTTTGCGCCAAGACGCCAATATATTCCCACCCCCGCAAATCAGGAGAGCGATAGAGAATCACTCTTCCAACTTCATCCTCCGTCGCATTTCCGAGAATCATGTACCATGTATCATTATGCTTCCAAACCTTAGGATCGCGGAAATGATGGGAACTGTCGGCTGGCGGTTCTGCAATGACTGGATTCGCTTCAATCTTCTCAAAAGTAATACCATCTTGACTTACAGCAATATTTTGATTTTGTGTAAACAGGTTCTTTTCTTTATCTGTATAATGATGTCCAGTATAGATTAATGTCAATTCGCCGTTATTATCAACTGCACTACCCGAGAAACAACCATCTTTATCACAATCATCTCCAGGAGCTAAAGCAATAGGCAAATGCCCCCAATGGACGAGGTCTTTACTTTTCACATGGCCCCAGTGCATCGGTCCCCAATTTTCATCATATGGATGATGTTGAAAAAAAACATGATATTCGCCTTTATACTGCACTAAGCCATTAGGATCATTTATCCAGTTAGCCGATGCCATGATGTGGTAGCCTAACCGATATCTTTCGTTCATCGTTTCCTTTGCATGCTTGAGTGCTTCTTCTGCTTGTTGAACTCTACTAGTTGTTAACATTCTAACATCCCCCTAAATAGCTTTATGTAAATTTTCTATATTTGCTTTTCTTTTTTCAGAACCAATTAATGTAAACATTGAAATAATTGTAAAGACTAGAGCCATGATGCCCATGAAAACATAAGCATTACGGAATCCAATGCTATCATATAGACTTCCTGCAAATGGAGATAAGATCGATGCGCCCACTTGTGAAGCGAACTGGAAACCAACCAAGTAAAGCACGGAAGATAGACGCGTATCAAAATTAGCTGCTAAATATTTAAAAATAGCAATTAGCATAATCGGCAGTTCTAACGCATGGATTAATTTCATCCCTGAAATCCCAATTGGTCCTACTACAAGTCCAGACCCAATTATCCGGAATGCCATTAAATAACCTGCTAAAATTAAACTATTTTTAGCCCCAAATTTATTAACGATAAAAGGAGCAATAAACATCATTCCCGCCTCTAGAAATACCTGGAACGAGTTGAGATACCCAAACACTTGGTTTCCCATCGCTTCTGTAGGGAATAACGATGAGTAGTAAATGGGGAATTGTTGATCATAGACACTATATACACAAGTAACTCCCACTACATACATCATTAAAAACCAAAAATCTTTTAATAAGAAGAGTTGACCAACATCTTTCAACTTAACAGAATCGGCTTTCTCCACCTCTTGTTCTGTCATTTCAACTTTTATCGACATAATGATGGTAACTAAGATGATTGCAGAAACCGATGCAATCCAAAAGTTGATATTTGGATTAATATTGAACAGCTGTCCAGCGAAAAATGTTGCTGCTGCCCATCCTAATGAGCCCCACATTCTCGATTTTCCGTACTCAAAGTCATATTTACGTCCAATCTTTTCAATGTAGGATTCAATTGCTCCAATCCCAGCAAGAAAAGCAGTTCCTAAATAGATTCCTCCAGTGACCGCACCGAGATAGACATTATATTGTAATAACGGTCCGTATACATAGATATAAAATGGTCCAACAAATACGAGCAAGATACTGATGAAGAATAAGATATTTTTCTTTAAACCGATTTTGTCAGAAATATATCCATATAACGGCTGCATACACAATGCAAAGATAGCGTTTACAGAAAAGATGATCCCTGTCTCTGCACCGTTCAAATTAATTTCCTGTCCCAACCATATAGAAAACAAGGAGTAACTAGATGACCAAGTGAAAAAGAAGAAGAAAAAGTACGCGCTTAATTTCCAATACAGGCTTTTTGAAGTTTTCATTTCTTTTGCTCCCTTTTTAAGAAAAAGTAGTTTTAACTGAAAGCACTTTCAACATCATTTTATGTCAACCGGTTTCATATGTCAACGGGTTGACATAAAAAAAGAAAAAAACAATGCCAATGGCAATGTTTTTACGTTGTTTGTCCTTCTAAAAGTTTAACAGGAAGACATGTTTCCAGTGGTAGATTTTTAAACTCACCCTCCACTTCCTTTAATAAAATATGAATAGCTGTTTTAGCAATTAGACCTATTGGCTGCTGTATCGTGGTCAATTCAGGTAGTAATATTTGGGCTGTCTCCGTTCCATCATAGCCAATAACCTTTATCTGACCTGGTACATCTTTTCCACGCCTTTTAGCTTCAGATATAAAGGATGCAGCAAATAAATCATTACTTGCAAAAACACCGTCTACTTCTGGATATTCATCAAAAATCCTACTGATGACTTCTTGTTGACTTTTACGATCGAACGCTCCTGGAACTTCGTATGTAGTAGGAACTCTGCCATGCTTCTTCATCACATCTTCATATGCTTTCCTTCTTAACATTGCTGGTGTTTCCAATTCTTTCTGTCCATTAATATGAACAATGTGCGTACACCCTTTCGAAAGTAACAATTCTGTTGCCATTTTTCCCCCTTCATAATTATCAGAGCTGACAATAGGAATCGTTTCTGAGAGATAACGGTCAATTGCGACAACTGCTAGATTTTGCTTATGATAGTCTAAAATTCCTCGATTATGTGTTCCAACTATGATTCCATCTACCTGATTTCGCATTAGCATCTCTAGATATTTTTCTTCTTTATCTATCCGATTTAAACTATTACAGAGCAACACTTTATACCCTAGCGATGCACAAATATTCTCTATATGAAAAGTTAATTCGCCAAAAAATGGATTAGATGTTGTTGGTAAGATTAATCCTATTAAATTTGATCGTTTATTAAATAAAGAACGCGCAACATCATTTGGAAAATAATTCAATTCACTCATTGCTTTCTGAACATTTTCTCTTGTTTCCTCACTAATATATCCACGGTTATTTAATACACGAGAAACAGTCGTTGGTGAAACGCCTGCTAATTTTGCTACATCACTAATTTTAGGCTTCATTCCATTTCCTCCAGCTGTTTTTTCGAAAACTGTGTTGATATTTTAAGTAAGGAAGAGGCCTAGAGTGGAATATGACTGTCTGATTTTAACAAATCTAATAAACCTCTTCTTCATTTATCGCTTAAAAAAATGAATTCACAGTTTGTATATACCTATTATATCAAATAGGGGTGCTTTAGGATTATTTGCTTTGACCTATTCCAAAACAATAGTTGAACATCAGGGAAAGAAGAATTATCTAAAAAAATTAGGCTTCCTCAAATTATTCTACAACGATTTTTTCAACCACTTCAACATGTGTCGCATTAAATCTATTGTTAGTAAATGGTCATAATGATAAATACAGTCAATTGTAGTGCGATCTAAATATTACATTTTATTAACTAGGATACTCTAATTTATTTTAATAATTTAAGTGCATGGTCAATTCGTTATCACCCATTATCCCTGAACACTGGATTTTTCACCTAACTGTAACTACCTTCTGCTAACCATCCTTCATTAGGTCCATACTTCTCAAAAACTAACTATTAAACACAAAATAAGATAAAGTGAAACTTCAATCAGTGGGGGTTTTCTTCATCCCCCACCTACTCTTCTTCGATTCCTCTAAGCCTTGAGGTGGGGGTCTTACTGCCCGTTGATGCAGGATAAATCATATGTTGTAAGTGAATACGTTTAATACTTAGTTTTCTCTCGTCAGGACGATTTTACCTCGTGTTCGACCTGATTGATTGAAAAGATGGGCTTTTCTTACTCCATCAACCGTAAGAGGATCGATTTCTGCTACAATCGGCTTCACTTTTTGCGCTTCAACAAGTTCCTTAGTATTGTTCATATTTTTTCCATCTGGACGAGTAAACACAAACTCAACATGCACATTACGCTCTTCCTCCAGTTTATCGATATATTTATGAAACCAACACTACAAAATGAAAAGTACGTATTTTAAAGTACTGTAGGCGCGCTCAAGTACCTATAAGTAGTAAAGGAGGAAATGAGATGGCTTATAATATTCCCGTGGAAGCTACACTTGACATCATCGGTGGAAAGTGGAAAATCGTCATTATGTGCCACTTGATTAAAGGAGAAAAACGAACAAGTGAATTGAAAAAACTTATACCTAATTTCACGCAAAAAATGCTGGCCCAGCAGCTACGAGAACTCGAAGCAGATGGTGTGGTGAACTGTACCGTTTTTGACCAGGTTCCGCCAAAGATTATTTATTCTTTAACAGAGTATGGCTGGTCTCTTCGACCCATTTTAGATGCCATGTGCAGTTTGGGCGAAGGACACATCGCATTGACCGGTGAAGAAGTTTCAAATTAATAGCAATAGAAAAGATTCGAATGCGGTAAGCAAACGAATCCTTTTTTATTTATTCAACCTGATTAAAGTAAACAGCCACGTTGTAGAAGGACCATGTTTTCAACTTTATCTTTTAACCGCCATGCAATATAAGCTTAAATTTTATAAACTAATTATGAAATGGACTCCTAATACATATGGTTTAACTAAGCTTAGAAATGAGCAAGTACTCTTTTCAGACTTATGTATGAATCCGCTAGTATTTAGGAGGGAATTCAATGTTGTTGACCATTTTAATAATCCTTTTAGTCGTATTTATTGGTGGGCCACTCTGTTTATTTCTATGGCTTAAAACTATTTCCAAGAAACCCCAGCATTCCATTATTCGCGCACATCCGTATTTAGGATGGCTTCGGTACCTTTTAGAAAAGATGGGGCCAGAGTTTAGACAATATTGGTTTGACAATGATAATAGCGGCAAACCGTTTACACGTTCGGAATTCTTAAGCGTTGTCTTTTCAGCAAAATATCGGAACGATCTTTTAAGTTTCGGATCCAAGCGAGATTTTGAAAAACCGGGTTACTATATAGCAAATGGATTATTCCCCCTATTGAACGAGGAATTAAGAGTTGATAATCAAGAAAAGGTTCATGCAATGAAATATCAAATTGACCATGAGGGACTATTTACACGACGTGAACATCTTGAGAAGGATGAAGTCAATCGTTGGCTCTATCATGAGGAAGATGAGATAATAGTTGGCCCCGATCGAGATCTGCCATGGAAATTATGCGGTCCTTTTGGTGCCTCTGCTACGTCTTATGGAGCTGTAGGCGAAAGTTATATCCTTTCGACAGGTAATGGTAGTAAGATGGCAGGTGGCTCGTGGATCAATACAGGTGAGGGTGGAATTGCACCGGAGCATTTAAAGAGTAATGCAGATGTTGTTGCACAGATTGGACCAGGTTTATTTGGATATCGGGATGAGAATGGGAACTTTTCACTCGAAGAATTTAGGTTGAAAGCCGAGGAATCAAATGTAAAGGCATTTGAACTAAAATTTGGTCAAGGGGCGAAAATTCGTGGCGGCCACTTAGAAGGTGAAAAAGTAACACCAAAGGTCGCAAGCATTCGTAATGTACCAGCTGGTAAAACCATTAATTCACCTAATCGCTTTCCTTTTTTGCATAATCCAATGGAAGCGTTGAAGTTTATCAAAACACTTCAAAATGAAGGTGGAAAGCCTGTGGGAATTAAAATTGTCGTAGGATATCATTCTAATTTAGATGAATTTTTCGAGACTATGAAAAGACTTCAAATCTATCCAGATTTCATCACAGTGGATGGTGGCGAAGGCGGTACTGGTGCCACATATAAATCAATGGCAGATTCCATGGGTATCCCTCTCTATCCGGCATTAATTACCGTAGTGGATAAAGCCCACCAGTATGGCATTCGCAATAAGCTAACGATTTTCGCCTCAGGAAAGTTAATATCCGCTGATAAAATTGCGATGGCTCTTGCTATTGGGGCGGATGCTGTTAACTCTGCGAGGGGCTTTATGATTGCAAACGGCTGTATTATGGCTTTGCAATGCCACACAGGAAAATGCCCTACAGGCATAACCACTACAGATCCAAAATATCAAGATGCACTCGTTCCGGAAGAAAAGCAATGGCGTGTTATGAATTATATTATTAATGTTCGGCAGGGGCTTTTTGCATTGGCTGCTGCTTGTGAAATCGATACACCAAGAAAGTTTTCTCGAGAACATATCGTATTTAATGATGCTGAAGGAAAGATGAAAAGGTTATCCGATCTATTTCCAATTCCAGGATCTTCTGTAGAAATAAAAAAAGATCTATGAGATGAGAAAGGAACTACACAGCTAAGTTAATATAGGAACAGAATATTAGCTTACCTTATAGTACGTGTTCAAAGAGGAGGATAAAAAGAGTCGAGAAGCGATCGTCTCGAGGGCCGTAGAGACAGAGCTTTGATGCAATTTGACAGCCATTTTTACCGGACTTTTTGATCAACCTCTTATAGTACTACCAGGAGTTTAGTTGGGAAGATTTATCTATTATTATTCTTTAAGAGCTTAAGGAAACTAGCTGAAATGTCTCATAGTTCAGCATGAAATACATGCATTCCAAACTCTAACCTCTACAGCTATTACTGAAATGAGTACAAGTGCTGCAAAAATGACAGAAGACTCGAATGCTGTCACAGCAATCGGGAATGATTTGGAGTCTGTTCTCGTCGCAGTGCGCAATGTCAACAATGAAATCCAAGACGTATCGGCAGTAACAGAAGAAATGTCTTCAGCGTCTGAAGAAGTGCTTGCTTCAATGGAGGAAGTCATATCGCTCGCAACAGATAATGCCAGTCGTACTTATTCTGTGGCAGAAGCATCAGACATACAAAAGGATGGGATAGAATGGACTCACTCGTCAATATGATTCAATGGCTTAATCGTTCATCTGCAAATCTTCGCACAGCACTTGAAAAGTTCAAATAAGTTAATTGGCACAATAAGGATATCCCAAGACGAAAGGATCAGGACCGACTATCCTTGCTTAATGGGAAGCTTCAATCATAGGGTAGGGGTCCCTTCTTCTCCAATTACTCTATACCTTAAACCGCGGGTCTTACTGCCCGTTAATGCAGGATAAATTATATATTTTACATCTTTTTTCTTATGATAGGACAAAAAGGCTAACTCCAAACTAAGTTAGCCTTTTTGTCTATTTTTTTTAAATCTACATTTGGTTATTGACATTACTTCCTTATCGTTATATGGTTAATTACATAAGTAACTAACCAATATGGTGGTGAGGCAGTGAATAACTTAATTGACGATGGCCGGCCTATTTTTGTCCAGATAGCAGAACGGATTGAAGATGACATTATTGAAGGTGGTCTTCCTGAAGAAGCACAAGTTCCCTCAACGAATCAGTTCGCCGCATTTTACAAAATCAATCCTGCAACTGCTGCCAAAGGCGTGAATTTGCTGGTGGATGAAGGTATTTTATACAAAAAGCGGGGGATTGGCATGTTTGTTGCAGAAGGAGCACGAACAAAAGTAATCGAAAAACGAAAAGAGCAATTTTTCGAAGAGTATGTGATCACAATGATACGTGAAGCAGAGAAGCTTGGTATTACAGCTGATCAGTTAACGGATATGATCCAGAGAGGAGATAACAAACGATGAAAAATGTGATTGAAGTTAAACAGCTGAATAAATCGTATGGAAAATTTACTGCAATTCATGACACTAGTTTCACCATGCAGGCAGATAAAATCTACGGACTTCTCGGCAGAAACGGTGCAGGTAAAACAACTTTAATGAAAATGATCACAGCGCAAATTTTTCCTACAAGTGGTGATTTGAAAGTATTTGGGGAAAGCCCATATGAAAACGCTAACACCCTTAGCCAAATTTGTTTTATTAAAGAGAGCCAGAAATACCCTGATCATTACAGTATCCTTGATGTATTAGAAGTTTCTAAATCTATTTTTCCAAATTGGGATGTCAACTTTTCTAGGTCACTTATTGAGGATTTCAACTTACCTCTCAAGAGAAAGATAAAAAAGCTATCCAGGGGGATGCTCTCTGCAGTAGGAATCGTGATAGGTCTTGCAAGCCGAGCGCCTTTAACCATTTTTGATGAACCATATCTGGGACTCGATGCGGTTTCAAGAGGGCTATTTTACGATAGATTGATGGAAGATTATGTTGAACATCCACGAACAGTGATTCTGTCTACCCATTTGATCGATGAAGTGAGCAACCTACTTGAACATATTTTAGTCATTGACAATGGGAAGCTGATTATTGATCAAGATGCAGAGGATTTACGGGATAAGGCTTTCACAGTCACTGGGCAAACCTCTAAGGTGGAGTCGTTTCTCATTGGAAAAGAAACGGTGCATCGTGAGCCATTCGGTGGATTACTATCCGCTACTGTCCTTCGCAGCCAAAACGGTTCTGATCAAAAACAAGCGGCACAAAGTGGACTTGAAATCTCACCTGTATCCTTGCAGCAGCTTATCGTTCATTTGACAAATGGTAAATCTGAACAAAAGGGAGCGAATGCGAAGTGAATAGAATTACTGGCGTTTTAAAACTTCATTCTCGTGATAAATGGTCGTGGATTTACATTCCAGCTATCATACTGTTTTCTAGTTTTGGGGTGAATCTAACCGTAAGTTTCTTGTTCATGAATCAAGAAGATATGTATACAGGTGGGCTAACTTCAATTGTCATTTACCTTTTTGTAACAGGAATTATCGTAGTAGGAAAAACATTTCCATTTGCGATCGGCATGTCGATTAGAAGAATCTACTATTTTATCGGGTCTGCCATAATCGGAATGATCGGTAGTGCGTTCTTCACAAGTTTAATTTTCTTATTCGCGCAATTAGAAAAACAGACGAATGGCTGGGGCACTAGACTCCACTTTTTCCACTTTCCCTATGTCAATGATGGTACACTCTTGGAGCAATTTCTTCTGTACATGATTCTTTTTCTCAATATGTTCTTCTTAGGCTTTTTAATAGCCAGTTATTCACGGCGTTTTGGCCGCAAAGGGATGTTCATTGGGGCGATGGCCTTCTTACTGATTGGCAGTATAGCGGTCTTTCTTGTGCATCATTTCGAAGCTTGGGGAAGCATCTTTAGTTGGTTTGCCAGCCATACAGCTGTACAAATCGCCTATTGGCTCGTACCTCTTACTCTGCTCTATCTACTTGGCTCATATCGCATGTTGCGGCGCGCAGTTATTTGATCTCTCACAGGAGAAAAATATTTGATATAGAAAATAACACATTTCAGATGCATACAGTAAAACAAGGATTGAATCTTAAGGTAAATCGAACAAATTTCACCAATAGATCCACAGCACAATTCAAAAAGAAACAAGAAGTTGATGTGATTATTGACATCAACTTCTTGTCTTAATGCTTTATTACATCAATAATTAATAAGGTGATGCACTCCACACGCACTGAGTGCATATGAAAGTATATGGGGTACCGGTTAGTTACAACGCTTGCGGCCCTCTTATCCCCTATATTTTAAAGCTAGTCCTTTTAAGAAATTCCTAGCATATCGATCACCACACTCTTTATAATTCCTATGACCTTCTTTTCTTAATATAGCGCTTAATTCTCCTTTTGTTATCATGACTCCTGCTTCTTCTAAGATATCAAGCATGTCCTCACTTGTTAATGTTAGTGCTATTTTCAATTTCTTTAGAAGAATATTATTAACACTTTCCGTATTCTCTACAGACAGTGCTGGGCTTTTAGGTTGTCCTGGTTTTGGATCTTGTTTCCCACGTTTAAAAATAATTAAGCCATTGAAAAATGACTCTAACATCATATTATTGCATATTATATTCTCTTCATTTTCAGTTATATCATCATCATTGTCCGCTTCATTATGGTAACTGTCTTTTGATTTTGTGAGCATCTTTAGCACATCTTCTTTTGTTACTTCAATACCGCCAAGTTTAAATATCTTTACCATATCTGTATTTTTTATATCTAGAGCATATCTTAATCTAATTAATATATCATGATTATTCATGTTTAAACCTCCTATAATATTGCCCTTTTTAAAAACTACCATGAGATCTTAACGAAGAATTTCTTCACAAACTAATTGAACGGGTTGAAATGAAAGAAGAAAGAAGTCCGAGAATCTTTTATAGATTCTCGGACTCTTACATATCTTCTATTTCTTTTCAAGCAATACACAACACTCGACATGTGTCGTCATCGGGAACATGTCCACAGGCTGAATTTCAACCGTATGATACCCTCCATCTTCTAAAATACGTAGATCACGAGCAAGTGTTGCCGGATTGCATGATACGTAAACAACCTTCTTCGGTTTCATTTCGATAATCGTGTTTAGCAGTGTTTCCTCACAGCCTTTACGTGGTGGATCGACTACTAATACATCGGCGCGGTTCCCATCCTGATACCATTCAGAGATGACATTCGCTGCTTCGCCAACTTCAAATTCAACATTGTTAATTTCGTTGATAAGAGCGTTACGGCGTGCGTCAGCAATTGCTTCTGGCACAACTTCCACTCCAAGAACATGCTTAGCATTTTGGGCAAGGGATAGTGAAATAGTCCCAATTCCACAATAGGCATCAATCACAGTCTCTTTTCCAGTAAGTCCGGCAAATTCAAGCGCTTTGCTATAAAGTACCTTTGTTTGATCAGGGTTAATTTGGTAAAAGGATAACGGCGAAATAGCGAATTTCACGTCGCCAATATAATCATAAATGACATCATTGCCCCAAAGAACCTTTGTTTTTTCACCCATGATGACGTTTGTTCGTTTTGAATTCACATTATGAACAATCGATTTCACATGCGGCAAACGAGCCGTGATTTCTTCGACAAGATTATTTTTTTGTAGCAGTTTAGCCGTTCTTGTTACAAGCACAATCATCAGCTCTCCGGTTTGTTTTGCATAACGGGCCATAATATGACGAAGCACACCTTGGTGATGTTTCTCGTTATACGGCTCTACACCAAGTTCATTGCAGATTTCTTTCACAGTTTGAATCGCTTCATTGACAGCCGGGTGCTGGATGATGCTTTCATTTGTATCAACAATTTCATGGCTGCGTGGTTTGAAGAATCCTGCGATAAGTTGGCCATCTTTTTCACCAACAGGCACCTGAGCTTTATTGCGGTAGTGTAAGGGTTCCTTCATTCCAATAATCGGATGAATCGTTACATCCTCAAGTTTGCCGATTCTTGCCATCACTTCACGGACTGTTTTTTCTTTGAATTGTAGCTGACCTTCATAACTCAGGTGATGAAGCTGACTACCGCCGTATTTATGCGCTTCTTCTTTTTTCACTTCTACGCGGTTTTTACTTTTTTCTTTCAGTTCCATTAAGCGACCAAATCCGTAGCCCTTGTTCGTCTTCGTTACTTTGATTTGTGCTTTTTCCCCAGGCAATGCGTAGGGAACGAAAATTGGGTAGCCATCGACCTTGGCAACACCTGACCCATCATGTGTTAAGTCCTCAAATTCTACATCTATTACATCATTCTTTGAAACGGGAATTATTTTTTCCATTGTATACTTCCTTTTCTATCGAAATGCTTACAGTTCAAACAACATCTGCAGCAGTATCCATCATATATTTAGAACTCTTATTTTATCACATATTCACTAGACAAACAAAAGCACCTTTTAGCAAAGTCTTTCATAAAATAAATAAAACTTTCAAAATAAATGTGGACATGCGTATATGATTTGGATTTTGAAGCAAAATAAGGAAAAAATTGAGGTGAGCAAAATGGGATTGTTCCAAACGATTTCTGCCTGGAATACCGCAAGACAAGAAAAGCATATAGCGCTTATGCAAGATAAAGGGCTCTGTCCGGATTGCCGCGGTCGAGGCTTCAGCTCGTATGCACCTTATGATTACAGCTACACGAATGTGTACGATTGTTTAGGCTGCAACGGTAGTGGCTCTTATGTAGATTGGGTAGAAACAACTAATCAAACTGAAGGCTAAAGAACTAGCAAAAAATACGGCCTGTAAAGCCGTCTTTTTTGTTAGTTCCTACATTTCTTCGCTTCTTCAAAGAATTGCTTTAATGTAGGGAGCAATTCTTGAGACTCCAAATTAAAGCTTCCTGATGAGCCGTCAGTAATAGTTTTAACGCGGGCACCTGGGACAGAGCGCAGGTATTCCTTCGCTCCTTCCTCTGTCAGTCCGATTCCCTCCTGACTACCTCGCAGGACTAATACCGGACAACTAACATTGCCCAGTTGTTTCCAAAATGGCTGTTCATGGGAATCATGTTCGATTGCTTTTAAAGTATCGAGCGTCATATGAGTTAGCGCAGTTCTCCCTGTTTTTTGGACAAGAAGATTGGCCCACCCCTTTGGTAAATCTGTTTCAACAGCAGGATAATCACCAATGATGAGTCCTTTCAAACGACTTAGGTTTTCCATCGCAAATCCTAAAGCATAAACCACACCACGATGAAAACCAAATAAGACGAAATTTTCAATATGGATATGATTAATCACGCTTTCAATATCTGTTACATGATCCTCTAGCGTATATCCCATTTCTGGTGCATCACTTCGTCCTCTTCCACGCATCGTAATAACTAGAGCACGACGGGGAGCAAGAGCACGAAGAATATCCTCGTACTCTTCCCCTGTCTCCGTCAAACCGGGAATGATGACGAGTGGGGGTTCTGTAGACGGTCCAGTGTTGTCGATATAATGGATACGAATATCTCCATTTTTAACCCAACCTTCAAGCATTACATTCCCTCCCTTATGACAGCTGTTTCACCATATATTCATAATCATGCCCGTTAATTTGTCTGCGATTCACAGTTTTATATCCAAGTTTACTGTATAAACGGTGTGCACGTGTATTTTCTACCTCAACATTTAAAGAAATCCTTCTATGTCCTTTTGATATCGCAAGCTCCTGGGCCGCTTCAATCAAGGCAGTTCCTATTCCTTGTCCCCAAAACTGTGGGTTGACACTCACTGTATCGATATAAAAATCTTCCGGTTCCGCTTCTTTCTCAGTCGTTATCTCCGAATTATTATTCTTCTCTCTTAAACGATCCACAATTGGTCCATCCAGTTGTTCTGCATCACTTCCAAGATAGGTTACAATAAGACCAGCTACATTTCCTTCAATTTCTATAATTAGCGTATTCTCATAGCTTAATCGGTTATTAGGATGACTGAAAAAATAGTGAAGTACATCTAAAATGGCTTCCTCTTCCTGTTCACTTGTCAAAGCTTCAGCAATATCCTGAATCGCCAATCGAATCAAATAAGCGGATATCTGTCCATCCGCTGGTACGGCTTGTCTGATCATCATTTTTTTGTTCTCCTCAAATTAGAAAGAGAATGTCCCAAAAGGGTCTGATCTCACACTAAAATACACAGATTATTATGGAATACACCTAATACTGTATAGTTGTATGGTCTGCCACTTTAGTTTTGAGACATCCTCCATTTTATTCATTTATATTTCCAGCTTATTTGCGGGATCGTCATGTAGCGCATTTTCCGGAATGAAAACATCGAAATGACGATACTGACTGACGAATTCTGCAGGAGCTAGTCCACCAAATTCACCATCTAAATTTAGCATCATTTCATTTTTAGCGGTTACTTTAATTCGATTTGCTTTTACATAAATCACATTTTTATCATGAACATGCTCCCCGCGTAAAGCAAGTGATGCTACTCTGATAAAGTCGGCTAGGTTTGTTTTCTTTAAAATTAATAGCGTAAACATGCCATCATTTAGTGAGGCGTCAGGTGCTAGTTTTTCAAAGCCGCCTACAGAGTTCGTGTTCGCAACAAGGAAAAGCATAATTTCCCCTTCAAAAAACTTCCCGTCATATTCAATCGTTACATCCGTCGCTCGAATCGATGGTAGCATTTCAATGCCCTTCATGTAATAAGCCAATTGACCGAGCATTGTTTTTAACTTTATCGGTACCTCGTAGGTAAGCTCCGTTAACCGACCGCCCCCTGCAATATTGATAAAATATTTTTCGTTCATTTTCCCAATATCAATCGGCATCGTATGGCCCTTTGTAATAATATCCACCGCAGCATCAATCGAACGCGGCACATGAATAGCTCGCGCAAAGTCATTCGTTGTTCCGGTCGGGATCACACCAAGTTTAGGCCGATTTTCCGCTCCGGCAAGGCCATTTACAACCTCATAGATGGTACCGTCACCGCCCGCAGCAATGACAACATCATATCCTCGTTCAATTGCAATTTCTGCAGCACGTGTTGCATCGCCCGCCCCTGTTGTAGCATGACAGGAAGCTTCATACCCTGCCGCTTCAAGCTTAGCTAATACGTCCGGTAAGTTTTTCCGAATCATTTCTCGGCCTGATGTCGGATTATAAATCAATCTTGCTCTTTTCATTTCCCATCATCCTAATGTTAAAATACGTTTCAGTCACTATATGGTAACGATTCACCAAATAGAATGCAACGAACAACAATAATTGTCTTGGAATCAATAGCGATTCCGTAAAATTTGAGCCTATCTCTCCGATTACCTCCACCATATGTTCCTGTTTCGGAGAATCCATTAAATCATTTCTGAACAAATTATATAGCAATTTTTTCAAAAACTCTAGTGTTATCGTTTGAACCTTTCAGCAGCGAGCTTTGATTATTCATAACCATCTCCATTTATCCATCCACTTCCACTTTCCTCTACTTAGTTTTCCCCTTCACCTCAAGAGTAATCCATCAATTCTCGATTGGATGGTTTTATCTTATTTTCACTATCCATGACGTATTTTTATTTCTTTTACCTTACCATGCTGAATACTTTTCAGAGAAATCCCGATTTACAGATTCATTATAATAAAATGAAACTTCGATCATTTTTTTGTGGTCTTCATCCACCCACTGATTGTTAGTCCCGTTCTACTGTCGCTAAGATCGCGCAAACGCTTCGATTAATCGACAGTACGAACCCAATTGGTTCAACTATACCTTTGAAAACCACAAAGGAAAGTTTCACTGTATCTCACCAATCGGGATTTTACGGGCAGTTGTCCCACACCTATGCCTTTCTTCGATTCCTACTCCTCTAAGCCTTGGGGGTCTTACTGCCCGTTAATGCGGAATAAAAAAGATCGAGGATGTCCCATGAGACATCCTCGATCTTTTTTTAGTCAACTTCTACCTATTAACGTTTGTTCAATTCAACCAGCAAAATTTTGTTTACCAGCTGTGGATTGGCTTGTCCTTTTGTAGCTTTCATAATTTGGCCGACAAGGAAGCCAGTTGCTTTTTGTTTACCCGCTTTAAAGTCTTCAATCGATTGAGGATTGTTATCAAGTGCTTCACTTACGATTTTCGTAAGTGCACCCTCATCCGAGATTTGCACTAGACCTTTTTCTTTCACGATTGCTTCTGCATCTCCACCATTTTCAACAAGTTCTTTGAATACAGTTTTGGCAATTTTAGACGATATCGTTCCGTCTTCGATTAGCTTAATCATCCCTGCAAGTGTTTGAGGGGTAAGCGCGATGTCATGAAGTTCTTTTCCTTCAGCATTAAGATAAGCAGAAAGTTCTCCCATGATCCAGTTGGACGCTAGTTTCGAATCTGCTCCTTGCTCAACCGTCGCCTCGAAGAAATCAGCTGATTCTTTTGTTACAGTTAAAACAGCCGCATCATATTCAGGCAGTCCTAGTTCCTCAACATAACGCTTTTTTCGTGCATCGGGAAGCTCAGGTATTTCAGCCGCGATCCGTGCTTTCCATTCTTCGTCAATATGAATAGTCAGAAGATCCGGTTCCGGGAAGTATCGGTAATCATCAGAACCTTCTTTTACACGCATTAGAAGTGTTTTCCCAGTTGATTCATCAAAACGACGTGTTTCTTGTTCGATTACTCCACCTGCATTTAACACTTCAGCTTGACGAATTTCTTCATATTCCAATCCTTTGCGGACAAAATTGAATGAATTCAAATTCTTCAATTCTGTTTTTGTTCCAAACTCTTTTTGTCCAACAGGACGCAAGGAGATGTTTGCATCGCAGCGCAATGAACCTTCTTCCATTTTACAATCTGATACACCCGTATACTGGATAATCGATTTGATTTTTTCCAAATACGCATAGGCTTCCTCAGGTGATGTAATATCAGGTTCTGAAACAATTTCAACGAGTGGTGTACCTTGGCGATTATAGTCGCAAAGAGAATAGCCATCATTTGTATGTGTCAACTTACCCGCATCTTCTTCCATATGAATGCGTGTAATGCCGATTTTCTTTTTCTTTCCACCGACTTCAATCTCAATCCAGCCGTGTTCACCGATTGGCTGATCAAATTGAGAGATTTGATAAGCTTTTGGGTTATCCGGGTAAAAATAATTTTTTCGGTCAAACTTCGTAATTTCCGGAACTTCACAGTTTAAAGCAATCGCGGCTTTCATGGCAAAATCGACAGCCTGTTTATTAACAACTGGTAGAGTTCCAGGATAACCAAGGTCAATCACGGTCGTATTCGTATTTGGTGCCGCCCCAAAATGGTTCGGACTTGCAGAGAAAATTTTTGAATCTGTTTTTAATTCAACATGTACTTCAAGGCCAATTACCGTTTCATAGTTCATCTTATTCACCCCTTACAACTTTGGAAATTGTTTATGAAATTCTGTCGCTTGCTCAAATGCATGCGCAGTACGATAAATAGTGCTTTCATCAAAATGCTTCCCGATAATTTGCAGACCTAGCGGCAAACCATTGGAGAATCCGCATGGAACGGATATTCCAGGAACACCAGCAAGGTTAACAGGTATGGTTAAGATATCATTTGCATACATCGTTAACGGATCCGCCGTGTTTTCACCAATTTTAAAAGCAGCGGTTGGTGTTGTCGGTCCAACAATTACATCATACTTTGCAAATACATTTTCAAAGTCCTTCTTAATAAGTGTGCGGACCTTTTGTGCTTTTTTATAATACGCATCATAGTATCCAGAGCTTAACGAGAATGTTCCAAGCATGATTCTGCGCTTCACTTCGTCGCCAAAGCCTTCTGAACGTGTTTGCTTGTACATTTCGATTAAATTCTCAGCATTATCTGCACGATATCCGTACCGAACACCGTCAAAACGTTGTAAGTTGGCGGATGCTTCCGATGAAGATAGCAAGTAATAGGCAGCAAGAGCATATTTGGAATGTGGTAAAGACACTTCTTCCCACTCTGCACCTAATCCTTCCAATACTTTTAACGCAGATAGTACTGAATTGCGGGCAGCTTCGCTAACCCCTTCTCCAAGATACTCTTTCGGAACGGCAATCTTCAGCCCTTTCACATCACCTGTTAAAGCATTCACAAAGCTTGGAACATCCACATTTGCTGAAGTGGAGTCCATCGGGTCTACACCAGAAATGGCTTCTAGTAAATAAGCATTATCCTCAACCGTACGGGTAATCGGTCCAATTTGATCAAGAGATGAAGCAAAAGCAACAAGCCCATAGCGGGATACTCGGCCATAGGTTGGTTTTAATCCTACGACGCCGCAATATGCAGCCGGCTGGCGAATGGAACCACCTGTATCCGAACCAAGTGAGAACAGAACTTCACCCGCAGCAACGCTAGCAGCTGAACCACCTGAAGATCCGCCAGGTACATAATCCGGATTCCAAGGGTTGCGAGTAGCTTGATAAGCTGAGTTTTCGTTTGAAGAACCCATCGCAAATTCATCCATATTCAATTTGCCGATTGTTACTGTTTCCGCTTGTTTAAGCTTCTCCGCTACCGTCGCATCATAGATTGGATCAAAGTTCTCCAAGATTTTACTCGCACAAGTTGTACGTAAATTCTTTGTCACGATGTTATCCTTCACACCGATCGGTAGACCAAATAGCACACCAGATTGTTCGCCACGTGCAAGTTTATCATCTAGTTCCTTCGCTTTTCCCCGCGCACGTTCTTCATCCAATGTTAAAAAAGCCTTCACTTGGCTTTCTACCTGTCCAATTCTTTCATATGATTCGTTAACAAGGTCTGTTACTGATAGTTCTTTTTTATGTAAACGTTCATGCAGGTCCGAAACCTTATGTTCAAACAACGACATATATATCCCTCCTTAATCCCTTACTTGTCCATAATAGACGGTACGCGAATATGCCCATCCTTGCTGTCTGGTGCATTTTTCAACACTTCTTCTATAGGTAGCCCTTTTTGTGAAATATCTTCTCTCATAACATTTTGCATATCCAACACATGAAAAGTTGGTTTTACTTCGTCTGTATCAAGTTCATTCAATAGCTCAGCAAAAGAGATCATGAGATCTAGTTCCTTTTGCATCTTCTCAGCTTCTTGCTCTGTAATGCCTAAACGTGCCAAATGAGCAACATGTTTAACTTGCTCCATTGATATACGTGACATTTTCTTCACCTCCATTGATGTTTCAAAAGACTGCATATTTGTGCTATATTCTCTATTTTTTCATTGAATTCCGATCATATTTCCGAAAAAACAATTATTTAAATAATATCAGACTTTCACGCCCTAAAGCAACACTTCCAAGTACAGCAAATGTCCAAATATCTGTTCAAATACCATTTATGAAAAAATAGATCGAATTTTGATACTTTTACAGATAGATACACAAATATTATCCGGGAAATAATGAAGGAATTTGACGAACTTTGGTATTTAAATAAAGAAAGCAGACCCAGCCTATCTTCAGGGCCTGCCTGCCTTATCTTATTTATAAATATGAACATAAGGTTCACTATCACCGGGTTTACGAGTAATCAGTGCTTCTGGGCCATTCACTGATGTAATGGAAATCTGAACGGTTATATATTCAGTGAAATGGTTCATGATAAGTCCTGTTACATATTGTGTAAATCCAATCGCTTCTGTATTTCCGTAAAACTGAATGGGGATATCAATATTCAATTCCTGTAGCTGCTTATTCACATAAAATGCTCGACCAACAACCCCATTAAAGTTTGGAAAATAATTTTCCACATCCTGTTTAAAGTTTTTAAATGACCTTACATCATCACGATACGCTTTTTCAGCTGTAGTCGAAGGGAATACATAATATTCTTCATCAACGCTTTCCCATTTCCCAATCGTATTTTTATTACCATCTATATGAGAATAATAAAGAAAATTCCCTGGAACAACTGATGATCTTTCTTTTTGTTCAAATAGGGCAACCGTGATAGGTACATCACTCATCTCTTTGTTCTCTCGTAAACGCTGCACGACTTTTTCAGCAATTGCTTTACCTTGCTTCTCTAATTCAGCCTGTTTAATCTTTGTTTCATACGTAGCACCATAGGCTTCTTTTTGATAGTAATAAACCGAGTTAAGAGCCAGTCCTATGACAACTCCGCCTAAACTAACCTGATTATTCTTGTCTTCCACTAAATAATCATGCTCGAGTATATTAGCCAAATAAATGGGACTCTTTTCACTACGGTCAGCGATATCGCCTTTCCCTGAATCAATTGGATTGAGACCAAGATTATCTTTTGCAGCCAGTTTCTTTTCTTTCAGTTGTTCTTCCGTGTATTCTCTTCTAAGCCATTTGTTAATCGTACTGCCCTTAAGTATTTGCCCTTCCCTGAAAAAATACTTGTCTGGACTAAAATTCTTTTGGGCTATTCTCATTAATCCAGTTTCAAATTCCTCGATATCATAGCGAGTATTTAAATTAGATACAACTAGTCCACGTGCTTCTGATTCTTTAAAAGGAAGCATCGTTTTATAATAATCCTTAGATATTTGATAATTCGGTACAATTGCTTTTTCCGTACTATTATCCGTTTCACTCACAATCTCTTGCTCTTTATCAAATTTCGGGGCACACCCGGAAAGTAATATAGCCAATATGATCCCGAGGAAGGTGATGTTTTTCATTCTAACACCTCTATTTAGTTAGTTCTTCGATCAATTTCTCCTCGCTCCATACTTCAATGCCTAAGCTCTCTGCTTTTGCTAGCTTAGAACCGGCAGCTTCTCCTGCAACGACTAGATCCGTTTTCTTACTGACACTTCCAGCAACATTTGCTCCTAATGCTTCTAATTTCCCCTGAGCTTCACTCCGCGTAAGTTGATGCAACTTTCCAGTCAGTACGATTGTTTTTCCGGCAAAAAAACTGTCAATTTGATCAACCGCGACAGGCCTCGCTCCCTTATACTCGAGATTTACTCCCACTTTTAACAGCTCATTCATCAACGCTTGAACCTCTTCCAGGTCAAAATAGGCGACAACGGAGTCTGCCATCTTATCCCCAATTTCATTAATAGCTATTAAATCTTCACGACTCGCGCCACTTAATGCGTCAATTGTAATAAATTCTTGGGCTAATGTTTTCGCTGCTTTTGCCCCAACATGGCGGATGCCCAAACCAAATAATAGTTTTTCAAGTGAATTACTTTTGGAGGCTTCTATTGCTGTGATTAGATTATTGACAGACTTTTCACCCATCCGCTCTAAGCCAAGCAACTGATCATGTGTCAATTTATATAAATCGGCAACATCCAATATGAGTCCCTCACTAAATAATTGACTGATGACTTTTTCGCCAAGGCCATCGATGTTCATCGCGTTACGAGATACAAAGTGAATCAATCCTTCACGAATCTGGGCCGGACACTTTGGATTGATGCAGCGAAGGGCGACTTCCTCTTCAAGTCGGACAAGCTCACTTTCACATTCAGGACAGTGCGTTGGCATGTTGAATTCAATCTCTTCTCCTGTACGTCGATCTACAAGGACATTAACAACTTCAGGGATGATATCCCCAGCTTTCTTTATGATGACCTGATCACCTATTTTGATATCTTTTTCCCGTATCAAATCTTCATTATGGAGACTAGCTCGACCAACCGTTGTCCCAGCTACTCTAACTGGTTCAAGTATAGCGGTGGGCGTTACCACCCCTGTTCGCCCTACACTAAGTTCAATATCTAGAAGCTTTGTATTCACTTCTTCTGCCGGAAATTTATAGGCGATTGACCAACGAGGGCTTTTCGCTGTCCTTCCTAATTCTTCTTGTTGTTGCAGTGAATTAACCTTAATTACAATGCCATCAATGTCATACGCCAAGTTTGGTCGCTTCTCTACCCAGCTCTCTACATATTCTAATACTTCTTCGATCGATGTACACGTTTTTCGTTCTTGATTTGTTTTAAATCCAAGACGGTCTAGCAATTCAAGACCCTCACTATGGGCCTCAATACCTATATCCTCTAAGTTAGCAATCGCGTAAAGAAAAATATCCAGCTTGCGCTTTGCTGCAAGTTTCGGATCTAGCTGCCTAAGTGAGCCTGCTGCCGCGTTTCTGGGGTTAGCAAACGGCTCTTCATTTTGTTCTTCCTTAGCCTTGTTCAATGCTTCAAATGACTTCTTCGGCATAAATGCTTCACCGCGAACTTCGATTGTATAAGGTTCTTTAAGTTTTAATGGGATCGACTTAATGGTCTTAAGGTTTTCAGTAATATCCTCCCCAATCGTTCCATCACCACGTGTAGCCCCAAGCGTAAAGTGCCCATTCTCATATTGAAGCGTAATCGCAAGTCCGTCGATTTTCAGTTCACATACATAGGAAATCGAGTCACCAACCGCTTGTCGTACTCTTCGATCAAAATCCCGTAAATCTTGTTCGTTAAATGCATTGCCAAGACTTAGCATAGGACTTGTATGTTCTACCTTCTCAAACATTTCGAGTACGGCGCCACCCACCCGCTGGGTTGGTGAATCTGGTGTTCTCAATTCAGGAAATTGAGCTTCGTATTCAATCAATTCTCTTAGCAGCTGATCGTATTCCGCATCTGAGACAGACGGCCGATCCAAAACATAATATTCATAGCCATATTGATTCAATAGCGTTTGTAGTTCAGTAACTTTTCCTGCAGCTTGCTGTATGTCCATATATCCAACCCTTTCTTTTATACTTTTTCAATAGGTGCAAACTTAGCAAGCAAACGTTTAATCCCAGTTGGGCTTGGGAATGCAATATCTAATTCTTTGCCTTCGCTTTCACCCTTCACACTGACAACCGTTCCAGTTCCCCATTTTTTATGGGCAGCCTTATCACCAACCTGCCAACCGATTTCATCTCCACCTGTTGCGTTCGGCTGAGCAACCACTTTTCCAAATGAAGGTGTACGTCTTGAACCACCTGAATGTATTGGTTTTGAAGAATGTAAGACTGATTTTTTGGGTTTTGGTTTCATATCTTCTATTAGTTCTTCTGGAATTTCAGCAATAAAGCGAGAAACAGGATTCATATTCGTACGACCAAACAATGTTCTCATTTGGGCATTTGTTATATACAACTCTGATTCTGCACGAGTGATACCTACGTAAGCAAGCCTACGTTCTTCTTCCATTTCTTCTTCGTCCATAAGTGAACGGCTATGCGGGAATACCCCTTCTTCAAGCCCCAGTAAAAATACAACTGGAAATTCCAGCCCTTTTGCAGAGTGCAAGGTCATGAGCGTCACTGACTCCTGTGCTTCTTCTGTATCATCTAATTGATCAATATCGGCAACTAATGCAAGGTCGGTTAAAAAGCCAACCAAAGATTTATCGTCATTACTTTGTTCAAACGATTTAGTTACAGATAAAAACTCATCGATATTTTCTAAGCGGCTTTGTGACTCAATTGATTTTTCTGCTTGAAGCATTTCACGGTACCCTGTTTTTTCAATCACTTCTTCTACAAGCTCGGTGACAGACAGATATTCTTGCTGATTCGTATAGGCATGGATTAAATCACGAAATTCACGTGCTGCCTTTGTGATCTTCGGACTTAGGCCAATCATGTCAATATCCTGCAGTGCTTGATACATCGAACCATCTGTCATTGCCGCATAATCAGCAACCTTATCAAGAGAAGTAGCCCCGATTCCTCGTTTTGGTACATTAATGACCCTACGTAAACTGATATCGTCATCTGGATTGGCAATCAATCGTAAATAAGCTAGGATATCCTTAATTTCTTTACGATCGTAGAACTTAATTCCGCCCACAATGGTATATTGCAGATTAGATTTTAATAAAACTTCCTCCATAACCCGTGACTGGGCGTTTGTTCTATAAAGGATTGCAATATCAGATAACTTTCTGGAACTGTCACGAATTATTTCATTAATCTTTCCAGCAACAAACTGTGCTTCGCCTTGTTCACTATCCGCACGGAAATATCTGATTTTATTCCCATCCATATTTTCCGTCCAAAGATTTTTCGGCTTCCGATTTCGGTTATTATCGATTACTTTATTCGCTGCCTCTAAGATTTTCTTTGTTGAACGATAATTCTGTTCAAGAAAAATCATCGTTGCGTTTGGGTAGTCTTTTTCAAATGATAGAATGTTCGCGATATCCGCGCCACGCCAGCGATAGATGGATTGATCGCTGTCCCCAACTACACATAAATTGCGGAATCGTGAAGCGAGAAGCTTAACGAGCATATATTGCGCTCGGTTCGTATCTTGATATTCATCCACGTGAATATACTGGAATTTCCGCTGATAATATTCAAGAACCTCAGGTACGCGCTGAAATAACGTGATGGTCAACATAATTAAGTCATCAAAATCACATGCTTGATTCTTTCTGAGCCGTTTCTGATATTCCGTGTATACTTCCGCTGCAACATTTGTATAGAAGTCACCGGCTGTTTTTTGGTATTCCTCTGGAGTTACGAGTTCGTTTTTTGCTGAACTGATTGTTCCTAAGAGAGCGCGATAATCATATTTTTTAGGATCGAGGTTTTTGTCTTTCAAGATTTGCTTTATAACTGACTGTTGATCGGTTGTATCTAAAATGGAGAAGTTTCGATTATATCCGATACGATCGATATCACGTCGTAAAATCCGCACACACATAGAGTGGAAGGTACTGATCCAAATCTCATCTGATGCTCCACCAAGAATGCCACGTATCCGTTCTTTCATTTCACGTGCTGCCTTATTTGTGAAAGTGATCGCCAGAATATTCCATGGCGCCACTTCTTTTTCTACCATTAAATAAGCAATTCGATGCGTAAGCACCCTTGTTTTACCACTTCCCGCTCCAGCCATGATGAGAAGTGGTCCATCTGTTGCCTTCACTGCCTTTTGCTGCTGCTCATTTAAACCTTTTACTAACTTTTCCGCTAAAAACTGCATGAAAGCACCACCTTACGAACGTTTGTTCTTTTTATTATACTATAGTCTGTCTCTATTTAAAAGAGTCATCTATTTCACTGCCGCGACTGTCTCAAGTGCCGCCTTTAAATTGTCATAGATACTATTCCCCACTACGATAACATCAGCAAACTCTGCCATTTCTTTTGCTTGAGCTGCCGTTTCAATTCCTCCGCCATAAAAGAAAACAGTCTCTTCTAAGTTCTGTTTCACTTTCTTCCCAACTTTTGGATCGCCGTACATTCCACTATATTCTAAATAGAAAATCGGCAGATGAAACATTTTCTCGGCCATCATGGCATATGCAGCAATGTCATCTTCATCAAGATTCGTATCCGCATCTGTCAGTTGAGCTGCTTTACAATCCGGATTGACAATACAGTACCCTTCCACAAACATCTCAGACCAATCCATGATTTCACCATATTCCTTTACAGCCTGCTGATGTAATCTCATCATCCATTTTGAATCTTTGCTGTTTAGAACACTTGGAATGAAATACAAATCAAATCCGGGAGTAACTGTTTCAACAGATGACACCTCAAGAACACAAGGAACCGTGTAACGACGAACTCTTGCCATCAAATCTAACACATTTTCAAGCGTAACGCCGTCTGTTCCCCCAATTAGAATAGCATCAGTACCCGACTCACAAATGCTTTCTAAATCTATATCATTTATCTCTTTATTAGGATCTAACTTAAACACATGCTTCCACTTTCGAAAATCGTACATCATATATCCTCCATTAAAATTTCTCATAGCACCATTATAGCATTAAGATTTTTGATAAAAAAAGATTTATAAGAAACGATAGCCTAGATTAAAAATATGAGCAGGAAAGAAGGTTTGATGGTCCAGAAAAAGCATCTTAAAATAACCAATCCCACCCTTTAGATACACCAAAATTCATTATAAAAGATAGTTCGCTTCAAAAGTCAAAATCAGAAAAAACAAATAAAAAAGCCAAGGAAAAATTCCCCTGACTCTTTCTTAAGACATAACAACATTCATCGAACTAATTTGCTTATTCTTCTTCTACTGGCTCTTTCTTAATTCGGTCCAATGCCATTGTATAAGCATCATTCCCATAATTTAAGCATCGTTTCACACGCGATATCGTCGCTGTACTTGCACCTGTATCGGTTTCAATTCGATGATATGTTTTACCTTCTTGGAGCATGCGTGCTACTTCAAGACGCTGTGATAGTGATTGTATTTCATTAACTGTACACAAGTCGTCAAAGAAACGATAGCATTCTTCGAGATCTTTCAGTGATAATACGGCTTCGAAAAGCTGATCCAGACCTTTTCCCCTTAATTTATCAATTTGCATAGTTTTGCCCCCTAGTTTTCTTGAGCACCAAGATGAACAAGCCGGCTTATCCCTGGCTTATCCGGCAAAACATTTACCCACGTTTTGCCTGGTACGAAACCAATTTCTTTTCCATTTTCCACTGGAACAATTCGACCTTCTCTATTTTCCCATTGAACTTCATTCCATTTGCCTTTTTGCAGTAAATACGCCTTACCACCCGCTTCAAAATCAATATCTCGTCTTCCAACACTATCTATGACCTTATGAGGTGCTTCTATAATAAAGATATTGTTTATCTTAATCGGCGTTTCATCAATGTATTCAATCGTCTGTTGATGATTAGAATATCTAGAATACGTTTCTGAGTCTTCATCATACGAAAATTCTACATCAAATGAGGATGATCCATAAGAAATCTGAACAAAAGAAGCAGGTTCACCTTGTAATAGTTCCATTTCAGATTTCTTCAAAAATGTAAAGGCTTTAGGCTTTTCTGTCAAATTATATGAATTCTGCTGGGCACCTTTCTCAATGTTTTCAAAAGAAATATAGGAATTATGAGGGGCTTTCCGTTCACTCGAACGTTGAAAAAGCGTTCCATCATATTCTAATCCATTCAAATGATCAATATATCCTTGATCAAGCATCTCTTTAGCATCCGGGCTATTCCCGTGACATACATAGACACAATCTAACCCTTTCGCTAATTTAATAAAGTAATCACGAGCGCTACGGACCGGTCCAACTTCTTTTGGCATTTCACTTTGAAAAACTGCTAAGAAACGTGTTACTTCTGCTTCCGCATACATTTCATAGATAATATCTGCTTTCGAAAGGCCTGTTTGCGGCCGTGCCTTTGGATGATTATTAACCATTACAGCAATCGCCCTATGTTCTGTATCATCATTCGTTGCCATTCCTGTTAATGGGTAAAAGTTTGAAAACTGTTCACTATCAACTGGATCTTGAGTAGTTTCATTTTGTTCGACAATTTCACTCGAAGAATTGTCGGTTGGTCGTTCATCCTTGGCTACCTTTTTTATACAGCCACCCATCAATAACAAAACAGCAAGCAGAATAAGCAGTAAACTCCTTTTCATTCCTGCACACTCCCTACTTGTTTCCACGTTACTTCCTTAATTTTAAAAGTCTTCTTTTACATTTTAACGCATTATTGTAGGAAAGAGAACTGTTTTATTCATAATATCATACATTCCCGTTGGGGTTACACGGATATAGGGAAGATGTGTAGATGAGAAAAATAACAATGTGTATATTGGATCTGAAAATACATATCCTCTTTCTTGAAGCAGTTGTTTCAATTCCTTTTCCTCTTTAATTAGCTCTGGCATTGATTTTTCAGAAATCAGTCCTTTTAATGCTAAGCGCATTTCAAAAATGATTTTCCCTTGCTCAGCAATTACAATCCCGCCGCCAATTTCCTTCATTCGCTGAAAAGCAAGAAGCATATCTTCTTTTCTTTTTCCAATCAGAACTATGTCTCCCGTATTTGAGTATGTGCTTGCAAACCCGCATAATTGATTGGCAAAGCCTTTAACCATCGTATTAATTCTCCACTCCCCACCACGATCAATCATTACAAAATAACATTCATCATGTTCGAATGACAGATTTCCATCAGAGTAATCCGATGTAATCGAGTATGGTTTCGTAATCACATCATTGATCATTTCAAAACCGAATGGCATCGAAAACTCTAAATCATTACTATCCAATTCCCAATCTAACTGTAACTCTCCGAATCCATATCCATCCCAATGAACAACAGACGAGTCTTCAAGCTCCACCCCGTCACGCTTCACCCATTTCCCTTTCGCTAGAACAGAAACAGGCGCTGGTTCTGTCTCACATTGAAGGAAATTAATATTAGCGACTCTGCCTGTTGCAATATTTCCATGTAAGTACTCAATATTATAATAGCGGGCAACATTAATCGTAGCCATATTATATGCATCTATAATCGGAACGCCCTGTTCAATTGCGATTTTAATCATTACATCTATGAAACCGCTTTCGTAAAATGAAGGCGATGAACCATCCGTCGTAAAGAAGAAATGGTCGTATTGATCGATCCCAAGCTCATGAATTTCTTTCAATATATTTTCTAAGTCCGGTCGGATCGAAGAATTTCTCAAAGAAACCGTATACCCTTGCATCAATCGAGACAACACTTCTTTTCCTGTCATAGCTTCATGATCACAATCGGCCCCAAATAACATCATTTTCGCTAACGTTTTTTCCGATGCACCAGGAAAATGGCCTTCGATTTGTTTTCTCATTCGCTTTGCTTCTTGGATCCAATGAAGCATCATATCATCTCCAGCAAGCAGCCTGGGCCATGCAGTCAGCTCCCCACCTTGCAATACGGCATCATGCTCGAGCCACGCCTTTACATCACCATGAGTAAAAATTGTTTCTTCATTCCGTAATTCGGTTTGCCCATCAAACCTGCACCACCAGTACATGCTAGCTGGGATATTTCGTAATTCCTTCAATAAAGAAAACGCTTTCTTTTTTTCTAATTGCAAAAAAAGCATTAGGTTATCATTAATCAATGTCGTTGTTCCAAAATACGATGCATAACGAGCTAAAGTCTGGGGATTATATAATTGAAATGGATGCGAATGTGGCTCAATATAGCCCGGAACTAAAAAGCTGCCTTGGCAATCAACCATTTCGCAATGATCTAATTTGTCAGGTATTTTGTCCCCCACATAGACGATGCGATCATCATAAATCCAAATATTTGCTTTTATCCACTTTCGCAATGACTGATTTAAATACGTTGCATTTTGTAGAAGTATATGTGGAGCTCTGTTTCCGTCTAGTACATCGACATGCTCGCGTATATGTTTATTCTTCCATCGATAACGTTGCTCTAACAAGAGAACCCCTCCGTTTTTTTAGATTTAACTACTATATTTATATTGAAAAGTCATGTAAAGAACCAAAATAAGTAATATTCACCCATTTTTATTAATCCTAACACATTTAATGAGTTAATACATTAAAGTTATGGTAAATAGTGTGAATATTTCGTGAAGGAGATTATCTATTATGAAAGTAAAAGCAAATATCGGCATTCCAAACGCATTACTCAGAATAACTTGTGGTTTTACTTTTTTAGCATGGTCGATTTCAAAAATGTCCAGAAAGCCGTGGAAAGGATCTTATTTAGTTATAGCCATGTGTTCTGGTATGAAAATTGGGGAAGGAATTCTTCGCTTTTGTCCCTTTGTTGCCCTTTATGAAAAGTGTCAAGGGAGATTAAGCGGGAACCATAACATCATAAAAAAAGGAGAACATTTATTAACTCAAATGGGGATGGGGAATGATCTTATCTCAGATGATGAAAATACAGAAACTTAAAAAAGGTGTCCAATGAAGGTCAGAAAGGGTCAGACCCCGCAGCAACTAAATTCAGATAAGTGTATAAAACACTACATACTGATTTAAAGTGCGAGGTCAGACCCTTATGACGTTCTAAATTCTTAGGGGACCCTCTATTTGGCCACTAAAATGGCGCGATAACCAATGTCTTTTCTCCAAAATAAATCTTGGTTAGGAATCTTTTCTAATTCTTTGTAAACCTTTGCTTGTGCACTAAGAAGATCGGTTCCCTTTGCGGCCACAAGCAGTACTCGACCGCCATTTGTCGTATAGTCACCGTTATCATTCTTGGCAGTACCTGCGTGATAAATGTCAACATCCTCACTTAATTCCCCTAGACCATGTATCGGTGCTCCTTTGACATATTCGCTAGGGTAACCAGCTGCTGCGACAACTACCCCGATTACAGATTCATCGTCCCATTCAAGCTCATAGTCATTCCCGTTTAAAACAGCAAGAAGCGTATCAACAAAATCATTCTTTAGTCTTGGCAGGACAACTTGAGTTTCTGGATCACCGAAACGTGCATTGAACTCAATCACTTTTGTTCCTTTATTCGTAGCAATTAAACCTGCATATAAAATGCCTGTAAAAGAGCGACCCTCAGCAACAAGTGCTGCCGCTGTTGGTTTTACAATTTGATCGACTGCCGCAGCAACCACGCTTTCTGGAATTTGAGGAACAGGCGAATACGCACCCATTCCACCTGTATTCGGACCAGTATCACCATCATAAGCCCGCTTATGATCTTGAGCGATAACCATCGGGTAAACCTTCTCTCCATTTACAAATGCCATTAGCGAAAATTCCTCACCTTCAAGGAATTCCTCCATGACAACTCGCGCTGAAGCTTCACCGAATTTCTCATCAACAAGCATTCCATGTAATGCTTCCAGTGCCTCTTCCATCGTGTGTGCAACGACTACACCTTTCCCAGCAGCAAGTCCATCCGCTTTTATTACAATTGGAACACCAATTTCAGCTAAATACGTTTTTGCTGACTCGATATCTGTAAATGTTTCATATGCAGCAGTAGGAATTTCATATTTTTTCATTAAATCCTTTGCAAAGGTTTTACTACCTTCAATTATAGCTGCTTGTTTATCAGGCCCGAATACCTGTAGACCAGCTGCTTTAAATTCATCGACAATTCCATTAACCAAAGGTATTTCGGCTCCAATAATGGTTAAGGTAACATTCTGATCTTTAGCAAACGCAATCAGTTCCTTATGATTATTTTCATCAATTTGAACGAGTTCCGCCACATCCTCCATGCCTGGATTACCTGGAGCCGCGAATACTTGATGAACCTGCTTACTTTCGGATAGTTTCTTTGCTAATGCATGCTCACGTCCACCCTTGCCAATCACTAACACGTTCATGGAATCACCTCTTCCTAATATTAAAAACCATTAGCCTATTGAACCCAAAAACTTAGTGCTTAAAATGACGAACGCCTGTAAACACCATTGTAATGCCGTATTCATCTGCTTTTTTAATCGAATCCTCATCACGTACAGACCCACCAGGTTGAATGATAGCTGTGATACCAGCAATGGCCGCCGCTTCAACAGTGTCATCCATTGGGAAAAATGCATCAGAAGCGAGAGCCGCGCCTTTTGCTTTTTCACCAGCTTGTTCTAAAGCAATATTAGCTGCCCCTACGCGGTTCATCTGTCCAGCACCGATACCGTACGTCATCTGTTCGCCACTTACGACAATTGCATTAGATTTCACGTGCTTCACGATTTTCCAGCCTAGTTTCATTGCTGCCCATTCATCTTCAGATGGTTGGCGTTTCGTTGGGATTGTTATAGTTGCATGGTCTAACCCATAAGTATCTAAATCTTGAACGAGTAATCCCCCTTGAATGGATGTAGTTTTTCGTTCGGATTTTTGCTTGCCATCGAAAGCTACAGTTAACAGACGGATATTCTTTTTCGCAGTTAAAATCTCTAGTGCTTTCTCGGAAAAGTGAGGAGCTATAATGATTTCAAGGAAAATTTCACGGAGCATTTCAGCTGTTTCTTGGTCTACTTCACGATTTAAAGCAATAATTCCACCAAAAATGGACGTAGAATCTGCTTCATACGCTTTCTTAAACGCTTCAGCAACCGAATTACCAACCCCAACTCCACATGGATTCATATGCTTAACAGCAACAGCTGCTGGCTCTTCAAATTCATTGACGATCTGTAAAGCGGCATCAGCATCATTAATATTGTTGTATGACAGTTCTTTACCGTGCAATTGTTTGGCATACGCCACAGAAAAAGTAGAGCCTAATGGCTTTTGATAAAATGCAGCTTGTTGATGTGGATTTTCTCCATATCGAAGTGATTGTTTTAATGTATACGTGAGCGTTAAACTTTCAGGATTTTCTTCCTCAGCAAGCTTTGTCATGTACTCGGATATGACAGCATCATAGGCAGCTGTATGGCGGAATACTTTCGCAGCAAGTTTTCGTTTCTTTGCAGCTGATACGTCACCGTTTTCATTCAGCTCAGTAAGTACGGATTCATAGTCTGTTGGGTCCACAACAACTGTCACAAATTCGTGATTCTTTGCCGCAGAACGAAGCATCGTTGGTCCACCAATATCGATATTTTCAATCGCATCTTCAGGCGTCACATCAGGTTTCGCGATCGTCTGCTGGAATGGATACAAATTGACGCAAACGAGATCAATTGGTTGAATTTGATGTGCTTCTAATTGAGCTTGATGTGCGACATCATTCCTTCTTGCCAATAATCCACCGTGAACATTTGGATGCAACGTTTTAACCCTGCCATCCAAAATTTCAGGAAAATCTGTTACATCACTAATCCCAATCACGTCAATTCCATTTTCAACAAGCGTCTTCTTCGTACCCCCAGTAGACACGATTTCAAAGCCTGCCTCTTTAAGACCAATTGCAAATTCTACGATACCTGTTTTATCTGAAACACTGATTAATGCACGTTTTGCCATAATGAATCCTCCTCGTTGGAAAAGCGCAAGCGCCTATTGAATGAACTTTGACTAAAATCCGCCAGGTGTCCTGTTTCGAACGTCGAAGTCAGCACATCCAGTGCGAACCCGACAAGCATAAGACAAGCAAGCTGTTGGGTGCTCTTCTCTCTACCAGATTGCTTGGCTTATGACTTCGAAGTGTTAATCTACTTGTGCTAGACACAAAGACTTGTTGAAAAACCATAGACTTTCTAATCTTAAAAGCGCAAGCTAACCGTTCAACTTCCACTAAATTAAATCGTTCATAAAAAACTGCATTATTCAAAAATTAATGAGAAGAAATTGATTTCTCCTTCATAAACAACTGTTGAAGCACTTCTGGATAGGCAATGTGCTCGGCCTGCTGAATTCGTTCTTGTAACCGATCTCTCGTATCATTTTCCAGAATCTCAATTTCTTTTTGGGCAATAATTGGACCTGTATCCATCCCAGCATCCACATAATGAATCGAAAGGCCAGTTACCTTCACCCCTGCATCAAACGCTTGACCAATTGCATCAATACCTGGAAAAGCTGGCAATAAAGAAGGATGGATATTCACGATTGCTTTAGGATATTCTTGTAAAAGTGTTGGACCGATCAATCGCATATATCCTGCTAAAACAATGAATTCAACATCCTTCGATTTAAGTTGCTTCACGATTTCCTGTTCAAACGCTGCTTTGTCATGGAAAGACTTTGGAGAAAAGCAAAAGCTAGTAATCTTCTCTTTTTCGGCTCTTTGCAAAACATAAGCGGACTCTTGATCACAGACAAGCAAACGAATGTCTGCTTCGAGCGTGCCTGCCTTAACCGCATCCACGATTGCTTGAAAGTTGCTCCCGCTCCCCGATGCAAATACTGCTATTTTTTTCATAATTCACTCGCAATACTTACACCAGGTTGATTCACGACTGTACCAATTTGATACGCCACTTCGCCACGTTTTTCAAAAAAGGCTAGAAGCTCAGAGGCCTTTTCCTGCTCGACGACAAGAGCCATGCCGATGCCCATATTAAAAATATTGTACATATCCTCACGACTAATGTTTCCTTTTTCTTCAAGAAGGGTGAAGATCGGCGGAATCTCCCAAGATCCTGACTTTATCTCGATTCCTAAATTTTCAGGCATCATTCTCGGTAAATTCTCAATAAATCCACCGCCAGTTATATGAGCCATCCCTTTAATTTCAAACTCGCTCAACGCCGCTAAAATTGGCTTCACATAAATTTTAGTCGGCTTTAAAAGTTCTTCTCCTAGTTCGCAGCCCAGCTCTGGAATAAATGCATTTACATCCATTTTCGCGTCATCTAATAAAACTTTACGTACAAGCGAATAGCCATTGCTATGAATGCCACTTGACGCTAATCCGATTATACAATCGCCTTGGTTGATTTTCTGGCCGGTAATCAGGTTCGTCTTTTCACATGCTCCTACTGTAAAGCCTGCTAAATCATATTCTTCTTCACTATACATGCCAGGCATTTCAGCCGTCTCGCCACCGATTAATGCACAACCTGCTTGCTCACAGCCTTCTGCAATCCCTTTTACAATGCTCTCAATTTTCTCAGGCTCTGCTTTTCCACAAGCGATATAGTCTAAAAAGTAAAGCGGCTCAGCTCCTTGAACAACGATATCGTTCACACACATGGCCACACAGTCAATCCCAATGCTGTCATGCTTATTCATCATCATCGCAAGCAATAGCTTCGTTCCTACTCCATCCGTTCCTGAAACAAGGACAGGCTCGCGTAAGTTCAATTGAGATAAATCAAACATGCCGCCAAAACCGCCCAGCCCACTTAATACTCCTGGACGCATCGTTTTTTGAACATGCTTTTTCATGCGTGATACCGCTTCATACCCCGCTTCAATATCGACTCCCGCCGCTTTATATGCATTCGACATGGTCATCATCCTCCTTCATTCAACTTATTACGGTTGTTGACTGCTCATTGGCATATATTTCTGTCGGATAATTTCCAGTAAAGCAAGCGAGGCATTGACCTCGGTTCTCACCTTCAAATGGTCTTCCAATCGCTTCAACCATTCCTTCAACACTTAAAAATGTAAGCGAATCTGCTCCGATGATTTCACGAATTTCTTCAACTGAATTTTCAGAGGCAATTAACTCCTCACGACTTGATGTATCAATCCCATAGAAACAAGGATTCTTAATTGGAGGAGAACTAATTAGGACATGTACTTCCTTTGCACCAGCTTCCTTAAGCATCGTGACAATCCGCTTACATGTAGTTCCACGCACGATTGAATCGTCAACCATTACAACCCTTTTCCCCTCTACAACACCGCGTACTGCAGACAGCTTCATTCTCACACCTTGTTCTCTTAGAGATTGAGAAGGTTGAATAAAAGTACGGCCTACATATCTATTTTTAATTAGACCCATTTCATAAGGAATGCCACTTGCCTCTGCATATCCTATAGCAACAGAATTACCTGAATCTGGAACACCTGTTACAACGTCGGCTTCAATTAGTTTTTCTACCGCTAGCTGCTTACCAAGATTTTTCCGTGCTGTATGAACATTGATTCCACTAATATTACTGTCTGGACGGGAAAAATAAATATATTCCATCGTACACATTGCGCGCTGTGAAGACATAACAAAACGTTCGCTTTTAATCCCTTCATCGTTGATGACAAGGAGCTCTCCTGGTTCAATATCACGGATAAATTCCGCACCGACAATATCAAAGGCACATGTTTCAGATGCTATAACGTAAGCACCGCCCAAGATCCCAAGAGATAAGGGTCTAAGTCCGTTTGGGTCTAGAGCAACGAGCATTTCTGTTTCCGTCATAATCAAGAAAGCATAAGCACCTTTTAACGAGCTTAATCCATTTATAACACGACTTTTCAAATCTGAAAAACCGCCTTTACGAATCAAGTGGGCTAATACTTCTGTATCAGAGGTGCTATGAAAGATGCTTCCTTGTGCTTCAAGCTGCGCCTTCAATTGATTGGCATTCACAATGTTGCCATTGTGGGCTAGTGCCATGGCTTCACTTTGGAAATTGAATAAAAATGGTTGAACGTTTTCATAACCGCCTCCACCTGCCGTTGTATATCTGACATGGCCAATTGCAGCATTTCCGGATAAATTCTTCATTTTCTCGGCAGTAAACACTTCCGTGACCAATCCTTCACCCTTCATTCCTGTCAGCTTTCCGTCCTTAGCTAGAACCATTCCCGCAGCTTCTTGGCCACGGTGTTGCAGGCTATGCAAACCATAGTAGGTGATTTGTGCAGCATCTGGGTGACCCCAAATGCCAAACACACCACATTCTTCATTCAATCCCTTTAATTCAGCAAGCATGGGATCGCCCCTCTCCAAGCAGCTTCTAATTCTTGAACACTTGCATCTATTACTAGACCTTCCTGCTTGCGGGAAATTGTCAATACTCCATTATTGTTTACTTCACCAATGCAATAAGCATCTTGAACCGTACTTTCAAATGCTTCGCGATTTTCAGGAGATACGGATACTACAAATCGGGACTGTGTTTCACTAAATAACGCCGTAACTGCCTCATTTTCAACAACTACACGTGCTCCTAAATTTTCTGTACCAAAGAGTGCTTCTGCAAGAGCTACTGCTAATCCGCCTTCTGCAACATCATGTGCTGAAGCGACGTACCCGCTTTGGATCGCATTCAAGAGTTGTTTCTGGCGTTGTTGCTCGATTTCTAAATCAATGGACGGTGATTGACCATAGATTTTTCCTTCCAGCATTTTTTGCAATTCACTGCCACCGAATTCTTCTTTCGTCTCACCAATCACATAAATCAGGTCCCCTGGATTTTTAAATTCCTGGGTCGTGATATGAGTAAGATCATGTACAAGACCTACCATGCCAATAACTGGCGTTGGATAAATGGCTTCACCATTCGTTTCATTATAAAGAGAAACGTTCCCTCCAATAACAGGCGTACTTAATGTTCTACAAGCTTCACTTATTCCATCCGCTGCCTTCTCAATCTGCCAGAAAATCTCCGGCTTCTCAGGATTACCAAAGTTCAAGTTATCGGTAACTGCTAACGGTTCTGCTCCAGAACATACGATATTACGTGCCGCTTCAGCAACAGCAATTTTTCCACCTACTTCTGGATCTAAATAAAGGTAACGAGAATTACAATCCGTTGTCATCGCAAGTGCTTTATTCGTCTCACGAATTCGGACGACTGCAGCATCGGAACCTGGAGCTACAACGGTACTTGTTCGTACCATATAATCATATTGATTGTAGACCCATTCTTTACTTGCAATTGTCGGTTGAGACAATAGACTGATCAGTGTTTCTTTGAAATTAACGATATTCGGAACTTCAATTTTCATTGCTTGAAAGTCTCTGTACAATTGAGGTTCACTTGATGGCTTATGGTACACAGGAGCATCTTCAGCTAATGCATCAACCGGAACGTTCGCTACAACATTGCCTTTATGGGTGAGCTTAAGAACCTTTTCTTCCGTTACCACACCAACAGCAACTGCTTCTAAATCATATTTAGAAAATAAATCGGTAATTTCCTGTTCGCGTCCTTTTTTAACGACAATCAGCATCCGCTCTTGTGATTCTGACAGCATCATTTCATAAGCAGTCATCCCAGTTTCACGTTGTGGCACAAGATCAAGGTTCATCTCAATCCCTGAACCTGCTTTAGAAGCCATCTCTGCCGAAGAACTTGCAAGCCCTGCCGCTCCCATATCCTGAATCCCAACAAGGGCATCATTATGGATTAATTCAAGACATGCTTCAAGAAGCAGTTTTTCCATAAATGGATCGCCCACTTGAACAGCTGGACGATTTTCATCAGATGATTCAGTCAATTCTTCAGAAGCAAATGTCGCCCCGTGAATCCCATCACGTCCAGTTTTCGCTCCCACGTACATGACCGTATTACCGACTCCGCGCGCTTGCCCTTTTTGAATATCTTCATGATTAATCAAACCGACACACATGGCGTTTACAAGTGGATTTCCCTCGTAGGAAGGATCAAATTGAATCTCGCCTCCCACTGTTGGAATACCAATACAGTTTCCATATCCAGCAATACCTGCAACGACTTCTTTAAATAAATATTTGACACGAGCGTTATCCAACTCACCGAAACGAAGCGAATTCAGAATAGCAATTGGACGGGCACCCATAGAAAATACGTCACGGATAATGCCGCCGACGCCTGTTGCCGCTCCTTGATAAGGCTCAATCGCAGAAGGATGATTATGGCTTTCAATTTTAAAAACAACCGCCTGACCGTCTCCAATATCAACAATCCCCGCACCTTCACCAGGTCCTTGAAGGACTTTTTCCCCAGTTACCGGGAACTTTTTTAAAACGGGCTTGGAATTTTTATACGAACAGTGCTCTGACCACATTACTGAAAATAAACCGGTTTCTGTATAATTCGGCGTACGGCCCAGGATGTTTTCTACCATCGCAAATTCTTCATCCGAAAGACCCATCTCTGCATACACTCGCTGTGATCTAATTTTTTCCGGGCTTGGCTCAAGCATTAACGACATGGTTTTCCCTCCAATTTCTTACGATTGATTGAAATAATTTTAATCCATCTGCACTTCCAAGTAATTGATCAACTGCGCGCTCGGGATGTGGCATCATGCCCAAAACATTTCCATTTTCATTCGTGATTCCTGCAATCCCTTCAAGACTGCCATTCGGATTTTCACCGTCATACGTAAATACAATCTGATTGTTTTGCTTTAAAAGTTTCATAGTTTCTTCATCGCAATAGTAATTCCCTTCACCATGGGCGATTGGAATTGTAATAGTTTCACCTATTTCATAGCCACTCGTAAACATTGTTTTATTATTCTCAACTACCAGCTGAGTTGGTTTACAAATAAACGCTAACTCCCGATTTCTTCTCATCGCACCTGGCAGTAGCCCTGCTTCGAGTAAGATTTGAAATCCGTTGCATACACCTAATACAGGTACTCCTTCGTTCGCCGCTTTCACCACTTCACCCATCACGTTAGAAAAACGAGCTATGGCGCCAGTACGAAGGTAATCGCCATATGAGAAACCACCAGGCAATAAGATGCCATCAAAACCCGCTAGGCTGTCTGCTGTATGGGGCACATATTCTACCTCTTCACCCAATTCATCCTTAATTGCATGGAACATATCAATATCACCGTTGGAGCCTGGAAACACAATTACAGCAAATTTCACAGCGCGACAACCTCCTCGATTTCATAACGGTAATCTTCAATAACGATATTCGCTAACAGACGCTCGCACATTTCTTTTACTAGAGCATCGATATCCTGATTATTTTTTTCAATCGTCAATTCCATGTATTTGCCGATTCTCACATCTGACACCGTATCATACGACATACTGTGTAAGGAAGATTTAACGGCTGTTCCTTGTGGATCTAAGACACTTTCTCTTAACGTGATATATACCTTTACTTTATACATGCTTGTAACCTCCAAGTTTTGAATAGATTTTTTCATAGGCATCTACTAAATTTCCCAAATCGCGGCGGAATACATCCTTATCGAGCTTTTCTTCCGTTTCAACGTCCCATAATCGGCACGTATCTGGAGATATTTCATCCGCCAACAAGATTTCACCATCTGCACGCTTTCCAAATTCTAGCTTAAAATCAATTAAACGAACTCCAATTTCACTAAAAAAGCTTGATAAATTTGCATTCACATCTAAAGCTTTTTGTTTCAAAATCCTAACTTCCTCTTCAGATGCTAGCATCAATTCTTTAATATGGTCCTCTGTTAACAATGGATCACCGAGCTTATCATCTTTGTAATAAAATTCAATAAGTGTCTGCTTCAATAGCTGCCCTTCAGGCAATCCAAGGCGCTTAGATAAGTTGCCTGCTACTACATTGCGTACAACAACTTCAAGTGGAATAATAGAAACCCTTTTTACAAGCTGCTCTGTGTCGGAAATTTGCTTAATAAAGTGAGAAGTAATTCCAGCTTCATGAAGCTTTAAAAATAGCAAACTAGTAATTCCATTATTCAGTACACCCTTACCGGCAATTTCTGCTTTCTTTTCACCATTGAAGGCTGTTGCTGAATCTTTATATACTACCCAGACAACTTCTGGATTCTCTGTCGCATAAATTCTCTTAGCCTTTCCTTCATAAAGCAATTCTCGCTTTTCCATCTATGAGGCCCCCGTAATAAAGAATATTGGCAATTTTTAAGATACATGTAGGATTTGCTGCCAGTAAATAACCAGCAGCGTTCCTAATTACAGACCCAAACGATCAAAAATCATATCAACTTGCTTCAAGTGATGATGATAATCGAAGCAATCATCTAATTCTTCCTTTGTCAGCAAGCTTGTAATCTTGTCATCCTGTTCAAGCAGGCTACGGAAAGGAACTTGCTTCTCCCAAGCCTCCATCGCTTTTGGTTGAACCGTATCATATGCCTCTTCACGTACAAGACCTTTATCAATTAATGTAAGCAATACGCGCTGTGAATAAATTAAACCAAGCGTACGATCCATATTGCGCTTCATATTTTCCGGGTATACCGTTAAATTCTTCACAATATTCCCGAAGCGATTTAACATATAATTCAGTGCAATCGTTGCATCAGGTAGAATAATTCTTTCCGCTGATGAATGAGAGATGTCACGCTCATGCCATAATGGAACATTCTCATACGCGGTCATCATATATCCACGAATAACACGTGCAAGTCCTGTCATATTTTCAGAGCCAATTGGGTTTCGTTTATGCGGCATAGCAGATGAACCCTTTTGCCCTTTTGCAAAAAATTCTTCCACTTCGCGTGTTTCACTTTTTTGCAATCCGCGAATTTCAACTGCGAATTTTTCAATGCTTGTCGCAATCAACGCAAGGGTACTTAGATAATGAGCATGGCGGTCCCTTTGAAGCGTTTGTGTAGAAATCGGAGCCGCTTCAAGCCCTAACTTTTCACAAACGTATTTTTCAACGAATGGATCGATATTGGCAAATGTACCAACTGCTCCCGACATTTTCCCAACCTCAATGTCTTTTATCGCTTCTTTAAAACGCTCTAGGTTACGCTTCATTTCTTCATGCCATAACGCTAATTTCAAGCCAAATGTTGTCGGCTCTGCATGTACGCCATGCGTACGTCCCATCATGACCGTATATTTATTTTCCTGCGCTTTATTTTTTAAAATATCTACAAATCGCTCTAAGTCAGCTAGCAAAATTTTGTTTGCTTGTTTCAAGATATAGGATAGGGCAGTATCAACAACATCTGTTGATGTCAATCCGTAATGAACCCATTTCCTTTCCTCACCTAACGTTTCTGAAACCGCCCTTGTAAAAGCAACGACATCATGACGCGTCTCCTCTTCGATTTCCTTAATACGATTAATATCAAAAGACGCATTTTCCCGAAGCAGTGCGACATCTTCCTTAGGTATGGCACCCAGTTCAGACCATGCTTCACAAGCAAGAATCTCAACCTCAAGCCAAGCTTTAAATCGGTTTTCTTCCGTCCAAACCGCTCCCATTTCAGGGCGTGTATAACGTTCAATCATCGCATTGCCTCCGTTTCCTGCTTATTACTTACTCCAAATTCCACTATGGTTAATCTCATCTAGCGCTTGCTCGACTGAATTTCGCAAAACATTTACATGACCCATTTTTCGTTTCGGACTAGCTTCTTTCTTTCCGTATAGATGAATCTTCCAATCTGCTAACTCTGGAATCGCATAAAGGACATCTTCTAAATGCTCACCAAGGATATTTACCATCACCACAGGCTTTAACAAATTTGTCTTCCCTAATGGCCAATTGCAGACAGCTCGGATATGTTGCTCAAATTGCGAAGTTTGGCACGCCTCCATCGTATAATGGCCAGAATTATGAGGTCTTGGCGCCAACTCGTTTACAATAATCTCATCCTCATCAGTTAAAAACATCTCAACCGCAAGCGTACCAACAAGATTTAGGTTTTCAGCTAGCTGTAAAGCCAGCTGCATCGCTCTCTGTGAAGCTTTCTCACTTATTCTTGCTGGAACAATACTCTTGTGCAAAATATTCTCTTTATGAATATTTTCCGCGACAGGAAAATACTCGATCTCACCATTTGACTTCCTAGTAATAATCACAGAAATTTCTTTTGCAAAAGGCACCCATTTCTCTACTACACAAATCCCACTTTCTAAAAGACTGCCTGCGCTAGCAACATCAGACTCTTCACGTAGAACAAGCTGCCCTTTACCATCATAGCCGCCACGCGCTGTTTTTAACACACATGGATAGCCCAAAATTTTGATTGCACTATACACGTCGGTCAAACTCTCTGCGACACCATACGGAGCTACTGGAACACCAGCTTTGGATATCGCCGCTTTCTCTGTTACGCGGTCCTGAGTAATTTTTAACAGTTCCGCTCCTTGTGGCAGATAACTATTCTCTTTCAACCACGCTAAAGCTTCAAAACTCACATTCTCGAATTCATAAGTGATAACATCGCTCACTTCAGAAAGCTTTTTTATCGAATCTAAATCATCATAAGCACCGTTTATTTCAATATCCGCAACTTGCCCGCATGGACAATCTTTTGTCGGATCCAAAACCGCTATACGGAACCCCATTGCTTTTGCAGATAAAGCCATCATTCTTCCCAACTGGCCGCCACCAATAATCCCGATTGTTTGTCCTGGTAAAATTACTTTATTTAAGCTGTTCACTGCTACTTAGCACCTTTTCCTTTGTTTCGTTTCGAATGGCTTCTAATTTGTCTGCAATTCCAGCGTCACTGCTGCCGAGTATTTGAGCAGCCAACAGGCCAGCGTTAACAGCTCCAGCTTTCCCGATAGCTACCGTAGCGACCGGTACTCCCCCAGGCATCTGTACGATAGAAAGCAGTGAATCCATTCCGTTTAACGCCTTCGTTTGTACGGGAACTCCAATAACAGGCAATGTGGTTTTGGCTGCTGTCATGCCAGGTAAATGAGCAGCTCCACCAGCTCCAGCTATAATGACTTTAATGCCTCTTTCTCGCGCACTCTCTGCGTAATCAAACAATAAGTCGGGTGTACGATGTGCAGAAACTACCCGTTTCTCATATGGAATATTTATTTGATCTAACGCTTCACAAGCATGTTTCATCGTTTCCCAATCAGAAACACTTCCCATTATTACACCAACCTGTGCTTTCACTGTCTTCCCCCCAAACTTGTATTAGAAGCTTTACTATTTATAAAATGAAAAACCGGGCAGCCCTTTCTACATACAAGAGAAAGGAACCTGCCCGGAATGATTAGTCCTTTCTAAAAAAAGGACATACATATCCTGAATAAAGGAATCACTTTCTCTCATAGTCCAATAATTTACGGTTATTGGGTAGATACTTTCGGGCCATATTCCCGGGGATTATATGAGAGATATTAAGTTCACTTTCATCTTAACAATCGATCCACCCTACGTCAAGTCTAAAATCGAATATTATGAATAAATAATTACATAACGTTCGTGTTTCACTCGTTTAACAGTGCTTCAAAGACAATTTTCCGAGCAACAGGCTTATAAATGGTCTCTCCATTTTCCTTTTCTTCTGTAAAAATCGGTTTTTCTATCCTTTTGATTGGAGAATAACCTGCCGCTTTAATCCGTTCCAGACAAGCATCAATACTTTCTCCATCTTTTACTTCAAAAACTTCCTTCTTTTTTTTACTCACAAAACCGTTCCTTTCAAAAAGAGCTTTTCTTTTCATTTTTTGATTTCCTTTTCTAAACTATACCAAAAAGTCACTTTTTATGAAAATTTAATAAGAACCGTGTTATCTAATGTAATACTTAAAATTTTTTTGATAATTTTTTATAGTGGGTGTTCAAAAAGAAGGAAATAAAGAGAAGAGAAATTCGAGGAACTCAAACCTCTAACGTTTCGCGTATGCAATAATACATGAGATTCAGAACTAGCACTAACCGGCCCCTGACTACATTTTTTTGATTTGGACCCATAAATTCAAGAATGAGCGTAGTAAACAAATCATTTTATCTTTTTTCTATTAAATTAAGTGGCGTTTACTGTATATGAAGTGATTCATCCAAACGAACCTTTCATAAATAAAACACTATCATAAATTTATTAGCCATTTCTCACAATATATCAGCCGTGAGCTAAATTCTAAATCCTAAAACTGCTTGCACTAGATGTGGACAGACAAATTAGAGGACCATAATCCACATAAAGTGAAACTTCGATCCGTGGAGATTTTACTGCCCGTTAAAGCGGGATAAATAATCTCCGAAACAGCAAAAAAGACCAGCTATAAATAGCTGATCTCTCGAATTGCTTGGCAACGTCCTACTCTCACAGGGGGAGACCCCCAACTACCATCGGCGCTAAAGAGCTTAACTTCCGTGTTCGGAATGGGAACGGGTGTGACCTCTTTGCTATCGCCACCAAACAATAAAGGAATATCATTCCTTCAAAACTAGATAATAAGAAGGGTTTTTGCTTTTTTCAAGAACAATAAGGTTAAGTCCTCGATCGATTAGTATCAGTCAGCTCCACATGTCGCCACGCTTCCACCTCTGACCTATCAA